>NZ_JBVVPU010000011.1:0-284106 GCF_055811295.1 Mesorhizobium sp. WSM4871 | reverse complement strand
CCCCCCCCCCCCCCCCCCCCCCCCCCCCCCCCCCCCCCCCCCCCCCCCCCCCCACACAAAAAAAAAAAAAAAAAAAAAAAAAACAAAACCCCCCCCCCCGCGGCGGGGGGGGGGGGGGGGCGGGGGGGGGGCCCCCCCCCCCCCCCCCCGCTCCCGGATTACTTTTCCGGGCTCTTGGGGCTCCACAGCACCGTTTCGGCACCCTTCTCGTAGGCCATGCCCTCGGGATAGCTGATCGCTTCCAGTTGCAGTCCCCAGGGTGCCTGGAAATAGAGGATGGTCTGCCCGGCGGCCGGCCCCTCCTTGACTGGCAGCGGCCCCATCCGTGTCTTCACGCCCTTGGCGTCGAGATATGCCTTGGCCGCGGCGACGTCATCGACATAGAAGGCGATGTGATAGCCACCGATATCGCTGTTCTTCGGTGTCGCGTCCTTCTGGTCCGGCGCGGTGTATTTGAACAGTTCGATGTTCGATCCGTAACCGCAGCGCACCAGGGTGATCTCCTCGATCACTGCCTTGGGGTCGACGCCAAGCAGATCCTGCATGAACGTGCCCTTGTCGTCGGCGAAGGGACCGAACGCCATCGCCTTCTTGCAGCCCACCACTTCGGTGAAGAAATCGACGGCCTGCTTCATGTCGGGCACGGTGATGCCGGTGTGGTCGTGGCCGCGCATGCCGGGTATCGTATCGGCCCAGGCCGCACTCATCGAGCCAAGCAAGGCGGCCGCAAGCATCGTGTTTCTGATCGCGTATTTCATTCCAGTCACCCTCCGTTTCGCGGTCTGTCTGGTCGGCGCACGTCCGAGGCCCGCTTTTCGGCGTGCGGATGCGTTGAGCTTTCTCATGCCGGGGATGTCGCGGCGGGTTGCAGCCAATCCGCATCGATCTCGGGCAGCGGAATGGCCGCGATGAGGTCGCGCGTGTAAGCCTGCTGTGGATTTTCGAACAAGGCGTCGGTGGCGCTGGCTTCGACGATCCTGCCTTCGCGCATGACGATCACCTGTTGGCACAGCCGCCGGATCACCGACAGATCATGGCTGATGAAGGCAACGGTCAGGCCCATCTCTGCGGCCAGCTTTTCCAGCAGCGTCAGGATCTGCGCCTGCGTCGACACATCGAGGCCGGAGACGATCTCGTCGGCCAGCACGAATTTTGGCGACAGCGCCAAGGCGCGTGCGATGCCGACACGCTGGCGCTGGCCGCCCGACAGTTCGTGGCGGTAGCGCCTGGCGAAGCTTTGCGGCAGGCCGACGCGCTGCAAGGCTTCCGCCACGCGCTGCTTGAGCCTGTCGCCGAGACCGTTCTGCTTGAGCGGGGCGGCGATGATGCTGGCAATGGTGCGGCGCGGGTTGAGCGACGACATCGGATCCTGGAAGATCATCTGCAGATTGCGGCGCAGCGGCCGCAGCTCCGCCTCCGGCAGATGCGTGATGTCGCGGCCGTCGAATGTGATGCTGCCGGCGCTCGGCTCCAGCAACCGCACCAAAGCGCGCCCGAGCGTCGATTTGCCCGAACCGGATTCGCCGACGATGCCGGTCACCGATCCCCTGGGCAGGTCGAAATCCAGGCCTTTCAGGATTTCGGCCAAGGGCGCACGGCCGATCAGCGGCTTGCGCGTCATGTCGGGCAGCGCAACCTTCAGCCCGCGCACGGAGATGAGCGACTTAGCCATGCGGCGGCCTCCAGGCCCGGTCGGCGGCGGCGATCTCCGTTGCCAGTCCGGCCAGCACCGCCTCATCCACCGGTTTCAGCGAGGCGAGCGGATCGGTGTAGCGCGGCGTCGCCGCCATCAGCGCCCGCGTGTAGGGGTGTTGAGGTGCTGCGAAAAGCGCCGCCGTGTCGGCTTCTTCGACCACCTTGCCGGCATAGAGCACCGACACTTTCTGGCTGATCTTGGCGACGACGCCGAGATCATGGGTGACGAACAGGATCGCCGTCCCGTGGTCGCGCTGCAATTGCGCGATCAGCCGCAAAATCTGTTTCTGCACGGTCACGTCGAGCGCCGTCGTCGGCTCGTCGGCAACGATCAGTCGGGGCTCGGCGGCAAAGGCAGCCGCAATCAGCACACGCTGGCGCATGCCGCCGGAAAGCTCGTGCGGATAGCTTCTCAGCACGCGGTCCGGGTCGCGGATCTGCACCTCGTCCAGCAACTGGCGGATGCGGGCGTCCGCCCTCTGTCCGCTCCAGCCAAGAATGCGCACCAGCCTATCCGTCATCTGCGGGCCGATGCGGCGCGACGGGTTGAGCGCGGTCAGCGGATCCTGCGGGATCAGCGCCGTGCGGGCGCCGATCAGCGTGCGCCGCGCCTTCGGTTGAAGCCGGCCGAGATCCTCGCCTTCCAGCAGCATTTCGCCTTCGACGATGTGCACGCTGGACGGCAGCACGCCGAGCACCGCTTTGCCGATCATCGTCTTGCCGGCGCCGCTCTCGCCGACCAGCGCGCGCACCTCGCCGGGCTGGACGGCGAGCGACACCGAACGCAGCACGCGCTGTCCGTTCGCCAGCGCGGCGCTGAGGTTTCGAATATCGAGGCAAGCGGCGCTCATCGCAGCACCGGATCGAAACGAGCCTTCAGCGCCTCGCCGAACTGGCTGAATGACAGCACGGTCAGGATCAGCGTGATCAGCGGAAACACCAGCACCCACCAGGCCTGATGGATCGACAGCCGGCCCTCGGCGATGATGCCGCCCCAGGTCGGGTCGTCGGTCGAGATCGACAGATTGACGAAGGACAGGATCGCCTCGACGATCACGGCAATGCCCATTTCCAGCGACAGCAGCACCACGATCGACGGCACCACATTGGGCAGCACTTCGCGCAGCATGATGCCGATGCGGCCATAGCCGGCGATACGCGCATTCTCGACATAGTCCATGCGCGCCTGCCCCATCGCCTCGGCACGGATCACCCGGCAAAAGCGCGTCCAGTCGATGACGGCGATGGCAATGATGACCGAGCTCAGGCCGGTGCCGAGCACGGCGACCAGCAGGATGGCGAACAGCACCGGGGGGAACGCCATCCATATATCGACGATGCGCGAGATGATGCGGTCGGCCCAGCCGCCGAAATAGCCGGCGATCAGCCCGAGCGAAGCGCCGACCAGGCAGGCGGCAATGGCCGCTGCGAAGGCAACGACAAAGGCGATGCGGCCGCCGAAGATCAGTCGTGACAGGAGATCGCGACCGAGGCTGTCGGTGCCGAGCCAGTAGCCCGGCTCGGCACCGCTCATCCAGAACGGCGGCAGGCGTTCGAACATCAGGTCCTGCGCCAGCGGATCCTGCGGCGCGACCAGCGGTGCAAAGATCGCGGCCAGCAGCGCGAGCAGCAACCAGCCGCCGGCAAGCCACAGCCTTGGCCCCAAGCCGCGCCTGCCGATGCGTGCCTCATCCATGGCGCAGCCTCGGATTGAGCAGCGCATACATCATGTCCACGGTGAGGTTGATGAGTACGAACAGCAGCGCGAAGACCAGCACGATGCCCTGGATCAGCGGCAGGTCGCGGTTGATCACGGCATCGATCGCCATGTTGCCGAGACCTTCATAGGAAAACAGCCGCTCGACGATGACCGTGCCGCCGATCAGGAAGGTGAATTGCACGCCGACCAACGTCAGCGTCGGCAGCGCGGCGTTCTTAAGCGCCTCGCGCAGGACCACCTGCGTTTCCGAGAATCCCTTCACCCGCGCGAGCACGACATAGTCGAGGTCGAGCACCTCCTTCAGCGATTGTTTCAGCAGTTGCGCGATGATTGCCGCGAGCGGCAGCGCTAGCGCAACCGCCGGCATCAGCATGTGTTTCAACAGATCCCAGGTCAGGTCGAAGCGCAGCCGCAGGATGCTCTCGACGAGGTAAAACTGGGTGACGAAGGGCAGGTCGAGTTGCGGCGAGACGCGCCCGGAAATGTCGAACACCGGGATCAGCACGCCGAACAAGAGGATCAGCACGAGGCCCCACAGGAAATCGGGAATGGAAAGCGCCGTGCCGCTGGCTATGTCGATGCCGGCCTCGACCGCGGTGCCGCGTTCGCGCGCGCCGAGGATCGCCGCCGTGCCGCCGATAGCCACTGCCATCAGAAGTGCTGTGATGGCGAGCTCCAGCGTCGCGGGCAGCCGGTTGAACACCAGCCCCAGCACGTCCTGGCGCAGCGAGATCGATGTGCCGAAATCGCCTCTCACGACGCCGGACAGCCAGATGAAGAACTGCTGCACGATGGTCTTGTCGAGCCCGTAGAGCGCGCGCAACCGGGCAATGTCGGCATCGGTGGCACCTGGCGGCAACATCATCGCGATCGGGTCGCCGGGCGCGACGCGAATGACGACGAAGACCACGACGGCCACGCCAAACAGCGTGATCGCCATCGTCAGCAGGCGGATCAGAAATCTTTGCAGAAGCATGGTCGCCTGTACATCTGGCGAAAAGGGGCGCGCCACCTTTTTGCGGTGGCGCGCATGCAGTCTATCAGGCCGGGGTCATCAGCGCCGGCAGCAGCGCGCCGGAGACATGCTGCACCACATTGACGCCCTTGGCATGCACGATCGGCTGCGCATATTGCATCAGCGGCAGCACATAGGCCTGCTCGGCGATGTATTTGTCGACGGCCTTCCAGCCGGCAATGCGCTTGGCCTCATCCTTCTCGCCCCACAGCGGGTTGATCATGTCGATCAGGTCCTGGCTGTCCCACACCGAATGCGGGCTCGGCCCGTACATCGCAAAGCCGGTCGACGTCGTCGGATCGCCGATGGCGTTGCCCCAATTGTAGAAGGCGGCCGGCGCCAGCTTGTCGGCGGCGCGCAGCTCATAGTGCTTGGCGATCTCGTAGACCTCGATCGTGGCCTCGATGCCGACCTTGCGCCACATGCCGACGATCGCCTGGATCATCTCGTAGTCCTTGGGCTTGAAGCCCTTGGTCGTCTGGATCGTGAACTTGACCGGCTTCTCCGTCGAATAGCCGGATGCGGCGAGCAATTCCTTGGCCTTTTCCGGATTGTGCTCGACCTTGATGGAGGGATCGTAGGCGGCGTATTCCGGCGTTTCCAGCGTGTCGATCGGCTGGCCGTAGCCGCGCAGCAGCCGGTCTACCAAAAGCTTCTTGTCGACGGCCATCACCGCGGCCTGGCGCACATTCTTGTCCAGCATCACCTCGATGTCGTTGAAGAAGATCATGCCGATGTCGGAGACGTTCTTGCACGAGCCGGCCAGCCCGTCCTTGGCGATCAGCCGGTCATACTCCTCATAGGGGATTTCGAGCGTCACCTGCGAGGAGCCGGATTCGATTTCGGCGACGCGGCTCGCCGCGTCGGTGACGAACTTGATCGTCACATTCTCGAAGGCCGGCTTGCCGCCCCAATAGTTCGGGTTGGCCTTCAGCCGCAGGAAGGCGTTGCGCTCGAACTTGTCGACCATGTAGGGGCCGGTGCCGATCGGCGCCTTTTCGAAGCCCTCGGCGCCGACCTTCTCGTAGTAGGCCTTCGGCATGATGTAGCCGGTCAGGAACGACATCCACTTGAAATACACCGGGTCGAACTGCACCACGTCGCCGGTGATCTTGTTGCCGTCGATCTTGAAGTTGTTGACGTTCTTCCAGACGAACTGGATGGGGTTTCCGGTCTTTTCGTCGCCCGCCCGCTGCAGCGACCACACCACGTCCTCGGCCGTGAAGGGGGAGCCGTCATGCCAGGTCACGCCCTCGCGCACCGTCATCATCATCTTGGTGCGGTCGTCGTTCCAGCCCCATTCGGTGAGCAGGCCGGGCGCGAAGGAAAGGTCCGGCTTCTGCGGGATGAACTGGTCGAACACCGACTGGTAGAGACCCTGAATGGTCGGGTTGACCGCCGATGGCCCCGTGGTCGGATCCCAGGACGGCAGGTTGACATTGTAGGCGATGGTGAGTTCGCCGGCCGCCTTGGCGATCTGCGGCAAGCCGATGGCGGCTGCGCCAAGTGCCGCCGCACTGTATCCGAGCAATTCGCGTCTGTTGATTGTCATGGTCGTTCCCCTGTTGGTTGTATTTTCTTTGCGCGGCGTCTGTGACTGATCAGTGGGTTCAGGCTCCTTGGGCGACCGCGCCTCGCCCCTCCTTCACACCAGAAGTTTCCTTCATCCGGAAGAATCCTGTTTCTACCTCCCGCCAAGCTGTTGCGCGAGCATGTAGCCCGAGGCCGCGCCGGTGCCGGCGCCCGGCCAGGTCGCCGCGCCCGTGAGATGCAGATTGCCGACCGGCGTGTTCCAGCCGGCGTATCCACGTGCCGGGCGAAACAAAAAATTCTGCGCCAGATGGTGGCTGCCGCAGACTTGGTCGCCGCCGACGAGGTTAGGGTTCTCGCGCTCGAGGTCGAGCGGCGAGAACACGGCGCGGCCGAGGATCTTCTGGCGCAGGCCGGGCGCGTAGCGCTCGATGATGTCGAGCACGCGCTCGGCATAGTGCTCCTTGACCGCGTCCCAGTGCTCCGGCGCGATCAGGCCTGCCGCATCGCCCGATATCTCGGCCGGCAGCATGCGCACCTGCACCCACAGCACATGCTTGCCCTCGGGTGCGCGCGAAGGATCGACCGCGGTCGGCTGGCCGACGACCAGCACCGGCTCGTCCGGCAGCATGCCCGCCATCGCCTGCTGATACGTGCGTGACATGGCGTCGAGCGATGGCGACAGATGCACATAGGCGAACTGCCGAAGCTCAGGCCCGGCGCGCCAGTCCGGCAAATCGTCCAGCGCCAGGTGGATCATCATCGTTCCCGGTGCGTGGCGGAATTTTTTCATTGCCATGTCGAAGCCGGCGTCGCCGGAGCCATCGGGCAAAAGCTTGCCGGGCAGCGCCCTCGGCGCAACGCCGGCGATGACTGCCTTGGTGGCGATGTGGAAGTCGCCGGACGCAAGCCGCACGCCGGTCGCCTTGCCGGCGGCAACAGTGATCTCGGCCACTTCCGCGCCGGTGGCGATCTTGCCGCCGGCTGATGTGACCATGCCTGATAGCGCGCGGATGATGGTGTCGGCGCCGCCCTTGCCCAGCACCATGCCGAAGCACTGGTTGGCCATCGATTCCAGATAGGGGAACACGGCGCCGCCGGCGATGTCGGGGGCGAAATCGAGATGCATGCCCCAGGCGGCGAGCGTCGTCCTGACATGCGCAGTTTCGAAATTCTCCTCCAGCCAGGCGCGGGGCGACGACAGCAGCAACCGCCCGGTGTCGAGCGCGCCGGACATGCCTTTCTTGCGCCACAGGTTCCACGCGGTGCCGGCAAGAGCGCGGGCACTCATCGGCGAACCCAGCACTCTGAACAGATGCTCGGCTTCTCCAGGGAAGGCCGCGACCAGCCGCCGCCAGGTGGCGGCGTCGGCCTGCGAGAAGGCGGCGAGGCGCGAGGCGGTCTTTTCCAGGTCGTTGCTGACGCCGAACCAGCGACCGTCAGGGAAGGCGCTGGCGAAGCAGTCGGCTACGGGGGAGAATTCCAGCCCGTGCGTTTTCAATTCATTTGCATATTTCCGGTGGAAGGCAGAGCCGGCGAACAGGCTGAGATTCATCGCACCGAAATCGTGCCGGAAGCCGGGCAGTGTGAATTCGCGGGTCTGGACGGCGCCGCCGATGGTTTCGCTACGCTCGAAAACCCCGATTTTCCAACCCTTGAGCGCCAGATGCGCGGCGCATGCCAGACTGTTGTGGCCCGCCCCGACGAATATGGCGTCAAACTCGCTCACGCCCACCCAACCCATTTCCTTTATGCTTAAAGATAATTGCAGATGCATATGTTTTCGTCTAGTAGGATATTAAGGGCCGCAACGAGCCTTCAGAGCTATCCACCAAGAGGGAACAGAGACCATGGACACGCAAAAACTTCTCGGCGAGGTCGCCGGCCAGCTTCTTTCCGGCGCCATCCAGGTGGTCGACCTGTCGGCGCCGCTCGGGCCGGACACGCCGCTGATCAAGTTGCCGCCGGAGCTTGCCGTCGACACGCCGAAGGTCGAGATCCATTCGATCTCCCGCTATGACAAGAACGGTCCGTGGTGGGCGTGGAACTGGCTGAAGCTCGGCGAACATTCGGGCACGCATTTCGACGCGCCGCAGCACTGGATCACCGGCAAGGACTATCCGGACGGCGCCACCGACACCATTCCGGCGCAGAACTTCGTCGGCCCGGTCAACGTCATCGACTGCTCCGGGGAAGCCGCCGCCGACCACGATTTCCTGCTCACGGTCGATCACATCAAGGCATGGGAAGCCAAGCATGGCGCGATCAATGCCGGCGAGTGGGTGGTGATGCGCACCGACTGGTACAAGCGCAACGGTTCGGAAGCCGAATTCCTCAATGCCGACGAGACCGGCCCGCATACGCCCGGCCCGACGGCGGAAGCCATCCAGTTCCTGATCGGCAAGGACATCAAGGGCTGGGGCAGCGAGACGATCGGCACAGATGCAGGCAAAGCAGGGGGGATGGAGCCGCCATTCCCGGCGCACACGCTTATGCACAAGGCCAATCGCTACGGCCTCGCCAGCCTCTGCAACCTTGATCGGCTGCCGCCCAAGGGCGCCATCCTGATCGCCGCGCCGCTCAAGATCGAGCACGGCACCGGCAGCCCGATCCGCGCGCTGGCGCTGGTGCCAGGGAAATAGGGCAGTTGGCGGTCTTCGGGAGAAGATCATGCTCGCAGGCAACGCTGTAGTGATGGATTGGGAGCGGCTGCCTTGGAGATTGGCTGTCGTCGCCATCTTCGCCAATCTCCAAAGCCGCAGGAATGAGCGGGGCGCTGAAGCTGCAAATCTCCCCCCTAGAGGGGGAGATGTCCGGCAGGACAGAGGGGGGCGCCGTAGAGCGCCACCGCGCGCAATTGCCCCCAACCTGCCTGCCGGGAGCAACCCTCTATGAACGCGCCCGATCACATCATCGTCGGCAGCGGCATCAACGCGCTGGTCTGCGCGGCGATGCTTGGCGGCAAGGGCGCGAAGGTGCTGGTGCTTGAGCGCAACGACCGCATTGGCGGCTGCATGCGCACCGAGGAGATCACCGCGCCCGGCTTCGTCCATGATGTGATGGCGACGACCTTTGTCCTGTTCATCACCTCGCCGGCCTTTGCCGCGCTTGGCAAGGACCTGGCGCGGCACGGGCTCGAGTTCTGCCACACCGCCACGCCTACCGGTGTGCTCAGGCCGGATGGCAGTCATGCTGTGCTTAGCACCGACCGTGCCGCCAATATCGCCGCGCTCAATGAGGTTGCCTCAGGCGACGGCGACCGGCACGGCAGTGATGTCGGCGGTATCGAGCGCGATGCCGGCCTGCTGTTCGGCCTGCTCGGCGGCAGCCTGTGGTCCTACCCGACGACCAGGCTGCTCGCCGGCGAAGCATGGCGGCGAAGCCCGCGCAATCTTGCCGGCTTTCTTGGCGAAGCGCTGGTGCCGGCGCGCGGCTGGCTGGAAAGCACCTATCAATCCGAAACCATCCGCGCGCTGTGGGCGCCCTGGGTGCTGCATGCAGGCCTGGGGCCTGAAGACGCTTTCTCCGGCCAGATCGCCAAGGTGATCGCCTTTGCGCTGGAGGCCGCCGGCGCGCCGATCGTCAAGGGCGGGGCGAGGAACCTGCTGGCCGCATTCGAGGCCTTGATCAGGGAGCGGGGCGGCGACATCCGCACCGGCGCCGACGTCGCCTCAATCGTTCAGAGCAATGGTCGCGCCAGTGGCGTGCGGCTGGCCTCGGGCGAGACGATTATGGCGAACAGGAGCATCATCTGCTCGGTCACGCCGACACAGCTTTACGGCCGCCTCCTAGGCAAGGACGCGCCGGAGGCAGCCGTCGAAGCGACGCAAAAATACCGCTACGGCAAGGGCAATTTCCAGATCCATTACGCGTTGGACAAGCCGCCCGCATGGCGCGGCGAGGGCCTGGACAAGGTGGCGCTGCTGCATCTGACGCCGGGACTCGATGGTGTGTCCAAGGCCTGCAACGAGGCGGTGCGCGGCCTGCTGCCGGAGGTGCCGACCATCTGCGTCGGCCAGCCGCACGCGCTCGACCCGTCGCGCTGTCCCGACGGCAAGGCGGTTCTGTGGCTGCAATTGCCCGAGGCGCCACGCCACATCAAGGGCGATGCCGCCGGCAAACTCGAGGCACCGGCCGACGGGCAATGGACCGAGAAGCTGCGCGAGACCTATGCCGATCGCGCTGAAGCGATCCTCGGCAACCATATCGATGGCTTCAAGGACAGCGTGATCGCGCGCCGCGCCTATACGCCGGCCGATCTCGAAGCCATGAACATTAACCTGGTCGGCGGCGATCCCTATGGCGGCTCCTCGACCATCGACCAGTCGTTTCTGTGGCGGCCGTTCAAGGCGAGCCGCAACCACGACACCGGCATCAAGGGCCTCTACCATATCGGCGCCTCCACTCATCCCGGCGCCGGGCTTGGCGGTGGTTCCGGCTTCCTGCTGGCGGGGAGGCTGTGATGGAGCAGAGCGTTCCCGAAAAACGCCAGCGCATCTCGACCCTCGGCCAGATCGGCTTGCAGCAGTTCGCGCCCTATCTGATGAACCGCATCATGGGCCGCTACAACGCCACCTTGCGCGACGAGTTCCGCAAGCAGGGCCTGACCATTTCGCAAGTCCGCACGCTGGCCGTGCTCTCCGTCACCGACGGCGTCACCGTCAACGACCTCTCGGTCTACACGGTGATCGAGCAGTCGACCTTGAGCCGCACGCTCGACACGCTGGAAGGGCAAGGTCTTGTCCGGCGCGAGCAGGGCGTCACCGACAGCCGCATTCGCCACGTGTTCCTGACCGACGATGGCCGCGCCGAGTTCACCCGCGCCTGGCCGGCCATGCATGACGCGTTCGAGGCGATGTTCGACGGCATCGACGATGCCGAATACGCCACCCTTATCGCCACGCTGCTGAAGATGCTGAAGAACATTCGCAAGCACGAGATTTGAGTTGAAGTACGCGCCGCCCTGCCGGGCGGCAACGGAAGGAGGCCACCATGGCCGAACGGTCTTTTGCCAAGGAAGTCGAAAAACTCCGGCTCGGCGCCGGCGAGGAGTTTGCCGGCGAAGGCATCCTCGCCATCACCAAGGCGCTGCTGCAATGCGGCGTCGGCTATGTCGGTGGCTACCAGGGCGCGCCGATCAGCCATTTGATGGACGTGCTGGCTGACGCGCAGGATATCCTTGGCGAGCTCGGCGTGCATTTCGAGGCCAGCGCCTCGGAAGCCACCGCCACCGCCATGCTGGCCGCCTCGGTGCATTATCCGATCCGCGGTGCGGCCACCTTCAAGTCGACGGTCGGCACCAATGTCGCCTCCGATGCGCTCGCCAACCTGGCGTCGGGCGGTGTCACCGGCGGCGCGCTGATCATCGTCGGCGAGGATTATGGCGAGGGCTCCTCGATCATGCAGGAGCGCAGCCATGCCTTCGCCATGAAGAGCCAGGTCTGGCTGCTCGATCCGCGCCCCAATCTGCCGTCGATCGTCAAGGCGGTGGAGGACGGTTTTGAGCTGTCGGAGGCATCCAACACGCCCGTCATGCTGCAGGTGCGCATCCGCTGCTGCCATGTGCACGGCCATTTCATCGCCAAGGACAACAGGCGGCCGCCAATGTCGGTGGCCGATGCGCTGGACGCACCGCGCCGCGACACCGGCCGCATCGTGCTGCCGCCCGCCTCCTTCCTGCATGAGAAGGAGAAGGTCCAGAAACGCTGGCCGGCAGCGGTGGATTTCATCAAGAGTCGCAACATCAACGAATTCTTCGGCTCGGATCACGGCTCGGTCGGCATCGTCATGCAGGGCGGCATGTACAATGCGGTCATCCGCGCGCTGCAGCGCCTCGGCCTCGCCGACACCTATGGCGACACTGACGTGCCGCTTTATGTGCTCAATGCGGTGTATCCCCTGATCGACGACGAGTTCCTGTCCTTCTGCGAGGGCAAGGACGCCGTGCTCGTCGTCGAGGAAGGCCAGCCCAACTATATCGAGCAGGCCTTTGCCGCGATGCTGCACAAGGCCGGACGCGGCACGAAGCTCGTCGGCAAGGAACACCTGCCGATGGCCGGCGAATACACCGGCCAGGTCATGCTCGACGGCATCGGCTCCTTCCTGCGCACCGAGGCTCCGTATCTGCTGCCGGGCGAGGTGCGCGCGCCGAACAAGTCAGGCGAGGGCGTCGACGCCGCCGACCTGATCAACGTCGTTCCCGGCCGTCCGCCCGGCTTCTGCATCGGCTGCCCGGAGCGGCCGATCTTCGCCGCGACAAAGCTGGTCGAGCAGGAACTCGGCAAGCATCACATCGCTTCCGACATCGGCTGCCATCTGTTCTCGATCATGCCGCCCTTCGAGCTCGGCGCCACCACCATGGGCTACGGGCTGGGGCCGGCCTCGGCCTCGGCCTTCAATTCGCCTGACGCCAAGCGCCGCTCGATCTCCTTCGTCGGCGATGGCGGCTTCTGGCACAACGGCCTGACCTCCTCGATCGGCAATGCGGTGTTCAACAAGAACGACGGCGTCATCGTCATCGTCGACAATTTCTATTCAGCGGCGACGGGGGGGCAGGACATTCTTTCGTCCCGCGCCGGCAACAAGACCAAGTCGACCAAGCATCCGATCACCGAGGCGGTGAAGGGCATGGGCGTCAAATGGCTGCGCCACATCGACCGCACCTATGATGTCGGCAAGATGCAGGACACGCTGCGCGAGGCGCTGACGACGGGCGAGAAGGGGCCAAAAGTCATCGTCGCCTCGTCCGAATGCATGCTCAACCGGCAGCGCCGTGAAAAGCCGCTGGTCGACAAGGCGATCAAGGGCGGCGAGCGGATAGTGAAGCCGAAATTCGGCGTCGACGAGGACATCTGCACCGGCGACCATGCCTGCATGCGGCTTTCCGGCTGCCCGTCGCTGTCGGTGAAGTCGCTCGACGATCCGCTGCGTGACGATCCGGTGGCGCATATCGACCAGAGCTGCGTCGGCTGCGGCAATTGCGGTGAGGTGGCGGATGCCGCGGTGCTGTGCCCGTCCTTCTACCGCGCCGACGTCGTCCACAACCCAAGCCGCTGGGATCGCTTTCTCGAAAGCGCACGTCGTTCAACGATCGGCATGCTGCAGCGGCGGCGCGAAAGCCGGCGCCTGACCTTCGCCGATGCTTGACGCCGTCCCATCATCTCGCCCTGGGGCCGACGCTTCGGACGAGCCCGTCATCAAGCTTGCCGTGCTGGCGGTCGGCGGCCAGGGCGGCGGCGTTCTGGCTGACTGGATCACCGATGTCGCCGAGCGCAACGGTTATGTCGCGCAATCGACCTCGGTCGCCGGCGTCGCCCAGCGCACCGGCGCCACCATCTACTATGTCGAGATGGCCAGAGACACCGGCCGGCTGCCGGTCTTTGCGTTGTCCCCGTCGCAGGGCGATGTCGACATCCTGATTGCCGCCGAGCTGATGGAAGCCGGCCGCGCCATCATCCGCGGCTTCGTCACGCCTGAGCGCACCACGCTGATCACCTCGTCGCACCGCATCGCCGCCGTGTCGGAAAAGATCGAACCCGGCGACGGCAGCGCCTCGTCCGCCAAGGTGCACGCAACGGCTGAAGCAGCCGCCAAACATCTCATCGCCTTCGACATGGAGAAGATCGCCGCCGACAATGGCTCGATGATCTCGGCCAGCCTGCTTGGCGCGCTTGCCGGCTCCGGCGCGTTGCCGTTCACGCGCGAAAGCTACGAGCAGGCGGTCAGCGCCGGCGGCCGCGGCGTCAAGGCCAGCCTCGCCACCTTCGGCGCTTCCTTTGACCGCGCGCGTGGCATTGCTGGCGCTGCCTCTTCGGAAACGGTGGAGAAGCTGGCGGCCCCCGAAACCGGTTCCGGCATGGCGGCAAGGGTCAGCGGGCCGCAAAGTCTCTTGAAGGGCTGGCGGCAATTGGCCGCCCGCATCGATGCTTTGCCGGCTCCTGTTCGCGACATGGCGATGCTTGGCCTGAAAAAAGTCGTCGACTATCAGGATATCGCCTATGGCGGCGAGTATCTCGACCGGCTGGACCGGGCGGTCGTCCTGGACAATGCCGGCGGCTACGGGCCCGACCATGCCTTCGCGCTGTCGGTGTCGGCGGCAAAGCATCTGGCCAACGCCATGTGCTACGACGACATGATCCGCGTCGCCGATTTGAAGACCCGTTCGACCCGCGACAGCCGCGTGCGCCGCGAGGTCGGCGTCAAGGATGGGACGGTCCTGCAGGTGACCGAATATTTCCATCCGCGCATCGAGGAATTCTGTGGCACGCTGCCCGCAGGCCTTGGCAGCTACATCGAGGCGCGGCCGAAGCTGGCCGCCTTTCTCGACCGCCGCATCAATCGCGGCCGCCACATCCGCACCGACAGCTTTGCCGGCTTTGCCGCGCTGTGGTTCATCGGTGGCCTGCGCCGCTGGCGTCGTCGCCTGCTGCGCCACAAGGTCGAGACCGAGCATCTGGAGCGCTGGTATGATCTGGCGCTTGGCCATGTCCGGCAAGACTACGCCTTGGCCGTCGAGATCCTCAACTGCCGCCGGCTGATCAAGGGCTACAGCGACACCCATGCCCGCGCGCGATCCAAGTTCGATCGCGTGCTCTCGGCGCTCGACCTGGTCAAGGGCCGGGACGATGCCGCCGATTGGATCAGGCGCCTGCGCGAAGCGGCGCTCAAGGACGAGAAGGGCGACATGCTCGATGGCGCGCTGAAGACCGTGGCGTCATTGGGCTCGCATCTGGAAAACTGAACGCTCCGGTTCGGTACCGAACCACTCAGGGGTCCGGGCAAGCCGGTCACATATCGAGATGACCGGCTTGCCCGTCCTTTTGATCATAGCGCCTAAATCCATTCGCGGAAGCGCGTGCCCGCCTTGCGGAATGCATCCATGACTTGGAATTCTGCGACGCGTTTCTTTCGTCTCTCGGGAGTCCGCATTTTGAGGGAGTGGAATTCCACATATGCGGCATAGAGATCGCGATGGCTTCCAGACCGGATCATGTCGTCAAGGATCTCGTACTCCGCCCCTTCGACATCGAGCTTGAGAACGACCACGTCATACAGTTCACGCTTCGCTCGGATCATCTGCGACAGCGAAAACGTTTCGACCAGGTCAGGACTAAATCGTAGCGATTGATACAAGCTTTCGTTGTGGTCAAAGACGATCGAGCATCCTTGGTGGGTGGGCCCCGACCGCTCCGGAGGGGGACCAAATAGTTCGGCAAAGCCATCTTTGACGCTTGCCGCCTTGACGATAATCTCCATGGTCGCATTTTCCGAACGCAAGGCGTCAAGGTGCGGCAGGCAATTCCTGTTGGGCTCGACCAGAACGTAGTCGTAGCGGTCGGGAGTGTAGTACCGAGAGAAGTATTTATACCCCTGGCCGACGTTTGAACCGCAATCGATAAACAATCCGCGATTTCGCTCTGCCGCCTTGAGCTTGGACGATGCCTGCCTTGCATCGGCCGCAACACGGCGGCGGAGCCATACCGACCTAAGTGGTTCGCTCAACGACCAGGCTGACAATTGGAGAAATCGACCGAACCCTTCTGCTCTCAGGACGTGTGTTGCTTGCTGGGTCTTTCTATTGAGCTTTGTTGCCAATTGGACAATAGGTGCCGTTGCTGAAATTGACATTCTCTGCCTCCGGATTGCCTCCCGCCCAAGGTTGACCATTCCGTTTGCATATAAATGCTTGAACTTCGTACAGAGCTTCCGGTCCGCAATGCTACTTGGGAAGCGAGCGTAGGAAACTACGCTTAAATCCGGGCTTGTCTTCGTCCGTTCGAGGGAAGCCCCCTCTTGCGCTGGCGCTCGGCCATGTCCGGGAAGACCATGCGGTGGCCGTCGAGACACTCAACTGCTGCCGGTCGCTAAGGGCCAACGAACTTTTGATTGCGATGTCATCCGGCGTTCAGCCGATCGGGTGCTATTTATTCCCCAGGGGTGTGAACCATGGAGAATACAGTCATGCTCACCAAACACATTCTGCCCATCGCTCTTGCGGCGGGCACCCTGATGCTGTCGAGCGCCGGTTCGCAGGCCATGCCGATGGCAAGGCCAGGCGCGGCCCAGACCCCCGTCGAAACGGTCGGCTGGCGATGCGGCCCCGGCTGGCACGTCAACAATTGGGGCAATTGCGTGCCGAACCGGCGGTTTCGCCCAGTCCACCGTTGGCATCGCGGGGTCTGGTTTCATCACCGCTGGCACCCCGGCTATTGGGCCCGGTAGGCGCTGACGGGTTCGAAAAGCACCCGCGTCGGAAACGGCGCGGGCGTTTCTGTCGCCAAGTAGTCAGGGATTGCAGGGGAAACAGGCGGAAACAACTGGTGCCGCTTGCGTGACTCGAACACGCGACCCCATCATTACGAATGATGTGCTCTACCAACTGAGCTAAAGCGGCCCGGGAAGCCCGAGGCCTCCAAGATGCGCTGGGTGATAGACGCAACCCGCCGCGAATTCAAGATGGGCCGCCACGAATTCAGGCAAGGACTTGGCAATTCGGATCGCGGCCCATGTCAGGATCAAGGGGAGCCACACCGCCGAACCGTCATTGTCGCGTGATGCCACACCAGCAGGTTGTTTGCCGACGCGATGGAAAAATCGGCGAGAAATGTTGATTTCTTTACCGAAAAGCCGCGGAAATCGGCTTTGGACGCGCCCGCAAGGCAGAATGCGGCCGCTCGCCCGTTGATTGATTGGTCGCCTGCGGCTAACGATCATGACAATGTGAGCGAACGTGCAGAGGGATCCGGCTTGGACGCCATCGAAAAAGCGATCCGGAATGCTTTCGAAAAAGGCAATGCCGAAGACCGGGCGTTTCGCGAGAGGGTCTATCGGTCGGCCTTCGCGGCACTTGACCGGGCTCTCCAGGCCAATCCGAACGTGACGGTGGAGGTCGCCATCAAACGCCGCAAGGCGGTGCAGGCCAAGATCGCCGAAATCGAATCCGAATTCCTGCCGGCGGTTCCCGACATTGCCGTGCCGGCGGACAACGCCGCGGCAGCGCCGGGGGACAACGCTGCGGCAGCAGAGGGCAACGCCATGGCGGCGCCCGCGGTCGAGCTGCCGGCAAATGGCGATCCTGCGGTCGAAGCTGCCGAGCCGGCGCCGTCGCCCGACATCGTCGTCGACGGGCCGGCAGAGCCTCCTCCATCCGACGAACCCCGGTCGCGCGTGCTGCCGGTCGTCCCCGATATCATGCCCGAAGCGGTTTTCCCCGGCGTTCCGGAGATCGACATGTCGGCCCCCGCGCCGACGGAAGCCGACGAGGCGGAGGTGACGCCCGACCGCGACGAAAGGCGGGTGGTGGGGCGCCGCTTGCCGCTGACGGGTATATTCCTTGGCGTGACCCTGCTCGCGGCAGCCGGCATCGGCCTGTATTTCGCCGCTCAGACCGGCGTCTTCAAGACGCCGGCGGAGCTCGATACGGCGCCGCCGCAAGAGCCGCCGACCGTGGACGACGACGACTTCGCGCCGCCGGCGGACACGGCCTCGCCGCAGAAGCCCGGCGAGGCGGATCAGGCGCGCGACTGGATCAACGTGTTTTCGCCGAGCGACCCAACGCTCGTCAGTGCACCCTCTGATGCCAAGGCCGAAGTCATGCAGGACGACAGCGGTTCGTTCCTGCGCATCCGTTCGGGCGCTTCCGGCTCGGCCATCAGCTTCGATGTCGGGCAAGGCGTGCTGGACAAGCTCGCCGGCAAGCATGCGACGTTCGACATCCTCGCCCGCTCCGAGGAAGGCAAGGAGACGCAGATCTCCATCGACTGCAATTTCGGCGAACTCGGCGACTGCGGCCGCAAGCGCTATGCGGTCGGCCGCGAGCGCAACGAATATCTGTTTGATGTGCGGTTCCCCGACAAGCGTCCGGGTGCCGCCGGCACCATCGCCATCAATTCCGACTTCGACAAGCAAGGCAAGTCGGTCGACATCTACGAGATCCGCGTCTCGGTGGTGCCATGAGCATCGGACCCAAAAGTGGGAACCGGTTTTGGGAAAATTCGATGCTTAAAATAGAAATCTAACTATCGAGCAGCGCCTGCAGCGTCTCGATGCGGTCGGCCTCGGCCGCCGGCTTGTCCCAGCGCAGTCGCGAAATGCGCGGAAAGCGCATGGCGACGCCTGATTTGTGCCGTGTCGAGCGGTTGAGTCCTTCGAACGCCACCTCCAGCACCAGGCCTTGTCTGCGATCGGCCCGCACCGAGCGGACCGGGCCGAAACGCTCGATCGTGTTGTCCCTGACATATTTGTCGATCTGCTTCAGCTCCTCGTCGGTGAAGCCGAAATAGGCTTTGCCGACCGGCACCAGCTCTTCAGCGCCTTCAGGGCCGGACCAGACGCCGAACGTATAATCGGAATAGAAGCTCGAACGTTTGCCATGGCCGCGCTGGGCATACATCAGCACGGCGTCGACCGTGTGCGGGTCGCGCTTCCATTTGAACCAAGGACCTTTCGGCCGTCCGGCGAGATAGGGCGAATCCCAGCGCTTCAGCATGACGCCTTCGATGATCGGGTGCGGCGGCGCGCTGCGCAATTCCTCGAGTGCCGCCCAGTCGGTGAACTCGACCAGCGGCGACAGGTCGAAACGGCTGGGATCGAGTGTTCCCACGAAGGCTTCGAGGCGGCCGCGCCGCTCGCGAAACGAAAGCGCGCGCAAATCCTCGTCGCCGATCTGCAGGACGTCATAGCAGCGCATGAACGCCGGAAATTGCTGCTGTATCTTCGCTGACACGCTCTTGCGGTTCAGCCGCTGCTGCAGAT
Source organism: Mesorhizobium sp. WSM4871 (assembly GCF_055811295.1). Lineage (NCBI taxonomy): Bacteria > Pseudomonadati > Pseudomonadota > Alphaproteobacteria > Hyphomicrobiales > Phyllobacteriaceae > Mesorhizobium > Mesorhizobium sp. WSM4871. The sequence continues at coordinate 265,393 of NZ_JBVVPU010000011.1, read as the reverse complement.
CCGAAAACGTGCCGGTCGCCTGGGGATCGCCGACCAGCAGTTCGCCGTCGAGCGCGGCTGAAAAATCCATGGCTTCGGCAAGGTCGGGGAAAGCCCCGGACACATCGTCGCCGGTGCGCGAATAGAGCCGGCGAACGCCACCTTCGCAAACCGCCTGGACGCGGATGCCATCCCATTTCCACTCGGCCGCATAGTCGGCCGGATCGAGCTTTTCGAGGTCGCCGTCGCCGACAGCATTGGACAGCATCACCGGCCTGAACAGCGCCAGTGCGGTCTTCTCGGGTCTTTCGGCCTTGCCTTCCAGCCAGGCGAAGAGGCCGGCATAGGGCGGCGTCAGACCGTGCCAGAGCTCCTCGATCTCGGCGACGTCGACGTGGCCGAGGTCGGCCAGCGCCTGCTTGGCCAGCCGCGCCGAGACGCCGATGCGCAGGCCACCGGTCACCAGCTTGATGATGGCAAAGCGCGCCGAAATGCTGGCGCTGTCCAGCAGTCTCGCCAGCACCTTCGGCCCGTCGGAACGGCTCGCCGCCTGCAGTTTGGCCACGACTTCGGCGAGCGTCGGCGAATGGTTCGGCATGTCTCCGGGCGGCTGCGGCCAGACCAGCGACACGGTTTCGGCGAGGTCCCCGACATAGTCGTAGGAATAGCCGAACAGCACCGGGTCCATGCGCTCGATGACCAGCGTGCGCAGCATGGCCGGCTTGACCGCGGCGATCGAAAGGTCGCCGGTGATCGCGGCCAGCGCCAGCCCGCGATCCGGATCCTCGACGCTGCGGAAATAGTCGGTCAACAGCGTCAGCTTGCCGTTGCGCGAAGGCGTCAGCACCAGGCGGTCGAGGAGTTCGGCGAAGCGGTTCATGACGGGGCGCGCCGGGCCAATCGGACGAGCTTGCGTTTCGTCACACCCCCCTCTGGCCTGCCGGCCATCTCCCCCGCAAGGGGGGAGATCAGATGTCGCCACTGGTTTCGGCAATCTCCAACATTGGAGGAATGAGCGCGGCACCGAAGCTGCCAATCTCCCCCCTTGCGGGGGAGATGGCCGGCAGGCCAGAGGGGGGTGGCGTGGAGCGCCGCGTAAGCGATTACCGAATCTCCTGCCATCAATCGCCCTCGTCCTCATATCCCACGAGATGCAACGGCCGTGCGGCAATGCCTTCGAGCTCGCACCAGCGCACCAGGGCTTCCTCGCGCCCATGCGTGACCCAGATCTCCTCGGCGCCGGTCTCCTTGATCGTAGCAATCAACTCGTCCCAGTCGGCATGGTCCGAAATGATCAGCGGCAGCTCGACGCTGCCCTGCTTGGCGCGCTGGCGGATGCGCATCCAGCCGGAGGCAAAGCACGAGATCGGATCGGGAAAGCGCCGCGCCCAGCGGTCGGCGAAGGCCGAGGGCGGGCCGACGACGATGGCCCCGGTGAAATCGTCCTTGGCGCCGCTTTCGACGGTTGCCGGCTCCAGGGTGCCGAGGTCGATGCCCTGGCTCTGGTAATACTCGCTGAGCTTGGCCAGCGCGCCATGGATGTAGATCGGCCTGTCGTAACCGGCATCGCGCAGCAGTCGCATCACCCGCTGCGCCTTGCCGAGCGCATAGGCGCCGACCAGATGCGATCGTTCGGGGAACTGCGCCGCCGATTTCAGCAGCCGGGCGATCTCTTCGCTGTCGGGCGGATGGCGAAACACCGGCAGGCCGAAAGTCGCCTCGGTGATGAAGACATCGCATTGGACCGGTTCGAACGGTTCGCAGGTGGCGTCCTTCTGGCGTTTGTAGTCGCCGGAGGCGACGATGCGCCTGCCCTGATGCTCGACGGCGATCTGCGCCGAGCCGAGCACATGGCCGGCCGGATGAAAGGTGACGGTGACCCCGTTGAGCGCGATTGTCTCGCCTAGTGTGGCGGCTTGCGTCGTCCCGGCAAAGCCCTCGCCATAGCGCAACCCCATGATGTCGAGCGTCTGCCTGGTGGCCAGCACGCAACGGTGGCCGGAACGGGCATGGTCGGAATGGCCATGCGTGATCAGCGCCCGGTTGACCGGCCGCACCGGATCGATGAAGAAATCGCCGGGCGGACAATAGAGGCCTTCGGGCCGGGGGTGAAGCAGGTCGCTGGCGCGCATTTTTCCAAGATAGTTGCTAATTCCGCCGCGGGAAGCCTGTTGCAAGAGACTGCTGACTCCAGCATACACCCGTTCCGGCTTCATTGGCTGGTGGAACAACAGTCCATGAAACCGCTCCAGACCTCATCCGGCGACCGCAACACCGATCGTCGTGCCGACTATGCCGAAATGCTTCACGCATCTGGCGATCATGCGGTAGCAGCCGAGCTGCTGCTCGGCGCGCTGGAACTGGCGCCGCAATGGGTGATGGGCTGGTTCCGCCTCGGCGAGATGCAGGAAGCCGCGGGCGCCTTCGAACAGGCGTCGCAGGCCTGGACTATGGCGCTCAAGCTGGAGCCGGTGGATAGGCTTGGTGCGGGGCTGAAACTGCAATTGATAGGCAAGGCGCCGGCCGCCGCGGCACCCCCGAGTGCCTTCGTCGAAACACTGTTCGACCACTACGCCGGGACCTTCGACGAGGCGCTGGTCGACAAGCTCGGTTACCTGCTGCCCGATTTCCTCGACCAGGCCATTCGGGCGGCAAGGCCGGGCCGTTTTCGGCTGGCGATCGACCTCGGCTGCGGCACCGGGCTGATGGGGCAGAGGCTGCGGCCGATCGCCGATCGCCTGGAAGGTTACGACATCTCCGCCAGGATGTTGGGCAAGGCGCGGGCCAAATGCGTCTATGATCATCTCGCCAAGGCGGACCTGCAGGACTTTTCCCATGCCGGCGAAAGAGCGGATCTGGTGGTGGCGGCCGACGTGTTCATCTACGTGGGCGCGCTCGAAGGCATCGTCGGCACGGTTGCAAAGATGCTTGCCGATGACGGCCTGTTCGCGTTCTCGGTAGAGACGCTCGCCGGCATCATTGATTTCGCGTTGCAGCCGTCGCGGCGCTACGCGCATTCGGAAATCTATGTGCGCAGGGTGCTCGTCGCCAACGGCTTTTCGATCCTGTCGCTGGAAACAACCGTCATCCGCCAGGATCGTCGTGAACCGGTCGAAGGGCTGGTTGTGGTCGCGGCCTTGCACACTCCACAGGGCAATGTGTGAACAGGATTTTCGTATACAGGCCACACCATCGTTGCATTGGCTGCGAAAAAGTCCGATTCCCATGCCCGAGAGATAGAACATTGATACGGAGCACGTCCATGCGCTGGAACTTGGTGGTCTTGGCATCTTGCCTGGCAATGGCCGGCTGCGCCGGCTCTTCGCTGGCCGAACGGCAAGATGAAAACGTCGAGTCCTCCCTGCAATTCGACAGCGTGCCTTGCGACCGATTGCTGGCGCAACGCAACGCCTTGGCGCAGCAATATCACCTTTCGCAGGACGCCAAGCCCGCCTTCTCCAATTCGGGGGTAGGCTTCGGCCCGTTCACGCCCGATGTCCGTTCCAAGGCCCAGCGCGATGCCGAACAGGCGAGCGGCCGCATCGACGCCATGAACCGGTCGATCACCCGCCGCGAATGCGGCAAGCCGGCCAAGCAGAACAAATTCGCCTTGCCCGGCTAATATCCCGCCTTGCGATCCACCAGATTGTCGAGCGTCTCGCCACGCTCGAACGCCGCCATCTGCCGCAGCATGATCGGCACCAGATGCACAGGATCGGAGGTCGCCGCCGCGTGCGGCGTGACGAACACCTTCGGGTGGCTCCACAGCGGACTGGTCTTGGGCAGCGGCTCGACCTCGAACACGTCGAGGCTCGCTTCCTTCAGCGTGCCGTCCTCCAGCGCGCGCAGGATGTCGGCGTCCTTCTGCAACCGGCCGCGCCCGGCATTGATCAGCACCGAGCCGCCGAGGCCATTGCGCTTGCGCAGCTCCTTCAGCACACCATGGTTGATCATGCCTTGCGTCTGCGGGGTGAGCGGCAACAGCACCACCAGAATGTCGGTGGCATTGAGGAAAGGGATCAATCCGGCCTCGCCCGAATAGGTCGAGACGCCTTCCATCGGCCGCTCGCTGCGCGACCAGCCATTGACCGCAAAGCCGAGCGACTTGAGCGCCGACGCCGCGGCGCGACCGAGATTGCCTAGCCCCATGATGCCGACGGAGATGTCGCCGGCCGGCCGCTGCGGCGGCTCGTGCCAGATCTTCTTGGGCTGCTGCGAGCGGTAGAGCATGCCCTGGCGGTGATGGTCGAGCACCCGCCACACGACATATTCGGTCATGTGCTGGGTCAAATTGTCGGCGACGATCTTCACGATCGGCACATCGGGCAAGGTGGGATCGGCAAAGATGTGGTCGACGCCGGCGCCGATGGAAAAGATGGCGCGCAGATTGGGCAGCGACGACAGAAGGTTCGGCCGCTGCTTCCACACCACCGCATAGGTGATCGAGGGGTCGCTGGCGCCCTCCGGCTCAAGCACGACTTCGCGCTCCGCCGACAGCAGCTCTTGCCAGCGCCGTGGATGGATGCCGGTAAGAGCAAGCAGGATACGGCCTTTTTCCATTCGCGGAGTATTCTTCCCTGTTGTCCGAGCCTTTTGCAGCCTACTCGCTGACGATGCCGACCGGCGCCGTCTCGATCTTGAAGGCGGCCGAGATCAGCGCCCGAGTATAGTCGGTTTGCGGGTTTCCAAAAATCTGTTCGGAAGGACCGGCCTCGACGATCCTGCCATTGCGCATGACGATGACGTCGTTGGCAAGGGCCCGAATGACCTTCAGATCATGACTGATGAACAGATAGGCGAGGTCGTGCTTGGCCTGCAGGCTGCGCAGGAGGTCGACGACCTGTGCCTGTACGCTCATGTCGAGCGCCGAGGTCGGTTCGTCCAGCATGACGAAGCGCGGGTTGAGCACCATGGCGCGCGCAATGGCGACCCGCTGCCGCTGGCCGCCGGAGAATTCGTGCGGATAGCGGTTGCGCGTGGCGGGATCGAGCCCGACCTCCTTCAGCACATCGACGATGCGCTTGTCGCGCTGATCGGGCGACAGTTTCGGCTCATGGATCTTCAGCCCTTCCTCGATGATCTCGGAGATCGACATGCGCGGGCTGAGCGAGCCGAACGGATCCTGGAAGACGATCTGCAACTCGCGCCGGAGCGGCCGCATGTCGTTGAAGGTCAGCTTGTTGATATCGCGTCCGTTGAACTGGATGCTCCCGGTCGACGAGATCATCCTGGCCAGCGCCAGGCCGAGCGTCGTCTTGCCCGAACCGGATTCGCCGACGACGCCGAGCGTCTGCCCGGCGCGCACTGTGACGTCGATGCCGTCGACCGCCTTCACATTGTCGACGGCGCGCCGGAAAAAGCCTCGTTTGATCGGAAACCAGACCTTTATGTCCTTGCCCGTCATCACAGGCTTGGCGGCATTGTTGGCGGCCGGCGGCTTGCCCTTCGGTTCGGCGGCAAGCAAATGCCTCGTGTAAGCGTGCTGCGGATTGGCGAAAATGTCCTTGGTCGGACCGGTCTCGACGATCTTGCCCTTGGTCATCACGCAGACCCGATCGGCGATCTTCCTGACGATGCCGAGATCGTGCGTGATGAACAGCATCGACATGTTCTTGCGGCTCTTCAGGTCCGCCAGCAGTTCGAGGATCTGCGCCTGCACGGTCACGTCGAGCGCCGTCGTCGGCTCGTCGGCGATCAGAAGCTCGGGCTCGTTGGCCAGCGCCATGGCGATCATGACACGCTGGCGCTGGCCGCCGGAAAGCTGGTGCGGATAGGCGTCGAGCCGTTTCTCCGGCTCGCGGATGCCGACTTCGTTCAACAATTCCAGCGTGCGCGCCTTGGCCTGGCGGTCGCCCAGCCCCTGATGCAGCTTCAGCACCTCGACGATCTGCTGCTCGATCGAGTGCAGCGGATTGAGCGAGGTCATCGGCTCCTGGAAGATCATGGTGATGTTGTTGCCGCGCACGCGGCGCAGTTCCTTCTCGTTGGTGGCGAGCAGGTCGGCGCCCTGGAACAGGATCTGCCCTGACGGATGGCTGGCGGTCGGATAGGGCAAGAGCTTCAGCACCGACAGCGCCGAGACCGACTTGCCGGAGCCGGATTCGCCGACCAGCGCCACCGTCTCGCCCTTGGCGATGTCGAAGGAGATTTGGTCGACGGCCATCGACTGGCGGCCTTCCTGCACGAAGGCGACGCTGAGATCCCTGACGGAAAGGAGAGGGGCTTCGCTCATCTGAATGTCTTGCGCGGATCGAAGGCGTCGCGGGTCGCCTCGCCGACGAAGACCAGCAACGACAGCATCAGCGAGATGACGACGAAGCCGGAAATGCCGAGCCATGGCGCGTTGAGGTTGCGCTGGGCCTGCTTCAAGAGTTCGCCGAGCGAAGCCGAACCGGGCGGCAGGCCGAAGCCGAGATAGTCGAGCGAGGTCAGCATCGAGATCGAGCCACTGAGCAGGAACGGCAGGAAGGTCAGCGTCGCCACCATCGCATTGGGCAAGAGATGCCGGAACATGATGGTGCGGTTGGGCACGCCGAGCGCGCGCGCCGCGTTGACATATTCGAAGTTGCGGGCGCGCAGGAATTCGGCCCGCACCACGCCGACCAGCGCCACCCAGGAAAACAGCAGCATCAGCCCGAGCAGGATGAAGAAACCGGGCGGCAGGATGGCGGCGATAATCAGCAGGAGATAAAGCACCGGTATCGCCGACCAGATCTCGATGAAACGCTGGAACAGAAGGTCGGTCCAGCCGCCGAAATAGCCTTGCAATGCGCCGGCCGACACGCCGATCAGCCCCGAGCCGGCGGTAAGGATCAGCCCAAACAGCACCGAGATCCTGAAGCCGTAGATGACGCGCGCCAGCACGTCGCGCGCCTGGTCGTCGGTGCCCAGCCAGTTCCAGTTGCCGATGTTGCAATTGGGATCGGCCGCACCTTGCGGATACTGGTTGCAAAGGGTCTGCTTGTCATAGAGCCAGGACGGTTTGGTCGGCGCCGCCTCGGGAATGGCGTTGTTGACGGTCTGGTAGGAATAGCGGACCGGCGGCCAGATCATCCAGCCGTGGGCCTTGATCTCGTCCTGGATGACCGGGTCGCGATAATCGGTGACCGCATAGAAGCCGCCGAACTTCTCTTCCGGGTAGGCGACCAGAACCGGAAACAGGATTTCGCCCTTGTAGGAGGCGACGATCGGCTTGTCGTTGGCGATGAATTCGGAAAACAGCGACAGCACGAACAGCACGAGGAATATCCACAAAGACCAGTAGCCGCGCCGGTTCGCCTTGAAATTCTGCCAGCGGCGCTGGTTGAGCGGCGATAGCCGGGGCCGGGCGATCCGGTCCGGCGTCGTTTCGGCGGCAGCTTCCGCCATCAGATGTCTCTCCGCTCGAAATCGATGCGCGGATCGACCCAGGTGTACATCAGGTCGGACAGCAGCCCGATGAACAGCCCGATGAGCGAGGTGATGTAGAGATTGGCGAAGACCACCGGATAGTCGCGCTGCAGCACCGAGTTGAAGCCGAGCAGGCCGAGACCATCGAGCGAGAAGATGTTCTCGATCAGCAGCGAACCGGTGAAGAAGGCCGAGATGAAGGCACCGGGAAATCCGGCAATGACGATCAGCATGGCGTTGCGGAAGACATGGCCGTAAAGCACCTGCCGTTCCGTCAGGCCCTTGGCGCGGGCGGTGACCACATATTGCTTGCGGATCTCTTCGAGGAATGAGTTCTTGGTGAGCAGCGTCGTCGTGGCGAAAGCCGACAGCACCAGCGCCGTCAGCGGCAGGGTCATATGCCAGAGATAATCGGCGATCCGCTCCGGCCAGGACAACTGGTCCCAATTGTCGGAGACGAGGCCGCGCAGCGGAAACCAGTCGTAGAACGATCCGCCGGCAAACAGCACCATCAACAGGATGGCGAACAGGAAGCCTGGAATGGCGTAGCCGACGATGACGACGCCGCTGGTCCACACATCGAAGGCCGAGCCGTCCTTGATCGCCTTGCGGATGCCGAGCGGGATCGAGATCAGGTAGGACAGAAGGGTGATCCACAGCCCGATCGAGATCGACACCGGCATCTTTTCGAGGATCAGGTCGAGCACCGAAATGTCACGGAAATAGCTGTCGCCGAAATCGAACCTGATATAGTTCCACAGCATCATGCCGAAGCGCTCGAGCGGCGGCTTGTCGAAGCCGAACTGCTTTTCCAGCTTGGCGATGAATTCCGGATCAAGCCCTTGCGCGCCGCGATATTTCGAGCTGACGTCGCCGGCGACGTCGAAATTGCTGCCGCCTGTGTCCCCGCCGCCGCCGCCGCCAAGGCGATCGTTGCCGCCCTGGTTGGTCAGCCTGGCAATGACCTGCTCCACCGGTCCGCCCGGCGCAAACTGGATAACGGCGAAGGATATCGCCATGATGCCGAACAGGGTCGGGATCATCAACAGGATGCGGCGCAGTATATAGGCGCCCATCAGATAGTGTCCTCCTTGAGGAGAATCATCGTGTCGGAAGGTGCCTCCGAGGCCATTGCTTCAGGCCAGCTGTCGACGCCGGCGCAGCCCCTCATTGTCCTGCCCGTCCTCCGCAGCAGCTGCGCTGCAGCTGCGGAGGGTCGACCGGACATTTCTCCCCGTAAAGTGACGCGGAGAAGGGGACTGGCCGCAGTCTCGGCACTTTTACTACAACGCTTGTGATTGGCGAAACCATCGATGAGAGCGCCCCTCTCCCCGTCACTATGCGGGGAGAGGATGCCGGCAGGCAGGTGAGGGGCGGCGCCGACGCTCGCAAGAAATTCACCCTTTGCCAATTTTTGCCGCCTTGCCCTTGTCGAACCACCACAGCGTTTCCACCGGAAAGCCGAAATCGGGTTTCTGCTCGGGAAAGCCGAACATGTCCCAATAGGCTACGCGGTGATTCGCACCGTAATATGTTGGAATCCAGTCTAGCCGCGCGCGCAAGACCCGGTCGAGCGCCCTGAGGGCCGTAACGAGCTCTGCCCGACTGCTGGCTTTGCCCGCCGCGACGATCAGCGCGTCGATGGCAGGGCTTTCGGTACCTGGATAGTTGCGCTGCCCCGGCGTCTTCGCCATCCGGGAATCGTACAGCATCTCTAGGCCGTCGACGGTGGGCGTCGCCCCGATCGACCAGTGGAGCACGTTGAAATCGAAGTCGAAATCGCTCTGCCGCTTTTCATATTGTGTCGAATCGACCTGTCGGATCGAAGCGTCGATCCCGATCGCCTTCATATTCTCGGCCCATGGCGCGAAAATGCGCACGAGGCCATCGTCCTCGGCGAGCATTTCCACCCGCAGCCGTTCGCCCTTGCCATTGACGACGAAATTGCCGGCTCGCTTCCAGCCGGCCTCGGCAAGCAGTTTCGAAGCCGCGCCCAGCAGCTTGCGGTCGTGGCCCGACCCGTCGGAGACAGGTTGCATCACCGGTTCGCCGAAGGTTTCTGGTGGCAACTCGGCTCGAAACGGCTCGAGCAGGGCCAATTCCCCGGGCGAAGGTAGTCCTACGGCCTTGTAGTCCGACCGTTCGAAATTCGATTGCGAGCGCTCGTAGGAGCCGAAAAACAGAACCCGCTGGATCCATTCGAAATCGAAGCAATTGGCGATCGCTCTTCTCACGCGCGCGTCGCGGAATTGCGGACGGCGCTGGTTCAGCGCTACGGCCTGCATGTCCGGCGATTTCTCGCCGGGAAACTCCCGTTTGACGACCTTGCCGTCCTTCAGCGCCGGAAAGTCGTAGCCGGTCGCCCATACCCGCGAGGTGAATTCCTCGCGAAAATGCGTGTCGCCTTTCTTGAAGGCTTCGAACGCTGCCTGGCGATCAAGATAGAAGTCGATACGGATGCGGTCGAAATTGTAAACACCGCGGTTCACCGCGAGATCCCTGCCCCAATAATCGGCGACGCGTTCATATTCGACCGTCCGTCCGGCTGCCACACGCCCGATTTTATATGGTCCCGAGCCGAGCGGCGGTTTCATCGTCGAGGCATCGAACTCATTGGCCGCGTAGAAGGCCTTGGACACGATCGGCATGCCAACGACCGACAGGATATTCTGCGCGGACTGCTCGCCGCTGAAGGTGAGGTCGACGGTAGTGGGATCGACTACGATTGCCTCCGTCATATGCCGCAACGCTTGGGAAAGGTTCGGATGGCCCTTGTTTTTGTAAAGCTTCAAGGCGAAGGCAACGTCCTCGGCGGTCAGCGGCGAGCCGTCATGGAAGCGCGCTTGCGGCCGCATGCTGAAGCGGAAGCCGTTGCGGTCCTGCGACAAGGTGACGGACTCGGCAAGCAGCCCATAGACCGCATCCGGCTCATCGAGTGTGCTCGCCATCAGCGAGTCGAAGCAGAGTTCGGTGCGCGGCGGTGAATCGCCCTTCAACACCAGCGAATTCAACGTGTTGAAGGTCAGGAAGCTTTGATTCAAGGTGGAGTTGGGCGGCGCGAAATTCATCTGGCCGCCCTTGGGGGCGTCCGGATTGACATAGTCGAAATGCTTGAAATCCGCCGGATATTTAAGGTCGCCGAAAGCCGACAGGCCGTGCAGTTTCACGCCGGTCGGGATGGTGGCGAAGGCGCGGCCGGGCAGCAGCGCCGTGGCCGCAACTGCGGCGCCGAGCGCCAGGAAATCGCGGCGCGGAAGCAATCTCCGCCGCTCCATCAATTACCGCCTTTGTATTTGGCGGACAGCGCCTTTTCCTTGTCCAGGTCGATCCACCAGGAATCCGTGTCCACGCCGAGATAGGCGGGCTGCTTGTCAGGCATGCCGAACTTGTTCCAGTAGGCCATCCAGACTGCCGAGCGGTAGTATTGTGGCACGACGTAGAAATTCCACAACAGCACGCGGTCGAGCGCATGGGTGGCGGCCACCAGATCGTCGCGGTCCTTGGCGAAGATCACGCGGTCGACCAGCGCGTCGACAACTGGATTCTTGATCCCCATCAGGTTGCGGGAACCCGGCCTGTCCGCTGCCTTCGAGCTCCAGAAATCGCGTTGCTCGTTGCCCGCCGAATCCGACTGCTGGAGCATTCCGGTCACCACGTCGAAATCGAAATTGTTGACACGGTTCACATACTGCGACTGGTCGATGATGCGCAGCGTGGCGTCGATGCCGATCTTGCGCAGATTGGCGATGTAGGGGCTGGCGATGACCTCGTCCGTATCGTACCAGCCGAGGATTTCGAACTTGAACGGCTCGCCGGTCTTGGCGTTGACCATTTTGCCGCCCTTGATCACCCAGCCCGCCTTGGCGAAAAGATCGACCGCAGCTTTCAGGTTCCTGCGTTCGGCTTGTGGCGAGTCGTAGACGGGCAGCTTGAACTCCTGCGTGAACAGTTCGGGTGGCAACTTGTCGCGATAGGGCTCGAGGATTTCGAGTTCCTTGCCTTGCGGCAGGCCGCTGGAGGCCAACTCCGTGCCCTGGAAATAGCTTGATGTGCGGGTGTTGAAGCCGAAGAACAGCGTGCGGTTCATGGTCTCGAAGTCGAAGGGATAGGTCAATGCCTCGCGCACCAGACGATCCCTAAACAGCGGACGCCGCTGATTGAGCACGAAACCCTGCATCGGCTGCGGCGACTTGGTCTGGAAATCCTTCTTGATGACGTCGCCGGCCTTGACGGCTGGGAAATTGTACGCGGTCGCCCATTTGCGGGAACTGTATTCCCGGTTGATGTCTTCCAGCCCGCCCTTGGTGAAGGCCTGCCATGCGGCGTTGTTGTCGAGAATGTAGGTGAAACGCTGTGTGTCGAAATTCTCGCGGCCGATCTTCACCGGCAGCTTGGCGGCCCAATAGTCGGGCACGCGCTGCCAGAGGATTTCCGACCCCGGCTTGAAGCTGACGACCTTGTAGGCGGCGGAGCCGAGTGGAATTTCCAGAGTCGGCTTGGTGACGTCGCGCTTCTTGCCGTTGGCGTCGGTGCCCTCCCACCAGTGCTTCGGCAGCACGGCGAGGTCGCCCAGAATTTGCGGCAGTTCGCGGTTGCCCTTCTGGTTGAAATGGAATTCGACCTCGCGGTCGGAGATAGCGACCGCGTCGGTGACATTCTCGAAATAGCGGCTGTATTGCGGGCTGTTGGCCTTCAGCACCTGGAAAGACCAGATCACGTCGTCGACGGTGATCGGCTGGCCGTCATGCCATTTGGCGCGTGGGTCGAGGCGGTAGGTCGCCGAGGAATAATCGTCAGGATATTTGTAGGCGTCCGCGACCAGCGGATGGCTGGTGCCGCCTTCGTCGGTCGCTTGCTCCATCAACGTGTCGTACAACATGCCGCCGCCGAACGCGGCGAAACCCGCTGCCGGCGAGCCCTGGACGATATAGGGATTGAAGCTGTCATAGGTGCCAAGCACCACCGAATTCAGCGTGCCGCCCTTCGGCGCGTCCGGATTGACATAGTCGTAGTGCTGGAAACTGTCGCCATATTTGGACTTGCCGATCAGCGACGAGGTGGTGCGCCATTCGTCCGCACGGGCCGCCTGCAATCCGGTGGTCAGAAGGACCGCTGCCAGCAACGACCTCATAAGCGTTCGGCCAACCGTCATGCCTTCTCCTCTTCGCGATGCACGTCCTCAGGCAATCTAGATCATTTGACGCCTATGAAAACCGCCGCAGGCCGGCTTTGTCGCCGCATATGCGGTTTTCCTAACAAAAAAGCCGGGCAGAACCCGGCTTTTTCATGGATATGACCATTACAATTTTGTCATTGGGCCGGGGCGGGCTCCGCAGGAGCGGCAGGCGCCGGCGCAGCAGGTTCTGCCGGCTTTGCCGGCGCAGCAGGTTCTGCCGGCTTTGCCGGCGCAGCACCTTCGGCGGGCTTGGCCGGAGCGGCACCTTCCGCAGGCTTGGCCGGAGCCGCACCTTCGGCGGGCTTGGCCGCATCGGCCGAAGCGCCAGGCGTCGGCAGCGGCTTCGGATTGTCCGACAGCGTGCGCAGATAGGCGATGACGTTGGCGCGGTCCTCGTCCTTGGGCAGGCCGGCAAAGCCCATCGCCGTGCCCTTAATGAACTTCTTCGGCGAGATGAGGAAGTGATTGATGTTGTCGTAGGTCCACTTCTCGGCGCCGCCCTTGGAAAAATCCTTCATGCCGGCCGAATAGGCAAAGCCCGCATGCTCGGCGACAGGACGGTCGATGAGATCCCACAGGTCGGGGCCAACCTTGTTCGGGCCGCCCTTCTCACCGGAATGGCAGGCCTGGCATTTCTTGAACACGGCCGCACCCGCTTCGACATTGGCGGTGGCGAGCAGGTCGGCGATCGGCTTGGCTTCCGCGGCGGGAGCTGCCGGACCGCCTTCGGTGGGCTCCGTGGCCTCAATGGCAAAGCCGGGCTTTTCGGGGGCGGGGGAGGCGAACAGCGCATCGGACACAATGCCGACCGAGAAGACCACGAAGATGGTTCCGAGCAGCCCGCCGATCAGCTTGTTGATTTCGAAAGAGTCCATACGCCCCAGGCTCCCTTTTCCGGCGGACCGATCCGTCCACTCCGTCCGTCGGTATCGTGACCTGGCCCTCGGAGCCGGTCAAATCGGGCGGAAACTAGGTCTTTTGCTCCGGCGTTGCAACACCTATAAGGGCCCTTCCAGTGAGACCTTTTGCCACTTTTCCCATCCTCTTTTTCGAACGCTTGCCGTCGTCATGTCCACGCTGATCCTCATCCCGGCCCGCATGGCCTCGACCCGCCTGCCGGGCAAGCCGCTGGCCGACATCGCCGGCGCTCCGATGATCGTCCATGTCGCCCGCCGCGCCGCCGATGCCGGGCTTGGCCGGGTGGTGGTCGCCACCGATACGCAAAGCGTGGCGGAAGCGGTGCGCCTGCACGGTTTCGAGGCTGTCATGACGCGTACGGAACACGAATCGGGCTCTGACCGCATCTTCGAGGCGCTGACCACCCTCGACCCCGGGCGCAAGGTCGAAACCATCGTCAATGTACAGGGCGACCTGCCGACGATCGATCCCGATACGATCAATGCCGCGCTGAAGCCCTTCGACGATCCGGCGGTGGACATCGCCACGCTCGGCGTCGAGATCGTCCGCGACGAGGAAAAGACCAATCCCAATGTCGTCAAGATCGTCGGCTCGCCGCTGTCCGGGACGCGGTTGCGGGCGCTCTATTTCACCCGTGCCACCGCACCCTGGGGCGAGGGGCCGCTCTATCACCACATTGGCCTCTATGCCTACCGCCGCTCGGCACTCGAACGCTTCGTCGCGCTGAAGCCATCGCCGCTGGAGCGGCGCGAGAGACTGGAGCAATTGCGGGCGCTGGAGGCCGGCATGCGCATCGACGCCGAGATCGTGCAGTCGCTGCCGCTCGGCGTCGACACGCCGGAAGATCTGGAACGCGCCAGAACCATCCTTTCGATCTGAGACATTTCAACCGAGACATTTGGCATGCCTGAAAAGACCAACAGAATATCCTTCCAGGGCGAGCCGGGCGCCAATTCCGACACCGCCAGCCGCAACATGTTCCCTGACATGGAGCCGTTGCCGTGCCCGACCTTCGAGGACGCCTTCAATGCTGTCGAGACCGGCAAGGCCGACCTCGCCATGATCCCGATCGAGAACACCATCGCCGGACGTGTCGCCGACATCCATCATCTCCTGCCGGAATCGAAGCTGCACATTATCGGCGAGTATTTCCTGCCGATCCATTTCCAGCTCATGGTTTTGCCTGGCGTCAAGCGCGACGAGATCAAAACCGTGCACAGCCATATCCATGCGCTCGGCCAATGCCGCAAATACATCCGCAAGAACGGCTGGAAGGCGATCGTCGCCGGCGACACGGCGGGCGCCGCCAAGCAGGTTGCCGCGGTGAAGGACCGCACCATGGCGGCGCTGGCGCCGGCCCTGGCCGCGACGCTTTATGGGCTCGACATCATCGAGGAGAATGTCGAGGACACCGACAGCAATGTCACCCGCTTCGTCGTGCTGACCAGGAACAGGCAATGGGCCGAACGCCGCTCGGCCGATGCCAAGATGATGACGACGTTCATCTTCCGCGTCCGCAACGTGCCGGCCGCGCTCTACAAGGCGATGGGCGGTTTCGCCACCAACGGCATCAACATGACCAAGCTGGAGAGCTATCAGCTCGGCGCCTTCACGGCGACGCTGTTCTATGCCGATATCGAGGGCCATCCCGACGATCCGCTGGTCAAGCTGGCGCTCGACGAGCTGCGCTTCTTCTCGCGCGAAATGCGGATACTCGGCGTCTACCCAGCCAGCGAATCGCGAGAGCAGTGGAAGGTGGCGGATTAGGCTGGTTTCTCAGCGTGTCGGCGACTGGTGCCAACAGGCGATTACATCGGTAAGAATGGCCGAAGCCTACCAGCTTCGTCATCCTAGGGCGAAGCAGGAGCGAAGCTCCGTCGCGGAGACCCTAGGATCCATGCCGTAACTTGCAGGTTTCACGGCGGTGCAGAATCCCGTTTTTGTGAGTGAGCGTCTCAACCGCTGTTCTTAGCCGCCGCATTTCTCGGCTGATGTCATGGCATGGATCCTAGGGTTCTTCGCGACGCCGCTTCGCGGCTGCTCCGCCCTAGGATGACGAAGTCATAGATGCCCGTGCCAATCGCAGATGTTGTGGCAGTCAGAGACCAAGCGGCACGTAGTCGATCTCCATGAAGGCCTCGACCTCCGGGATCCAGCGGTCGCGAACGAAGGCGACATGGTCGGGATGGTCGTTATAGCCGGTATAGGCCCGCTGGTCAGCGAACTCCATCGAGAAGCCGAAGCGATAGTCGTTCTTCGGGCTGACCTGCCGCAATTGCTCGAAATGCGTGACGCCCTTTATTCCCGTGAGGATTTTCTTGGCGTCGGTGAGGAACCGTTTCTCCTCGATCGAGTGCGGCTTGTGCTTCAGCGTGAACACGACGGTGTGACGGATCATTTCTCTCTCCTGCGATGTTCTTTAGTCGTTGTCTGCCCAGGCCCGGATGAGGTTGTAGGCAATCGCCCCCTTCGGCGGCGTGACCAGGCCGCCCGGGTGCTCGCGGGCCAGCATCGAACGCACCTCGTCGCGATAGAACCAGCGGCAGTCTTCCAGCTCGTTGAGATCGGCCTGGATGTCGTCGTTGAGCGGCTCGCCGAAGCAGCCGATCATCAGCGAATAGGGGAACGGCCAGGGCTGGCTGGCATGGTAGACGACGCGGCCAAGCCTGATGCCGGCTTCCTCCAGCGTTTCGCGGCGCACCGCCGCCTCGATCGTCTCGCCGGGTTCGATGAAGCCGGCAAGTGCGGAATACATGCCCGGCGCAAAATGCCGCCCGCGGCCGAGCAGGCATTTTTCGGGCGTCGCCGTCAGCATGATCGCCACCGGGTCGGTGCGCGGAAAATGCTCGGTGCCGCAGGCCGGGCAAAGCCGCTTGTAGCCGCCGGCCCGCATTTGCGACTCCGTGCCGCATTTGCTGCAGAAGCGGTGGCTGGCATGCCAGGCGAGCAGTGCGGCGCCTTGCGCCAGCGCGCCGGCCGCCGCCTCGTCGATCAGCCCCTGCATATAGACCGAGCGGTAGTCGATGGCCTTGATCGCCTCCGGCAATTGCTCGGGCTCGAGGCCTGCGGGCACGGCAAGCACCGGGCCGCTTTCGGAAAAGCCGAGCAGCACGCCACGGTCGAGCGGTGCCTCAAGCGGCTGGCTCTCCTTGGCGCCGAACCAGGGATCGAAGCCGCCGTCTCCGGGTTTCAGGTAGAGTCGCCCGCCATGCATCAGCAAAAGCCTTGTCGATGGATCGGCGAGCGCCTTTTCGACGGAATCGTCGGCGCGGTTTTCGGATTGCCGGTCAATTGTGTTGCCGGCGAAGCCGACGAACTGGCTCGGCTCGCGCAAGGGCGCGTCAAACAGGCGGAAGCTCATGGGGGACCCGGCAAAACTCAAGGATGGACACACAGACAGGCTTATAGCGCTGCCTTGATCGTTTCGGCAAACCGGCGCAGGTCCGATTGCTGGTAAGGCTCGCGCATGCCGTGCCCCCACACCGGGCCTGGCCAGCCGGGATCGCCTTCCGAGCGGGCAATGACATGGACATGCAGCTGGCGCACGATGTTGCCGAGCGCGCCGGTGTTGATCTTGGTGCAGCCGGTCACGCGCTTCAGCGCCTGCGCCACCATATTGGTCTCGAAGGTCAGCATCGCCTGGTCGAGCGGGGTCATATCGTGGATTTCCTCCACGCCCGGCCGCTGCGGGACCAGCAGCAGCCACGGCCAGCGCCGATCGTTCATCACCCGCAACTCGCACAGCCCAAGCCACATAAGCTGCTCGCTGTCTGCCTCCAGGCGGGCATCCAGCGTGAATCCGGCCTTGAGGCCCGGCAGCATCGGCGTTTTCCTCGCTTTGTAGTGTTTTCCTCAAACTCATGAACGCTAGAGCGGCTGCCAAAGGGCCGCAAGAGGCCCGCGAGCGAATCATTGGAGCAATCGCTTCAGGTCGGCGCTGCCCTCGTCGCTCTGCCGGTCACCTGGAACATTCCGAACCAGGCGCCATCGGCGAAGCCGTCGATCATTGCCGCAAGGGAGGAGATCGGATGCGCCTTGGTTTTCGCCAATCTCCAAAACCGAAGGCGTGCACATTCGTTCTCGCTTTGTGCCCGCAATTATGCTACATTTTTCGGTAGGGTGCTGATTTGCGGCGATGACCTGCCGCCAAGGCGGGTTTTTGTTTCAGCCTTTGGCTCCATCCCGGCTGATTGGTCCTGCGCTCTTGCATTTCACCGCCGAATTGCCGATATGGAAAGCGGGAGGTTGGTGGTGGACGATCCACTCGCCAACCGGGTCAGGTCCGGAAGGAAGCAGCCCTAACGAGCCCGGAACGGGTCATTGTTCCAGCCTCCCGCCTCTTCGCCTTTCTCCCGCGACATTGACGGCGCCAAGCCCTGCGGGCGAGACTACGGGCAGGAATCGGCCGCCTTGCAGACGTGGCCTTTGGAGCTTTACGGGCGAATGAGCGAAGCCGGAAATTCGGGAACCGACCGAGCGATTCAAGGCGGGGCCGTCGCCTATCGCGTTCTGGCGCGCAAATACCGTCCCTCGAATTTTTCCGAACTGATCGGCCAGGAGCCGATGGTCCGCACCCTGACCAACGCCTTTGCCAGCGGCCGCATCGCCCAGGCCTGGATGCTGACCGGCGTGCGCGGTGTCGGCAAGACGACCACGGCGCGCATCCTGGCGCGGGCGCTGAACTACAAGACATCAACCGTCGACCAGCCATCGGTCGACCTTTCCGTGCCGGGCGAGCATTGCCAGGCGATCATGGAAGGCCGCCATGTCGACGTCATCGAAATGGACGCCGCCTCCCACACCGGCATCGACGACATCAGGGACATCATCGAGCGCGTGCGCTATGCGCCGGTCTCGGCCCGCTACAAGGTCTACATCATCGACGAAGTCCACATGCTCTCCACCCAGGCCTTCAACGGCCTGCTGAAGACGCTGGAAGAGCCGCCGCCGCATGTGAAGTTCATCTTCGCCACCACCGAAATCCGCAAAGTGCCGATCACCGTTCTGTCGCGCTGCCAGCGCTTCGACCTCAGGCGCATCGACCCCGCGGTAATCAAGACCGATCTTGGTCGCATTGCCGGTCTCGAAGGCATCGATGCCGAGGATCAGGCATTGGCGATGATTGCGCGGGCCGCCGAGGGGTCGATGCGCGACGCGCAATCGATCCTGGACCAGGCGATCGCCCACGGCGCCAGCAAGGTCACTGCCGAAGCCGTGCGGGCCATGCTGGGGCTGGCCGACCGCGCCCGCATCGTCGACCTGTTCGAACATGTGATGAAGGGTGACGTGGCCGCAGCCCTTGCCGAGTTCCGGGCCCAGTACGACATCGGCGCCGATCCGGCCGCGGTGCTGACCGACCTTGCCGAGTTCAATCACCTCGTCACCCGTTTGCGCTTCGTGCCGACAGCCCTTGAAGATGCCTCGCTGTCGGAGGACGAGCGCCGCCGCGGCGCCGACTTCGCCAAGGCGCTGTCGGTCAGGGTGCTGTCGCGGACCTGGCAGATGCTGCTCAAGGGCATTCCCGAAGTGCAGTCTTCCAACCGGCCGGTCAGCGCCGCCGAAATGGTGCTGATCCGGCTGGCGCATGCCGCCGACCTGCCGACGCTAGACGAGGCGCTGAAGTCGCTGGAGGGCGCGGGCCCGAACGGCGCGCCGCGTTCGAATGGGGCGCCGGCAAGCTCCGGCCAGATAAATTCTGGCCCCGCAAGTCCTAGTCCTGCAAGTTCTGGTAATGGCGGCGGCGCCGGCACCGTGACCCAGACGCGGATGCCGGCGGCCAATGGCGGCGCGCAGACGATGCGGCTGGTCGAGCCCGAACCCATGCCGGTTGCCTTTGTTGCGCCGCCGGATCCGGTCGTCGAGACCCCGCCGGTGCCGGTCAAATCGCTGGCCGACATCGTCGCCCTTGCCGACGCCAATCGCGACATGGCTTTCAAGGTGCTGGTGAAGCGCTGCGTGCGCCTGGTGCGCATCGAGCCCGGCCGCATCGACGTCAGCCTGACCGCCGACGCGCCGAAGATGCTGCTCAACGATCTGACCGCCAAGCTGCGCGCCTGGACCGGCCGCAACTGGCTGGTGTCGCTGTCGAAGGAAGAAGGCGGCCAGACGCTGGCCGAGATGGAATCGACAAAGCGCGAAAATGCCTTCCTCGACGCCAAGAGCGACCCGACCGTTGCCGCCATCCTCGCGCGGTTTCCCGGCGCCAAGATCATCGATGTGCGCATTCCCGACGCGCCGGAAGCCGATGAGGCCGAGGCCGAAATGCCGGTCGAGCCGGCGGCGGACGACGACGAAACCTGACCAACCGTGTGAACCTGCAAAGGATCGAACCATGAAAGATCTTCTCGGCCTGATGGGCAAGGCGAAGGAAATGCAGGCCAAGTTCCAGGCCATGCAGGATGAGATCGCCACGCTGGAGGCCACCGGCCAGGCCGGCGGCGGACTGGTCAACGTGACGCTGACCGGCAAGTTCGAGATGAAGTCGCTGAAGATCGACCCGTCGCTGTTCAAGGAGGACGAGGTCGAGATCCTGGAGGATCTGCTGCTTGCCGCTCACAATGACGCCAAGAACAAGGTCGAGCAGGTCATGCAGGAGAAGACCAAGGCGCTGACGGCAGGATTGCCGATACCGCCGGGAATGAAGCTGCCGTTCTAGGATCGGGATCCGGCCATGCTAGCGGCGCCCGTGACCGATGACCCTTCCGCCAGGCTGATAGAGCAGCGCGTCCGAAACAGGATCTATGAGATCCTGGAAATCCTCGCCGACTGCGACAACGGCGTGGATCTGGTCGGGATCAGCGGTTATCTCAATCTCTTCGAGGATTTCGTCCACCGCCCATCGATCGAATCCGGCACGTCCGCTCTTTCGAGGGACGAACGCGCGATCGTGCTGGAAATCGCCGATTTTCTCGAAGCAGCCTGCGCGGCAACCCCTGACTTCACCAAAGCCGAGTTCGTCGAGAGTGACTGGCCGCGTCAGATTGCGCCCAAAGCAAGGGATGCACGGCTGCTGTTCCTGCAACGCGGGCTGTTTTCGGAGGCGTTCGAAGAGGCCGAACCCGGGCAGCGGTTCGTGCCGTCAGCCAATTGAACCTGCTCCGTGTCGGGTGTGGCTATTCTGCCACCTTCCACTTAATAACGCTTTAGCCATCTTTTTGCCTGAAAGTGTCTCATTCTTGCCGCAACCAGGGGCGGGCTGGGCAGCAGAAACGAGGGGACACTTTTGATCTCTACCCCATGGAAGATGCCGTTGTTGCTCGGCGTCGTCACTTCTCCGTTGTTTTTGGCCGCCTGTAGCCAGACCACTTCGCACGGCATGTCCAGCCTGACCGATGCGATAACGCCGAGCTTCCTGAGTTCGCGGGCCTATGGTTACACGCCGAAGGACAGGGAGTGCCTGCAGCGGGCGATGTTTTTCGAATCCAACCGGTCGAGCCGTGACGGCATGATTGCCGTCGGCACGGTGGTGATGAACCGGCTGCGCTCCGGCAAGCACGGCAACACCATCTGCCAGGTGGTCGGCGAGCGCGGCCAGTTCGCGCCGGGCGTGATGACGCGGCCGATGAATTCCAAGGCGATGCCCGATGTCGAGGAAGCCGCCGAGGCCGTCCTCAAGGGCGAGCGCAAGACCAAGCTGAAGAACACGATGTTCTTCCACACCGCGGGCCTGCGTTTCCCATACAAGAACATGCACTACACCATGGTTGCCGGCGGCAACGCCTTCTATGAAAAGCGCGGACGCAACTGGAGGCCGCTGCCCGACGAGCCGATGGTCGCCGTGGCCCAGGCCGCGCCGCGGACGTCGGCGCCTGCCGCTCCGGTCACGCTCGTCGCCTCCGCCGCGCCGGTAAAGGCGGCCAAGGCAACCTCCGCCAGGATGACTTCGGACCAGGCGACCCCCATCCAGGCAACCTATGTGACAGCAGCGGCTTCGCTGCCGGCAAAGCCAGCAAAGGCAACCTTTGCGAACGCGACCCCCAGGAAGGAAACGCCCGAGACCGTCGTGGCAATGCAAGAGCCGATGCAGGAACCGGACGCGGCCCGTTTCGGCGGCACTGCCGCACCGCCACCTGTCACCGCATCCCTGGCGGCGCCGGCCGAGCCGACAATGGCGTTTGAACCAACGCCCGAGAACACCGATGCCATCGCTGCGATGATCGTCGGCCAGGCACGGCCGCTCGAGGAGAACTGACGGCGATCGACTGTCGAGGTCGGCGCCGCCCCTCATCTGGCTGCCGCCATCTTCTCCCCGTAAGCGACGGGGAGAAGGACGCTCTCGTTGATGATTTCGCCAATCATCAGCCTTGCAGCAAGGGTGCCGAGGTTGCGGTCAGCCCTTTCTCCCCGTCACTATACGGGGAGAAATGCCCGGCAGGGCAATGAGGGGCAGCGCCGATCCGAAGCAATTGCGTGGCAGCAGCAGTCCTTGCGCTCCGAGGACACTGTTCCAAAGCGCGCGGAAAAATCCTAAACCGATGCGATGTCCAAGCGAATCGCCGGTCCCGAGATCGAACGCCTGATCCAGCTCCTGGCCAAGGTGCCGGGGCTCGGTCCCCGTTCGGCCAGGCGCGCGGCGCTCCATCTCATCAAGAAAAAGGAGCAGTTGCTGTCGCCGCTCGCCGCCGCCATGAGCGAGGCGCTCGACAAGGTACGCATCTGCTCGACCTGCGGCAACGTCGATACGTCGGACCCTTGCATGATCTGCACCGATCCGCGCCGCGATGCCGGCACGCTCATCGTCGTGGAGGACGTTTCTGATCTCTGGGCGCTGGAGCGGGCGGCGGCCATGAATGTGCGCTATCACGTGCTTGGCGGCACGCTGTCGCCACTCGACGGCATCGGCCCCGAGCAGCTCAACATACGCTCGCTGGTCGATCGTGTCGCCGGTGGCGAGGTCAAGGAGATCATCCTCGCCGTCAACGCCACGGTCGAGGGCCAGACCACGGCGCATTACCTGACGGATCAGCTCTCCGGCTTCGAGATCAAGGTGACGCGGCTGGCGCATGGCGTGCCGGTCGGTGGCGAGCTCGATTATCTCGACGAAGGCACGCTGGCCGCCGCGCTGCGCTCGCGGACGGCGTTTTGACGGGGTGGGGGAGCCTCATATGGAAATGACGGCATTCCTTCGCGCCCCCCTCTGTCCTGCCGGACATCTCCCCCTCAAGGGGGGAGATTGGCTATCATCACTGCTTTCGCCAATCGCCAACGTTGGAAGAAGATCGCCGCCCACGAAGCTGCGAATCTCCCCCCTTGAGGGGGAGATGTCCGGCAGGACAGAGGGGGGCGCGACAGAACGCAACCTTCGCAACCTCGTCTTTGCATTTCTTTTAGCCGCGCTAGCCAGCCTTTTCATTTCCACCCCCATCTCCGCCGCAAAAATCGACGACCAGTTCCGCGGCTGGCTGCAGAACGACCTCTGGCCCGAAGCCAGGGCAAAAGGCATCTCCGAGAAAACCTTCGATGCCGCCTTCGACGGCGTCAAACCGAACCTCAAACTGCCCGACCTCGTGCTGCCGGGAAAGAAGGCGACGACGCCGCGGAAGCAGCATCAGGCGGAGTTCGGTTCGCCCGGCGCCTATTTCGCCGAAAAGACGGTTCGCGCCGTCACATCGGGCGGGCGGAGGCGCGAGGCGGCCAATGCCAGGACGCTTGCCGCGATCGAGAAGCGCTACGGCGTGCCGGGCGAAGTGCTGTTGGCAATCTGGGGCCGCGAGACCGGTTTTGGCGCGGCGAAGATGCCTTACGACGCCTTCGAAGTGCTGGGCACCAAGGCGTTCATGGCGACCAGGAAGGACTTCTTTCGCACCGAGCTTTTGGCGGCGCTGGAAATCGTCGAGCGCGGGCTGGCCCCGGTCGGCGCGATGAAATCGTCCTGGGCGGGCGCGCTCGGTCAGCCGCAATTCATGCCGACCTCCTTCCTCAAACACGCTGTCGATTTCGACGGCGACGGCCGCGCCGATATCTGGAATTCGGTGCCGGACACGCTGGCCTCGATCGCCAATTATCTCGTGCATTACGGCTGGGTGAAGGGCCGTGGCTGGGGCTTCGAGGTGACTGTGCCCGAGAGCGTTTCCTGCTCGCTCGAAGGCCCCGACCAGGGCAAGAAGATTTCTGAGTGGACCGCGATGGGCATCAAGCGCGTCGGCGGCAAGACGTTCCCGGCGAGCGAGTTGAAGAAGGAAGGATTTCTCTTGATGCCGGCCGGCCGCAGCGGTCCGGCCTTCATCGCCACGCCGAATTTCTACGTGCTGAAGGAATACAACACCAGCGACCTCTATGCCCTGTTCATCGGCCATGGAGCCGACCGCATCGCCAACGGCGACAGCAATTTTTCGGGCAGCTGGGGCGCGGTCGGCGGTTTGCACAGGTCTGATATCGCCGCTCTGCAGCGGGCACTGGAAGCCAAGGGCTATGATGTCGGCAGCGCCGACGGCCTGCCCGGGTTCAAGACGCGCCGGTCGATCGGCAAATGGCAGGCCAAGAACGGCCAGGCAGCCACCTGTTTTCCCGACGCCGATCTGGTCGCGGCGATTAAGTAGCCGCAGTGCTAGTTGTGTTGACGAACCGCATGCGTTGAAGATTAGCCGAAACGCCCATCGCTTCGTCATCCTGGGGCGAAGCAAGGAGCGAAGCGACGCGGCGCAGACCCCAGGATCCTGTGTGTTGTTCAGGTGCTATGGTTGAAGTGGGAAGGAGGCCGAAAGGATCCTGGTCGCCCTTTCGAGGACAGGCCGCGGCATGGCTCGGTCCCTTCCCACCGGTGAACCATCAACCTGAACAGTTGCACGGGGCTGTCACAAGCAGACCCCGCACCACAGGAAGAGGCATGGACATGATAGTGCAAAACTACATCGGCTGCGACATCTCCAAGCTGTGGCTCGACTTTTTTGATGAGGCAAGCGGCCGTTACCAGCGCATCGACAAGCCATGCCGTGACGTCAGAGCGCCGCTGCGGTGCAAAATCTTGCTCCACTGCATTCTTTGGCTGGGGTCACGGCATGGATCCTTGGGTCTTCGCTCCGCTTCGCGTCGCTACGCCCAAGGATGACGACGTTGAGGGCTTAGGTCGCTCTCGAACGTTTGCGGCGGTTCATCGAAACAAACGGCGGCTTGTCGACTCGACCTGGCCCGTTCCGACCCGATACGCTGTCCTGCAAATGCTTGCCGCCGGTCCTGAAGCGGCCGGACAAGGGTGTTGACCAACTGGACAAAAACCACGACGGTATGCGGTCGGGGCGATCGTCCGACCCCGAAAAAGAACATTTCAACCTGAGCCGGGAACTCAGGTCAACAAAACAGGGAACAATCACCATGATGATGGAAAAGTTTGCTCTTCGCTCGCGTACCTTGCTCGCTGGCGCGGCCATGTCCGCGCTGCTTTTGGCCGGCGCGCCCGCCCTTGCCGTCACGCCCGCCGACACGCTGGTCGAGGGCTTCGCGATCGACGACATCATCTCCATGGATCCGGGCGAGGCGTTCGAGCTGTCGACCGCCGAGGTCACCGGCAACACCTATGATCTTCTGGTCCGCCTCGACCTCAGCGACACCTCCAAGGTCAAGGGCGATCTCGCCGAGAGCTGGACCGTCTCCGACGATGGCCTGGTCTATACCTTCAAGCTCAAGCCCGGCCTGAAGTTCGCTTCGGGCAATCCAATCACGGCGGCCGACGTCGCCTATTCCTTCGAGCGCGCCATCAAGCTCGACAAGAGCCCGGCCTTCATCATCGGGCAGTTCGGCATCAGCGGCGACAATGTCGCCGAAAAAGCCAAGGCCGTCGATGACGCCACCTTCCAGTTCACCGTCGACAAGGCCTATGCGCCGAGCTTCGTGCTGAACTGCCTGTCGGCAACCGTTGCCTCGGTCGTTGACGCCAAGCTGGTCAAGGAACATGTCGCCGCGGTGACGCCGAGCGCCGACTACAAATGGGACAATGACTTCGGCAATGCCTGGCTGAAGACCGGCTATGCCGGCTCCGGCCAGTTCAAGTTGCGCGAATGGCGGGCCAACGAGGTCGTCGTGATGGAGCGGAACGACAATTATTACGGCGAAAAGGCCAAGCTTGCCCGCGTCATCTACCGCAACATGAAGGAAAGCTCTGGCCAGCGCCTGGCGCTCGAGGCCGGCGATATCGACGTTGCCCGCAATCTCGAGCCGAACGACCTCGACGCCATCGCCAAGAACGCCGATCTCACCACCACCAGCGCGCCGAAGGGCACAGTCTATTACATCAGCCTCAACCAGAAGAACCCGAACCTCGCCAAGCCGGAGGTTCGGCAGGCCTTCAAATATCTCGTCGACTATGATGCCTTGAGCTCGACCATCCTCAAGGGCATCGGCGAGATCCACCAGACCTTCCTGCCGAAAGGCGTGCTCGGCGAGCTGGACGAGAATCCTTTCAAATTCGACGTCGCCAAAGCCAAGGAACTGCTCGCCAAGGCCGGCTTGGCCGACGGCTTCAGCGTCACCATGGACGTACGCAACACCCAGCCGGTGACCGGCATGGCGGAATCGTTCCAGCAGACGCTGGGACAGGCTGGCATCAAGCTGGAAATCATCCCCGGCGACGGCAAGCAGACGCTGACCAAATACCGCGCCCGCAACCACGACATCTACATCGGCCAGTGGGGCCAGGATTATTTCGATCCGAACTCCAATGCCCAGACGTTCGCCAGCAACCCCGACAATTCGGATGAAGGCAAGACCAAGACGCTTGCCTGGCGCAACGCCTGGGACATTCCGGACTTGACCAAGGAAACCGAAGCGGCCCTGCTCGAGAAGGATCCGGCCAAGCGCGCCGCAATGTACCAGGATCTGCAGAAGAAGATCCTCGAAACCAGTCCTTTCATCATCGTTCACCAGCAGCTGGAAGTGGCCGGCCTGCGCAAGAACCTCAAGGGCTTCGCGCTCGGCCCGAGCTTCGATACCAACTTCGTCGGCCAGATCTCCAAGGAGTGATGCCGGCGGACGCGCCGCATGAGCACGGTTGAAAGCGAAGCGACCGCAGGGCGCGGCAGCGCCCGTGCCGTCGCTGTCGCGTCATCGATCGTCCGTTTCCTGGCCATCGCGATAACCACCTATCTCGGTCTTCTCGCGGTGACCTTCTTCATCGGCCGGGTGATCCCGATCGACCCGGTGCTGGCGGTGCTCGGCGACCGGGCGCCGGCCAATGTCGTCGAGCGCACGCGCCGCGAGATGGGGCTCGACCTGCCGCTGATCGAGCAGTTCTACATCTATGTGAAGAATGCCCTGAATGGTGATTTCGGCACATCGGTGCTGACCACCAATCCGGTCATGACCGACATCCGCCGCGCCTTTCCGGCGACGATCGAACTGGCGACGCTGGGGACGCTGATCGGTTCGGTGATCGGCGTGCCGCTCGGCGTGCTGGCCGCCGTCAAGCGCGGCAGCATTATCGACCAGGTCGTGCGCATCATCGGCCTGGTTGGTTATTCCGTGCCGATCTTCTGGCTGGGGTTGCTGGCGCTTGTGCTGTTCTATGCTAGGCTGCAATGGGTGGCTTTTCCCGGCCGCCTTGATATCGTCTACGAATACACCTTCACGCCGACAACCGGCTTCTATCTTCTGGATGCGCTGTGGCAGCGGCAGTGGGATGTGTTTCGCGATGCCTTCCGCCACATCATCCTGCCGGCCTCGCTGCTCGGCTATTTCTCGCTCGCCTATATCAGCCGCATGACGCGCTCGTTCATGCTGAACGAACTTGCGCAGGAATATATCGTCGCGGCGCGCGCCAAGGGCCTGTCGGAAACACGCATCATCTGGGGCCACGCGCTGCGCAACGCGGCGGTGCCGATGGTCACCGTGATTGCGCTTTCCTATGCCGGCCTGCTCGAAGGCTCGGTGCTGACCGAGACCGTGTTTTCGTGGCCGGGCATCGGCCTCTATATCACCAATTCCCTGCAGAACGCCGATATGAACGCCGTGCTCGGCGGCACCATCGTCATCGGCTCGGTCTTCATCGGCATCAACCTCCTGTCCGATCTGCTCTACCGGGTGCTCGATCCAAGGACCAAGGTACGATGAGCGCTGAGACGATCCAGAGCCGTCGCGACTGGCTGCTCAGCGAGCGGCCGGCGTCGCGCATGCAGGCAAGGCTCGGCCGCGCCTATGTGGCGTGGCGGCGCTTTTCCGCCAACCGGCTGGCGTTTCTCGGCCTGCTCATCATCATTGCTTTGCTCGTGGTCGCCGCCCTTGCCAATGTACTGGCGCCCTATTCTCCGACATTCGGCGACCTCAAGGGCTCGCGCCTGCTGGCGCCGAGTGCGGAGCACTGGTTCGGCACCGACGACCTCGGCCGCGACATCTTTTCGCGCGTCATCTTCGGCTCAAGATGGACGCTCTACGTCGTCATTCTCGTCGCCGTCATCGCCGCCCCTATCGGCCTGCTGGTCGGCACGGTCGCCGGTTATGCCGGCGGCTGGATCGATGCGATCCTGATGCGCATCACCGACATCTTTCTGGCCTTTCCGAAGCTGATCCTGGCGCTGGCCTTTGTCGCTGCACTTGGCCCCGGCATCGAGAATGCGGTGCTCGCCATCGCCATCACCTCATGGCCTCCCTACGCCCGCATTGCGCGCGCCGAAACGCTGACCGTGCGCAATTCCGACTACATCAAGGCGGTGCAATTGATGGGTGCTTCGCCATTCCGCATCGTGCTGCGCCACATCATGCCGCTCTGCATCTCGTCGCTGATTGTCAGGGTGACGCTCGACATGGCCGGCATCATCCTGACCGCCGCCGGCCTTGGTTTCCTCGGCCTCGGCGCCCAGCCGCCGCTGCCGGAATGGGGCGCGATGATCGCGTCGGGCCGCCGCTTCGTGCTCGACCAATGGTGGGTGGCCGGCGCACCGGGCTTTGCCATCCTTATCGTCAGCCTCGGCTTCAACCTGCTCGGTGACGGCCTGCGCGACGCCCTCGATCCCCGGAGCGGCGACCAATGAGCGGCCAGACGTTGCTGGAGGTCGAGGACCTGCGCGTCACCTTTCCGACGCGCATCGGCCAGGTCCAGGCGGTGCGCGGCGTTTCCTTCTCGCTTGGCCGCGAGCGGCTGGGCATTGTCGGCGAGAGCGGCTCAGGCAAGTCGCAGACCGGCCGCGCCATCATGGGCCTGACGCCGCCGCAGGCGCAGGTGACGGCCAGGACGCTCGCTTTCGACGGCATCGACCTGCTTGCCGCGCCGGCGCGCGAGCGCCGGGCGCTGCGGGGAAAACGCATCGCCATGATCCTGCAGGATCCGAAATATTCGCTCGACCCGGTGATGAGCATCGGCCGCCAGATCGTCGAGACGCTGCGCACGCATGAGAAGGTCGGAAAGGCGGAAGCCCGCGACCGCGCGCTCGCCATGCTGGAGGCTGTGCAGATCCGCGACCCTTCGCGGGTTTTCGACTTGCATCCGCATGAGGTTTCCGGCGGCATGGGCCAGCGCGCCATGATCGCCATGATGCTGATTGCCGGTCCCGAGATGATGATCGCCGACGAGCCGACCTCGGCGCTCGACGTCACCGTGCAGCTCGACGTGCTCGGCATCCTCGACCGGCTGGTCAGCGAGCGCGGCATGGGGCTGATCTTCATCTCGCACGATTTGCGCCTGGTCTCCTCCTTCTGCGACCGGGTGATCGTCATGTATGCCGGCAAGGTGGTCGAGCAGCTCAAGGCATCGGAGCTCCGCGACGCGCAGCATCCCTACACGCGCGGCCTGCTCAACTGCATGCCCAGGATCGGCTTCGAACGCCACCCGCTGCCGGTGCTCGACCGCAAGCCGGAGTGGGCGGTATGAATGCGGCGCTTTCCGTCGACGGGTTGGAGGTGATCTTCGACCGCTTCCGCGCGCTGAAGGGCGTCAGCCTCGAAGTCAAGTCAGGCGAGTCCTATGGGCTCGTCGGGGAGTCCGGTTCCGGCAAGTCGACGCTGCTGAGGGCAATCGCGGGCCTCGCGCCCGTCGCCTCCGGCAGCATCACCGTCAACGGCAAGAACCTCGGCAAGGGCCGGGACAAGGCCTTCTATCGCGAGGTGCAGATGGTCTTCCAGGATCCCTACGGCTCGCTGCATCCGCGCCAGACCGTCGACCGCCTGTTGCAGGAGCCGCTCGCCATCCATCGCTTCGCCGACGGCGAGAAGCGCATCGAGCGCGCGCTGGACGAGGTGGGCCTGGGCACCGGCTTCCGCTTCCGCTATGCGCATCAATTGTCAGGCGGCCAGCGCCAGCGCGTGGCGATCGCCCGCGCACTCATCCTCGAGCCGTCGATCCTGCTGCTCGACGAGCCGACCTCGGCGCTCGACGCCTCGGTGCAGGCGGAAGTGCTCAACCTCCTCGAAGAGGTCCGGCGGCGGCGCAAGCTGACCTTTCTGATGGTCAGCCACGACCTCGCCATCATCACCCATATGTGCGAGCGGCTGATGGTCATGCAGAGCGGCGAGGCGGTCGAGAATCTCACGGCGAGCCAGCTTGTCGGGCACCGCGTGACCAAGGATTATACGCGCAACCTGCTCAGGGCGAGCGAGGGGTTTGTGCGGACGGCGTGAGTCAAACTCAACTGTCAGCGACGCCAATGGCGGCAGGCCCAATCGCCTCCCACCGGTGCCAACTTGAGGAAAACGTGAAATAAGGTCAGAACAATTTCCGGCAGTCATCCAAACGAGAACGGGCGCCGGCCCGGCGAGGGGGCGAACATGAAGAACTCAGCCATTTCCGAACGCAAGAACCAGTCGATCTCGCGCGGCGTCGGCATGACCACGCAGATCTATGCCGACCGCGCCGAGAATTCGGAGATCTGGGACGTCGAGGGCCGCCGCTATATCGACTTCTCGTCCGGTATCGCCGTCGTCAACACCGGCCACCGCCACCCCAAGGTGATCGAGGCGGTGAAGGCGCAGCTCGACCGCTTCACCCACACCTGCCACCAGGTGGTGCCCTATGAGAGCTATATCAGGCTGGCCGAGCGGCTGAACGCCATGCTGCCCGGCGCGTTCGACAAGAAGACGATTTTCGTCACCACCGGCGCCGAGGCGGTGGAGAACGCCATCAAGATCGCCCGCAACGCCACCGGTCGTCCGGCCGTCATCGCCTTTTCCGGCGGCTTCCATGGCCGCACCTTTATGGGCATGGCGCTGACCGGCAAGGTCGTGCCCTACAAGGTCGGCTTCGGCGCCATGCCGGCCGATGTCTTCCACGCACCGTTCCCGGTGGCGCCGCATGGCGTTTCTACAGCCGATTCGCTGGCGGCGCTCGACCGCCTGTTCAAGGCCGATGTCGACCCGGCCCGTGTCGCCGCCATCATCGTCGAGCCGGTGCAGGGCGAGGGCGGCTTCTACGAGGCGCCGCGCGACTTCATGACGGCGCTGCGCAAGATCTGCGACCAGCATGGCATGCTCCTGGTCGCCGACGAGGTGCAGACCGGCTTTGCCCGCACAGGCAAGATGTTTGCCATGGATCACCATGAGGTGGCCGCCGACATCACCACCATGGCCAAGAGCCTGGCCGGCGGCTTTCCGCTGGCGGCGGTCACCGGCCGCGCCGAGATCATGGATGCGCCGAACCCCGGCGGCCTCGGCGGCACCTATGGCGGCAGCCCGATCGGCGTCGCCGCCGCGCACGCGGTGCTCGACGTGATCGACGAGGAAAAGCTTTGCGACCGCGCCAATGCGCTGGGAGCCCGGCTGAAGCAGCGGCTGCAGTCGATCCGCGACGAAGTTCCCGAGATCGTCGATATCAGAGGTCCGGGCTTCATGAATGCGGTCGAGTTCAACGACGTCAAGAAGGGCTTGCCCTCGGCGGAAATCGCCAATGCGGTCCGGCTGAAGGCGCTCGACAAGGGGCTGATCCTGCTCACCTGTGGCGTCTACGGCAATGTCATCCGCTTCCTCGCGCCGATCACCATCCAGGACAACGTCATGAACGAAGCTCTCGACATTCTGGAAAGCTCGATCCGCGAAGTCTGCGCTGCCTGACCTGTCAGATCACCCCGCCGCTCTGGCGGGCTCGTTCTCCTGGAAGACGGCCAGTGCCGCCTTCAGCGCGTCGGGTCCGGCCGCCACGCTCTGCGGCGGCGGCGAAAAGCCGGCGCCGAGCATCTTGCGGCCGAGCATATGGTCGCCCGGCCGGTTGACCGATTCGATGCCAAGCAGCCGGTCTGCGGCATAGTGGTAGATCGAGAATTTGTTCTCGCCGAGGTCGCCCAGCACGACATGGTTGTGGCCGCCGGAGGTCAGGCCGACCATCTGCAGCTTCATGTCGCCAATGTCGGACCAGAACCACGGCACTGCCGCAAAAGCATCCGCATGGCCGAGAATGGTGCGCGCGGCAAGCCGCGCCTGGTCGGTGGCGTTCTGCACCGATTCCAGCCGCACATCCGCGCCGGTGAACCAGTGCCGGTAGGAAGCGGCATCGCCGATGGCGAGGATTTCGGGCACTGAGCTGCGCATCTGCTGGTCGACGCGGATGCCGTTGGCGATCGCGATGCCGGCGGCTTGCGCCAGCTCGACATTCGGCACCACGCCGATGCCGATGATGACCATCTGCGCCGGCAGCCTTTCGCCGGACGACGTCACCGCCGCCGAGACGCGGCCGTTTTCGCCTTCCAGCCGCGCGATCGTAGTGCCGGTGAGGATGCGCACACCGATAGCTTCGAGGCGCTGCCGCACATGGCTGGCGATGACCGGCGCTACCGCGCGGCCGAGCAGCCGGTCGACGGCTTCAACAACGGTCACCTTGCGTCCGGCCGCCTTGAGCGTCGCGGCGATCTCCAGTCCGATGAAGCCGCCGCCGAGAATGACGACATCCTCGCTTTGCGCGCTGAGTTCGCGGATCAGCCGCGCGTCGGCGAGCGAGCGCAGCGAGACCACGCCGGAAAGATCGACGCCTGGCAAAGGCAGCATGCGCGGCCGCGAACCGGTCGCCAGGATCAGCCGGTCGAAAGGCAGCATGCCGTCGCCTGATATTTCCAGCCTTTGGCCGGCGGCATCGATGCGCTCGACCTTGATGCCTGGCCGGTAGTCGATGGTGCTGCCTGTGTAGAACGCCTCGCCGCGCAGCGGCTGCGGTTTGGCTTCCTGGTCCTTGATGAAGGTCTTCGACAGCGGCGGCTTGTGATAGGGCAGCTCGCTCTCGTCGCCGACAAGGATCACGGGCCCGTCGTAACCCTCCTCGCGCAGGCTGGCGGCCGCTTGCACGCCCGCGTGACCCGCACCGACAATGACCACACCGTTCTTCATCGCAGCCCGATTTTCTTTTTCGATTCTAGGACGTCCCGCCACATGGCGATTGTCTGGCGCCGCCGCAAGAGCCCTGGTCGGGGTCGCACCCGGAACGGCCGCCTGTCAATCGAGATCTCACGGTAAAAGCCGGCACGTGAAGGCATTTAAAGTTGATATTTGCAGTTTAGAATTATTCTAAACTGTTGTTTCAATTGATTTTTCTCTTCGATGCCAGTTGACTTCCGGCGCCTTCATCGTGTTATGGAAGCTTGCGCGTCAAGCGCATCCCTTTGATGTCTGGGCCTTGAACCCTTTCGATTGGAGGCATTTCGGTGTCTTTCTTACGCGAACCGCGCAATGGCGCGGCGTCTCTTGCCTTTGACGGCATGCGAATGCCCTGGGGCCTGTTGGCGCGTGCGCCTTTTACTGAATTTCCAAGAAACTGGAGAACGATGATGACAGTACGCAATGGCGGCAGGCTGGCTGCGATCTGCGCTACGGCTATGTTGACGGCGGCGGTGTTCGTGCTGCCGGCCAAGGCCGAAACCGATGCCAAGGCAGTCATCAAGACCTATTCCGACATCGCGCTGGCCAAATATGAGGATTCGCTGACCACCGCGCAGGCGCTCGACAAGGCGGTCGACGCGCTGCTCGCCAAGCCGTCGGTGGAAACGCTGAACGCCGCCCGCGAGGCCTGGAAGGCGTCGCGGGTCCCTTATCAGCAGACCGAGGTCTACCGCTTCGGCAACAAGATCGTCGACGACTGGGAGGGCAAGGTGAATGCCTGGCCGCTGGACGAAGGCCTGATCGACTATGTCGCCAAGAGCTACGGCACCGAGTCCGACGCCAACTCGCTCTATACCGCCAATGTGATCGCCAGCAAGGAGATCGAGATCGACGGCAAGAAGGTCGACGCCACGAACCTGACACCGGAGTTCCTCTCCGGCACGCTGCAGGAGGCCGGCGGCATCGAGGCCAATGTCGCCACCGGCTATCACGCCATCGAATTCCTGCTCTGGGGCCAGGACCTGCACGGCACCGGCCCGGGCGCCGGCGAGCGGCCCTATACGGACTACGACCTTGCCAATTGCACCGGCGGCAATTGCGACCGCCGCGCGCAGTACCTGAAGTCGGCGAGCGACCTTCTGGTTTCCGACCTGCAGGACATGGTCAATGACTGGAAGGAAGGCGGCGCCGCGCGCAAGAACCTCGTCGACGGCGAACCCAATGCCGGCATCTCGACCATCTTCACCGGCATGGGCTCGCTGTCCTATGGCGAATTGGCCGGCGAGCGCATGAAGCTCGGCCTGCTGCTGCACGATCCGGAGGAAGAGCACGACTGCTTCTCCGACAACACCTACAACTCCCATCTTTATGACGCGATCGGCATCCGCGCCGCTTACCATGCCAGCTACGTCAGGCTCGACGGCAGCGTCGTCGAGGGGCCGTCGGTATCCGACATGGTCAAGGCCGCCGATCCGGCGATCGACAAGGAACTGTCGGACAAGCTGGATGTCACTGTCGCCAAGATGGAGGCGATCAAGGCGCGGGCTGTTGCCGGCGAGGCCTATGACGAGCAGATCGCCGAAGGCAACACTGAAGGCAACGCCACCGTGCAGGCGGCGATCGACGCGCTGGTCGACCAGACCAAGTCGATCGAACGCGCTGTAGGCTCCCTGAAGCTCAATGCCATCGCCTTCGAGGGCTCCGACAGCCTCGACGCGCCGGACAAGGTGTTCCAGTAAGCCTTGAGCACGATCCCGAAGGGCGGACCTTCAGGATCGTCCTCCATCGAAACCAGCCACACGGCGCCTGGGAACGCCGTCAGCCAGAGCAAATAAATGCTGATCTGCCATTGCAACATCATCACCGAGAAGGAGATTGAGCAGACGATCGTCGGGCTGCTGGATCAGGATCCCTGGCAACTTATCGTGCCGGCGAAGATCTATCATGCCATGCAGAAGCGCGGTCGCTGTTGCGGCTGCTTCCCAAATGTGGTCGAAACGATCATTCGGGTAACCGAGAACTACCATGCCCGCTCGGAGGCGAGCGGCGTGGACATCGTTTCACACCTGGATCGCGTCAGAGGCCTGCGCATCCAATACGGGAGCAGAACCCATGAAGGGCGAAAAGCAGATCATCGAGCGGCTTAACGAGGCTTTGTTTCTGGAGCTTGGAGCCGTCAACCAGTACTGGGTGCATTTCCGGCTGCTGGAAGACTGGGGATACGCCAAGCTGGCAAAGAAGGAACGCGCGGAATCGATCGAGGAGATGCACCATGCCGACCGGCTCGTGGCCCGCATCATCTTCCTCGAAGGCCATCCTAACCTGCAGTCCGTGGCGCCGCTGCGCATAGGGCAGAATGTCAAGGAAGTGCTCGAATCCGATCTTGCCGGCGAGTATGACGCACGCACCGCCTACAAGCGGTCGCGCGAGATTTGCGAAGAAGCGGGCGACTACGTGTCGATGAAACTGTTCGAGGAATTGCTGTCCGACGAGGAAGGTCACATCGACTTCCTCGAGACCCAGCTCGACCTGCTCGCCTCGATCGGCGAGGAAAAATACGGCCAGCTCAACGCCGCATCGGCTGACGAGTCGGATTAAGGACATGCGGGAATGCGGCGCCCCCTAGCATTCTTGCGCCGCCTGCGGCGGGCGGGGAATTTTGGCCTGCCGTCCCTCCAAAACCCGCGATACCGATTGCTTCGCGGGCTTTCGCTTGTCGTTTTGGCGTCGTTTGCCGCCACGGCACTGGCCGGCCCGCCGGAACCGGCGGGCCTCGCCACCAGCCGTACCGATCTGACGCCGAAGGATCTGGCGCGCGTCATCGCCGTCACCAGGCCAACCACTGATTTTTCCAGGCCCGAGCAGTTCGAGTTGATGCAAGGCGGCGCCGGCACGTCGCGCAAGGACGCCAACCGCGACGCCTTCTCGCAATCCTCCGCCAACATCACCTTCGAGGAAGAAGGCACGTTCAAGCTCGGCAACGCCCTTTTCCGCAAGAACTGGGTGTCGTCGCCATCCTCGACGCAGGCCTCGGACGGGCTTGGCCCGCTGTTCAACGAACGGGCTTGCC
Organism: Mesorhizobium sp. WSM4871; assembly: GCF_055811295.1. Lineage (NCBI taxonomy): Bacteria > Pseudomonadati > Pseudomonadota > Alphaproteobacteria > Hyphomicrobiales > Phyllobacteriaceae > Mesorhizobium > Mesorhizobium sp. WSM4871. The sequence continues at coordinate 229,646 of NZ_JBVVPU010000011.1, read as the reverse complement.
AGAATTGCCATCTGAAGGACGGCCGCGGCCATCCGCCGGAAGGTGACACGCGCACCACCTCGATGTTCCTGCGGCTGGCGCGCGATGCGAGCAATGAGGAGGAGAAAGCCGCGCTCGCCGACCGTAAGGCGCTCAATTTCCCCGATCCCGTCTACGGCTCGCAACTGCAGGAACTGGCGGTGCCTGGCCTCAAGGGCGAGGGCAGGATGCATGTCGACTACAGGGAAGAAAAGGTGACGCTCGGCGACGGCAGCATCGTTTCGCTGCGCAAGCCGAGTTACACCGTGGACAGCCTGGGATACGGGCCGCTCGACCCGCACACCACGCTGTCGCCGCGCCTCACGCCGCCGATGATCGGCCTCGGCCTGATCGAGCAGATCGCGCCGGCCGACATCCTTGCCCATGCCGATCCGGACGACCGCGGCGGTGACGGCATTTCCGGCAAGCCAAACATCGTGCGCGATAGCCGTAGCGGCGAGCTGACGCTTGGCCGCTTTGGCTGGAAGGCGCAGACGCCGTCGATCCGCGAGCAGGCGGCGGATGCATTCTCGGGCGACATCGGCATCTCGACGCCCGAAATGCCGAAAAGCGAGGGCGACTGCACCGCTGCCGAAAAGGCTTGTCTTGCCATGCCCAACGGTGTGCAGAAGCGCCTCGGTCCGGTCGAGGCGCCGCCGCCGGTCATGGACCTCGTCACCTTCTACTCGCAAAACCTCGCGGTGCCGGCGCGGCGCGATATCGACACACGGCAAGTGCTCGCCGGCAAGAAGCTCTTCTACGACATGGGCTGCATCTCCTGCCACACGCCGAAATTCGTCACCCGTCGCGACGCGCCCAACAAGGCGCAAGCCTTTCAACTGATCTGGCCGTATTCCGACTTCCTGCTGCACGACATGGGGCCGGGTCTGGCCGATGGGCAGGCCGTGGGCGAGGCGACGGGCAGCGAATGGCGCACTCCGCCGCTATGGGGGATCGGCCTGACCGAGATCGTCAACGGCAACAATTTCTTCCTGCATGACGGGCGCGCCCGCACCTTGGCCGAGGCCATTCTTTGGCATGGCGGCGAGGCACGGAAGGCGCGCGACCGCTTTGCCGCCGCCAATGCGGCCGACCGCGATGCGCTGGTGAAATTCCTGGAGTCGCTCTGATGCTGAAACGTCTTTTGCCTGCTCTTGTTCTGCCGTTGGTTCTGCTCGGCGCCCACCCGGCGCCGGCGGCGGTCAAGGCCTCCGACATCATCCAGCGGGCGATCGACGGTTTCGTGCGTCCGGCCTACGCCAGCTTGCACCAGCACGCTGAAACCTTGACCAAATCGATGCGCAGTCTGTGCACCGCGCCCTCGCAAAAGGAGCTCGATGCGGCGCGCGCCGCGTTTTCGGCCACGGTCGATGCCTGGTCGGTCGCCGAGATCATCGGTTTCGGACCGATCAAGGAGAACAACCGGCTGGAACGCATGCTTTACTGGCCGGACCGCAAAAGCATCGGCCTGAGGCAGGTGCAGGCGGCGTTGGCAGGGAAGGATCCGACCGCCACCGATCCGGTGCAGTTGGCCAGCAAGAGTGTCGCCATGCAAGGGCTAGGCGCCCTGGAATTCGTGCTTTACGGCGATGGCGCGGAAACGCTCTCCGGCAAGGACGATCCCTATCGTTGCGCCTATGGCGCGGCTGTCGCCGGCAACATCGAAACGATTGCCGCCGATGTCAGCGACGCCTGGAACAAGCCCGATGGCTTTGCCGCGCTCTGGGCCAATCCGGGGCCGCAAAATGCGCTTTACCGCGACGGCACCGAAGCCGTGACCGAACTGGTCGGCGTCTTCATCAACGAGCTGGAGATGGTCCGCGACGTGCGGCTGAAAGGGTTTTTCGGCGGCAGCCCGGAGACCGACAAGCCGAAGCAGGCGATCTACTGGCGCTCCGAAAACACGACGCGTTCGCTGGCCGGAAATCTGTCGGGGATGGATGCGCTGTTCCAGGCCTCGCGGCTCGGCGACGCGCTGCCGCCCGACGCGCGCTGGATGGCGGAATCGATCCATATCCAGTTCGTCAACGGGGCGGCCGACGCCTCGGTCGTCAAGGGCCCGATCGCCAAGGTTCTTGCCGACCCGGCGCAACGCCAGAAGCTCGACCATTTCTCGCTGGTGACATCCAGCCTGACGACCCTGATCGGCACCAGGCTGACCGCTGAATTCGGCCTGACCGCCGGGTTTTCGTCGCTGGATGGGGACTGAGCATGCGCACGCCTTTGACCGACCGCCGCGATTTCCTCAAGGCGGCAGGCGCGGGTTTCATCGCGGCGATGGCGCCTTCGGCCTGGGCAGAGACGCTTGGCACTGATGCCGTCTTTGCCACCGCCTTCGTCAGGCGCGACGGCAGCTATGGCGCGGCCATCCTGTCCGAGGCCGGCAAGCTGCTGCATGCGATCGACCTGCCCGATCGCGGTCATGACGTCACCTTCGATCCGGTATCGAAACGCTCGGTGGTTTTTGCTAGGCAGCCCGGCACCTTTGCCGTCGTCTTCGACCACACCGGCCGCGTCGCGCCGCTGACCATCGCCAGCATCCCCGGCCGGCATTTCTTCGGTCATGGCGTGTTTTCGACCGACGGTGCGCTGCTCTACGCCACCGAGAATGATTTCGACAATGCCGCCGGCGTCGTCGGCGTTTACGACGCGCGCAAAAAATTCAAGCGTGTCAGTGAGTTCCCGACCTATGGCATGGGGCCGCACGAGCTTTTGCTGCTGGGCGATGGCCGCACCATCGCCGTCGCCAATGGCGGCATCGAGACCCATCCGGACTACGGCCGCGCCGAGCTCAACATCGCGACGATGCAGCCGTCCTATGTGCTGGTCGACAGGATCACCGGCGATCTCATCGAAAAGCACGAGCTGCCGCCGAAGCTGCACCAATTGTCGATCCGTCACATGGATGCCGACCAGTCCGGCACGATCTGGTTCGGTTGCCAGTACCGGGGGCCGGGCACGGACCGCCCGCTGCTGGTCGGCCGGGCCGCGCGCGGCAAGGAATTGCAACTGCTCGACATGCCGCAAGACGTGCTCTCGGGCTTCAGGAACTATATCGGCTCGGTCGCCGCGAACCCTGCCGCCGGCACCGTCGCCGTGTCCTCGCCTGAAGGCAATTCACTGGCCGTCCTCGACGCAGCCAGCGGCCGTATCCTTGCCACCAGCGCACTGGTCGAAGTCTGCGGCGTGGCGCCGGATGGAACGAGCTTCATGGCAACGACAGGCACGGGCGAAATCGTCGAAGCGGGCGGTGCGACGCGCTCCGAGCCGGACTATGTCTGGGACAACCACATGTTGCGCATCGGCGAGGTCGCGTAGTGCTCCTGATCACCTGAAGGTTGCGTTCGTTGATCTTCAGGCGAGGTCGAAGCGAAGCCGTCAAACGATTTATGCAATATCCCCTTGCGGGCACGGGCCATGGCAGGCAGAGGGGAACCACTGTTTTTCGAACCCATGCTCCAACCGGCCACCTTATGAAGTTGCTTGCCATCGACTGTGCCGCCAACCTTTGCGCCGCCTGCGTCTATGACGCGGTGGCCGGCAAAGAGCTTGGCCGTTCGGTGCTCGATCTCGGCAAGGGCCATGCCGAGCATCTGATGGCAGTCATCGATCAGGCATTGAAAGCCGCCGGAACCGGCTATGCCGGCCTTGGCGCCATCGTCGTCTCCGTCGGCCCAGGCTCCTTCACCGGCCTGCGCGTTGGCGTGTCGGCGGCGCGTGGCCTGGCGCTGGCGCTGAAAATCCCGGCCATCGGGGTGACGACGCTGGAAGCACTGGCGGCGGAGGCGGTGGCGGCATTTCCCGGCCGCGCGGCGCTTGCCGCCCTTGACGCCGGGCGCGAGGAAATCCACGCGGCATTCTACGACGAAGGCTCGGTTCTGCGCTATGGTCCGGCCGTGACCACGCTTTTGCAAGCCGTCGGCATGGCGGTTGACGGTTCTCCTGTTCTTGCCGGCACGGCGGCAACGCAGGTAGCGGCATCGGCTGGCCGGACCTTCGACATCGGTCCGACAGGCGCCACTGCCGACATCGCCGTCTATGCCCGGCTGGGTGCCGCCCAATATGCCGATAAAAAGCGCCAAGGCGAAAGGCCAAAGCCACTTTATTTGCGCGGCGCCGACGCCAAGCCGCAAGCGGGCTTCATCCTATCAAGGCAGAAAAACTGATGCGCATTCCCTTCCTCCAGCCGCGCCGCAGGGACTATGCGCTCGAACCGCTGACGATTGCCGACAGCCCGGCCGTTTCCGTGCTGCATCGCGAGGATTTCGTCCGGCCCTGGACAGATGGCGAGTTCGCCGCGCTGCTCGAGCAGGACACGGTGTTCGGCTACGCCGCCCGCGAGACCGGACAGGGCGGCAAGCCGCCGGTCGGCTTCGTGCTGGCGCGGTTGGCGGCTGGCGAAGGCGAGATCCTCACGGTCGCGGTGGCGCGCTCCCATCGCCGCCAGGGGCTCGGCTGGCAATTGATGGATGCCGTGCTGCGCGAGCTGCATGCGCAGCGCGCCGAAGCGCTTTTCCTTGAGGTCGACGAGACCAATACCGCCGCCATCGCGCTCTACCGGCGGCTGGGCTTCCGCGAGGTCGGCAAGCGCGCCAATTACTACAGATCGCCGGAGCACGGCCCCACCGGCGCGCTTGTCATGCGCCGCGATCTTCGCTAGCGCAGGCCCGAAAGTGGACGCACGTCGGGGCAGGGCCAGGACCGCATGATCGGAAAAATCAGGATTTTCCTGGCGCTGGGCCTTGTCGTCGCCGGCTCGTTGATTCTCGTGCCGTTGCAGATCCTGTCGATGAAGACCGGCTGGTGGCCGGAAACGTTCATCCTCAAGATCTGGCACAGGCTGATCGTCAGGGCGCTGGGCATGCGCATCCATGTCAGGGGTGCGCTGTCCGACAAGCGTCCGCTGCTGGTTGCGTCCAACCACATCTCCTGGACCGACATCATGGTGCTCGGCTCCATGGTCGACGTGAAGTTCATCGCCCGGGCTGACATGGAAGGCTGGCCGCTGATCGGCATGCTGTCCAAACTGCAGCGCACTGTCTTCATCGAGCGCGAGCGCAAACGTTCATCGGGCGACCAGGCGAGCGAGATCGCCAGCCGCATGGCCAAGGGCGACGCCATGGTGCTGTTTGCCGAAGGCTCGACCGGCGACGGCAACATGGTCCTGCCGTTCAAGAGCACGCTGTTCGGCGCCGCTTCGATGGCGATCTCCGAAGGGGCTGCGGAACAGGTCTTCATCCAGCCGGTGGCGATCGTCTATACGCGCCTGCACGGCGTGCCGCTCGGCCGCCGCCATCGGCCGATCGCCGCCTGGATCGGCGATGAGGATCTGATGCCGCACCTCAAGGTGCTGATGGCGCAAGGCGGTCTCGACGTCGAGGTGCATTTCGGTGATCCCGTTGCCTTTTCCAAGGGCTCCAACCGCAAGGAAACGGCAAGGCTGATGGAAAGCCAGGTGCGTGACATGATGCGAGCGGCGCTCGCCGACCCGCGTCCGAGCCGGTAAGCCGGAACAGGATCAGGCAGAATCGTCTGTTTTTTGTCACGAAAAGGCGTTAGAAGCCGCCGGATGGATTTGAACACGATAGAGCTGCCCGACACCGACATTGCCGCCGAAAGCGCGGCGTTGCCGTCCGCCGCAGCCAAAAAGGTCTTCGTCAAGACCTATGGCTGCCAGATGAACGTCTACGATTCGCAGCGCATGACCGATGCGCTGGCGGCCGATGGCTATGTCGCCACGGACGCCATCGGCGAGGCCGATCTGGTGCTGCTCAACACCTGCCATATCCGTGAAAAGGCAGCGGAAAAGGTCTATTCCGAGCTCGGCCGCATCCGCGAGATGAAGGCCGAACGGGCTCAGGCCGGGCGCGAGATGCTGATCGGCGTTGCCGGCTGCGTGGCGCAGGCCGAGGGGGCCGAGATCATCCGCCGCTCGCCGGCCGTCGATCTGGTCATCGGCCCGCAGACCTATCACCGTCTGCCCGATGTCCTGGCGCGGGTGCGCGGCGGCGAAAAGATCGTCGAGACCGACTACGCCATCGAAGACAAATTCGATCATTTGCCGCAGCCCCGGCGCGCCGAGATCATCAAGCGTGGCGTCACCGCCTTCCTCACCGTGCAGGAAGGTTGCGACAAGTTCTGCACCTTCTGCGTCGTGCCCTATACGCGCGGCTCCGAGGTTTCACGGCCGGTCGTGCAGATCGTCGCCGAGGCCGAACGGCTGGCGGCAGCCGGCGTGCGCGAGGTGACGCTGCTTGGCCAGAACGTCAATGCCTGGCATGGCCAGGGCGACAACGGCGAGGAATGGGGCCTTGGCCGGCTGCTGTTCAGGCTGGCCGAGATCCCCGGACTGGCGCGGCTGCGCTACACCACCAGCCATCCGCGCGATATGGACGACGAGCTGATATCGGCTCATCGCGACCTGCCTTCGTTGATGCCTTATTTGCATCTGCCCGTGCAATCGGGCTCGGATCGCATCCTCAAGGCGATGAATCGCAGGCACACGGCAAAGGATTATCTGGCGCTGCTCGACCGCATCCGTGCCGCGCGGCCGGATATCGCGCTTTCCGGTGATTTCATCGTCGGCTTCCCCGGCGAGACGGACGCGGACTTCGAGGCGACGGTGGAACTCGTGCGCCAGGTGAACTACGCCTCGGCGTTCTCGTTCAAATATTCGCCGCGCCCCGGCACCCCGGGCGCCGAGATGGCCGACCACGTGCCGGAAGCGATCAAGGACGAGCGCCTGCAGCGGCTGCAGGCGCTGTTCTTGAAGCAGCAGCAGGATTTCGGCTTGAGCCTGGTCGGTCGCACCATCGACACGCTGATCGAGAAGCCGGGCCGCCAGGCGGGCCAGAAGGTCGGCCGCTCGCCTTGGTTGCAGCCGGTTATTGTTGATGAAAAGGCCGGCGAAATCGGTGACATTATCCAGGTACGAATCACGAAGACGGGCTACAACAGCCTGTTCGCCGAATTGGCCTGAGGGTCTCGGCAGATGAGGAGAGACGGTTGAGCGCTGCCGAAGTGAAGAACCTGCCCCAGAATCCACCTTCAGGGGCCTCAGATATGGCGCACATCGTTCTGACTTTCGACAACAACAAGCTTGCCAGCGCCCTTTACGGCCAGTTCGACGAGAATCTGGCCAGGCTTGAGCAGAAGCTCGGCGTCGACATCCGCTCGCGTGGCAACCAGTTGACCATTAAGGGATCCGCCTCGGCCGCCGAACAGGCGCGGCGCGCCCTGGACAATCTCTACGGCATTCTCCAGAAAGGCGTCGACATCGGCCAGTCGGACGTCGATGGCGCCGTGCGCATGGCGATCGCCGCCGATGATCAACTGACGCTGCCGACGCTGGAGCGCAAGGGCAAAGTGTCCGCGGCCCAGATATCGACGCGTAAGAAGACGATCTACGCCCGTTCGCTCAACCAGGACGCCTATATGCGCGCGCTGGAGCGGTCAGAGCTTGTCTTCGGCATCGGCCCGGCCGGCACCGGCAAGACCTTCCTGGCGGTGGCGCATGCGGCGATGCTGCTCGAACGCGGCATGGTCGAACGCATCGTATTGTCGCGCCCCGCCGTCGAGGCCGGCGAACGGCTTGGCTTCCTGCCTGGCGATATGAAGGAGAAGGTCGATCCGTATCTGCGGCCGCTCTATGACGCGCTTTACGACATGATGCCGGCCGACAAGGTCGAGCGCGCGATCGCCGCCGAGGTGATCGAGATCGCGCCGTTGGCCTTCATGCGCGGCCGCACGCTGGCGCACGCCGCCGTCATCCTCGACGAGGCGCAGAACACCACGCCGATGCAGATGAAGATGTTCCTGACCCGGCTCGGCGAGAATTCCCGCATGATCGTGACCGGCGATCCGACCCAGATCGACCTGCCGCCAAACACCAAGTCGGGTCTGGTCGAGGCGTTGAGGATCCTTGACGGCGTCACCGGCATGGTGACGGTGCGCTTCAACGAAGGCGATGTCGTCAGGCACCCGCTGGTCGCCGAGATCGTCAAGGCCTACGATCGCGACGGCAAGCTGGCGCGTGGCCTGGACGCCGAGAGCTGATGTGACGATGCGGCCGCATGGCTGAAGACAGAAAGTCCGGCGACGGGGATTTTTCGGTTCCCGCCGACATCGATATCTCGGTCGAAGCGGGAGACTGGCCCGACGAGGCGGCGCTGACGCGGCTGGTTGATCGCGCCGTGCTGGCCGCCTTCGCCGAAACCGGCGCGGCCGGGCATTCCGAACTCAGCATCGTTTTTTCCGACGACGCCCATATCCGCGGTCTCAACGCCAACTGGCGCGGCAAGGACAAGCCGACCAACGTCCTGTCCTTCCCGGCTTTTCCTTTCGTGAAGAGCGGTCCGCTGCCGCCGATGCTGGGCGACATCGTGCTGGCCGCCGAGACGGTGGCGCGGGAAGCGGCACTGGAAGACAAGCCCCTGGACAACCATATCACCCACCTCGTCATCCACGGCCTGCTGCATCTGCTGGGCTACGACCACGAGACCGACACCGAAGCCGAGGAGATGGAAGCGATCGAGCGCTCAGCACTTGCGAGGCTTGCCATTCCCGATCCCTACGCGTAACTAAAAAAGACCAATTGACCGGACGACGATGAACGACAAACCAGAAACTGCCGCCCGCCCCGACGCCGGCAGTGCGACCAAGCCTTCAGAAACGGCGGAAGAGGGCTCGAGTCCGAGTACCACGACCGGCAGCATCGCCAGCGAGCCATCGCCTGCCGGTCCTTCCCTGTTCGATCGCGTGCTCGGCCTGTTCAGGCAACGCAACGGCACCAGCCTGCGCGAGGAGATCGCCGGCGCGCTCGCCGAGACGACGAGCGATGCGGAATCTTTCTCGCCCGGCGAGCGGGCCATGCTCAACAACATCCTGCGCCTGCGCGAAGTGCGCGTCGAGGACGTCATGGTGCCGCGCGCCGACATCGAGGCGGTCGAGATCACCACGACGCTCGGCGATCTTCTGGGGTTGTTCGAGCAGTCGGGCCATTCCCGCATGCCGGTCTATTCCGAGACGCTCGACGACCCGCGCGGCATGGTCCACATCCGCGACGTGCTGGCCCACATCACCAAGATCGCCCGCGTCAAGAAGGGCAGGACGACCAGGAAGACGCCGGTCGCGACGGTTCTCGATCTCGCCAAGGTCGATCTCGCGCGTACCATCGGCGACCTCAACCTGATCCGCCCGGTGCTGTTCGTGCCGCCGTCCATGCTCGCCTCCGATCTCATGGCGCGGATGCAGACGACGCGCACCCAGATGGCGCTGGTCATCGACGAATATGGCGGCACCGACGGCCTCGCTTCGCTGGAGGACATCGTCGAGATGGTCGTCGGCGACATCGAGGATGAGCATGACGACGACGAGCCGATGATCACCCAGACCGGCGAGGGCGTGTTCGTCGTCGATGGCAAGGCCGAAATCGATGATGTGACCAAGATGATCGGCGAGGATTTCGCCGCCGGCGAGCATGGCGAATATGTCGACACCATCGGCGGCATGATCTTCAACACGCTTGGCCGCGTTCCGGCCCGCGGCGAGGTGGTGCAGGCCATACCGGGCTTCGAATTCCATGTGCTGGATGCCGATCCGCGCCGGGTCAAGCGCGTGCGCATCGTGGAGACCCAGAAGAGCGAGCGCCGCCGCCGCGCCGCCCGCGCCGAACAGGCCTAGGTAAAGTCACGCTATTAGTTCTACCGTGTCATATCCATTATTGATAATTGTCGTCCCTTGGCGCTGCCCCTCACCTGCCTGCCGGCATCCTCTCCCCGTCACTATACGGGGAGAGATGTCCGGCAGGACAGTGAGGGGCAGCGCCAACGGTAAGGATTGCTGTTCAGTCAAAAACATGACGCAGTAGGATTAGTGTCTCGGTCTGAATAAGTACCTTAGCGGGTCGTGAGCGCCATTTGCAATTCCACTGAAGAGGACGCCGGCTATCGCCGAAATCGCAACGCTTGGAATAGCTGCGATAGCAAGCACGATCGTTAAATCGGTGTACTCCTCCCACGCATTAGGTGGTGATGGAGGAGACGTGAGCGCCAGTCCTCCCCACAAAACAACATTCAGGAAAGCACAACCGACAAAACCGATCACCCATCCCCATTTGGTATGACTTCGAAGCAAATAAAGCGAAACAAAAACACCGAGAACGATCAACCCTGGACCATGACTTGAAACGAAGGCGAGCCAAAAATCAGATATTGCAAATCTTCCGGTCCAAGGCTGTATCAGCACGAACAGCAGTAGAGCACTGGGAATGGAAACCATCAGGATGCTGAGAAGACGTAGAGAACGGAAAATCGCTTCAATCGAGGTGTGCTCCCATAACGATCGGCAGCATGCCATTCTTGACTAAGGACTGCAAACGTCGTGGTCGTTTGGTGCCCAGACCGCAGCCTGATAAATCTTGCTCCCTGATTCGCGCGACTCGGGAAATGTGCATGGAGCGCCTGGCCGGCCGGATAATTCTGCTATGGGGTTGGCGGCGCGCGCTGGTGGCGTTCCTTGCCGGGGCGCTGGCGGTTCTTGCCCAGGCGCCTTACGATTTCTTCGCCGTCTGTTTCGTTTCGTTTCCGCTGCTGGTCTGGCTGCTCGATGGCGCGACCGGCGAAGCTTCCGATGGTTGGCTCAGGCGTCTGCGGCCGGCTTTCGCCATCGGCTGGTGGTTCGGCTTCGGCTATTTCCTCGCCGGCCTGTGGTGGATCGGCCAGGCGCTTTTGGTCGAGGCTGACAGCTTCGCCTGGGCACTTCCCTTCGCCGTGGTCGGAATTCCGCTGGCGCTCGCCTTCTTCTACGGCTTCGCGACCGTGGTTGCCCGGCTGCTGTGGAGCAACGACATCGGCCGCATCGCAGCCCTTGCCTTCGGCTTTGCCCTGGCGGAATGGCTGCGCGGGTTCCTGTTCACCGGTTTTCCCTGGAATGCGATCGGCTACGCCGCGATGCCGGTGCCCTTGCTGATGCAGAGCGTGTCGGTGACCGGTATGGTCGGCATGAACGCGCTGGCGGTCTTCGTCTTCGCGCTGCCTGCCCTGCTTGCGGCGCGCCGGCATATCCGCCTGGGTACCGCATTGCTTGTCGTCCTCGTCGCGGGCCATGTCGGCTTCGGCTATGTCAGGCTTGCCGCTCCGGAGAAGCCGGCTGAGCGGAGTCTCGATGTCCGTATCGTGCAGCCGGCTGTCGACCTCTCGGAGAAGTGGGACGCTTCGGTGCGCGACCGCATCTTCGCCACCATGATGGGGCTCTCGGCCAAGACGCCCGAGCCTGGCCACGGCAAGCCGCAATTGATCCTGTGGCCGGAAACCTCCGTGCCGTTTCTTTTCACCGAACGTCCCGATGCGCTGACCGCGTTGGGAAATATGCTCAGCAACGGCCAATTGCTGATCGCCGGCGTCGTCCGGGAGGAGGGCGGCTCGGCGGCAAGCGCCGACGCCCGGTACTACAATTCCGTGGTGGCCATCGACGACAAGGGAGAAATCGCTGACGCCGTCGACAAGGTTCACCTGGTGCCGTTTGGAGAATATCTGCCTTTCGCCGGATTGCTCGGCCGCTTCGGGCTCGAGCAGCTGGTCGCCGGGCCGATGAATTTCGCGGCCGGCAATGAACGGCATCCGATCACGCTTCCCGGCGGCATCCGTGCGCTTCCGTTCATTTGCTATGAAGTCATCTTTCCCGACCTGGTAGCGGTTGACGCAACGTCAGCCGAGCTTATTGTGAACGTCACGAACGATGCGTGGTTCGGGGACACGCCTGGCCCCTACCAGCATTTCAGACAGGCGCAGGTTCGTGCGGTGGAGAACGGGGTGCCCCTCTTGCGCGCAGCCAATAACGGCATTTCCGCCGTGGTCGATCCGCGCGGACGCATCGTCGATGCGCTGGCGATCGACGCCCGCGGAGCCATAGATGTCCGCGTGCCGATTTCCAATCAAGCCATCGTCTCCTCCGGCCAAAGACGCATTAACGGAATGCTGATCATGTTGCTTCTTGCCCTTGCAGCTTGCGCATTGAATGTAAGGCAGAGGCTACGGGTGAATTGACAGTCGACACATTAGAAACTCATACTGTAAGCGCCTGAAGTTTCTCGAAGTCGGTGGGTGGTAGTGTTGGGGCACTGGCCGCTAGCTTAGTTTGGGCGGGAAAAAATAGAAAAAAGCCGGAAAAATTCGGCGAGGAAAAATAATGACAGAAGAGAACAAGAAGAAACCGAATCCTATCGATATCCATGTCGGAAGTCGTGTCAGGCTTCGGCGCAACATGTTGGGAATGAGTCAGGAAAAGCTGGGTGAGAATCTCGGCATCACCTTTCAGCAGATCCAGAAGTACGAAAAGGGGACCAATCGCGTCGGCGCCAGCCGCTTGCAGGCAATCGCCTCGATTCTCGGCGTGCCTGTCGCCTTCTTTTTCGAGGACGCGCCGGGCCAGGAGGCCGTGGGTAACCGCGGGTTTGCCGAAGACGCATCGATGACTTTTGCCGTTGAATTCTGCGGCAGTCCGGAAGGTCTCCAGCTCAACCGGGCTTTCGTCAAGATCGCCGACGTGAAGGTTCGCCGCAAGATCATCGAACTGGTGAAAGCCCTTTCCGTCGACGAAGTTGATTGATCCGGGAAGTTGATTGATCTGGCAGGCCGCTGAGAAGGTCGAAAAAGACCGGGAGCGTCGTAGCGGGGCACGCAAATTCCCGCAGTCGCGGACATTGTGGAATTCGCGTTCCATGGACACCACGGGACGGGATCGGTTTTGCTCGACACGCGTCCCCAAAGCCCTTTTTCTTGCGACCTGTGAAAAAGCAAGGGACGACGGCGGCGCCCTGGAGCCGTCCAGGATACGAAGATAATGGCATCGAAATTCACGCCGGGGCGGAGACCCCGCTTGACGAGCGGCGGCTGGCACCGCTAACACGTGGCGCGCCAGGATCGGCAGCCTGCCGATACTTTTTCGAGAGGGGACACCCGTGACGCGGCAGAACTACTTCTTCACCTCGGAATCCGTTGCCGAGGGCCATCCCGACAAGGTTTGTGATCGTATCTCCGACGAGATCGTCGATCTGGTCTATCGCGAGGCCAGGAAGACCGGCATGGACCCCTGGAAGGTCCGCGTCGCCTGCGAAACGCTGGCGACCACGAACCGCGTCGTCATCGCCGGCGAAGTGCGCGTCCCCGATACGCTGCTCAAGAAGGACAAGGAAGGCAACATCCTGAAGGATGCCGCCGGCCATCCGATCGTCAATCCGGCGAAGTTCAAATCGGTCGCCCGCAAGGCCATCCGCGAAATCGGCTACGAACAGGCCGGCTTCCACTGGAAGACGGCAAAGATCGACGTTCTGCTGCATGGCCAGTCGCCGGATATCGGCCAGGGCGTTGATAATGCGTCCGACCGCCAGGGCGAGGAAGGGGCCGGCGACCAGGGCATCATGTTCGGCTACGCCTGCCGCGAGACGCCGGATCTGATGCCGGCGCCGATTTATTACAGCCACAAGATCCTCGAACTGCTGGCTGCTGCGCGCCATGAAGGCAGTGGCGATGCCGGCCGGCTTGGTCCGGATGCCAAGAGCCAGGTCACGGTCCGCTATGTCGACGGCAAGGCGGCCGAGGCAACGCAGATCGTCCTGTCGACCCAGCATCTCGATGCGAGCTGGGATTCCCAGAAGGTCCGCAAGGTCGTCGAACCCTATATCCGCGAGGCGCTTGGCGATCTCAAGATCGCCGACAATTGCAACTGGTACATCAACCCGACCGGCAAGTTCGTCATCGGCGGCCCTGACGGCGACGCTGGCCTGACCGGCCGCAAGATCATCGTCGACACCTATGGTGGCGCGGCGCCCCATGGCGGCGGTGCTTTCTCCGGCAAGGACACCACAAAGGTCGACCGCTCCGCCGCCTATGCGGCGCGCTACCTCGCCAAGAACGTCGTGGCGGCCAAGCTCGCCGACCGCTGCACCATCCAGCTTTCCTACGCCATCGGCGTCGCCCAGCCATTGTCGGTCTATGTCGACCTGCACGGCACCGGTAAGGTCGACGAGGCAAGGCTCGAGCAGGCTCTGCGCAGCGTAATGGACCTGTCGCCGTCCGGCATCCGCCGCCACCTCGATCTCAACAAGCCGATCTACGCCAAGACGTCGTCCTACGGCCATTTCGGCCGCAAGGCCGGCCGTGACGGGTCGTTCTCCTGGGAGAAGACCGATCTGGCCAAGGCGCTCAAGGACGCGGTCGCCGACCCGGTCGCCGCCTAGCCGCGGCGCCCATGGACCCGAAAGACCGGGATCCGAGAGACCGGCCAAGCCGTGCGACCGAAGCGTTTTTCGGCCGCCGGCGCGGCAAGACCATCCGCCCGCAACAGCAGGCGGCACTGGAAACCGGCTTCAGGACATACAGGCTCGAGTTGACGGCGGCGGCGGCGCCCGATCTGCGCGGCCTGTTCGAAGCCGATGTCGGCGCCATCCATCTCGAAATTGGTTTCGGCGGCGGCGAGCACCTCTTGCACCGCGCGACGGCGGCTCCGGCGACCGGCTTTATCGGCGTCGAGCCTTTCGTCAACGGCATGGCCAAGATGATGATGGCGGTCAGGGAACGGCCGCTTGCCAATCTTCGGGTTTATGATGATGACGCCACGCGCCTGCTCGACTGGCTGCCGCAAGCCTCGCTCGACGGTATCGACCTTCTCTACCCCGATCCCTGGCCGAAGAAGAAACACTGGAAGCGCCGCTTCGTTAGTCCGCTCAATCTCGACCGTTTCGCGCGCGTCCTGAAGCCTGGCGGAAAATTCCGCGTTGCCTCCGATATCGACAGCTATGTGAACTGGACGCTGCTCAACTGCCGGGCGCATCATACGTTCGCCTGGCAGGCCGGCGAAGCGGCCGACTGGCATCAGCCTTATGAGGGTTGGCCGGGGACGCGCTACGAGGCAAAGGCCATTCGCGAGGGCCGGCGGCCGGCCTATCTCACCTTCATCAGAAAATAGCGCCTTTTCGGAAATACCACCCTCAGCGTGACGCTCGGATGGGCCAAGCCCTACGCCAGATGCTTCGCTTCAGAAACGGCCAATCTTGTCGAAGGCGGCCGGGTCCATGCCGAGCTTGCGCAGATCGCCGGCGCGCGGCTTGCGGCCAGCCTCGACTGCTCTCGACGCGGCAACGGCGCTGCCGAATGTGGTGAAGATGTCGCCAATGGCGGAAAACAGTTTACGGCTGCTCATGATATCAAACCTTTCGCGCGCCACCGCGCGCTCTTTGTGCAATGCAACATAGATAGGTGTGGGGCGTCTCCAATCACAGCGGCGTTACTGCATGGTCGCCCTGCGTCAGGCGCAAGGCTGCCCATCTCCTCCTCGGTCGGTCACATCATTGCCGGGCTACCCATCTGCTGCCCGATCTACACAGGGCTTCCAAGCAGACTTGAAACGCCGGCCGGTATCGTCTATATCAGCCTCAAATTCTTGGTCGGTATGACGAAGAGTGGGTCCACCCGGTCCCGCTCTTTTTTATTACCTGCCGGCCAGTCACGGAAAAGACAGCGACAGGATCGAATGACCGCAGCGACAAGCCAGGCCGACGACCGCATCATCCGCGAAAGCGGCATCGATGCGCGTATCGCGCTGATCGTGCAGCCGGTGCTGCGCGGCATCGGCTTCCGACTGGTGCGGGTGCATCTGTCGGGCCAGAACGGGCTGACGCTGCAGATCATGGCCGAACGCGAGGACGGCACCATGACTGTCGAGGATTGCGAAGAGGTCAGCCGCGCGGTGTCGCCGGCGCTCGATGTCGATGATCCGATCGAAAAGGCGTATCATCTCGAAGTGTCGTCGCCCGGCATCGACCGGCCGCTGGTGCGCAAGTCGGACTTCGTCACCTGGACCGGCCATCTGATCAAGATGGAAACCTCGGTCCTGGTCGCCGAGCGCAAACGCTTCAAGGGCAAGATCGCCGAGGCCGGTGAGGACGACGTGCTGATCGCTCGCGACAAGGCCGCCTATGGCGAGGAGCCGACGGTGCGCGTGCCCTACGACGCGATTGCCGATGCGCGGCTGGTGCTGACCGACGATCTCATCCGCGATGCCCTGTCGAAGGACAACAGGGCGCGCAAGGAAGCCAGGAAACGCCGCGGCGAACCCGAAGACGACGCGCCAGAGGGCGCGGAAGCGGACGCCACGGAAGAAACCGAATAGGAAATGTGATTGGGCTGCCGGGCGAAGGCTCGGCAACAAGCTCGGGAGAAAAGAAATGGTTGTAAGCGCCAACAGGCTTGAACTGCTGCAGATCGCCGACGCGGTCGCGCGTGAAAAGTCGATCGACAAGTCGATCGTCATCGCCGCCATGGCCGATGCGATCCAGAAGGCAGCGCGCTCGCGCTACGGCCAGGAGACCAATATCCGCGCCGACATCAACGCCAACACCGGCGAGATGAAGCTGCAGCGGCTGATGGAAGTGGTCGAGAAGGTCGACGACTACGCCACGCAGATCGCCATTTCCTCGGCGCGCGAGCGCAATCCCGACGCCCAGCTCGGCGACTTCATCGCCGAACAGCTGCCGCCGATGGACTTCGGCCGCATCGCCGCCCAGTCGGCCAAGCAGGTCATCGTGCAGAAGGTGCGTGAGGCCGAGCGCGATCGCCAGTATGACGAATACAAGGACCGCATCGGCGAGATCGTCAACGGCACGGTCAAGCGCGTCGAATACGGCAACGTCATCGTCGATCTTGGCCGCGGCGAGGCGATCAT
The DNA here is from genome assembly GCF_055811295.1 of Mesorhizobium sp. WSM4871. Lineage (NCBI taxonomy): Bacteria > Pseudomonadati > Pseudomonadota > Alphaproteobacteria > Hyphomicrobiales > Phyllobacteriaceae > Mesorhizobium > Mesorhizobium sp. WSM4871. The sequence continues at coordinate 212,909 of NZ_JBVVPU010000011.1, read as the reverse complement.
CCGCCGCGACGAGCTGATCCCGCGCGAGAACTACAAATATGGCGATCGCGTCCGCGCCTATGTCTATGACGTGCGCCGCGAGCAGCGCGGCCCGCAAATCTTCCTGTCGCGCACCCATCCGCAGTTCATGGCCAAGCTGTTCACCATGGAAGTGCCGGAGATCTACGACGGCATCATCGAGATCAAGTCGGTGGCCCGCGATCCGGGTTCGCGCGCCAAGATCGCCGTCATCTCGCGTGACTCATCGATCGACCCGGTCGGCGCCTGCGTCGGCATGCGCGGCTCCCGCGTCCAGGCGGTGGTCGGCGAATTGCAGGGCGAGAAGATCGATATCATTCCGTGGTCGCCTTCGGCCGCGTCCTTCATCGTCAACGCGCTGCAGCCGGCAGAAGTCGCCAAGGTCGTCCTCGACGAGGATGCCGAGCGCATCGAGGTCGTGGTGCCGGACGACCAGCTCTCGCTGGCCATCGGCCGCCGCGGCCAGAACGTGCGGCTTGCCTCGCAGCTCACCGGCTGGGATATCGACATCCTGACCGAGCAGGAAGAGAGCGAACGTCGCCAGAAGGAATTCGTTGAGCGTTCGGCGCTGTTCATGGAAGCCCTCGACGTCGATGAGATGGTAGGTCAGGTGCTCGCCTCCGAAGGCTTCACCAGCGTCGAGGAGGTCGCCTATGTCGATGCCGGCGAGATCGCTTCGATCGACGGCTTCGACGAAGACACCGCTTCGGAAATCCAGACCCGCGCCCGCGAATATCTCGAGAAGATCGAGGCCGAGCACGACGAGAAGCGCAAGGCGCTGGGCGTGACGGACGAATTGCGCGAGATCCCCGGCGTCACCACCGCCATGATGGTGACGCTCGGCGAGGACGGCGTGAAGACGATCGAGGACTTCGCCGGCTATGCCGCCGACGATCTGACCGGATGGAAGGAACGCAAGGACGGCGAGACGAAGGTGTTCCCCGGGGTGCTTGCCAATCACGGCGTGTCGCGCGCCGATGCCGAGCAGATGGTTCTGGCTGCCCGCCTCAAGGCTGGCTGGATCACCGAGGACGAGGTTGCGGCCCAGGAAGCGCCGGCTGACGAAGCCGTTGGTGCGTGAGGTGAAACCGCATCGCACACAACCCGCCCTTGGACGAGATGAACGATCGCACCTGCATCGTTACGCGCAGACAGGCCGAACCGGATGAATTGATCCGTTTCGTCGTCGGCCCGGATTCGGCCGTCGTTCCCGACATCAAGAAAAACCTGCCCGGCCGTGGTTGCTGGGTGACGGCCGACCGCCTACATATCGACAAGGCGGCAGCGAAAAACCTGTTTGCCCGCGCCTTCAAGGCGCAGGTGACCGTGCCGGCCGATCTCGGCGGCATGGTCGACGGGCTGCTCTCCAGATCCGCTTTGGGTATGCTGGGCCTTGCTCGCAAGGCAGGCGCAATCGCGCTCGGCGCCACCAAGGTCGAGAGCGCGGTGCGCGGCGGACTGGCGCTTTTCGTGCTCCACGCAGCCGAGGCGTCCGATGACGGGGTTCGCAAGATCAGCCAGGCGCGGCGGGCAACCGTCCATCTTGGTGGCCCCGCCATCCTTGCCTACAAACTTTTCTCCGAAGCCGAGTTGAGCTTGGCATTGGGGGGCACAAATGTGATACATGCTGCCGTTCTCGCGGGAGACGCGGGCAGGGCGGTCCAGAAGCGCATGGTTGCGCTCGACCGGTATCGGGGCGGTTCCCCGGACGATCTGGCAATGCTTGCGGCCGTTGCTGACGAAGATGATGCCGCAGAGGATATGGAATGAGCGATACGAAATCTGGCGACGACAAGACGTTGAGTGTTACGCCGAAGAAGACCTTGACGCTGAAGCGCCCCGGTACGGAGCAGGGCATAGTGCGCCAGAATTTCTCGCACGGCCGCACCAAGTCGGTCGTCGTCGAGACCAAGAAGCGCAAGTTCTCGCTGCCCGGCGACAAGCCGGAGCCGGCCGCTGCTCCTGTGTCCGTCTTCACGCCGAAGCCGCCGGTAGCGGCGGCACCTGTGGTGCAGGAAGCGCCCAAGGCGCCGCCTCCGCAGCCGGTCGAGCGCAGCGGCATGGTGCTGAACGAATTGTCGCGCAATGAGATGGAAGCGCGCCGCCGGGCCCTGGAAGGTTCGAAGGTGCGTGACGTCGAGGATCGCCAGCGCGCCGTCGAAGAGGCCAAGCGCCGCGCCGAGGATGAAGAGCGCCGCAAGCGCGAGCGCGAGGAATCCGCGCGCCGTCAGGCCGAGGAAGAGGCGCGGCTGCAGACCGAGGCCGAGTCCCGTCGCCGGGCCGAGGAAGAGGCGCGCCGCCGCGCGCCGCTGGCCGCCGAACTGGCGACCGCCGACGAGGAAGAGGACGTCAAGCCGAAACGCGCCGGCGCCGGTGCTCCGGTGCGCCGTCTGGTTACGCCCGAAGTGGCGCGTCCGGCCAAGCCCACCAAGGGCGAGGAAGATCGCCGCCGTGGCAAGCTGACGTTGAACTCGGCGCTGTCCGACGAGGATGCGCGCGCCCGTTCGCTGTCGTCGATGCGTCGGCGTCAGGAGAAATTCAAGCGCGCGATGCACAACGAGCCGCGCGAGAAAGTCATGCGCGAAGTGATCCTGCCCGAAACCATCACCATCCAGGAACTGGCCCAGCGCATGTCCGAGCGCGCCGTCGACGTGGTCAAGTTCTTCATGAAGCAGGGCCAGATCCTGAAGCCGGGCGACGTCATCGATGCCGACACGGCCGAGCTGGTGGCCACCGAATTCGGTCATACGGTCCGCCGCGTCGCCGAGTCCGACATCGAGGAAGGCCTGTTCAACATCGCCGACCGTCCCGAGGATCTCGAGCCGCGTCCGCCGGTGGTGACGATCATGGGCCATGTCGACCACGGCAAGACCTCGTTGCTCGACGCCATCCGCAACGCCAATGTCGTGTCCGGCGAGGCCGGCGGCATCACCCAGCACATCGGCGCGTATCAGGTCGAGAAGAACGGTCACAAGATCACCTTCATCGACACGCCCGGCCACGCCGCCTTCACGGCGATGCGCGCCCGTGGCGCCCAGGCCACCGATATCGCCATCCTCGTGGTGGCGGCCGACGACAGCGTGATGCCGCAGACGATCGAATCGATCAGCCACGCCAAGGCGGCCGGCGTTCCGATCATCGTGGCGATCAACAAGATCGACAAGCCGCAGGCCGATGCGCAAAAGGTGCGTTCGGAACTGCTGCGCCATGAAGTCTTCGTCGAATCGATGGGCGGCGAAGTGCTGGACGTCGAAGTGTCGGCGACCAAGGGCACCAATCTCGACAAGCTGCTTGAAGCGATCCTCCTGCAGGCCGAAATCCTCGACCTCAAGGCCAATCCGGATCGTACCGCCGAAGGCGTCGTCATCGAGGCCCAGCTCGACAAGGGCCGTGGTCCCGTCGCCACCGTGCTGGTGCAGACCGGCACGCTGATGCCGGGTGACATCCTTGTCGCCGGCAACGAATGGGGCCGGGTGCGCGCGCTGGTCAACGATCGCGGCGAGCAGGTCAAGGAAGCGCCGCCGGCAATGCCGGTGGAAGTGCTCGGCCTGCAGGGAACCCCGCTGGCCGGCGACCGCTTCGCCGTCGTCAACAACGAGGCCCGTGCCCGCGAGATCACCGAATACCGCCAGCGTCTGGCGCGCGAGAAGGCGGTGGCCAAGCACGCCGGCCAGCGTGGCTCGCTCGAACAGATGATGTCGCAGTTGCAGACAAGCGGACTGAAGGAATTCCCGCTGGTCATCAAGGGCGACGTGCAGGGTTCGATCGAGGCGATCAATGCCGCGCTCGACAAGCTCGGCACCGACGAGGTGCGGGCGCGCATCGTCCATGCGGGCGCCGGCGGCATCACCGAAAGCGATGTGTCTCTGGCGGAGACCTCCGGGGCTGCGATTATCGGCTTCAATGTCCGCGCCAATGTACAGGCGCGCGCCGCTGCCGCGGCGGCGGGCATCGAGATCCGCTACTACTCGATCATCTACAATCTCGTCGATGACGTGAAGGCAGCGCTTTCGGGCCTGCTCTCGCCGGAGCGTCGCGAGACCTTCATCGGCAATGCCGAGATCCTCGAGATCTTCGACATCACCAAGGTCGGCAAGATCGCCGGCTGCCGTGTTACCGAGGGCAAGGTCGAGCGTGGCGCGGGCGTGCGCCTGATCCGCGACAACGTCGTCATCCACGAAGGCACGCTGAAGACCCTGAAGCGCTTCAAGGACGAGGTCTCGGAAGTGCCGGGCGGCCAGGAATGCGGCATGGCCTTCCAGAACTACGAGGACATGCGCGTCGGCGACGTCATCGAATGCTTCCGCGTCGAGATGGTGACCCGGACGCTCTGAGTTCGTGGACTGTCGAATGACCGGGCGGTGGTCGAAAGGCCGCCGCCTGGAGCCATGATCCCGAAAAGTGGAATCCGGTTTTCGGATAAGATCATGGTCAGACAAAAAGATAGAGCCTGATCCATTTCGATTCTATCGGGTATGGATCGGGCTCTATGAGACATGTGGTGCGGTCCCATCCCGAGCCTCACGATTCCAGGACAAGAAAAATGCCTCGTTCAACCACCTTAGGCCCGTCCCAGCGCATGCTGCGCGTCGGCGAACAGGTGCGCCATGCTTTGTCGGAGACCTTGCAGCGCGGCGAGATCATCGATCCGTTGATCGAGAATGCCGTGGTTTCGGTCTCCGAAGTGCGCATGTCGCCCGATCTGAAGATCGCCACAGCCTTCGTCTCGCCACTCGGCGCCGGCGACGCCGGGGCAGTGGTCGAAGCGCTCAACAAGCACGCGAAATTCGTGCGTGGCCGCGTCTCCGGCGCGCTCCGGCAGATGAAGTATATGCCTGAATTCCGCTTCCGGCTCGACACCAGCTACGACAATTTCCAGAAGATCAACGAATTGCTGCACTCGCCCGAAGTGGCGCGTGATCTTGGCACGGATGCCGGGATCGACGGCCAGCGCAAAGACAACGACGAGGATGAAAAATAGTGGCGCGCCGCGGCAAGAAGAAGGGCCGGCCGGTCTCCGGCTGGCTGGTGCTGGACAAGCCGGTCGGCATGGGCTCGACCGAAGCCGTCTCCAAGATCAAATGGCTGTTCCAGGCGGAAAAGGCCGGCCATGCCGGCACGCTCGACCCGCTCGCCTCCGGCATGCTGCCGATCGCGCTCGGCGAGGCGACCAAGACGGTGCCCTACGTGCAGGATGGCGCCAAGATCTATCGCTTCACCGTAGCCTGGGGCGAGGAGCGTTCGACCGATGACCTCGAAGGCCCGGTGACGAAGAGTTCCGAGCAGCGACCGGCGGAAGCCGATGTGCGGGCGCTGCTGGCGAAATACACCGGCATCATCATGCAGACGCCGCCGCAATTCTCGGCCATCAAGATCGCTGGCGAACGCGCCTACGACTTGGCTCGGGAGGGGGAGATCGTCGACATACCGGCGCGGGAGATCGAAATCGGCCGCTTGGACGTCATCGAGCACGCCGCCGACCACACCATTTTCGAGGTCGAATGCGGCAAGGGCACCTATGTCCGCTCGCTGGCCCGCGACATGGGCCGCGACCTCGGCTGTTTCGGCCACATCGCAGAGCTGCGCCGGATCGAGGTCGAGCCGTTCACGCAGGAAGACTTCGTCACCATCGCCGAATTGGAGGCAGCGCGTTTCGGTGAACGGGGCGATGAGGAACCGGATACGGCCGATGATGCATCCGACGCTCCCGAGCTGCCGGTCGACTTCACGGCCATCGATGCGCTTCTGGTCGACACATCGGCGGCGCTCGATTGCCTGCCGCAGATCGCCATCAGCGACGATGCGGCGACAAAAATCCGCCTCGGCAATCCGGTCATCATCCGCGGCCGCGACGCGCCGGTTGAGGCCGAGGAAGCCTGCGCCACCGCGCGCGGCAAGCTGGTCGCCATCGGCGCCATCGAACAGGGCATGTTCAAGCCGAAGCGGGTCTTTGCCGGGTGACGGCTCTCATCCTGATCTCGGCCAGAGAGTACACCCGAGGGGCCTATGGCAAAGGTTGAGACGATCAAGAAGCGGGCGCCGATAGTAACGCGACGACCGCCGGTCGGCGCATCGCCCGGCACGCTGATTGCAGATCCCGCGGCCCGCCGGTCCGAACTGCGGCTGACATTGATCGCTCCCGACAAGTTCGAGACGATCGAAAATGCCAGCATCGACGATCTCAACATCCATTGCGACAATTGGCCGGTTGTCTGGCTGGACTGCACCGGGCTTGCCAACATCCCGCTGATCGAGGAGATCGGCCGCACCTTCAGTCTGCACCCGCTGGCTCTGGAGGATGTCGTCAACACCGGCCAGCGGCCGAAGGTGGATTTCTTCGAGGACCATGCCTTCGTTGTCGTCAGGATGATCGACGATGTCACGGCGCATCGCTACGAGCAGATCGCTGTCTTCTTCGGCAGGAAATTCGTCGTCACCTTCCAGGAGCGCGAGGGCGATCCGTTCGATCCCGTGCGCAAGCGCATCGAAAGCTCGGTGCCCAACCGCCTGCGCTCGCGCGGCGCCGATTACCTCGCCTATGCGCTGATTGATGCCATCGTCGATAGCTATTTCCCACCGATCGAGACCGCCGGCGAAATGGTCGACGGCATCGAGGATCAGATGCTGAACACGCCGCACAAGCACCAGATGCGGCAGCTGCACGAGTTGCGGCGCGATGCCAACGTGCTGAAGGGCGTGCTCTGGCCGATGCGCGATGCGCTGGCGACGCTGATCCGCAACGACGTGCCTTATGTGAAGCCCGAGACCAAGGTCTTCCTCAACGACACGCTCGATCATTCGCTTCGGCTGATCGAACTGGTCGAAACCCAGCGCGACATGCTGACCGGCCTGATCGAGATGCATCTGTCGCTGAGCCAGGCGCGCACCAACGACGTCATCTCCTATCTAACCATCGTTTCGGTCATCTTCATGCCGCTCACCTTCCTCGTCGGCGTGTGGGGCATGAATTTCGACCCCGATACCTCGCCATGGAACATGCCGGAACTGAAGGCCTATTATGGTTACCCGGTATCGCTGTTGTTCATGGCGGTCGTGGCTGCTGGATTGATCGCCTTCTTCAAGTGGAAGAAATGGCTTTAGCGTCAGCTTGAAAGTCTTCGTTTCTCTCGCGAAAGCCGGCTTGTGAATTGGGCTGGTGTTTTCCGGGGAATTGCACTATATGCGCCGCAGCATCGCGCTCTGACGCCTTGCTTGCACCGGCCCCTGCTGGACGACATCCCGGCTGAGGGCGACCCGTTTCCTCAAACAGATAAGGAAAAACACGATGTCGATCACTGCCGAGCGCAAGAAGGAATTGATGGGTGAATTCGCAACTGCCAAGGGCGATACCGGGTCTCCGGAAGTCCAGGTGGCCATCCTTTCCGAGCGCATCAAGAACCTGACCGATCATTTCAAGGACCACAAGAAGGATAACCATTCCCGCCGTGGTCTGCTCGCTCTCGTCTCCCAACGCCGCAGCCTGCTTGACTATCTCAAGCGCAAGGATGACGCGCGCTATCAGACGCTGATCGAGAAGCTCGGTCTGCGCCGTTGACGAATTGGCCGGCGGGCTTTCCTTGGGAGAGCCCGCCGGTCGCGCATTTGAGTGTCGGATGTTGCTCAAATGAAGGAACAGAGCGCCGCGCCTCGATCTGATGGGCAAAGGACGCTTTGATTGAATTTGCGCATGACGCTTGCCGAAAGCCGTGGTTTTCGGGGTCACGCGCAAGGCCAGTCGGATCGATTGGCCAACCCGGTTTCGAGACAGCAGAGGGCCATTCGAAACCGCCCATGGACGGTCATGGGGCAGGATTGCAGGACGCTCGTTGCGGCCACTGTGCCGGACTACCCGAGCTTCCCGTTGTCTTGCCCGTGGCTGCCCGAGAAAGGAAGCCAGGGAAAGGGCATTCGCGCACGCTGAAACGGCGCGGCCCTTTCCGCATAGTAAGGACAAGACATGTTCAATCACCACAAAGTGGAAATCGAATGGGGCGGTCGCCCGCTCATCCTGGAAACCGGCAAGATCGCGCGCCAGGCTGACGGCGCGGTGCTCGCCACTTACGGCGAAACCAAGGTTCTCGCCACCGTCGTTTCGATGAAGGAGCCGAAGCCCGGCCTCGATTTCTTCCCGCTGACCGTCAATTATCAGGAAAAGACCTACGCCGCCGGCAAGATCCCGGGTGGCTATTTCAAGCGCGAAGGCCGTCCGAGCGAGAAGGAAACGCTGGTTTCCCGCCTTATCGACCGCCCGATCCGCCCGCTTTTCGCCGACGGCTACAAGAACGACACGCAGATCGTCGTTACCGTCGTCCAGCACGATCTCGAGAACGATCCGGACATCCTGTCGATCGTCGCCACTTCGGCGGCCCTGACGCTTTCCGGCGTGCCCTTCATGGGCCCTGTCGGCGGCGCCCGCGTCGGCTACATCAACGGCGAATACGTTCTCAACCCGCATGTCGACGAGATGCAGGAATCCAAGCTTGACCTCGTCGTCGCCGGCACCGCCGACGCCGTGCTGATGGTCGAGTCGGAAGCCAAGGAACTCGGCGAGGATCTGATGCTCGGCGCCGTCATGTTCGGCCACAGGGGCTTCCAGCCGGTGATCGACGCGATCATCAAGCTGGCCGAAGTCGCCGCCAAGGACCCGCGCGATTTCACCGCGCCGGACTATTCGGCGCTCGAAGCCGAGATGCTGAAGATCGTCGGCGACGAGCTCCGCGACGCCTACAAGATCACCGACAAGCAGAAGCGCTATGCCGCCGTCGACGCCGTCAAGGCGAAGGTCAAGGCCGCGTTCGCGCCGGCCGAAGGCGAAGAGGCCAAGTACACCTCCGAGCAGATCGGCAGCGTGTTCAAGGAGCTTCAGGCCAAGGTCGTGCGCTGGAACATCCTCGACACCGGCTCGCGCATCGACGGCCGCGACCTGAAGACGGTTCGCAAGATCGTCTCCGAAGTCGGCGTCCTGCCGCGTACCCACGGTTCGGCGCTGTTCACCCGCGGCGAGACCCAGGCGCTGGTCGTTGCCACGCTCGGCACCGGCGAGGACGAGCAGTATGTCGATTCGCTGACCGGCATGTACAAGGAGAAGTTCCTCCTGCACTACAACTTCCCTCCCTATTCCGTCGGTGAGACTGGCCGCATGGGTTCGCCGGGCCGCCGCGAAATCGGCCACGGCAAGCTCGCCTGGCGCGCTATTCGTCCGATGCTGCCGAGCGCCGACCAGTTCCCCTACACGCTGCGCGTGGTCTCGGAGATCACCGAGTCCAACGGTTCGTCATCGATGGCCACCGTCTGCGGCACCTCGCTGGCGCTGATGGATGCCGGCGTGCCGCTGGCCAAGCCGGTTGCCGGTATCGCCATGGGCCTGATCAAGGAAGGCGAGCGCTTCGCGGTTCTGTCGGACATCCTGGGTGACGAAGATCACCTCGGCGACATGGATTTCAAGGTCGCCGGCACCGCCAACGGCATCACCTCGCTGCAGATGGACATCAAGATCGAAGGCATCACCGAGGAGATCATGAAGATCGCGCTGGACCAGGCCAAGGACGGCCGCCAGCATATCCTCGGCGAGATGGCTCATGCCCTGACCGGCGCCCGCCCCGAACTCGGTGAGTTCGCGCCGCGCATCGAGGTCATGCACATCCCGACCGACAAGATCCGCGACGTCATCGGCTCCGGCGGCAAGGTTATCCGCGAGATCGTCGAGAAGACCGGCGCCAAGATCAACATCGAGGACGACGGCACGGTCAAGATCGCTTCGTCCAACGCCAAGGAGATCGAGGCGGCGAAGAAGTGGATCCACACCATCGTCGCCGAGCCGGAAGTCGGCGAGATCTACGAAGGCACGGTCGTCAAGACCGCCGACTTCGGCGCTTTCGTCAACTTCTTCGGTCCGCGTGACGGCCTCGTCCACATCTCGCAGCTTGCCAACGACCGGGTCGCCAAGACCTCGGACGTCGTCAAGGAAGGCGACAAGGTCTGGGTCAAGCTGATGGGCTTCGACGAGCGCGGCAAGGTCCGCCTGTCGATGAAGGTCGTCGACCAGGCCACCGGCAAGGAAGTCGTTCGCGACAAGAAGGCCGAAGGCGAAGAAAACGCCGCCTGAACTGTCATACAATGAGGTTGAAACGGGCGCGGCACATGTCGCGCCCGTTTTCGTTTAAGACATGAGATCGAAGAATGTCCGTCGAGCCGCTGAAGACGCTGTTCCATCCGTTCGAGGCCGAGGCGATCGCCTTGCCGCGAAAGGGAGAGCGTGTGCTCTTTCTGGGTGCGGAGCCCGGCTTTCGTTTGCCCGAAGGCTTTGAGGCAGCGCTCCATCTCGTGCAGGGTTTCCGGCCGCATTTTCGCGCCTTGCAGGCTTCGGGTTTCAGCATCGCTCCGCAAGCCGAAGGCAGCGCATTCGACACGGCGCTGATCCTTGCCGGCCGTCATCGGGGACAAAACGAATTGCGCATCGCCGAGGCGCTGGAGCGCGTGGCATCAAACGGTTTGATCGTGGTTGCCGGCAGCAAGGACGACGGCATTGCCAGTCTGCGCAAGCGCATCGAGGAGTTTGTGTCACTTGACGGTCATCTGCCGAAACATCACGGCATCGCCTTCTGGTTTCGCCGGACGGCCGCCGCAGAGGTCGCGGCAGCGCTTCGCGCCGGCAATCCGGACCTTGTGTTGGAGGGCCGTTTCCACACTGCGCCGGGGATGTTCTCTTTCGACAAGGTCGACAACGGCTCCAGATTGCTCGTGGAGAACCTGCCCGGAGACCTGCGTGGCAACATCGCCGATTTCTGCGCCGGCTGGGGCTATGTGGCGGCCGAGGTGGCGGCACACTCGCCTGGCATATCAGGGCTCGACCTTTACGAGGCGGACTTCGCCTCGCTCGAAGCGGCGAAGCGCAATGTCGGCAAAGGCACCGTTGAATCGCGCTTCTTCTGGATTGATCTGCTGAACGAACCGGTCGAGCGCCGCTACGACGCAATCGTCATGAACCCGCCCTTTCACCGCAGCCGGGCCGCCGAACCGGAGATCGGCGCCGGCATGATCCGCGCGGCGGCGAAGGCGCTGAAACCGGGCGGACGGCTGTTCATGGTGGCGAACCGTCAACTGCCCTACGAGCCGGTGCTGGCGGCCACTTTGTCCAGCCACGCCGAGATCGCCCGCGACGGCATGTTCAAAGTCTTCGCCGCGCGGCGTTAAGGAAGCAAATTCAGTTCAGGTTGGCGACGCGCTGTTCGCGGGCAGTGAGTGCTTCAGCAAACTCGATCTTGAGCGGCGCCGGCCGTCCGTACAGAAAGCCTTGCACCACTTCGCACCCGGCTGCCCTGAGCAGCGTCGCCTGGTTTTCGGTCTCGACGCCTTCGGCGATGATGCTGACGCCGAGCGCCCGCGAGAGCCCGACAATGGTCGAAACCACCGCGCCGGAGCTGGAATCGGTGTCGATGCGGCTGACGAAGGAACGGTCGATCTTCAGCTTGCCGAACGAGAAATCGATCAGATAGCTGAGATTGGAATAGCCGGTGCCGAAATCGTCGACGGCGACCGAGATGCCCATCTCGGCAAGCTGCCGCAGTATGGTGGCGGCGCGGTCGCGGTCCTGCATCATCGCCGTCTCGGTGACTTCCAGCTCCAGCCGTGATGGCCGGATGCCGGTGCTCGCCATCGTATCGCGCACGATGCCGACGAAATCCTTGGTCATGAACTGGACCGGCGAGATGTTGACGGCAACAAAGCAGTCTTCGGGCAGATGGCGGGCATCGCTGCAGGCCTTGCGCAGCACCCATTCGCCGATCGGGCCGATCATGCCGGTTTCCTCGGCAATCGGTATGAATTCCATGGGCGCGATCATGCCGCGTTCGGGATGCCGCCAGCGGATCAGCGCCTCATAGCCGACGATACGGCCGCTCGGAAGGTCGAGTTGCGGCTGGTAATGGAGATCGAAATCGCCGCGGTCGAAGGCGATGTGCAATTCCGATTCGATCCACTGTCGATAATCCGCGACCTGGCCCATGTCGGAATGGAAGACCGACCAGTTGCCCACCCCGCTGGCGCGCGCGTTCTGGAGCGCCAGATTGGAACGGCGCAGGACGAGCACGGGATCGACGCCATCCTTCGGCATGGCCACGATGCCCACCGACAGGCTGACCGATTGCAGGTGGGAGCTGAGCTGGTACGGCTCCATCAGCTTCTCGATGAGCTTTTCGACGGCGCTTTCCAGGGACCCTTCTATCTCCCGGTCGGTGATGAGCACGGCGAATTCGCCGGCGCCGATGCGCCCGATCACCGCGCCCTCCGGCATGGATGCCTTCAGCCGGCTGGTGAAGGCGCCGATCAGCTCGTCGCCCTGGCTGTAGCCGATCGCGTCGTTGATCTGCTTGAAACGGTCGATATCGATGTCGATGAGAAACACCGGTTCGCCGGTTTTCATGGTCGCGGATGCGGCGTCGGCAATCCTGCCGACCATTGCCGGGCGCGCCAGCAGGCCGGTCAGCTTGTCGAGATGGGTTTCCTTGAAGACATAGTCCGCCGATTCATCGACGCCGGCAAAGAAGGACAGCGCTGCTCCCGCTGAAGCGAGCGCGCAAAGCGCCGCGATGATGCCAATCATCGTTCCGGTCTGCACGCCGGCAAGGCTGTCGCCGAAACCGAATTTGAGGCCCCACAGCCCGAGGACGAAACTGCCGATGCCCGAACTGGCAATGGTCAGCAATCGGAATATCGGTGTTCGCGTCGGATTGCTGGCAGCAGCCATTACAAAGTCCCCAGTAACGGGACCTTCTAGCGGACATATCCTTAAAATTAGTTGCGGCGAATATTAATAATTTTACTGGACACTAGTCCTTGCCGCCGTCGGTCTGCTTCAACTCGTCGAGCGTCGGCATGGAAACGATGTGATAGCCGGAATCGACATAGTGGATTTCGCCGGTGACGCCCGACGACAGGTCGGACAGGAGATAGAGCGCCGAACCGCCCACCTCGTCGATGGTCACGGTGCGACGCAGCGGTGAGTTGCGCTGCTGGTAGGAAAACATGTGGCGTGCATCGGAAATGCCGGCGCCGGCCAGTGTCCGCACCGGTCCCGCCGATATGCCGTTCACCCTGATCCCGCGCGGGCCGTAGTCATTGGCGAGATAGCGAACGCTGGCCTCCAGCCCGGCCTTGGCGACGCCCATGACGTTGTAATTCGGCATGACGCGGACGGAGCCCGCATAGGTCAGCGTGATCATCGAGCCGCTGTCCACCATCAGCCTGGCGGCGTGGCGGGCGATCTCGGTGAAGGAGTAGCAGGAGATGACCATGGTGCGGACGAAATTGTCGCGGCTGGTGTCGGCGTAAAGGCCCTTGAGCTCATTCTTGTCGGAAAAGCCGATGGCATGGACGACGAAATCCAGCCCGCCCCATTCCTTGCCCAAAGTCTCGAAGGTGGCGCTTACCGATGCGCTGTCCTCGACATCGCAAGGCACCACCAGGGACGCGCCAAGCCTGTCGGCGAGTGGCTTGACCCGCCGCCCGAACGCTTCGCCCTGATAGGTGAAAGCGAGCTCCGCCCCATGTTCGGACAATTTCCTGGCGATGCCCCAGGCGATCGAGTGGTCGTTGGCGACACCCATGACAAGCCCGCGCTTGCCCTTCATCAATCCGTCCATGGCCGGCGAAATCCCTTATGCGGAATAGCGCTGGAAAACCAGCGTTGCGTTGGTGCCACCGAAACCGAACGAATTGGACAAAACAGTGTCGATACTGGCGTTATCGATGCGCTTTCGCACGATCGGCATGCCCTCGAATTCCGGGTCGAGGTTCTCGATATGGGCGCTTTCGCCGATGAAGCCGCCTTGCATCATCAGGATCGAATAGATCGATTCCTGCACGCCGGCCGCGCCCAGCGAATGGCCGGTCAGCGATTTCGTCGAGGTGATGAAAGGCATTTTTTCGCCGAACACCTCGCGGATCGCGCCCATTTCCCTGGAATCGCCGACCGGCGTCGAGGTGCCGTGCGTGTTGATGTAGTCGATCGGCGAAGAGATGGTCGCGATCGCCTGCCGCATGCAGCGCACCGCACCTTCGCCCGAAGGCGCCACCATGTCGTAGCCATCGGAGGTAGCGCCATAGCCGACGATCTCGGCATAGATCTTGGCGCCGCGCGCCTTGGCATGTTCGAGCTCTTCCAGAACCAGCACGCCGGCGCCGCCGGCAATGACGAAACCATCGCGATCGACATCGTAGGCGCGGGACGCGACCGATGCCCTGTCGTTGTATTTCGACGACATGGCGCCCATCGCGTCGAACAGGTCCGACATCGTCCAGTCGAGATCCTCATGGCCGCCGGCGAAGACCATGTCCTGCTTGCCCCACTGGATCAGCTCGTAGCCATTGCCGATGCAATGGGCCGAGGTCGAGCAGGCCGAGGAGATCGAATAGTTGACGCCGTGGATCTTGAACCAGGTGGCGAGCGTCGCCGAAGCGGTCGACGACATCGCCTTCGGCACGGCGAACGGGCCGATGCGCTTGGGGCTGCCGTTCTTGAGGGTGGTCTCGGCCGCCTCGACGATGGTTCGGGTCGACGGTCCGCCAGACCCCATGACAATGCCGGTGCGTTCATTGGTGATGTCGTTCTCGCCAAGCCCGGCATCCGCGATCGCCTGGTCCATGGCGACATGATTCCAGGCGGCACCTTGCGACAGGAAACGCATGGCCCGGCGATCGATCATGGCCGAGGGGTCGAGCGTGGGCGCCCCCCAGACCTGGCAGCGGAAGCCGTGCTCGGCGAAGGAATCGGAGAAGCTGATGCCGGATTTGGCATCGTGGAGCGAGGCCTGCACCTCGTTGGCATTGTTGCCGATCGACGACACGATGCCGAGGCCTGTTACTACGACCCGTCTCATGGGCTGCTCCTTCCAGAGTGTCCGGTGACGGTCAGGAGACCGCCGATTGCTTCGACAGACCCACTTTGAGATCCGTTGCCGCGTATATGGGCTCGCCATCCGCTTTCAGCCAGCCATCGGCGATGCCAAGCACCAGCCGCCCGCGCATCACGCGCTTGAAGTCCACGCCATACTCCACCTTTTTGACCGATGGCGTGACCATGCCCTTGAACTTCACCTCGCCGGTCGACAGCGCCATTCCCTTGCCCGGCTCGCCGAGCCAGCCGAGGTAGAATCCCGTCAGCTGCCACATGGCGTCGAGGCCGAGGCATCCCGGCATGATCGGATTGCCGATGAAGTGGCAGGCGAAGAACCACAGGTCAGGCTTGATGTCGAATTCGGCGCGGATGAAGCCCTTGTCGAAGGCGCCGCCCGTCTCGCTGATCTCGGTGATGCGGTCGAACATCAGCATCGGCGGATAGGGGAGCTGGGCGTTTCCTGCTCCGAACAGCTCGCCACGGGCGCAGGCAAGCAATTCCTCGTATTCGTAGCTGGATTTCGTACCCGCCATCAATCGTCCCCGTAATCATCCCGGGCGGTAGGTGCCCTTGTCCTTGGTTTCCTAACACAATCTGTTTCAGGCCGGAAACCGGCGTCTGCGCTTAACCTGCCCATCTGCCCGGGTCAATGCGCGCGGTCCCATCGGTCCGGAAATCGGAATCGATTTCCGGAAAGCACGATGCGAGGCTAAAAAAGTGATAGAGCGTACTGTTGTGCGTCCAACAGGACGCACGTCGCTCTATTGATCGTATTCGGCCGACAGAATATATGTCAGGAGGTGTCCAGTTTCGGTCGATATTGGTTTTCTGCCATTCTGGGCACGTTGTGGGGCGGAACTGTGAGCATCGACGAATAGATGGATTTGGACTGCCGGAAGGAAAATGTCGCTGTGGACAAGCGGGTTCGCGAAGCCGGCCTGAGGCCGACGCGTCAGCGCATCGCGCTGGCCGATCTGCTTTTCGCCAAGGGCGACCGCCATCTGTCGGCCGAGGAACTGCACGAGGAAGCGATCGCCGCCGGCGTGCCGGTGTCGCTGGCCACCGTCTACAACGCCCTGCACCAATTCACCCAGGCTGGCCTTCTGCGCATCCTGGCCGTCGAAGGCTCGAAGACCTATTTCGACACCAACACCTCCGACCACCACCATTTCTACATTGAAGGCGAAAACAGGATCTTCGACATCGCCAGCGGTCCCGTCACCGTCTCCAACCTGCCGGAGCCGCCGGAAGGCATGGAGATCGCCAATGTCGACATCGTGGTGAGGCTGCGCCCCAAACGCTGCGATTGACCGGCGTTCCGGCGCTGAGTGGTATTTGCTTCACTGGCCTTGTTCGAATGGATTCGTGGTCAGAGGTCAGTTCTTGACCCGCTCGCCCGGATAGGCGCCCCACACGAGTGACTGCGCGAGCCAGCCGGTATGGCCGTCGAAAGTCATCTCGCACCACTGGCCGTCGCACGACTTGATCGTGCCCATCACGCCCGGTTCGACGATGGCGACGACGCTGGCACCCTTCTCCGGGTCGTCGAGAAGGTTGATTCGGCCACCCTTGCCGCGCTGCCAGGGCGCCACGATCGCCGTGCGGCGGCCCGAGAGCAGCGACTGGTTGATCCAGCCTTCCGAGCCGTCGGCGTCGCGCACGCGACGCCAGGTATCGAATTCCTGGATGATTTCCATCGGCAGGCCAGGCTTCATGTACATCCAGTCGACGGAGTAGTTGACGCCTGGTCCGACGCGGGAGTTGACGCGGCCCGATTTCAGGCTGACGAAGCGCGGCAGCGGCAGGCCGCTCGGCCCGAGCGTGATCGTCTGTGCGGGCGCTGCCGCACTTTGCGCCGCCGCAACAGGGGTGTAGAGCAGAGCGCCGAGAAATGCTGCGCAAATGGTCAGGCGGAGCGACGCGAAACCAGACACTTTCGTTCCTTTCGGCGCTCGCCCATCGGCCCCGGCGCCCCTTTTTCTTTGTCTTCGGCGGCACCGCTTGTTACATGGATGACCGGCGCCGTGATCGGTTCGCAGTTTCGCCGGTCTTGGTTAAAGAGGTCTCAACGGGATCGGGATTCGAGGGAACAATGGCAGGCAAAAAAAAGCCGCTCGTGGTCATAACGCGCAAGCTGCCCGACCCGGTCGAGACCCGCATGCGCGAGCTGTTCGACGCCCGGTTGAATGTCGAGGACAGGCCGATGACGCAGCCGGAGCTGGTCGCGGCGGTCAAGGAAGCCGACGTGCTGGTGCCGACCGTGACCGATCGTATCGACGCGGCGCTGATCGCCCAGGCCGGCGAGAATCTGAAGCTGATCGCCAATTTCGGCAATGGCGTCGACAAGATCGACGTGGCGGCGGCGGCCAAGAAGGGCATCACCGTCACCAACACACCCAACGTGCTGACCGAGGATACGGCCGACATGACGATGGCGCTGATGCTGGCGGTGCCGCGGCGGCTGGCGGAAGGCGCCAATGTGCTGACCGGCGACAAGAAATGGGCCGGCTGGTCGCCGACCTGGATGCTGGGCCGGCGTATCTGGGGCAAACGCCTCGGCATTGTCGGCATGGGCCGCATCGGAACCGCGGTTGCCAAGCGGGCCAAGGCCTTCGGTCTTTCGATCCACTACCACAACCGTCATCGCGTACTGCCGGCCGTCGAGGACGAGTTGGAGGCGACCTACTGGGAGAGCCTCGACCAGATGCTTGCCCGCATGGACATCATTTCGGTCAACTGTCCATCGACGCCGGCAACCTTCCACCTGCTGTCGGCGCGGCGGCTGGCGCTTATGCAACCCTCCGCTTACATCGTCAACACGGCGCGCGGCGACATCATCGACGAGGAATCGCTGGTCAAGCTGGTCCAGGACGGCAAGATCGCCGGTGCCGGCCTCGATGTCTACGAGCACGAGCCGGCGCTGAACCCGAAACTCTTGAAGCTCGCCGCCAAGGGCAAGGTCGTGCTTTTGCCTCACATGGGCTCGGCGACGCTCGAGGGCCGCATCGACATGGGCGAGAAGGTCATCATCAACATCCGCGCCTTTTTCGACGGTCACCGCCCGCCGGACCGCGTGCTGCCGTTGCGGGCGTGATCGGCTGACGGCGCTTACTCATCTGCGATCAGCGCAGGCTTACGAAAGCACCTTGCGCATGGTGATCGAGGTCGCTCGGCTATAGCCGTGATGCGCCGTCCGCTCCGTTTCGCGAAAGCCGAGGCGGGCGAAGGCCGCGTGATTTCCGGTCAGTTCGATCCGCGTCTGCAACGCGATCGCGGGCTTGTCTCGGTCGCGGGCAAGAGCTTCGGCAGCCTGCATCAGCCGCCTGCCAATGCCTTGCCCCTGAAAGTCCGGTTCGACGGCAAGCTTTCCGACATAGAGATGGTCAGTCCGCTCCAGAACGAACACACAGCCGATGATTCTTCCCTTCGTCAGCGCGGCGAAGACTGTCTCCCGCCCGGCCTTGTCCCGGAGATTGTCCGCTGTAAGCCGATGCGCCGACGATGGCGGATCGATGACGCCGTCCATCGTGGCAAAGGCGCGCATGATCAGCGCCAGCACCTCGTCCCAACGACCGCAATCGGCCGGAAGCTGGGCGATTGACACGCCCGCGGTGCGGTCCATGGTCTAGTTCTTCTTGTAGCGGATCGTGTCGAAGCGCGCGGCCAGTGCATCATAGAGCAGCAGCCGGCCGACGAGCGGCTCACCGATGCCGGCGATCAGCTTGATCGCCTCCATTGCCTGCAATGTGCCGATCACGCCGGTAAGCACGCCGAGCACGCCGGCGACGGCGCAGGACGGCACCAGTCCGGGCGGCGGCGCCTCTGGGAAAAGATCGCGATAGCTCGGATTCGGCCTGCCGTCGGTGCCGGTCTCGAACGGTTTCAGCACCGTCACCGAGCCGTCGAAGCGGCCGACGGCGGCATGCACCAGTGGCCGCTTTTCCGCCGCGCAGGCGTCGGCCACGGCATAACGCGTGTCGAAATTGTCGGAGCCGTCGACGACGACATCATAGCGGGCGACGAGGGCAGGGGCGTTGTCCGCCGTCAGCCTGAGATTGTGCTCTTCCACGGTTACGTGGGGGTTGATACGGGCGATCGCCTCCTTGGCGCTTCCGGTTTTCGCCATGCCGACCGCGTCGGTGCCATGGATCACCTGCCTTTGCAGGTTTGACAGCGAGACGGTGTCGTCGTCGACGATGCCGAGCGTGCCGACGCCGGCGGCCGCCAGATATTCGAGCACTGGCGCACCCAGCCCGCCGGCGCCGATGACCAGAACCCGTGCACGTTTCAATTTCTGCTGGCCGGGCCCGCCGATTTCGGGCAGCACGATGTGGCGGGCATAGCGTTCGAGTTCTTGGTCGGTCAGAGAGGTCATCTGCAAACCTTACTGCGGTGCAAAAAACTTGTCAGGCGTCTTCGGTTGGCCCAACGGTGCCGTGGTCGACCGTCAGGAACCGTGCCCGTCCCCTGAGGCTGGAAAACAGCGCCGCGTCGGTTCCCGTCATGAAGGCCTGGCAGTTCAGCTCTTCCAGGATCGAAAACAGTGCGGCGCGCCGGCCGCCGTCGAGATGGGCTGCAATCTCGTCGAGCAGCAGGATCGGCGTCATGCCGGACATCTCGCCGGTCAGCCTTGCATGCGACAGCACGATGCCGACCAGCAGCGCCTTCTGTTCGCCGGTCGAGCAGAGTTCGGCCGGCATAGCCTTTGGCCGGTGCCGCACCACGAGATCCGAACGGTGCGGACCGTCGAGCGTGCGCCCGGCGGCGCGGTCGCGATCGCGGCCTTCGGCAAGGGCGCGGCGAAACCGTTCCTCGACATCGACAGCTGGCGAGTTGGCGACTGCGCCTTCCAGTTCGCCGAACAGGCCGATATCGGCTTGCGGAAACGGACTGTCGTTTGGCAGCCTGTCGATCATGGCGGCGAGCAGGCGCACCAATTCGGCACGTGCCGCGGCAATCGCCACGCCGGTTTCGGCCATCTGCGTCTCGATCGCGTCGAACCATGCGCCGTCGCGCGAATTCTCCGTAAGCAATCGGTTACGGCCGCGCATCGCCTTTTCATAGTCGAGCGCGCGCTGGCCATGACCGGGATCGATCGCCAGCACCAGGCGATCGAGGAAGCGCCGCCGGTCGGCGGCCGGGCCAGGAAACAGGCCATCCATCGCCGGCGTCAGCCAGACGACGCGCAGCCATTCAAGCATGTCGTCGGCCGAGCGCGCTGCGGCGCCATTGATCCGCACCCGCCGGCCGCCATCGCCAGCGTTGTCGCCGCCCGAAATCCCGGTGCCGATCTCGACCGGACCATCCGGCCCATCGAGCCGGGCATGCAGCGCGAAGCCACCATCGCCGCCCTCCCGAGCTACATCGGCGTAAGGGGCGCGGCGCAGGCCACGTCCCGGCGTCAGCAGCGATATCGCTTCCAGGAGATTGGTCTTGCCTGCGCCGTTGTCGCCGGAAAACACCACGGCTCCGGGCGCGAGTTCGATCGACAGCGCGGCATAGTTGCGGAAATTAGTAAGTGTAAGCTTACTTATATAGGTTTGTTCCGGCAACCGCTATCCGCCTATTATGCATATCGCGCAAAAGCATGCCCACGGGCCTGACCCGAGGGTATGAAGCGGTTTTGCGATAACGACATGCATAAAACAAGAATCTAAAACGCGTCGCATGAGGCCGATTGAACGCAGCGCGCTTATAGAAGTTGCCGCAATCATTCTCGTCTGGCGCGGCCGGATCACCGACGCAGCGCGGCTTACACCCGCATCGGCATCAGCACATAGAGTGCGGTTTCGTCGGCCATGTCGTGGATAAGCGTCGGCGAACCGGCGTCCGCCAGCATGAATTTTGCCTCCGTGCCGGTCAGCTGGGCGGCGACGTCGAGCAGGTATTTGGCGTTGAAACCAATCTCGATCGGATCGGATGAATAGTCCGCGGCCAGTTCCTCGGTGGCGCTGCCCGAATCCGGATTGTTGACCGCAAGCGTGACTTGCCCCTCGGCGATCGAAAGCTTCACGGCTCGGCCGCGTTCGGAAGAAATGGTCGAGACACGGTCGACGGCGGCGGCGAAACTCTGGCGATCGATGATCAGCTTCTTGTCGTTGCCGGTCGGGATGACCCGCTGATAGTCAGGGAAGGTGCCGTCGATCAGCTTCGACGTCAAAACCACGCTGCCGATGGTGAAGCGGATCTTGGTATCGGACAATTCGGTGGTGACGGCGACATCGGGGTCGTCGACCAGCTTTTGCAGCTCGCTGACCGTCTTGCGCGGAATGATGATGCCAGGCATGCCCTCGGATCCGGCCGGCGCATCGATCTCGGCGCGCGCCAGGCGATGGCCGTCGGTCGCAACCGAACGCAGCTTCAGCTTGCCGCCGGCCTCATGCGTGTGCAGATAGATGCCGTTGAGATAGTAGCGCGTCTCTTCGGTCGAGATGGCGAACTGGGTTTTCTCGATCAGCCCTTTCAGCGCCACCGAATCCAGCCGGAAGATATGCGAGAACGACCCGGCCGAAAGCTCCGGGAAATCGGACTGGGGCAGGCATTGGAGTCGGAAGCTCGAGCGGCCCGAGGTCACGGTCATGGCGTTGCCGTCCTCGTCGGTCTTCAGCATGACCTCCGCTCCATCGGTCAGCTTGCGCACGATGTCGTAGAGCAGGTGCGCCGGGACCGTCGTCGCGCCACCGCGCTCGACCTTGGCGGGCGTGGCTTCGGTCACCTCCAGGTCGAGGTCGGTCGCCTTCATTTCGAGAGTGGCGCCTTCGGCGCTCAACAGCACGTTCGACAGGATCGGTATGGTGTTGCGCCGCTCGACCACGCGGTGAACGTGATTGAGCGATTTCAGGAGATTTGACCGTTCCAGGATAACACGCATGACGAAACAGGCTCGCTTGAATGAATGAACGGGTCTCCGGCAAGCGGCTCCCCGCGAAAGGTCTGAACAGGCTCAGAATCTGCACAAACTGACAGGAAAAACCCCGCAAACGCAAGCCCGCGCTACCGGTTCGGGGCGGTTACGCGGGCTTTCTGGGGATAAAGCCTGCCAATGCATGTCGCGCAAAAGTGCGCAGCGGTTTTGCGACGACGACATGCATGAAAACAAACGCATGTCGCGCAAAAGTGCGCAGCGGTTTTGCGGCGACGACATGCATGAAAACAGAGATCTCAAGCGCGTCGCATGAACCAACCAAACGCGACGCGCTTTCGTTCTTTGGAGCCGATCAAGCCTGATCGTTGATCAGTCTTCTCAGCAATTCGAGCTCCTGCGCCAGCGTGTTGTCGACGCCCGAGAGATCCTCGATCTTGCGCACGGCATGCAGCACCGTCGTATGATCGCGGCCGCCGAAACGCCGGCCTATCTCCGGCAAGGAGCGTGGCGTCATCACTTTCGACAGATACATGGCGACCTGACGCGGCTTGACGATGGTGCGCGTGCGCCGGTTGGACAAGAGTTCGGTCTTCGACACATTGTAGTGGCGCGCCACGATGCGCTGGATGTCCTCGATGCGCACCCGCTTGGGTTCGCCCGAACGATAGATGTGGCCGAGAATCTCGTCGATACGGTCGATGGTGATCTGCGGTTCGAAGGACTGGCGAAACAGAAGCTGGTTGAACGCGCCTTCGAGTTCGCGCCCGCTGCCGGTCACTGTGCGGGCGACATGGTTGAGGATCTCCTCGGAAATGTCGAGCGAGGCGTCATCGGCCTTGGCGGTGGCAAGACGCAGCTTGAGCATGCCGATGCGCATGGCGAAATCCGGCGCCGACATTTCGAGCGCGACGCCGCCATTGAGGCGCGAGCGGACGCGCGGCTCCAGCGATTCCAACTCTGACGGTGGCCGGTCGGCGGCAACCACCACCTGCTTGGCACTGTCGAGCAACATGTTGATAAGATGGCAGAATTCGTGCTGGATCGATTTGCCCTGCAGGAACTGCATGTCATCGATGATGAGGAGATCGATGTCGCGCAACTGTTCCTTCAGCGTCAGCGCGTTGTTGTCGCGGATCGCGGTGGCGAAGCGCCACATGAAATATTCGGCTGTGAGGTAGACGACGCGCGATTTCGGGTTCTGCTTCAACGATTCCGCCGCGATCGCCTGCAAAAGGTGCGTCTTGCCGAGCCCGACCGTCGCATGGAGAAAGAGTGGGTTGAAGCGCACCGCGCTCGATTGCGATTCCGCCACCGCTTTGGCGGCGGCGAACGCCACCCTGTTCGACGGTCCCTCGATGAAGGAGCCGAACGTGTAGCGCGGGTCAAGCGGGGAACCGAGCACATTGTGCCTGAACTCGGTCTCGGTCGGCACACCTGGGCGAGGTGCCGGTGCACGCTCGACCCTGCCTGGACTTGCCGTTCCGGCGGCCAGCGCCGTCTGCGCCTGCCTTGTCATCTTGCGCGCCGGCACCGCTTCGGGCTCGACGCCGTTGCGCCCCGGGCGGGTAGCATTGCGCACGACGATCTCGATCTTGAGGATTTCGGAATCCTCGTGTTTCCACAACTCGGCGATGAGGTCGAGATAGTGACCGTTGATCCACGAGCGCAGGAAGGCGGTGGGCACGGAGATACGGACAATGCCCCGGGAGGCCTCGGCGACCTTCATGCGTCCGAACCAGCTCGAATAAACCTCGGTTCCCAGACGCGCCTTCAACTGGGCCTTCACCCGGTCGAACTTTTGTTCCGCGTCGTTGGAAGCCGGCATGTCGTCCCCTCCGATCAAGGTTCCAGGAAATGGAAGGTCGCTCGTAAGCTCCCTTTCGATGCCGCTCTGCATGATAGAGTTCCTTGTCCTTTTGTACCTTTATTTCCGCCGGGGATACGCCTCCTGCATCCATGTTTCCGGCGACCGTGTCTTCGCTGCGACATCATCGCCGCCGCCGGCAATAATGTCGTCTCGTTGTCTAGAGACCGGCGCCGACCTCTGAAGAGTCAGCCCGCTTTGGTCATGCCAAGGCAAAGCAATTCCACCCGGCGAAAACGCCGGCGCGTCGTTGACCTGCCATGTACAATTACGCCAGTCCCCTACCGCATCGAAAGACAAACCAAACCCGTGCGCGGAAATGATCCACGTCGTGAATTCCGCCATTTTCAGCTGGCCGATTCAGGCTGGGTTTAAGGGCCAATGGCCCGTCCCTCTCGATAGAGAGACATTAACGAAATCGTTGTGGATAGGGCAAGGCCACGACTAACGGATTTTTAAGGAATCTGGTTAGCACAGGCGGGTCAGGACGCTATGCTGCAACCGCACATTTTGACAAAGCCATTGTGATTCAAACCCTTTTCCGGCGAATATGAAAAAGGCCGCACCGCGCGAAATTTTCTGAAATAATTTCCTTGACAGCCAATTGTCCACGATCCCCCGCCCGCGATGTGAACAAGCTGTGGACGACCACCCGTAACCGTTTGAAATAAATAGATAATTTATGACAGCCTATATTTTATAGGCAGGCCTCTTTCGAGGACATGAACATCAGCGGACATGTATATGCCGGCAAAGCATTTGGGACTTTGAAATCCATCCGCAGTGTCGTTTGCGGGCTTTCCTTTTTAAGTACTTGCCGGCAAACGAAAAAACCCGGCGCGATCGGCCGGGCTTGAAGAAGACAAGTTTAGGAAAGGTATATTAGGCCGACAGCACTTTAAGGCGCTGGGCGAGTCGCGACACCTTGCGGGATGCCGTATTCTTGTGCACCACGCCCTTGGTCGCGGCGCGCATCAGTTCCGGCTCCGCTATTTTGAAGGCCGCCTGCGCGGCAGCCTTGTCGCCCGAGGCGAGCGCCTCTTCGACCTGACGGACATAGGTCCGCACGCGCGAGCGGCGGTTCTTGTTGATCTCCGCGCGGCGGGCGATCTTGCGCGTTGCCTTTTTGGCCGAGGAGGTGTTGGCCATGATGCCTCTCTTCTGGTCTGGTGGGCGCCCGCGGGATGCCGCAGGGCGCAAAAAACAAACGGGCAGCCACGCGGCCGCCTCGGTTGGAGCGGCTTATAGTTCAGCTTTTCCGGCGCGTCAACGCCGCTTCGCCCTCTTTTTGGCCGGCAATGCCGAGGTTCTAGCGGTTGGTGAAATTCGGCTTCCGCTTTTCGGCAAAGGCCGCCATGCCTTCCTTCTGGTCGTCGAGCGCAAACAAGGAGTGAAACAGGCGGCGTTCGAACCGCAACCCTTCGGCTAGCGTCGTTTCAAAGGCCCGGTTGACGGCCTCCTTGGCCATCATCACCGACGGCAACGAAAAATCAGCAATCTTGGCTGCCGCCTTCAGCGCTTCCTCGATCAACTCGCCGGCAGGCACGACGCGTGACACCAGGCCGCAACGCTCGGCCTCCGCCGCATCCATCATCCGTCCGGTCAGGCACATGTCCATCGCCTTCGACTTGCCGACGAAGCGGGTCAGGCGCTGCGATCCGCCCATACCCGGCATGACGCCAAGCGTGATTTCGGGCTGTCCGAACTTGGCATTGTCGGCGGCGATGATGAAATCGCACATCATCGCCAGTTCGCAGCCGCCCCCGAGCGCGTAGCCGGCAACCGCCGCGATGATGGGCTTTCGCGTCCGCGTGAGCTCTTCCCAACCGACGAAGAAGTCCTGCACGTAGGCGTCGACAAAGGAGATCGCCTGCATTTCCTTGATGTCGGCGCCAGCGGCAAAGGCCTTCTCGGAACCGGTGATAACCATGGCGCCGATATCGGGGTTCGCGCCGAACACGTTCACGGCCGCCACCACCTCCTTCAGAACTTCGGAGTTCAGCGCGTTGAGCGCCTTCGGCCGGTTCAGCGTGATCAGCCCGACATTGCCGCGCGTTTCCACAATGATGGTCTCATAGGCCATGGCTTCGCCTCCTCGTTCCGGGCAATCGATGAATGTCGATCGGTCCTAGCTTACCCCTGGCAGGTCCGGCAATAGAAGGTCGAGCGCCCGCTTTGCACGATGCGCTCGATATGGCCGCCGCAACCAGGCCTGGAGCAGGGTTCGCCTTCCCGATCGTAGACCGCGAACGAATGCTGGAAATAACCCAGTGAGCCATCGGTCTGCATATAGTCGCGCAGCGACGATCCCCCGGCGGCGATCGCATCGGCAATAACCGAACGGATCGCCGCGGCGAGGCGTTCAGCCTGATCGCCAGCCTTCTTCCCGGCCTTGGCGATGGTGCCCGCTTCGCGCAGCGGCGACAGGCCGGCGCGCCACAGCGCTTCCGATACGTAGATGTTGCCGAGCCCGGCGATCAGCCGTTGGTCGAGCAGTGCTGCTTTCAGCGGCGACTTGCGGCCTTTCAGCAGCGAGGCGAGCAGCGCGCCGTCCAGCGCATTGCCTGTCGGCTCGACACCCAGCCCCGCCAGCATCGGATGTGTGTCGGGCGCCCCTTCCGCAAACAACATGAAGCCAAATCGGCGCGGGTCGTTGAAGATCACGCGCGATCGGCCGCCTTCCGACGAGACGACATCGAACACGACATGATCATGTGCAGCGCTTTTTGAACGCTCGTGATAGAACACGCCCGGCAGGCCGCTGCTGCCGGCCGTTTCGATGCGGAACGAACCCGACATGCCGAGATGGCAGATCAGCACCGGACCACCGTCCAGATGCATCGTCAGATATTTGGCCCGGCGGCCGAGCGCCGTGATCGTCTTGCCGGTCAGCCGCTCCGAAAATCTCTCCGGAAACGGAAATCTGAGGTCTGCTCGACGCGCCTCGACGCCGGCAATGCGTGCGCCTTCCAGCACCGGCTGCAGGCCGCGTCGGACCGTTTCGACTTCCGGCAGCTCAGGCATGGGGGCCTATCGTCGCATGGAAGGAGGTACCGTGACGGCCGCGCGCCAGCCCGAGATGCTCGGCGACGGTTTCACCGATGTCGGCGAAGGTTGTTCGCAGCCCGATATCGCCGCCCTTCAACCCCGGTCCCATGCCGATCACCGGAATGCGTTCGCGCGTGTGGTCGGTGCCGCGCCATGTCGGATCATTGCCATGGTCCGCGGTGAGGATGAGCAGGTCGCCCTGCTTCAATTTGGCCATTGCTTCGGGCAGGCGCCGGTCGAAGGTCTCGAGTGCCGCCGCATAGCCGGCGACGTCGCGTCGGTGGCCGAACTCGGTGTCGAAATCGACGAAATTGGCAAAGACGAGATCATTGTCGCCGGCATCGTCGATCGCGCCCAGTGCCTTGTCGAACATCGCCATGTTGCCGGCGGCCTTGCGCACCTCCGAGATGCCGCGATGGGCGAAGATGTCGCCGATCTTGCCGACCGCGATAACCTTGCTGCCGCGCGCCGTCAGCCGGTCGAGCAAGGTCGGTTCCGGCGGCGGCACGGCGTAGTCGCGGCGGTTGTGCGTCCGTTCGAAGCTGCCCGCGTTTTCTCCGATGAAGGGCCGTGCGATGACACGGCCGATGTTCAGCGGATCGACCAGCCTGCGCACCACCTTGCAGAATTCGTAGAGCCGCTCCAGGCCGAAGTGAGTTTCATGGGCGGCGATCTGCAGCACCGAATCGACGGAGGTGTAGCAAATCGGCTTGCCGGTGCGGATGTGCTCCTCGCCGAACCGCTCGATGATCTCGGTGCCCGGGGCGTGGCAATTGCCGAGAATGCCCGGCACCTTTCCTTCCCGGATGATTGCTTCGGTCAGTTCGGCTGGAAAGGCAGGGACCGTGTCCGGGAAATAGCCCCAGTCGAAGCGCACCGGCAGAGCGGCGATTTCCCAATGGCCCGACGGCGTGTCCTTGCCGCTGGAGACTTCCTGCGCCGCCCCATGAAAAGCCGTCGCCTGCGGCAACTCGCCGTTGCCGAGTTTCAGCCCGGTCGCGGTCTCGGCCGCACGGGCAAGCCCGAGCGAGAACATGTTGGGTACGAAAAGTGGTCCCTTGCGCAAGCCTTCACGATCCGCGCGGCCTTCCGCGCAGGCGATGGCGATGTGCCCGAACGTATTGGCGCCGGCGTCGCCATAGCGCTCGGCGTCGGCTGCGCCGCCGATGCCGAAGGAATCGAGAACGAAAAGGAAGGCGCGCGCCATTGTCAGGAATTCATTATTCTCTGTCTGTTGGCCAAGACATAGGGGGCCGCGCCGCCATTGGCAATTCGGAAACCAAACGGCAACGGCGTGGCGCTATAGTTGATAGTTGAGACACAGCGATTGCCGAATGGCATGGCTCGATGGAAATCCGGCGGGGGAACACATGAAACATGCCTTGAAGGCCTCGGCTGCCGTCCTGGCGCTGCTTGGCGTTTCATGGCCCGGCCCAGCGCGCGCCGACTGGCGGGATGATATTGGTACGTTTCGCATCGGCATTGTCGCCGAAACCGGCGCCGGCAACAGCGTTCCGGGTCTGGCTCTGTTGACGGACGCCTACACCAAGGCGCTTGGCATGAAGGTGGAGTTCGTCGTTGCCCGCGACTATGCGGCGCTGATCGAGGCGCAGGCCGATGCCCGCATCGAATATGCGGTCTATTCGGCGACCGCCTACGCCACCGCGTCGGAACGCTGCGGCTGCGTCGAACCTCTCGTGGCGCCGGTCGATTCCGACGGCGCCGTCGGCATCCGATCGGTCCTGCTGACGCGGGGCGGCAAGGTTCCTGATCTGGCGGCGATGGCAGGGCACCGCATCGTCATGGCGCCCTCGGACAGCGTCGGCGGCTCGCTCCTGCCGCTTGCAGGATTGGCCGCTGAAGGCGTCAAGGTCGCCGAGAACGCGCCGTTTCTGACGCACGCCGGTTCGGCTGCGGCGGCCGAAGCAATGCTGGTCGATGGCGAGGCCGATGCCCTGTTCGGCTGGATACCGTCAGCAACCGACGACGGGCCGGATATTGCGGGTGGCACCGTCGCCAGGCTGGAAGCGGCAGGACTTTCGAAGACGGCACTTCAGGTCGTGTGGAGGTCCGGCCTGCTGCGGTATGGGCCCCATGCGGTTCGCAGCGACCTCAACCCCGAGGCCAAGCGGCGGCTCACCGTGTTCCTCACCAATCTGAGATCGATATCGCCGGATATCTACGATCTCCTGGAAGCGAAACATTCCGGCGGGTTCACCGTTGCCCGTCCGCAGGATTACGCAATGGCCGCGGCCATCGTGCGCCTGGTGTCAGGCGGCGACCAACGGCAATAGATGGCCATGTTGTCTCAGCAGTCGCTGCAGGGGATCGTCGGGCTCCTACGGGCCCTGAGAAAGTAGGTTTCGCCCATCGATATGTTGGAGAAGGCGGCGGTCAATCCAAGTGGCTTCGCGTTCTCGGCCGTCCATGCGATGATCGGCTTATAGCCGAGATCGCTTTCGACCCGGATGAGGAAAGTGCCCTGGACGTTAAGCGCTGCTGGAACGGTCGTGAGGGACGCCTTCGCCGCGTCTGCGCTGAAGGCGCCATTGACCATCTTGCGCGACCAGACAACCTGCACCCTCGGCGTCGTATCGCTCGTGACCTCTATCGCGGTGATGATGATTTTCGGGCTCGAGCGGTTATAGGGCTGAAGGGTGGAATTGCCGATCTGCATGATCGCATCGAGCTGGGCCTTGTTCACGGACTGCTGCTGGGTGACGAGATCGGCCACCATGCTGCCGATGCGGCTGACCTTCTTGCTGGTCTCGATGGCCTGCGATGCCTCCAAGGTCATGAAGTACATGATCAGCAGGACAGGCACGATCAAGGCAAACTCGACGGCCGCAATACCGCGGCGGTCGCAGCAAAACCGGATTGCTCTCGTACAGAAGCCTGCGATGCCCAGATGTGCCCCCGCACGAATCATGCCCTTGTCCTTTTTTGCTCGCACGACGGTGCAATTCTCAGTTGTCAAACGGCTCGTTCTGCCAGGTAATCGACGCGAAGTGCAGCGTCTTGCCGCCTTCCAGATTGGCCATCGAACTGGCCATCAAATCGGTCATGACAGGCCATTTGTAGAAAACCCGCAGCATGTTTATTGATTCGGCCAGGCCCGGGGATACCGTAAAAGTCGTTGGAGTCGTGCCCGTCAGCACGATTTTGCGGTCCTGGATCTTGAAGCCTGCGGCTGCGGCGGCAGCGAAGGTCGGATATTCGCGCAGATCCACCTCCAATCCGGGGCAGTCCTTGGCGACCATGATTTCCAGCCGGCTGCAGATCTTCTGCTTTATCGCGGCCGCGGTCGCATCCGCCTGCCTGATCTGGCCTGTCCGCAGCTGACGGGCGACGTCGTCGGTGGCGTTGGCCATCACCTCTTGCCCCGCGAAAGAAATGCAGCTCTCCAGGATGGCGAAGACCAGTAGGGCGAATGGAATGGCAAGGATCGCGAATTCCAGCGCCGTGCTGCCGCGCCGGTCGTGGACGAAGCGTCCGAAAAAACCTGTTCGCCCTGCTTTGCCCATACTCTATTCCTGCCGATCCTGACGCGGTGTCGGGAGGAGCATTAGCGGAAATGCATTGAGGTCCAGTTTGGATGGCCGATAAATTCTGCGGAAGGATTTTAACCGGCCGGTAACCGGAGCGACACGTCGGCGAGATGAAGAAGAGAATAGTCCGTTCGCCTACCGGCCGGCGTTCATCTCGGCTTCGGAGGTCTTCTCCGCTTCGCTCTTGTACGAGCTTTCGCAATATGGCGCGCAGGACATGGTCTGCACTTCGGCGCGTCGGTAAATGCGCACCGACGACGCGGCCTGCCGCACGACGGTGATCTGCTCGTCGACGATCGGACTGCCGTCCTGGTCGAGCACAACCAGGTTGGTGACGCCGAAGCCCTTGCCTGTCAGCACGATCGTCGATGCATCCTGCACGGAAGCGTCGGCGATAGCCGGATTACCGACGACGACGGTGTCCGCGGGGCGCGACAATTTGACGATCTTGGCCTGGTTCATCGTGACCTCGATGCCGGCGCCGGCGTTGGCCGGCACGACAAAGGTCGCGGCCGCCAGAAACGCGGCAATCGAAAATGACGATCTCGGCCCGGTCATTGAAGCGCTCCACGGCGACAAACTGCTCAACGGAATATGAACGAGATTGGTGAACCAACGGTTAAGCGAACGGGAACTCCCGAAGGTGCCGGGGAAGAACCTTGTGATCCGCTTGCTCGGCCGGATCGCCGGGTTCAAATCCCGGAACCCGGTCCTTTGGGGCCGGTGGTCTGCTTTTCAGCGCCTTGGCCTTACTTTAGCTGCTGATTAACCACACAATGCCCAGGAAGCGCGAAAGGAATCGGTAAGGCTGTTTATTAAGCCGATCGAAAGAGCTTCTCCATAGATTGGCAGCATCCGATCAACCACCAAGAGAAGTTGACGGACTTGCTGTAACACTCGGAGTAGGAGTTCTCGATGTCTAATCTCATTGCACGTTTCGTGAAGGACGAATCCGGCGCGACCGCCATCGAATACGGTCTGATCGCCGCTCTCATCGCGCTCGCCATCATGGTCGGCGCCGGCTCGCTGGGCACCGCGCTGAACGCGAAGTTCAACACGATCGCCACCAAGGTCAACGGTTCGTAATAGCCGGCAACCTAAATATTGCCTCTGGAGAAAGGGCCGTCCAATCGTCGGCCCTTTTTCCATTTCACAGGTTACTTTCGAATTCCCGACCTCATCAATCGTTAATCGAATATGCCTAGGATTGGCCAGTTGCAGTTTGACAACAGGCGCCGCGCCGATGCTTGAAGCCTTGATCTTCGTCGTCTTCCCGTTCTGCATGCTTTTCGCCGCGATCTCCGACATGCTGTCGATGACGATCGCCAATCGCGTGCCGATACTGCTTGTGGTTGTCTTCGCCCTGGTTGCGCCGTTGACGGGCATGGACTGGGCGACCTATGGCTGGCATTTCGCCGCCGGCGGCCTCGTTCTCGCCGTGACGTTCGGTCTGTTTGCGCTCGGCGGCATGGGCGGCGGCGACGCCAAATTGTTGGCCGCCACCGCCATCTGGATGGGGCTGAACATCCATCTCGTCGAATATCTCGTGGCCTCGACATTCATCGGCGGCCTGCTGACGCTTGCCATTCTCGTCTATCGGAAATCGCCGCTGGCGGCCATTACGAGCCACAACCCATTTTTGCGCCACTTCGCGGATGAGAAGACCGGCGTTCCCTATGGCATCGCGCTCGGCATTGGCGGGCTGCTCACCTTTCCGGCTTCGCCGTTGATGGCGTGGGCTCTCGCAAGGCTGGCGGCCTAACTTCTTTTTCCAGGATGTGTTCGCAAGAGGCGGCTTGGCCGCCTCTTTCTTCGTGCTAGGCAGGAGGCGGCTTGGCCGCCTTTTTGCCTGCCAGGCCGGATCGCTCTAATTTATGTAAACCTTAAATTAATCACGATCGTAAGCATTACATTAACCTTGTTTTGACGATTGCCGCTGCAATGTCCGGCTTGGCTACGTGGTTTGCCAAGGGCGAGGTTCGGACAGATGCCAGCATCCCGACTGATCATTCTAGGCGTGGCGGTGGCTGCGGCGGGTGGCGCAGGCTATGTTGCGAAAAACATGGTGGCGGCTCCTCCGCCGCAAATCGTCGAGTCCGGGCCCCAGGCGCCGGCGATCGCGCTGCAGGACGTCCTTGTCCTGTCCGGCGATGTTACGATGGGAAGCCAGCTTGAGAACAACATCAGTTGGCAATCCTGGCCGGCTGACGGGATCAACGCGAATTTCATCACGCGCGCCGCCGAGCCGGAAGCGCTGGAGAAGTTGAAAGGCGCCGTCGCCCGTATGGCGATGTATGCCGGTGAGCCGCTGCGGCGCTCCAAGCTGGTCGGCGAGGGGCAAAGCTTCATGTCGTCGATCCTGCCCTCCGGCATGCGGGCTGTCGCGACAACCATATCGGCCGACACGTCGGCTGGCGGCTTCATTCTCCCCAACGACTTCGTCGACGTTATCATGACCCGCAGAGCCGATGCCACCAACGGCGCGCCCGCAGGGTTCACGACCGAAACCATTCTCAAGAACATCCGCGTCCTGGCGATCGACCAGACCATCCAGGAAGACGAGGAAGGCAAGAAGACCAGGGTCGGCCAGACAGCCACGCTGGAATTGACGCCGCAACAGGCGGAGATCATCACCGTCGCCCAGCAGATGGCGGATCGCCTGACCTTGGCGCTGCGGTCGATCACCGACACCCAGGAGAAGAATCTGGGCGAGGCCGATTATCTTGTTTCCGGCAATGGGCGGCGCGGAACGGTGCGATTGATCAAGTCGGGCGAAGTTTCCGAAGTGGGGACAAGGAAATGAGGCTAAACGGCAAACTACCGGTCACCCTGGCTACGGCAATCGGCCTTCTCCTTGCAGCGAATACGCATGGCCTCGTCGAGGCGAATGCGGCGGGCAGGAATGCCGAGGTGACGGCGTCGACCGCCACCCAGCGCGTCAAGCTCGGATTGAACAAATCGGTGGTCATCGACCTGCCGAGCGACGCCTATGACATTCTCGTCGCCAATCCGACCGTCGCCGATGCCGTGACCCGCACCGCCAGGCGCATCTATCTGTTCGGAAAGCAGGTTGGCGAGACCAACATCTTCGTCTTCGGCTCCAATGGCGAACAGATCGCCAGCCTGGATCTGTCGGTCGAACGCGACGTGGCGGGACTGGAAGACTATATCAAGCGCTTCATCCCGTCGTCGCAGGTCAAGGTCGAGTTGCTGAACGACAACGTCGTTCTGACCGGGACCGTCGACACCCCGCTGGACGCCAAGCGTGCCGCCGATTTGGCCAACATATTCGTCACCGGCGGCGAAGCGACCACGGGCCAGTATTCGCAGACCGCTGCCGGCGGCTCGGCCGACGCTGGCGTCGCCATCGACAATCCGGATGCCGAGCGCCGCGTCTCGAAGATCGTCAACCTGTTGCAGATCATCGGCGACGACCAGGTGACGCTGAAGGTGACGGTCGCGGAAGTCAGCCGCTCGGTGATGAAGCAGCTCGGTGTCAACATGGTCGGCCAAGGCACCTCGAATGGCATCAGCTACGGCGCGACGAGTTCGCCCAATTACGGCTTGGGTAAGCCTCTTTCGACGAATTCATTCTTGAGACTGGGTGACGGGCTGGGAAATGGACTTCAGGCCTATATCAACGCGATGGAACAAAGCGGCGTCATGAAGACGCTTGCCGAACCGACCCTCACTGCCGTTTCGGGCGAGAAGGCGACATTCAAGGTCGGCGGTGAATTCAATCTCATCACAGCCCGGACGAACAATGTTTCAAACGACAATCAAACGGGCCAGGTTACCTACTCCAATGAAAAGCTCGAATATGGCATTGGGCTTGAATTCCAGCCCGTGGTGCTCTCGGCAGGCCGCATCAGCCTCAAGGTGAGGACGTCGGTTTCGGAGCCCACGACGGAGGGCGCCACAACGCTCGGAGGGGGCGGCAGCTTGCCCGGTCTCACTTTGATGTCAATCCGCAAACGCCTCGCGGACACCACTGTTGAATTGCCTTCCGGCGGTTCGATGATGATTGCCGGTCTCGTTCGCGATGATGTCCGGCAGGCGGTCGCGGGGCTGCCCGGCCTGACCAAGATACCGGTGCTCGGCACGCTGTTCCGCAGCAGGGATTTTGTCCGCAACGAGACCGAGCTCGTCATCATCATCACGCCCTATCTGGTAAAGCCGGTGGCGCGCAACGATCTAGCCAAGCCGGACGACAATTTCAACGCCGCCAGCGATGGCGCCGGCATGTTCCTTGGCCGCGTCAATCGCGTCTACGGCACCATGCAGACCGACAGGCCCAACGGCCGCTATCACGGCGTTGTCGGCTTCATCTACAAGTAAGCGGGGAAGCGGGATATGTCTCAGTCAGCATCGAAGGCAAGGACGATCACCGCGGCGGTGTGGTCCGGCTATTTGCGAACCTATCGGCCAGCCATTCCAGTCCTGGCGGTCGCGGTCGCGGCATTGCTTGCCGGTTGCGCCGACCTCAAGCGCGACAGCATCACGGTCGGCGCTGTTCCGGATGATTATCGCACCACCCATCCGATCGTGATCGCGGAGAAGAACGAGAAGATCGACCTCCCGGTCGGCGCCGGCGACCGCGGCATGACCCGCTCTCAGAGGGACACGCTGCTGGGCTTCCTCGACGGCTATGACAAGAGCGCCGCTCCCACCCTGACCATAGCGATCCCGAGCGGCTCGGCAAACGAGATCGCCGCCACCGCTGCCGGCCGTGACTTCGCCAGGCTGGCGATTGCCAGCGGCATCAGCCGCAACCGGATCGTCATGACCACCTATCAGTCGGTTTCGGCCGAAGCGTCCGCGCCAATCCGCGTCGCCTATGTCTCGGTGAAGGCCCAGACCGACAAATGCGGACGCTGGCCCGAAGACCTGCTGCAGACCTCGGAAAACAAACACTATGCCAATTTCGGCTGCTCGTATCAGAACAATCTTGCCGCCCAGATGTCCAATCCGGCCGATCTGCTCGGGCCGCGCAAGCAGACGCCCATCGACGCGGAGAATCGGAGCGCGGTGATCGACGTCTACCGCGACAGGGGCATTTCGGACGAATTCCTCGGCAATTCGGAAGTGGAATACTAGTGCATGTTGCCCAACGTGCTCAGTGGTTTTGGGACGATGATATGCATGAAACTGAGATTCAGGCGCGCCGCATAAATCCCGTCAAACGCGGTGCGCTATAGGCTGCGCCAGTCACGGAAAGAGATGACAATGAGCAATCTTGCTTACGAAACCGGGGTGGATGGCGGCGAAACCTCGCAGCAGGATATCGCCGCTATGCAGGCCTTGCGGCCGATCCCGCGCATCTCGATCCAGGCATTTTGCGAGACCGATGGTGTTGCCAATCCGGTCGAGCGCGCCGGTGAGGACCGCCGCATGGCCAAGGCCCATCTCAAGGTCCATATGGGGGGCATCCCTACCGCCATCGAATTCTACCAAACGGCGCCGACGCCGAACCTGATCCTGCTGGAATCACGCAGCGAGCCGAAGCAGTTGCTGGAACAACTCACGCAACTCTCCGAATATTGCGATCCGACCTCGAAGGTCGTCGTCATCGGCCACTACAACGATGTCGGCCTCTACCGCGAGCTCATCCGTTCCGGCATTTCGGAATATGTCATCGCGCCGGTGTCGATGGCCGATATCGTCAGCGTGATATCGTCGATCTTCGTCGATCCGGAAGCCGAGCCGATCGGCCGCTCGATCGCCTTCATCGGCGCCAAGGGCGGCGTCGGCTCCTCGACCATCGCCCACAATGTCGCCTGGGCGATGTCGTCCCTGTTCAAGTCGGAAGTGCTCGTCGCCGATCTCGATCTTGCTTTCGGCACGGCCAACATCAATTTCGATCAGGATCCGGCCCAGGGCATTGCCGAGGCGGTCTTTTCACCGGAACGTATCGACGAGGTCTATCTCGACCGGCTGCTTGCCCAATGCGCCGAGCACCTGTCGCTGCTTGCAGCGCCTTCGACGCTCGACCGGGTCTACGATTTCGATCCCGATGCCTTCACGCAGCTTGTCGACACCGCCCAACGCAGCGTGCCGCTTCTGGTGCTCGATGTCCCGCATATCTGGACGGG
Source organism: Mesorhizobium sp. WSM4871 (assembly GCF_055811295.1). Taxonomy (NCBI): domain Bacteria; kingdom Pseudomonadati; phylum Pseudomonadota; class Alphaproteobacteria; order Hyphomicrobiales; family Phyllobacteriaceae; genus Mesorhizobium; species Mesorhizobium sp. WSM4871. The sequence goes on along the minus strand of NZ_JBVVPU010000011.1, from coordinate 176,581 downwards.
CTGGACCAAGAACACGCTGACCAAGGCCGACGAAATCGTCATCACGGCGACGCCGGAACTGGCCAATCTGCGCAACACCAAGAACCTGGTCGACATGTTCAAAAGGCTTCGCCCGAACGATCCGCCGCCGAAGCTGATCATCAATCAGACCGGTGTGCCAAAGCGTCCGGAGATCGCGTCGTCCGATTTCGCCGACTCGCTCGGCATCTCGCCAATGTCGGTCATTCCTTTCGAGCCGCTGCTGTTCGGAAACGCCGCCAACAACGGGCGCATGCTCGGTGAAATGGATGCCAAGAATCCGGTCGTCGGCATGGTCAACGAGATTGCGCATGTGCTGACCGGGCGCAGCGAAATCAAGGCGAGAAAGAAAGCGGGCCTTGGCAACCTCCTCGGCAAGTTCTCGCGCAACAAGAAATGATGTTTCCGTGGCGAAATTGGTAGTCGATCATGTTTGGTAAGAGAGGCAGTGACGACGGCAGCCGGTTCACGCCGGAATTCCGTCAGCCGGCACCTGCGCCTGCCGCCCCGGTGCCGGCAAACCCGTCGGAAACGGCGGTTCTTGCCAAGCCCGCGCCGCCGTCCGGTGCGGCTGCGCCGGCGCCCGCGCGCCGCGCGGTCGAGGCGCCGCCATTGGCGCCGGAGCCCAGACGGGTCCAGCGCGAAAAGAGCGAAACCTACTACGACACCAAGAGCCAGGTCTTCTCGGCGCTCATCGATACGATCGACCTGTCGCAGCTCGCCAAGCTCGACCCCGAAAGCGCACGCGAGGAAATCCGCGACATCGTCAACGACATCATCGCGATCAAGAATTTCGCGATGTCGATTTCCGAGCAGGAAGAGCTGCTCGAGGATATTTGCAACGACGTGTTGGGCTACGGGCCGCTGGAGCCATTGCTCGCCCGCGACGACATCGCCGACATCATGGTCAACGGCTCCAAGAACGTCTACATCGAAGTCAACGGCAAGGTCGAGCAGACCGGCATTCGTTTCCGCGACAACCAGCAGCTCCTCAACATCTGTCAGCGCATCGTCAGCCAGGTTGGCCGCCGTGTCGATGAATCGAGCCCGATCTGCGACGCGCGTCTCCCCGACGGCTCCCGCGTCAACGTCATCGCGCCGCCGCTCGCCATCGACGGCACCGCGCTCACCATCCGCAAGTTCAAGAAAGACAAGCTGACGCTCGATCAGCTGGTCAAGTTCGGCGCCATTTCGCCGCATGGCGCCGAGATCCTCAAGATCATCGGCCGCGTCCGCTGCAACATTGTCATTTCGGGCGGGACCGGCTCGGGCAAGACGACGCTGCTCAACTGCCTGACCAACTATATCGACCGCGAGGAGCGCGTCATCACCTGCGAGGATTCGGCCGAGCTGCAACTGCAGCAGCCGCATGTCGTGCGTCTGGAAACCCGCCCGCCCAATCTCGAAGGCGAGGGCGAGGTGACCATGCGCGACCTGGTCAAGAACTGCCTGCGCATGCGGCCCGAGCGCATCATCGTCGGCGAAGTGCGCGGACCGGAAGTGTTCGACCTTCTGCAGGCGATGAACACCGGCCATGACGGCTCGATGGGAACGATCCACTCGAACAGTCCGCGCGAATGCCTGAACCGTATCGAATCGATGATCGCGATGGGTGGCTACACGCTGCCGCAAAAAACCGTGCGCGAAATCGTCGTCGGTTCCGTTGACGTGATCATACAGGCCGCGCGCCTGCGCGACGGATCGCGGCGCATCACCCACATCACCGAGGTGATCGGTATGGAAGGTGATGTCGTCATTACGCAGGACCTCGTCCTCTATAACATCAAGGGCGAGGACGCGAACGGCAGGCTGTTGGGCGAGCATGTGTCGACAGGCATCGGTCGCCCGCATTTCTGGGACCGCGCCCGCTACTATGGCGAGGAACAGCGTCTCGCCAATGCGCTCGAGGCGATGGAGAAACGTGCTGACTGACGAAGGGGCAGGGGTCACGGTCGATGTTCGGAATTGACGCCACCGTATTGGCATTCATCGCGCTCGCCGGCTTCAGTGCCGGCGGGATTGCCTATGCTTTTTTGTTCAATCAGATCAGCGAGGAGAAGCAGGTCGGCAGGCGGCTGGAGACGATCAAGACCGCCGAGACGGATCGTGCCGTCGTCAAGGCCTCGCGCGATCGTGTGGTGGAAGCCGCCAAGCGGCGCAAATCGGTGCAGGACTCGTTGAAGGAACTCGAACAAAAACAGAAGTCCAACCAGCGCATCGTCAAGAAGCCACCCCTGAAAGCCCAGATCCGCCAGGCCGGCATGAAGGTCTCGCTCGAGCGTTTCTATGTCTACTCGGCCGTTTGCGGCGCCGTCCTGACGTTTGTTGCCTATTTCATAGGTGCGCCGCTGCTTGCGTTGCCGGGCGTGCTGCTGGTGGGTGCTCTCGGCCTGCCGCGCTGGTTCGTCTCGTTTTCCCGTGCTCGCCGGGTCAAGGCTTTCCTCAACGAATTCCCGAATGCGCTCGACATCATTGTGCGTGCGGTCAAATCAGGCCTGCCGCTGAACGACGCCATCCGCCTGATCGCCAACGAATCTCCCGAACCCGTCAAGACCGAGTTCCGCCGCATCGTCGATTCGCAGCAGATGGGCCTGTCGATCCCCGACGCCTCGTTGCGCATGGCCGAAACCATGCCATGCACCGAGGCGAGCTTCTTCGGCATCGTCATCCAGATCCAGTCCCAGGCCGGCGGCAACCTTTCGGAGGCGCTTGGCAATCTTTCGCGCGTGCTTCGCGACCGCAAGAAAATGAAGGCCAAGGTCCAGGCGCTGTCCATGGAAGCGAAGGCATCCGCCGTGATCATCGGCGCCCTGCCTTTCATCGTCGGCTTTCTCGTCTACCTGACCAGCCCGAACTACATCATGCCGCTGTTCACCACCAGCGTCGGCAATCTGATCCTCGGCTGTTCGGCCGTCTGGATGTCGATCGGCATCCTGGTGATGCGCAAGATGATGAACTTCGAAGTCTAGGATTGAGAGCGCATGACCGAACACGTCATCGGAACCCTGACCGACCCGGCAATTCTCATTGCCATGCTGGTCGCCATCGCGGTGTTTGCGACCGCCCTCACACTGTTGCCCGCCTTCGGCGGGAACCAGCTCAAGACTCGCATGAGATCCGTTGCGCTGGAGCGTGACGAGTTGCGCGCCAAGCAGCGCGCGCGGCTGGCCGCCGAGGCCGACCGCCGTCGCAAGGGCCTGCGCGAGGAACAATCGATCGGCATGCGCAACATCGTCGATCGCCTCGATCTGAGGCGCGCTTTGGCCGATGAAGGCACGTTGCAGAAGCTGAAAGTGGCAGGCTTTCGCGGCCAAAACCCGCTGACGCGGTTCCTGTTCTTCCGCCTGGTCCTGCCCTTTGTCGGCTTCGCGCTGGCTTCGATATACCTGTTCGTGCTCGGCGGATTGCCGGAACAACCGCCTTTGATCAAGGTATTCGTCTGTATCGTCGTCGCCTATGCGGGTTTTTACGCGCCGGTGCTCTATGTCAACAACCGAGCCACCAAGCGCAAGCAGTCGATCCAGATGGCCTGGCCGGACGCACTCGACCTGATGCTGATCTGCGTCGAGTCGGGCATGTCGGTGGAGGCGGCACTTCGCAGGGTCGCCGACGAGATCGGCGCACAGTCGGTAGCGCTCGCCGAGGAGTTCATCCTGACCAATGCCGAGCTTTCCTATTTGCAGGAACGTAGGCAGGCTTACGAAAACCTTGCAAGCCGCACCGGCCTGGAATCGGTGAAATCGGTATCGCAGGCACTGGTCCAGGCCGAACGCTACGGCACGCCGGTGGCGCATGCGCTGCGCGTGCTGGCCGCCGAAAGCCGTGACATGCGCATGAACGCCGCCGAGAAGAAGGCGGCGGCCTTGCCGCCCAAGCTCACCGTGCCGATGATCCTATTCTTCCTGCCGGTGCTGTTCGCCATCATTCTAGGCCCCGCAGGCATTCAGGTGAGCGAGCGCGGCATCTTTGGCGATACGCCGAAAACCAGCAGCCAGTAAGCGACCTGTCGAAGCCAAGGAGAAAGCCGCGCTGCTGACGCCGCGCGGCTTTGATGTCTAGCACATGTCGCGCAAACTCTCAAAAAGCGACGTGCTTCAGATTCTTGTTCTTATGCATGTCGTTACCACAAAACCGCTGCACACTTTCGCGCGACATGCATTAGGCGGCTGGATATCGAGGTAGCTGCTATTGTCAGTTGGTGGCAGGCTTTGCCTTGTCCTGGTCCTTGAGCTGGCTCCAGGCATTCTGCTGGGCAAGCATCTGGCGAAGATAGGCCACGTTCGCCTGCGCCTGCTCGGGCGACAGTTCCTGCGAAGCGATCTTCTCGGCCTCGTCGAAACGGCCCTGCAGGCCGACGACCAGCGCCAGGTTCTGGCGGACCCGGCTGTCCGCGTTCGGTTGCCGGGCGGCCGTGCGCATATAGGTTTCAGCCGTGCGCAGATCGCCTTCCAGCACATAGGACATGCCGAGGTTGGAAAGGATCGAGGGCTCGTTCGGCTTGAGGTCGAGCGCCTTGCGGTAATCCTGGCGCGCTTCGTCCTTCTGGCCGAGCTGGTCGAGAATGGCGGCCTCCGCCGATACCAGCTTCCAGTCCGGATATTCCGGCGTTTGCGCCCGGCGCACGGCGTCGAGTGCCGGCTCGAACTGGCCGTTGGCGGCGAGCGCCTTGCCATAGGCAGCAAGCACGTCGCGGTCCTTTGGCAGGGCGATCGCCAGCTTGCGCATCACCGCCAGCGACTGGTCGGCATCGCCATCCATCTGCAGCGCGGCTGCATAGTTCGTCGCGATCCGCTTGTCGTTGGGGTTTTTGGCATAGGATTCGCCAAGTCTGGTTGTTGCGCTATGCAATTCGCCAGCCGACATGGTTTCCAGCGGTTTGCCGCTGGAACGCGCGATCGAGCCGGTGGTGAGTTTGCTGGTTCCGCAGCCGGCGACGCCGGCTGCAAGCGCCATCATCAGCGCCGTGGTGATCAGCCGTTTTCCCGTGGCGTTCATCGTTCGGTTGCTCGGCATCAACGTCGGCCTCTATCCGTGCGCGTGGCCATTGCGTGGCCGTCTTTCCTCCCAAAGAAATATTCTGTTAACCCTAACGGAGAGTTAAGAAACGCCGACTCGAAAGCCGGAGACCATTCCATGCCCGTCGAACTCGTCGAGACGAAACCCAAGAACGCGCTGCCGGTGCATCTGGTCGCCAGGGACGGTCTGGAGACAGCAAGCCTTGCGCCATCTTCGATCGCCTGGGCGAGGGCCAACGGCTTCTCCGGCGAGGCCGGCAGGACGCTCATCGTACCCGGTGAAGGCGGCGCGCTGGCCGGCGCGCTGTTTGGCGCTGGCGATGGCGCGCTCGCCATCGGCGCTCTGGCGAGAGCCTTACCGGAAGGCGACTGGCATTTCGCCTCCGCATTGGCCGAGCCGGAACTCGCGTCGATTGCACTGTTGCTTGGTGGCTATGCCTTCACCCGCTACGGCAAGAAACCGGGCAAGGCACTGCGCTTCGCGCTGCCGCATGGCGCCGATGCGGCGCGCGTTCGCCGCATCGGCGACGGCGTCTTCCTGACGCGCGATCTGGTCAACACGCCGACCAGCGATATGGGGCCGGACCAGCTGGAGGCGGCGGTTCGGACACTGGCCGCGGCGCACAAGGCCGAAGTGTCGGTGACCAGGGGCGACGATCTGCTGACGCAGAATTTCCCCATGATCCACGCGGTCGGCCGTGCATCGGCCGATGCGCCGCGCCTGATCGGTATGAACTGGGGACCGAAGAATGCGCCGAAGGTGACATTGGTCGGCAAGGGCGTCTGCTTCGACACCGGCGGCCTCGACATCAAGCCGTCGTCGGGCATGCTCTTGATGAAGAAGGACATGGGCGGTGCCGCCAATGTTCTGGGTCTCGCTTCGATGATCATGGCGGCCAGGCTGAAGGTCCGGCTGCGGGTGCTGATCCCGGCGGTCGAGAATTCGATCGCCGGCAACGCCTTCCGGCCCGGCGATGTGCTGGCGAGCCGCAAGGGCATCACCGTCGAGATCGGCAACACCGACGCCGAGGGGCGGCTGGTGCTGGCGGATGCCCTGGCGCTGGCCGATGACGAGAAACCGCAATTGCTGGTCGACATGGCGACCCTGACGGGGGCCGCGCGCGTCGCGCTCGGTCCCGACCTGCCGCCTTTCTACACCGGCGACGAAGCGCTGGCGTCCGAACTGGCGGCGGCCTCCGTTACGGTCGAGGATCCGCTGTGGCGCATGCCGCTGTGGAGCCCCTACGACGCAAAGCTGTCGTCGAGGATTGCCGACATCAACAACGTCACCACTGACGGCTTCGCCGGCTCGATCACCGCGGCACTGTTCCTCAAGCGTTTCGTCGAGAAAACGGCCGCCTGGGCGCATTTCGACATCTTCGCCTGGAACCCGTCCGATCGTCCCCATGGTCCGGCCGGCGGCGAAGCGCAAGGCATTCGCGCGCTGGAGAGCGTCATCTCCAAACGCTTTGGCTCATAGCCAACGAAGGTTCGCGACTGAAACGGAACCGAAACAATTTGCCGTCATGCTGGCCGGATGTCGATCGCGATGCGTCCGAGCCAGGCCATGCGACTGTGGCAGCAGGTCATGCTGTCGCAGGTGCGCGAGAACGCGCCTGATCTTACCATGCGCCAGACGGCGATCCTGTTCACTATCTATCTCGATCCACCGCCGCATACCGTGCGCGGGCTGGCCGCACGGCTCAACGTCACCAAGCCGGTCATCACCCGCGCGCTCGACGCGATGGGCGCGCTGAAGCTGGTGTCGCGCCATCGCGACGAACTCGACAAGCGCAACGTGCTGGTCAAGCGCACGGTCGAAGGCGCGCTCTTTGTCGAGCGCTTCGGCGATGGTATCATCGCCAGGGCCCAGGAACTGCCCATCTAGGGCAAAAGCTCAAACGCCAAGATAAAAACAGCCAAAATAGAACAGAGTTGCCGATTTGACCGCCCGTGACGCTCGCCTCCACGCCTTCCGATCCGATCTCGCCGACGCTAGGCTGAAGGGCGAGGTTGCCGCCGAGCGCTTTGTCGCCGGCCGGTCGGCGCGGATCACAGCGTCCGTGGCCGACATACGCAAGGCGCCGCGGCCCGATGCCGGCGTCAACACGCAAGCCCTGTTCGGTGACGATGTCCTCGTCTTCGAGGACGCTGAAGGCTGGGCCTGGATCCAGGCTGAGCGCGACGGTTATGTCGGCTATGTAGCCGACACTGTGCTGGGCGCGCGGGATCACACGCCGACCCATGTCGTTTCGGTGCCGCGCACCTTCCTCTATCCCGGCCCGGATTTGCGGTTTCCCATCACTGGACAACTCTCGATGGGATCGGCGGTAACGGTGACTGGTGCTGCTGAAACGCGCGGCACGCACTATGCGCTGCTGCCATCCGGCGAGGCGATCATATCGGGCCATTTGCGGTCAGTCGGCGAGGCGGCTGACGATTATGTCGCCGTCGCGGAGACGTTTCTCGGGACGCCCTATCTGTGGGGTGGCGCTTCCGGCTTCGGTATCGACTGTTCCGGCCTCGTGCAATTGGCGCTGCGCATGGCCGGCAGGCAAGTGCTGCGCGATTCCGACATGCAGGCGGCAACCATCGGCGAGCCGCTCGACCCCGGCCCGGATTTTGCCGGGCTCAGGCGCGGCGACCTGGTGTTCTGGAAAGGCCATGTCGCTGTCATGACCGATGCCAGGACCATGATCCACGCCAACGGCCACACCATGCTGGTCTCGCGCGAGGGGTTCAAGGATGCCGTTGCCCGCATCGGGTATCTCTATGGTGGGCCGACGGGATTCCGACGGCCTTAGAGCGAATCTTGATCCCTTTTTGTTCCGATTCCGCTTGGCGATTGCACGCCGTCGCGCTACCTCTGGCGCGTGACAGAGCAGCCGCGCCTTGCCGAACAAAATACTGCCGTGATCTTGCCGGAGCCATTCGTCAAATGGTTCGCGCAAAAAGGCTGGTCGCCGCGCGTCCATCAGATCGAGTTGCTGGCAAAGGCTCAAGCAGGGCAGTCGGTATTGCTGATTGCGCCGACCGGCGCCGGCAAGACGCTGGCCGGGTTCATGCCGTCGCTGACCGAACTGGCCAATCGGCCAAGGAGCAGGCCAGGACAAGCACGGCGCGGCATCCACACGCTTTACATTTCGCCGCTGAAGGCGCTGGCCGTCGACATCGAGCGCAATCTCGGCAAGCCGGTGGAAGAGATCGGACTGCCAGTTACCATCGAGACGCGCACCGGCGACACGCCGGCACACAAGCGCCAGCGGCAGAAGCTGGCGCCGCCCGACATCCTGCTCACCACGCCCGAGCAACTGGCGTTGTTGATCGCAGCCGGCGACGCCCGGCGGTTCTTCGAGGATCTGCGCTTTGTCGTGTTCGATGAACTGCATTCGCTGGTAACCTCAAAGCGCGGGCATCTGCTCGCGCTCGGACTGGCGCGGCTGCGCAGCTACGTGCCTGGCCTGCAGACGATTGGGCTTTCCGCCACAGTCGCCGAGCCCGACGAATTGCGTCGCTGGCTGGTCGGACAGAACCCGCCCAAAAACTCGACAGGCCCCGGCATGGCCGAACTGATTGTGGTCACTGGCGGCGCCAAGCCCGAAATCTCCATTCTCGACTCGGAAGAGCGTGTGCCCTGGGCCGGACATTCGGCTCGCTACGCGACACCAGAGATCTACCGTGAGATCAAGCGCCACAAGACGACCCTGCTTTTCGTCAACACGCGCAGCCAGGCCGAGCTGCTGTTCCAGGAGTTATGGCGGGTCAATGAAGATACCTTGCCGATCGCGCTGCATCACGGCTCGCTCGACGTCGCCCAGCGCCGGCGCGTCGAGAAGGCGATGGGCGAGAATGCGCTGCGCGCCATCGTCGCCACTTCGACGCTCGACCTCGGCATCGACTGGGGCGATGTCGATCTTGTCGTGCATGTCGGCGCGCCGAAGGGGGCGAGCCGCCTGGCGCAGCGGATCGGCCGCGCCAACCACCGCATGGACGAGCCGTCCAAGGCCATCCTGATCCCGGCCAATCGTTTCGAGGTGCTGGAGTGTCGGGCGGCGCTCGACGCCAACTATCTCGGCGCCCAGGATACGCCGCCGCTGATCGATGGCGGACTCGACGTGCTGGCCCAGCATGTGCTGGGCTGCGCCTGCGCGGCCCCGTTTCGTGCCGATGCGCTGTACGAGGAAGTGCGGACCGCAGCGCCCTATGCCAGCCTCGACCGGCCGACATTCGATCGCGTCGTCGATTTCGTTGCCACCGGCGGCTATGCGCTGAAGAACTACGAGCGGTATTCCCGCATCCGCCTCAACAAGGACGGATTTTGGCGGGTGTCCAATCCCCGGGTTGCCCAGCAATACCGGCTGAATGTCGGCACCATAATCGAGGTGCCGGCGCTCAACGTGCGTTATGTCAGGGCTGGCAGCAGAGGCTCGGCTTCGCGCGGCGGCCGGGTTCTTGGCAAGATCGAGGAGGCTTTCCTCGAAACGCTGACGCATGGCGACACATTCATGTTCGCTGGCAAGGTGCTGCGCTTCGAGGGCATTCGCGAGAATGAGTGCTTCGTGTCGAACGCGCCTGGCAGCGATGCCAAGGTGCCCTATTACGGTGGCGGCAAGTTTCCGCTTTCGACGTATCTTGCCGAGCAGGTCCGCATCATGCTGGACGACCCCCGGCGATGGAAGAAGCTGCCGGAACAGGTCGCCGACTGGCTGCGATATCAGGCCGACAAATCGGTGCTGCCCAAACGCGACGATCTGTTGATCGAGACCTTTCCGCGCGGCAACCGGCATTACATGGTCGCCTATCCATTCGAGGGCAGGCTGGCGCACCAGACGCTTGGCATGCTGCTGACACGCCGCCTCGACAGGGCTGGAGCCAGGCCGCTCGGCTTCGTCGCCACCGACTATGCGCTTGCCATATGGTCGCTGGCCGACATGGGCCAAATGTTCACGGCGAAGAAACCATCGCTCGCCGCACTCTTCGATCAGGACATGCTGGGCGACGATCTTGAAGCTTGGCTGGCCGATAGCTGGCTCCTGAAACGAACTTTCCGCAATTGCGCGCTGATCTCGGGACTGATCGAGAAACGCCATCCGGGCCAGGAGAAAAGCGGCCGCCAGGTTACCGTGTCGACCGACCTGATCTACGACGTGCTGCGCAGCCATGAACCCGACCACATCCTGCTTCAGGCGACGCGCGCCGATGCCGCCACGGGTCTGCTTGATGTCAGCAGACTTGCCGAGATGCTCTCGCGCATTCAGGGACGAATCGTGCATAGGAACCTCGAGCAGATTTCGCCTCTCGCCGTGCCGATCATGCTTGAGATCGGCAAGATGCCGGTGCATGGCGAAGCCGATGAAACACTGCTGATGGACGCGGCGACACTGGTCGAGGAGGCGATGGGTCCGGGAATGAGTGAAGCATGAACTATTCGCTGGCGCGCGCATCGCTGACCGCCGAGGCCGACTTCGTCGGAATCGCCGGCGAACGTGCGGTTTGCGACCCGCGCGGCGTGCTCTATTTTCCGGAGCTTCGGCTTCTCGTCGTCTCGGATCTGCATCTCGAAAAGGGATCGTCGTTTGCCCGGCGCGGTGCCCTGATCCCACCTTACGACACCGGCGCGACGTTGTTGAGGCTGCAAGCGGTAATCGCGGATTACCAGCCTGCCATTGTCATCAGCCTGGGCGATAGCTTTCACGATGGCGGCGGCGCCGCGCGCATGCACGCAAGCTTCCGCGAAAGGCTGGAAGCACTGATGGCCGGCCGCGACTGGTTCTGGGTCGCCGGCAATCACGATCCGGAGGCGCCCGCCGACCTGCCCGGCGACACCGTGCGCGAACTCGCCATCGGTTCGCTGCTGTTCCGGCACGAACCCTCCAAGGTGCGCGTCGAAGGCGAAATATCAGGTCATCTCCATCCTTGTGCTCGCATCGTCCAGCGTGGCCGTTCGGTGCGGCGGCGCTGCTTTGCCGGCGATGGTGGCCGCATGATCATGCCGGCCTTCGGCGCCTATACCGGCTCGCTCAACGTGCTCGACCGCGCCTATGCCGGTCTGTTCCGCCGCGAGAGCCTGATGGCCTATATGCTGGGCGCCGAGCGCATCTTCGCTATTTCCGGCTCGATGCTGCGGCCGGGCTGAAACCTATCTGCCGTAGTATAGCGTAACTGTGTGCTTTGCTTCGGCGAAGAACAGCCAGCGCTCGACCAGCATCCCGGCGAATTGGGCCGCCGCCGCTAGCACCGACAGCACCGCCGCAGCCTGCCAGGGCAGGGCCAACACAATGGCAAGCAGCAGGACAGGCAAGGCGAAAGCCAGCAATTGCGTGATCCGGCGCAGTTTCGCGGCGTGCTTGCGCGCGATGCGAAAGCCCATTTCCTTGAGCAGATAGTTTTCCTCGGTGTGCGGCCATTCCAGCGACCGCACCGTGCCGCCGGCCAAGCCCGTCGCGGTGTTGGCGGTGGTCGGTATTTCCAATCGGTCATTGTGCCGCCAGGTCGCCAGCTTCCAGCCCCAGCCAAGCAAGGTCAGGCAAACCGCCAGAAGGATGTTCGAGCCGACGGCAAAGCCCTGCAGCAGCGCGTTCAGAAGCACGCTGCCGGTCATCGCCGAAAAAATAAGGTAGCCCGGCAAGGTATAGCGGCTGTGCCACTGGGCGATCGGCTTCAGCGACGCATAGATCATGCCGGTGGTGCAGACGGTGACGACCGCGCCGACGGCCGCCAGCAATCCGGCAATGGCCACCCAGCCATCCGTGCGGCCGAGCAGCACCCAGCCTATGCCGAACAGTCCCGCCGGGACAAAGGTGACGACCGACGCAACGCCCTCGCGCGACAACCAGGAGCTGCGCCATTGCGAGAAGGCGCGCCATGCCCGCTCCGGCCGGCCGAGATGGCCGGTCGAGGACAGCAGGCCAGCGGCGATCAGGCCGAGCGCCAGCCCCAGGCCAATGAAACCGAGCCAGAAATCGGGTGGGATCGCACCGGCGCCGGCAAGCACGCCGAGCAGCGCGAGCAGGCCGTAACCGGCGCCCGTGGCGGTGGTGAAAAAAACGACGGAGAAGGCTGGATGCATGAGGCTGGTTGCTGGTCAGTTCGAAAGCATGCGGTCGACCCAGCCAAGGAAACCGCCTTCGGTCCGCACTGGCTCGAGCGCTGGCGCCGGAACCGATGCGGCGCGCGTGGTATGGGCGCGCGGCGGCAGGTACTTGTTGGTCGGGTGATAGCCCATCTCAGGCATCAGGTCGACGCCGCCACGCTCGGCCACCAGCTGCGACACCGCCGAGGTTGGATCGCCGAGGTCGCCGAAATGCCGGGCACTGGTCGGGCAGGCGGCGACGCAGGCCGGCACGCGGTCCTCCTCGGCCAGATTGTCGTTGTAGATGCGGTCGACGCAGAGCGTGCATTTCTTCATCACACCAACATCGGTGTCGAATTCACGCGCCCCGTAGGGACAGGCCCAGCTGCACAATTTGCAGCCGATGCATCTGTCCTCGTCGATCAGCACGATGCCGTCCGAAGCGCGTTTGTAGGAGGCTCCCGTCGGGCAGACGGTGACGCAGGCCGGCGTCTCGCAATGCAGGCAGGAGCGCGGGAAGTTCACCGTGCGCCCGCCCATCTCGGTCGTGTGCTCGTAGCTGTGGACGCGGTTGAACCAGACACCGTCGACATTGCCGCCATAGGGGTCGATGTCGGTCAGCGGCGCCATATGGCCGCCAGTGTTCCATTCCTTGCAGGCGGTGACGCAGGCCTGGCAGCCGACGCAGGTGTCGAGATCGATGACCAGGCCAAGCCTTTTGTCGGTGTGAGCGGGAAGGCAGGTCATTCGGCGGCTTCTCTTTTCATGCGGAACTCGGCGCCGAAGCGGAGTATGTCAGGCGAAGGCGCGAAATGCGGCGGCTGGCGGAAACGTTCGAACTGCGGCTCGGTGAAGCCGGCTTCCTCTCTCGCACATTTGACGATGCGCACGCGCAGGTCGAACCATGCCGCCTGGCCGGTGACGGGATCGGAATTCGAGTAGCGCTTGCCGTTCGCATCGGCAGAGGTCTGGTCGCCGATGATGTGGTTGAGCAGGAAGCCGCGACTGCTTTCCGCCGCATCGTCCTTCAGGCCCCAACTGCCGCGCCGCTTGCCGATGGCGTTCCAGGTCCACACCGTGTCGGGGTTGACGCCGTCGACCAGCTTGATCTGCCCCTTCACCCGGCCGTTGATGCTTTCGATCCACACCCAGTCGTCGTCGACTAGGCCCAGATTGGCAGCCGTTTTCACGTGCACGAACAGCCGGTTCTGGCTGGTGATCTGCCTGAGCCAGGCGTTCTGCGAGCCCCAGGAGTGATACATGTGCATCGGCCGTTGCGTCAGCGCGTGCAGCGGATATTTCTGAAGGTCGACCACGGCTTCCTCGAACGGGGCGTACCAGAACGGCAGCGGGTCCATATAGGTCTCGATGCGGCCGCGCTCGCTCGCCGGCGGCTGCACCCGCCCATGGCCGCGCGCCGCAAGGCGGAAGCGCTGCATCGGTTCGGAATAAAGCTGGAAGACGATGGGCTCGGCCTTCGGGATGAAGCCCATCTGCTCGGCGAAGCCGAGGTAGGAGCGGTTGGCCATCTTGTAATAACGCTGGTCGGCGGAAAAGTCGTGGTGCCAGAAGCCGCCATTGTCGATGTAGCGCTGCAACTGATCGGGATTGGGCTTGCCCTTGCCGATAGACGCCCCGTCCTTGCCGCGCCAGCCGGCGAGCGGACCGATGCCCGGTGTGCGCTGGTGATTGACGATGTAATCGGCGTAGTCGCGATATCTGGCCGAGCCGTCATCATCGACGAAACCAGGCAGGCCGAGCCGCGCGCCGAGCTCGATCAGCACGGACTGGAACGGCCTGACGTCGCGGTCAGGCTCGACGACGGGATGGCGGATGGCGTCGCCCGGCCCGTCGGCATGGCTGATCGGCCGGTCGAGCAGGCTGATGCAGTCATGCCTTTCGAGATAGGTCGTGTCCGGCAGCACCAGATCGGCGAACGGCACGGTCTCGGAGTAATAGGCATCGGAATAGATGATGAACGGGATCTTGTAGTTGCCGGCCTCGTCCGCGTCGGTCAGCATACGAATCGTCTCGACGGTGTTCATCGACGAGTTCCAGGCCATGTTCGACATGTACATCAGCAGCGTGTCGATAGGGTAGGGATCGCCCGCCCAGGCGTTGCGGATCACCGTGTGCATGAGCCCGTGCGCGGCCAGCGGCGCGTCCCAGGAATAGGCCTTGTCGATGCGGATGGGCGTGCCGGCTTCATCGACCAGCAGATCGTCCGGCCCGCAGACGAAGCCGAGCGGCATGCCCTCCAGCGGTGTCATCGGCTGCACATTCTTGCCCGCGGGCTTCGGTCCCGGCGGCGCCGACCGGGGATAGGGCGGCTTGAAGCGGAACCCGCCGGGTACATCCACCGTGCCGAGCAGCACCTGCAACAGGTGGATGGCGCGGCAGGTGTGGAAGCCGTTCGAATGGGCCGAGATGCCACGCATCGCATGCATGGCGACAGGGCGGCCCTTGATCGTTTCATGGCGGCGGCCGGCCCAGTCGGTCCAGGCCACCGGCAGTTCGATCGTCTGTTCGAAGGCGACATGCGCCAGCTCGGCGGCGATCCGGCGGATCGTCTCAGTGGGAATGCCGCAGCGCTCCGCGACCGCGTCGGGTGCATAGCTTTCGTCGAGGTAACGGTCGGCGATGAGCTGGAACACCGGAACGCAGCGGCGCCCATCGACCGTGAAGCTGCCGGTCAGTGCCGGTTTCGCATCGGCGTTCGTGGCGTTGACGGGATTTTTTGCCACCCTGTCCCAGGCCAGCGGATTGCAGGCGCCGTCGCGCACGAACAGCCCGTCATCGGCGGCGCCCGGCTCCTGAATGACGAGCTGATGTGCATTGGTGTAGCGCAGCAAATAGTCGAGATCGACGCGGCCGGCCTTCAGCAACTCATGGATCAGGGCGAACACGAACAGGCCGTCGGTGCCGGGCCGGATGCCGATCCAATCGTCGGCGATGGCGTTGTAGCCGGTGCGGCAGGGATTGATCGAAACGACCTTGGCGCCGCGCGCCTTGAGCTTGCTCAGGCCGATCTTGATCGGATTGGAATCATGGTCCTCGGCGACGCCGAACAGCATGAAGTATTTGGTGTTGTCCCAGTCGGGCTCGCCGAATTCCCAAAACGAGCCGCCGATCGTGTAGAGCCCACCGGCCGCCATGTTGACCGAGCAGAAGCCGCCATGGGCGGCGAAATTCGGCGTGCCGAACTGGCCCGCCCACCAGCCGGTCAGAGATTGCGACTGGTCGCGTCCGGTGAAGAAGGCGAGCTTCTTCGGATCGGTCCGGCGGATGGCCGACAGCCGCTCCGTTGCGATCGAAAAGGCTTCCTCCCACTCGATCTCGCGGAACTCTCCCGAACCACGTGCACCGGTGCGAAGCAGCGGTTTCTTCAGCCGCGCCGGGCTGTAGTGCTGCATGATGCCGGAGCTGCCCTTGCCGCAGATCACGCCGCGATTGACCGGATGGTCCTTGTTGCCATTGATGTAGCGGACCTTGCCGTCCTTGATGTGGACGTCGATGCCGCAGCGGCAGGCGCACATGTAGCAGGTGGTCTTGGCGATGCGGTCGGAGACGTCGGGCGAAGTGTCGACGCCGTCGCCCTCGTCGGGCGCGCGCGTGTCGGCGAGCGGCCGTTGGGACGGTGCGGAATTGGCGCCGCGCGGCGGTCCTTGGGTCATGATCTGCTTTTGTCGTTCGAGTATTTGGCTCGTGTCTTTGGCCCGGGTCCACGCATGTAATGTTCTTCCGGGTGATAGCCGTCGCCCGCGAGCCGCCGCCGCAGGCTGCGGGTCCAACTGGCAAACAGCGACTTGAACCGCCCTATCAATTTCTAGCCCTTGCCGCTTGGCTGCGATTTTTTTCCAACTTCGGTCAGAAATTTAGAACAAAGCAATCGATCTGTCTAATAACTTGCTCTTGTAATTCCAATCGATTTTGCTTCTTAATCAGGAGCATGACCCTGGACCAGTTGCGCATCTTCGTCGCCGTCGCCGAGCGTGGCCATATGACCAAGGCGGCCGAGCTTTTGGGCATCTCCCAATCGGCGGCGTCGGCCGCCATCCGCTCGCTTGAGCAGCAGCATGGCGTCCGGCTGTTCAACCGGGTCGGCCGCAACATCGAGCTTGCCCAGACCGGACTCCGGTTCCTGCCCGAGGCCAAGGCCGTGCTCGAGCGCGCCGCCGCCGCAAGCAATGTGCTGGAACATGTCTCACAGACGATTACTGGGAGCCTGTCCATCGCCGCCAGCCAGACCATCGCCAGCTACTGGCTGCCGCGCCGGCTGGCCTCTTTCCATGAGGCCTATCCCGCCGTTCGGCTGAGCGTCACCATCGGCAATACGAGACAGGTCGAGACCCATGTTCTCGATGGCACGGCGGATTTCGGCCTGGTCGAGGGGCGCACCGAATCCGACGTGCTGCGGCGCGCCAAGGTCGATGTCGACAGGCTGCTGCTGGTCGTGGCGCGATCCCATCCAAAGATCGCTGCGCCGCCGCACGGCCCCCCTGATATCAGGGAGCTGCGCTGGATCATCCGCGAAGCCGGCTCAGGCACGCGCGAGGTGCTGGAGGATCTGGCGCGCCGCCAGGCGGTCTCGCTCGCCGACCTCCAGATATTCCTGGTCCTGCCGAGCAACGAGGCGATCCGCCAGGCGGTCGAGGCCGGCGCCGGGGCGACCATCATCTCGGAGCTTGTCGTCGCCGGCGCAATCGCCGAAGGCAGCCTGCGCTCGGTGCCGATCGACCTGCCGCGGCGCGACTTCGCCATCATCACCCACCGCGACCGGCAGGCAAGCCTCGCCCAGATGGCGCTCAAGACGCATCTTGTTGCGAAGCCCAAGGCGTAAGCGGATCAGCCAAATTTCCGCTGGGCGTCCAACGCCAACCCAAGCCCCACCGAACCGAACATGTCGCCTTCGATGACGGACGCCTGCGGCACCAGCGCCAGGATCTCCTGTCTCGCCAGCGGGATCGCGGTCGAGCCGCCGGTCAGGAACACCGCGGTGATGTCGGACGGCTTCACCCGGGCATCCCTGATGGTCTGTTCGACCGTGGCCGTCACCTGCCCGATGTCTCGGGCGATGGTTGCCTCCAGCCCGGCGCGCGTGATTTCGGCCGCGAATTCCACGCCCGGCAGCCCAACCGCGACCTGCGCCGACAATTGCCCGGTCAGCTCGATCTTGGCCCGCTCGACCAAGGCGGCCAGCGCGTGCCCGTAGCGGTGCTCGACGACATGAATGAAGCGGTCGACCAGGTCGGCGCGTTCCGCCTCGTAGCGGATCTGCCTGAGATGCGTCATCGCCCTGGCGGTGTAGACGAGGTTGATGCGCTGCCATGTCGCCAGGTCGATGAAGTAGCTGGCCGGCAGATTGCGCTTGCCGTCCTTGGTCGGCGTCAAATAGCCGAGTTCGGGCATGACATGGGCGATGCTCAGCAGTCGGTCGAAGTCGGTGCCGCCGATATGGATGCCGCGGCTGGCCAGGATATCGTCCTTGCGGTCGAGCGAGCGGGCGCGCTGCGGCGAGACCCGTACGATCGAGAAGTCGGACGTGCCGCCACCCATGTCGACGATCAGCGCCAATTCTTCCCGCGTCACCTTCTGCTCGTAATCGAGCGCCGCGGCGATCGGCTCGAACTGGAAGGCGATATGCGTAAAGCCTTGGGCGCGGGCGGCGTTTTCAAGCTCGCCCTGCGCCTTGGCGTCGGCTTGCGGATCGTCGTCGACAAACTGCACCGGACGGCCGAGCACCACGCTCTCGACCGTCTCGCCGGCATCCTCTTCCAGCCGCTTCTTCAGATGGCCGACGAATAGGCCGACGATCTCCATGAAGCCGATCGACCGCGACTTGATGCGTGTCTTTTCGTGAGCAAGCGAACTGCCGAGCACGCTTTTCAGCGAGCGCATCAGCCGGCCCTCGATGCTGTCGGTGTAGTCGGCAATCGCGCGGCGGCCGTAATAAGTGTAACCGTCCTCGAAATTGAAGAACACCGCGCTTGGCAAGGTGGGCTGTCCGCCCTCAAGGGGTACCAGCCGTGGCCGGCCGTCGTGGATGACCCCGACGGTGGAATTGGACGTGCCGAAGTCGATGCCGCCGAATGCCGGTCGCATGGTCGCTCCCTGTCATGGCTTCTCGGGCAAAGAACCAGCGGCGTCGGAAGACGCGCCGTGGTCCGGAGGACCGGACCGTTCTGCCGAATTGATCTGTGCGTGTTTACCCGTGGGCTGGGAGGCGGCGGTCTATCGCAAGATCGCCGAAAGGGAAACCCCTGTCCCCGGGAAAATGGCTTTCCATTTGTCCCCCGGGAAAATGGCTTTCCATTTGTCCCCGGGCAAATGGGCTTCCGTTTTCCCAAGACGTCAATCCTTGCGGAAGACGAGCCTTCCGAGCCAACCCGTCAGCATGGCCAGCGATACGGCGAAGACGCCGTAGAGGAAGGAATAGTCGTGCGCGACGCGGAAGATCGACTGTTCGAAGCCGGACTTGCGGATTTCGAGCTGGGCGGAGCTTTCCTTGATGAACAGGCCGCTCTTGAACAGGAAGGCGCGGGCCTTGTGGGTGCCGACCGGAACGTTGGGAGCAAGCCTGACGGTGGCGCGAAACAGGTTCTGCGACAGGAACTGCACGCCGCCGACATTCTCGCTGTAGAGGCCGGTCGCCGTCTTGCGCTCGCGCAGTGCCGCGGTGAACTCCTGGATCGTCGCCGGACTGTCGCCGGCATCGGCCGGCTGCATGTAGAGGTTGGAGGCGCCGAGCGACAATTGCTTATAGCTGTTCGGGTCGGTGACGTCCTGCAGCGGCCGCGTCGTCGCCACCGAATAGGACACCGGCACGTTCTCGAAGGTCTCGGATTCGAGATTGATCCAGATGCCCAGCACCCGGTCCTTGCGGCGCACGACAACCGGCCGGGCCGGGCCTTCCAGAACGACGATGACATCGTAGCGCCCCTGGCGCGCGACAAGCGGGTCGGCGTTTTCCAGTGAGCCGAAAATGGTGAGGTCGGCGCCGGAAAAGCCAGCGGTGATCGAGACATTGTCGGTGGACAGGCCGATCTGGATGTTTTCGGTCGGTGGCGTCTGCGCCATGGACGGCAACGCGGCGACGACCGAGAGCGTCAGCCAGGCAGCGGCAACGAACCCCCTCGCGCCTGCCATCAGCCCAGATCCACGCCGGTGAGCGAATAGCGGTTGGGCGGCGTCACGAACAGGTCGATGGCAAGCCGGATCGCTACCGCCAGCACCAGCAGCGCCAGCAGCGCCCGGAGCTGCTCGCCGCGCAGCCTCTGGCCGGCCTTGGCGCCATATTGCGCGCCGGCGACGCCGCCCGCCATCAACAGGAAGGCGAGCATGACGTCGACCGTCTGGTTGGTGGTGGCGTGGACCAGCGTGGTGTAGGCCGAGGTGAAGATGATCTGGAACAGCGAGGTGCCGATGACGACGTTGGTCGGCACTTTCAAGAGGTAGATCAGCGCCGGCACCATGATGAAGCCGCCGCCGACGCCCATGATCGACGACAGGAAGCCGATGCCGGCGCCCAGTCCAAGCACCGGGATGACGCTGACGAACAGCTTCGAGGCCCTGAAGCGCATCTTGAGCGGCAAGCGGTGGATCCAGTTGTGCTGGCCGGATTTCTTCAGCACCGGGGCGGCGCCACCGCGGGTGGCGCGCAGTGCATTGACGCTCTCGACCAGCATCAGCCCGCCGACAGTGCCGAGCAGCACGACATAGAGCAGCGAGATGAACAGGTCGAGCTGGCCGAGCCGGCGCAGGAACCCGAAGACGAAGATGCCGGCAGTGGAGCCGACGATGCCGCCGGCCAAAAGCACCCCGCCGAGCTTGAAGTCGAGCGTCCCGCGTTTCACATGCGACAATGCGCCGGAGAAGGAGGAGGCGATGACTTGGTTGGCGCCGGTGGCGACCGCGATCGCAGGCGGAATGTTGTAGAAGATCAGCAGCGGCGTGATGAGGAAGCCGCCGCCCACCCCGAACATGCCCGACAGGAAACCCACCGCCGCGCCCATGGCCAGCAGCACGAAGACGTTGACGGAAATTTCCGCGATCGGGAGATAGATGCCCACCCGTCAGTCTCGATCAATATGCCTGTCGGCGAATGCAACCGTTGCGGGCATCTTGCGCCAAAAAAGCTAAATTGTTCTTGCGCCGGCCGGACGGCGAAGTCAAACCGCGCCGCGCCGCCGAAACAAAAAACAACTCAATCAGTTAACAGGCAAATGTGTGGCAAGGGCATCGTGTAAACGACGCATCTGCCGTTATTTGCGCGCCAGCAACGCCTTGACCAGCTTTTCGTCCACCGTACCGGTCGCCTTCATCTTGTTGTCGGTCTGGAAAGCCATGATCGCGGTCTTGGTTTTCCCGCCCATCACGCCGTCGGCGTTGCCAGCCTCATAGCCGTTCTTGTTGAGGATGCGCTGAATGTTCTGAACCGCCTTTTTCATGTCGACGCTGGCGGTGGTCTGAGGCGTGCCGTCCTGCCAGGATTCGGGAATGTCGGCCGAATTGGCGGCCGGATCGAGCGGCTTTGCCTTCCACAGTTCGGCGGCGGCGCGTGCGCGCTCCAACTGCTCGGGCCTGAGCGCGTTGGCGATCTCGTCGCGCTTTGCCGCCGCGTCCTTGTCGCCGGTCTTGGCGACGAGTGCGAACCATTTATAGGATTCTTCGAGGTTCTGCTTCATCCCGACGCCTTTCGCCGCCAGGATGCCGAGATTGAACTGGCTGTCCTTGACGCCGAGATCGGCGGCCGCCTGGAACCACTTGGCAGCCGATTCATTGTCGGTCACGCCGTCCGCCGCCATGGCGAAGAGCACGGCCAGATTATGCATGGCGCTGGCGTTGCCCTGTTCCGCGGCCAACTGGTACCAGGTCTTCGACTTCTTGACGTCGCGCGCGACGCCCACGCCCTTCTCGTAGAAATTGCCGATGCGGTACTCCGCCGGGGCGAAGCCGAGTTCGGCTGATTTCTCGTACCATTTGGCGGCCGCGGCCATGTCTTCCTTGACGCCGCGCGATTCGGCATAGCGCGAGCCGATCTCGAACAACGCCTTGGCGTCGCCGCCGGCCGCCGCGTCGCGCAACGCCGCCGGGCCGGCATCGGCCGGTATATCGATCCTGGCAATGGCTGGCGTCGTCGAATCATCCGCGGGCGCAACCGCCCCGGTCATGTCCTGGGTGCTCGGCGTGGTCGCCGGCGCAGTGGCCATTGGCTCGGCGGTGGTGGGTTCTGCGGATGTCGAGGCAGTCGCTTCCGGCGATGCGGCCATCGGATCAGGCGACGCCGCCGATGCCATTGGAGCAGGAGCCGTGGGAGCAGGGGCTGGCTCCGCGGACACGGAGTCCATCGGGGTTTCGGCGTTGGTCGGCGCGTAGACAGCGGTCTGCGCCGTCATATCGTCCTTGGTCAGGGATGCGGATGGCTCTGCCTGCCTGACAGTACGGTCCGGCTCGCTGTCCCGATCGGCGGTTTGCGCAGCCGTCTTCGGCCCGCTGGTGGCGCCGGCCGACGCGGCTTCCACCGGTTGCGCCGCCACGATCGGCGCCGCATCGTTGCTGGCCATTTCGACGGGGTCGGAGAAGAAGGCCTTGCCAAGTTGCAAGCCGGCGAGCGCCAGCATGATTGCGGCGGCGGCCATCAGGATCGGCTTGCGTCGCTTCTTGAGCAGGTCGCCGATTCTGAGCGCCTTCACCGGGCCGCTCTTCGTCGACTGCCGCTTGAGAACCTCGGCCTCGGCAGCCGCGGCCTGTGCCGCTCGTCTGGCCGCCGCGATGAAATCCGACTTGGCCGTATCGGTGTCGCCGCTCCTGGCGGCCGGCCCACGCTCGTCGCGAACGCGCTTCATGATGGCATTGAGGTCGGGTGCGCCGGAGCCGGGCTCCAGCGGCCGGTTGGCGAGCTTGGGGTCGAGTGGCTCGTCAAGGTCGACGCTTGGCATCTCGACACCAGGCGCCGAGCCGGCAAGCGGCGGAATGTCCGCCTCCTTCTTGCCCTTGAAGGCGCGCGCCAGTCCACCGAACATCGACTTGCGGCCGCCGGCCGGTTCGTCCGTCCCCGGCTGCGTGTCGGAGCCAAGCGCGGCCATGGCCGCCGCGGCTGCGGCTTCGGCCGGTGTGCGCTGGTTTGGTCCGTTGCGCATGATGGCAGCGGCACGGCTCTCGAGTTCGGCCATGTCACCCGTCAGCGGCAGTGGCTGGTCGATATCCATGGACGGCGCGGCCTGAACGGTCATCTTCGCCCGCCGCCCGCCGCGCCAGCTGTCCTGATCGGCCGGTTGTACATTCAGAAGTTCGCTGACCGCGTCGGTCGGCTCGCTGGTTTCCAGCGACCCCAGCCGGTCGACGATCTTGAGCAGCGTGTCGTGGATGGCCTCGAAGGTTCGCGAATTGCGCTCGTCGGAACGGCGCGTCAGGGCTTCGAGCGTCTTCAGATCCTGGGCGAGCCCGGAAACGGCCGCTGTGTTGGCGCTGGAGCCGGCCAGCGAGCTGACGGCGTTCTCAGCCGCCTCGCGCGCCACGGTGAGGATGGAATCGCGGGTTCCAGCCAGCGACTTCTCGATTTCGTTGAGGCGCGGGCTGATGTCCTCGAATTCCGGCAGTGGTGTGCCGGGTTTCGAAAGGTGGGCCGACAGACCCGCGACCTGCGCTTCCAGGCTGCGGATCAGCGCCGGGTCGATGCCGGCGACTTGCGCCGCGGACGAATCCAGCCGGTGAGAGATATCTTCCAGCCGGCTTTCCAGGCCACGGATCGCTGCCTCGCCGGCGGGATCGGGAGCGCGCGTTTCCATGCGCTTGGCGAGCGCGGTGAAGCGGGCGTCGATGGCGTCCATGATGCCGGCGCTGTCGACCTGTGACGGGCGCTGGTCCAGCCGGTCGGCGACTTCGTCCAGCCGGCGCTCAAGATCGCGAAACAGCATGTTTCCCTGCTCGATGGCGTCGCCCTGGCGCCGCTCCATCATGCCTGACAGCACATCGAAGCGCTGTTCGAGGCCCTGGAAAATATATTCGGCGTCCGGCATGGCCGGCGCCCGGTCGATCTTGTCGGCAATGAGCGCGATCTGATTGCCGAGACGCTCCATCGCCTGCTCCGGCAGATTGGCGCGGCCGGCGAGATCGTCGACCCGGCTCGACAGCATGTTGAGCTGGTCGATCACCTGATTGCCAGGCCGGTCCTGCGCGACTTCCTCGATCTGCTGGGCAAGCGAGGCGATGCGCTTCTCGATGCGTTCGAAGGGTTCCGGATCGAATGAATTGGCCTGCGCTGCAACGGTCGATGCGACGATGGCGCGGGAAATCTCGTCCAGCCGCTCGTCGATCATGCCGAATGTGCCGGTGCTGCGATTGTCCTGCTGGCTGGCGAAATGGTCGACGGCGCCGGCAAGCGTGCGGACTTTGTCTTCGAGCGAACGCAGCGACAGCGATTCCGGCAGATTGTTGACGGCATTGCTGATCTGTTCGAGCCGATCGGTCAGCATCGCAAGGCCGGGCGCATCCGATCGCTTCTGCTGATCGGCATCGACACGATCTTCGAAAGCGCTCCAGCGGCGGTCGAATTCGTCCCAGCGGCGGCCGACCGCCTGAACGCTCTCCTCGCGCGCCAGCGTATCGAGCGCGGCCTTGACCTGCTCCAGTTCAAGACGAAGCATGTTGACGCTTCTGTCGTCGCTCTTTTCGGCCAGCGTCTGGATGGCGCCGGAAAGCCGCTCGAACTCGACGCCGAGTTCGGCGCTTCCCTTGCCGCCTGCCGACCGGCCGCCCGGCTGAGCGCTTGCCTGGAAGGCCCGCTCGATATCCTTGCGCAGGGCCTCGAACTCACGTTGCAAGCCGACGGTCATCTGGTGGCGCAGTTCTTCGCGCAGGCCGCGCAATTCGCCGGCGATCTTGCCGACCACGGCGACGCCGTCCTCCTGGCCGCGCACGCGGTCGATATCTCGGGCGATCGCCTCGTAATTCTGGTCGAAGGCGGCCGGCGCCGGATCTTTCGGCCGCTGCTGCGCGGGGCGCGGCTCCTCATGCCAGCGCTGCTGGCCATAGGGTTCGGCGCTGGCATAGCGCGGCTCCGCGGCCGGCCGGCGCGGATCGGGACGCACATTTGCGTCCTCGCGCGTGCGCTCCAGCCGCTGCTCCAGCGTTTCCAGGGAACGGTTGAGCTCCTCAAGCGTGGTATGCGGCCGGCGTTGTCTGCCGGCGTTGAGTGTATCGAGATAGGACCGCTTGCTGTTCATCAATGCGCCCGTTTCAGAATTGCTGGCTTATGGCCAGTTTCCCAAAGTCCTGCCGGGAAACGAGGCGACCGAGCGGTTTTGCCGCGGTGGAAGGCGAACTTCCCGGGATCTCACCCGCGCTTCGAAAAACCGTGAAAAATTCGCTACAGGATAAACACGGGGTACCGACATGCGCACATTTCGCCCAACGTGGTAAACAACGCGTTAACCAAACTTAAGAAGTTGCAACGTTGTCGAGATTACCGCCGCGCCAGGTGTCCGTGCGCCGGGATGCGGCATAACGTTCCGCCCACACAATGCCCTTGCGTCGTGAGGCGGCTATCGGTATAGAATTGACGTAAACGTAAAAGGTGCACAGACCGCGTCTTTTGCGATTTGTTTGTTGAAACCACGACTGGAAGCACGCCCCCGCTTCCACTCAGGCGACGCAAGGTCCCGGACCGCGATGCCACCAGACGGGGAAAGCCAGTGACCATGAAACTTGTTTCGCCCGGCGAAGCCGCGGCCAATACCAATAATATGTCTGTCGAAGCCGGCGAGGACCTTGCCCGCATCGGCGAGATGGCCAAGAATTACGGAGTAACGCTGCGCACCTTGCGTTTCTACGAGGACAAAGGTCTTCTCAATCCGCAGCGCGACGGCTCGACCCGCCTCTATACGCGCCGCGACAAGGCGAGGCTGAAACTGATCCTGCTCGGTCGCAAGGTTGGTTTCTCGCTGCGCGACGTCAAGCAGATGATGGATCTCTACGATCCGACCGGCTCCAACACCAAGCAGTTGCGGCTGGCGCTCGACAAGTCGGAGAAGCAGCTTGCCCGCCTGCAGAAGCAGCGGGCGCTGATCGAGGACGCCATCGGCGAGTTGAGCAATTCGATGGCGGCGGTGCGCCAGATGCTGATCGAGCGTTCGGCGCCGCAGGCCAGCGTCGCCAGCTAAATCCGTCCGCCGCTTCGGCGAACGGCCTTCCGACCAACGAACAAGAGCCGCGTGGCCTTCGCCGCGCGGCTTTTCGCGTTGCTTCGAGGGCATCTCACATGAAGACATTCCATGTTCCGTGCTGGCTTACGAGGCGTCACGCCGCTACGCTACGTGAGAGGCATCGGGAAATTTTGTCGCATCAAAAAATTGACGTTTACGCAAACGTCAATTTTTGCTATCCCGACCTCAACGTTGGTCCGCCCGCCGTGCAGGGCTTGATTCCGGGACCAAGTCCGCATGGTGGAGGGAAAAGCATGCCGATCTACAGGGCGCCGGTCCAGGATACGCTGTTCGTGCTGAACGAGGTGCTGGGCTACCAGCGCTATTCCAATCTTCCGGGCTTCTCCGATGCGACGCCGGATGTGGTCGAGGCGATCCTCGCCGAAGGCGCCAAGCTCGCCGAAAACGTCATGCAGCCGCTGAACCGCGTCGGCGATATGGAAGGCTGCGTGCGCCATGACGATGGCTCGGTGACGACCCCGAAAGGCTTCAAGGAGGCCTTCGACCAGTATCGCGAGGGCGGCTGGATGGGGCTGGCCGCGCCTGTGGAGTTCGGTGGGCAGGGCCTGCCCTACGCGGTTCATACCGCGGTCGCCGAATATATGGTGTCGGCCAACATGTCGCTGATGATGTATCCCGGCCTGACGCAGGGCGCGATCGCGGCCATCATCACCCATGGCACCGACGCGCAGAAGGCGACCTGGCTGCCGAAGCTGGTCGAGGGCGCCTGGACCGGCACCATGAACCTGACGGAACCGCATTGCGGCACCGATCTTGGCCTGCTGCGCACCAAGGCCGTTCCCAACGGCGACGGCACCTACAAGATCTCGGGCCAGAAGATATTCATCTCGGCCGGCGAGCACGACATGTCGGACAACATCGTCCATCTGGTGCTGGCCCGCATCGAGGGCGCGCCGGAAGGCGTGAAGGGCATTTCGCTGTTCATCGTGCCGAAACTCAAGCTCGATGCATCAGGCAATCCCGGCGAGAGGAACACCGTCTCCTGCGGCTCGATCGAGGAGAAGATGGGCATCCATGGCAACTCGACCTGCGTGATGAATTATGACGAGGCCGAGGGCGCGTTGCTCGGCGAGGCGAATGGCGGGCTGAAGGCGATGTTCACGATGATGAACGAGGCCCGCCTCGGCGTCGGCCTGCAGGGGCTTTCTCTGTCGGAGGTCGCTTACCAGAACGCCGTCTCCTACGCCAAGGACCGTCTGCAGGGCCGCTCGCTGTCCGGGGCCAAGGCACCGGACAAGAAGGCCGACCCGATCATCGTCCACCCCGACATCCGCCGCGGCCTGATGACCATGAAAGCCTTCAACGAGGCCGGTCGCGCGCTGGCGCTGTGGACGGCGATCAAGTCCGATATCGCCCACCGCTCCGCTGACGACAAGGACCGCCAGGCCGCCGACGACTACACCGGGCTGATGACGCCGGTGGTCAAGGGCGTGCTCACCGACAAGGGCTTCGACCACGCCGTCATGGCGCAGCAGGTGTTCGGCGGCCATGGCTATATTGAAGAGCACGGCATGAGCCAGTTCGTGCGCGATGCTCGCATCGCCATGATCTATGAAGGCGCCAACGGCATCCAGGCGCTCGATCTCGTCGGCCGCAAGCTTGGCCTGAACGGCGGCCGGGCCGTGCAGGCCTTCTTCAAGGAGGTCGGCGAGTTCTGCGAGGAGAACCGCTCCGATGAGAAGATGGCGCCCTTCACCAAGGCGCTGAAGAAGGGCCTCAACGATCTGCAGGCAGCGACCATGTGGCTGGTGCAGAACGGCATGGCCAAGCCCGACAATGCCGGTGCGGCCTCGACCGACTACATGCATCTCTTCGGCCTGGTGGCGCTGGGCTACATGTGGGCGCAGATGGCCAAGGCCGCCGGCGCGAAGCTGGCGAACGGCGCCGACGGTGCTTCGTCCTTCTACGACAACAAGCTGGTGACGGCGCGCTTCTTCATGGAGCGGATCATGCCCGAGACGTCGGCGCACCTCGCCCGCATCTCCAGTGGCGCGGACACGCTAATGGCGCTGCCGGCGGAAGCGTTCTAGGGTTCGTTCTAGCTTTGGCGGGCCGGCACAGCCGGCCCATAATTGTCGGAACGCGGAGGAAATCGTGGCGACAAATCCAGCCGAAATTCTTGGCCTGCCGAAGCCCGCGTGGGCGGCGGACGAGGTCGGCATGCTCTACGACATGGCGTCCCGCTTCATGTCGGAAGAGATCGCGCCGCGCTACGACGAGTTCGAGAAGAACGAGATGGTCGACCGCGAGTGCTGGCTGAAAGCGGGTGCGGCCGGGCTGCTTTGCGCTTCGATGCCGGAAGAATATGGCGGCTCCGGCGGCACCTTCGCGCATGAGAGCGCCATCATCGAGGCGATCGGCCATGTCGGTGTCGACGGTTTTGGCATCGGCCTGCACAATTCGATCGTCGCCCCTTACATCCTTCACTATGGCTCGGAAGAGCAGAAGAAGAAGTGGCTGCCGAAACTCGCCACCGGCGAGTTGATCGGCGCCATCGCCATGACCGAGCCTGGCGCCGGCTCCGATCTGCAAGGCGTCAAGACACGCGCCGAGAAGGACGGCAACCAGTACAAGCTCAACGGCTCCAAGACCTTCATCACCAACGGCCAGCTCGCCAATTTCATCATTGTCGTCACCAAGACCGATCCGGACAAGGGCGCCAAGGGGACCTCGCTGATCGTCGTCGAGACCGACGAGGTGGACGGCTTCGAGCGCGGCCGCAACCTCGACAAGATCGGGTTGAAAGCCAACGATACGTCGGAACTGTTCTTCAATGACGTGCGCGTGCCGACCTCCAATTTGCTCGGCCATGAGGAAGGCCAGGGTTTCGTCCAGCTGATGCAGCAATTGCCGCAGGAGCGGCTGCAGATCGGCACCGGGGCCATCGCCATGATCGAGCGCGCATTGGCGCTGACCATCGAATACGTCAAGGAGCGCAAGGCCTTCGGCAAGGCGATCATCGATTTCCAGAACACCCAGTTCAAGCTCGCCGAATTGAAGACCGAGGCGACCATCGGCCGCGTCTTCTACAATGATTGCGTCGCCCGCCACATCAATGGCGGCCTCGATCCGGTCACGGCCTCGATGGCCAAATACTGGCTCAGCGACCTGCAGGGAAAAGTCGTCGACGAATGCCTTCAATTGCATGGCGGCTATGGCTACATGAATGAATATCCGATCGCCCGCATGTTCCGCGACGCCCGCGTCCAGCGCATCTACGGCGGCACCAACGAGATCATGAAATTGCTGATCGGGCGCTCTCTCTGAGCGAGCTCAGCAAACCCAAGGAGCAGAAAAATGGCCGAAGCTTATGTCTATGACGCCGTGCGCACGCCGCGCGGCAGAGGCAAGAAGGATGGCTCGCTGCATGAAGTGCCGGCGGTAAGGCTCGGCGCCAAGGTGCTCGAGGCGATCCGCGACCGCAACGAACTCGACACCGGCGCCGTCGACGACATCATCTTCGGCTGCGTCGACCCAGTCGGCGAGGCGGGTTCCGTCATTCCGCGCGCGGCCGCCTTTGAAGCCGGTTACGCGACCTCGGCGCCCGGCATGCAGATCTCGCGCTTCTGTGCGTCGGGCCTCGACGCCATCAATTTCGGCGCCGCCAAGATCGCGCAAGGCGCCGACGAGATCGTCATTGCCGGCGGCGTCGAATCGATGTCGCGCGTCGGCATGGGCGCCTCCGGCGGCGCCTGGTTCATGGATCCCTCGGTCGGCCTGCCCGGCTGGTTCGTGCCACAAGGCATCTCGGCCGATCTGATCGCCACCAAATACGGTTTTTCGCGCGACGACGTCGACGCCTATGCCGTCGAGAGCCAGAAGCGCGCCGCCAAAGCCTGGGGAGAGGGCCGCTTCAAGAATTCGGTGATCTCGATCAAGGACCAGAACGGCCTGACCATCCTCGACCATGACGAGCACATGCGGCCCTCGACCGACATGCAGTCGCTGGCGGCGCTCAATCCGTCCTTCGTCATGCCCGGCGAAATGGGTGGCTTCGACGCCGTTGCGGTGCAGAAGCATCCCGAGGTCGAAGAGGTCAACCATGTCCATCACGCCGGCAATTCATCGGGCATCGTCGATGGCGCGGCCGCCGTTCTGCTCGGCTCGAAGAAGGCCGGCAAGGCGATGGGCCTGAAGCCCCGCGCGCGCATCCGTACCTTCGCCAATATCGGCTCGGAGCCGGTGCTGATGCTCACCGGCCCCGTCGACGTCACCGAGAAGCTGCTGAAGCGCGCCAGGATGAAGCTGTCCGACATCGACCTGTTCGAGCTCAACGAGGCTTTCGCTGCGGTGGTGCTGCGCTACATGCAGGCTTTCGACATTCCGCATGACAAGATTAACGTCAATGGCGGCGCCATCGCCATGGGCCATCCGCTCGGCGCCACCGGCGCGATGATCTTCGGCACGGTGCTCGACGAGCTTGAGCGGCGCGACCTGAACACCGCGCTGGTGACGCTCTGCATCGGCGCCGGCATGGGCACCGCCACGATCATCGAACGCGTCTGACCGGGAGAAAGACGATGAGCTACACCAATTTCACCCTCGACATCGATGCTGACGGCATCGCGCTGGTCACCTGGGACATGCCCGGCCGCTCGATGAATGTCTTCACCGAAGAAGCGATGCTCGAACTCAATGCCATTGTCGACAAGGTGGCTGAGGACACCGCCGTCAAGGGCGCGGTGATCACCTCCGGCAAGGACACCTTCTCGGGCGGCGCCGACATCACCCTGCTGCAGAAGATGCTGACCACCTTTGCCGCCGACAAGGCCAAGAACGCCGAGCAGGCGACCAAGGCGCTGTTCGACAACGCCGGCAAGATGACCGGACTGTTCCGCAAGCTGGAGACTTGCGGAAAGCCATTTGTGTCGGCGATCAACGGCACCTGCATGGGCGGTGCGTTCGAATTGTCGCTCGCTTGCCACGGCCGCGTCGCGGCCGATTCCGACAAGGTCAGGATGGCGCTTCCCGAAGTGAAGATCGGCATCTTCCCGGGTGCTGGCGGCACCCAGCGGGTGCCACGGCTGACCGACCAGCAGCAGGCGCTGCAGATGCTGACCTCCGGTCAGGCGGCGTCGCCGCAGAAGGCCAAGTCCATGGGCCTGATCCATGAGATCGCCGAGCCCGGGAAGCTGGTCGAGACCGCCAAGGCAATGATCAGGAACGGCCTGAAAGCCGTCCAGCCATGGGACGAGAAGGGCTTCAAGCTTCCCGGCGGCCCGATCTATTCGGTGGCCGGCGCCAATCTGTGGCCGCCAGCCATCGCCATCCTGCGCCGCGAGACCTATGGCAACTATCCTGCCGCCGCCGCGATCCTGAAATGCGTCTATGAGGGCCTGCTGGTGCCGTTCGACACCGGCTTGCGCATCGAGCAACGCTATTTCACCGAGATCATGCAGACCAGGGAAGCCGCGGCGATGATCCGCTCGCTGTTCGTCTCGCTGCAGGAACTCAACAAGGGCGCGCGCCGCCCGGCCGGGGTACCGGAGACGAAGTTCAAGAAGATCGGCATTCTCGGCGCCGGCTTCATGGGTGCCGGCATCGCCTATGTCACGGCCAAGGCCGGCATCCCGGTGGTGCTGCTCGACCGCGACATGGAATCCGCCGCCAAGGGCAAGGCGCATTCCGACAGCCTGGTCTCGGATCAGGTGAAGAAGGGCCGCGCCAAGCCGGAGGAAAAGGACAGGCTCTTGTCGCTGATCACGCCGACGGCCGACTACGCCGATCTTGCCGGCTGCGACCTTGTCGTCGAGGCGGTGTTCGAGGATTCGGCCGTCAAGAAGGCAGCCACCGAACAGGCGGAAGCCGTGCTGAAGCCGTCGGCGATCTTCGCCTCAAACACCTCCACCATCCCGATCACCGCTTTGGCCAAGAATTCGGCGCGGGCGAAGAATTTCATCGGCATTCATTTCTTCTCGCCTGTCGACAAGATGATGCTGGTCGAGATCATCCTCGGCAAGAAGACCGGCGACAAGGCGCTGGCCACCGCGATCGACTTCGTGCGCGCTATCAAGAAGACGCCGATCGTCGTCAACGACACGCGCGGCTTCTATGTCAATCGCTGCGTGCTGCGCTACATGTCGGAAGCCTACAAGATGCTGATCGAGGGCGTTCCGGCGCCGATGATCGAGAATGCGGCGAAGGCCGCCGGGATGCCGGTCGGTCCCTTGGCGTTGACCGACGAAACGGCGATCGACCTTGCCCAGAAGATCATGAAGCAGACCATCAGGGATCTCGGCGACAAGGCGGTCGATCCCAAGCAGATGGCGCTGATCAACACGCTGGTCGACACGCATGGCCGCTTCGGCCGCAAGAACGGCAAGGGCTTTTACGACTATCCGCAAAAGCCGGCCAAGAAGAAGCTGTGGCCCGGCCTCAAGGATCTCTACCCGCAGCTTGCGCCGGAAAAGGTCGACTATGAGGAGCTGAAGCAGCGGCTGCTGGTCACCATCGCGCTGGAAGCGGCGCGGGTGATGGAGGAGGGCATCGTCACCGATCCGCGTGAGGCCGATGTCGGCTCGATCCTCGCCTTCGGCTTCGCGCCTTTCACCGGCGGCGTACTGTCCTATATCGACGGCATCGGCGCCAGGAAGTTCGTCAAGATCGCCAAGGGCTTGCAGAAGAAATACGGCGCCGAGTTCAAGGCGCCGAAGCTGCTGCTCGATATGGCCGAGAAGGACGAGACCTTCTACCAGCGCTTCGACCCCTACGCGAAGGGCGAGGTGAAGAAGGCGGCCTGACGCCGCCTGGCTTGGGGGCGACGCCAAGCGGGTTGACGGCCAGCGCCGTCAACCCGGGAGAAAGCGATGGACCTTGCCATCCGCACCCTGAAGTCGGCCCTTGTCGGCCTGCTCGTGCTCGCTGCCGTCATCTTCGTGCCGGCGGGAACGCTGGCCTATTGGCAGGGCTGGACCTTTCTTATTGTCTTCACGCTTTCGACCAACATCATCGGCATCTACCTCGCGCTCAGGAACCCGGCGCTGCTGGAACGGCGCATCAAGGCCGGCCCCGGCGCGGAAACCCGGCCGGCGCAGAAAGCCATCATCACGCTCGCCTTCGCCGGCGCGATTGCGCTGGTGATCGTCTCGGTGCTCGACTATCGCTTCGGCTGGTCGCATGTCCCGGCCTGGATCTCGGTATTCGGCAATTTTCTCGTGGCGCTCGGCTTGATGATCGATCTCGTGGTCTTCCGTGAGAACAGCTACGGCGCTTCCACGATCGAGAAGATGGAAGGCCAGACCGTCATCTCCACCGGCCCCTACGCACTGGTGCGGCATCCCATGTATGTCGGCGTGCTGATCCTTGTCATCGGGATGCCGCTGGCACTGGGGTCTTGGTGGGGATTGCTCTTCATGCTGCTCAACGTGCCGATCCTTATGCTGCGCATCCTGGACGAAGAAAAAATGCTGGGATCGGAGCTCGACGGCTATACGGAGTATGCGCGAAGGGTGCGCTACCGGCTCGTCCCCGGCCTGTGGTGATGGACACATGCCCGTCAGTGGACAAACCGGCGATGGAAGACTAGAACGGGGAAGGTATTTTTTCCTGTTGCAGAGCGCCGGACCGAAAAGCGTGCAGCGGTTTTCGCAAACATCCGGTGCTCAAACCAAGAGGCAGAGCAAAGTGCTCTCGCATGATCGGGTATGGGCCGCCATCGACGCTCTGGCTGAGCGCTATTCGCTCTCGGCCTCAGGACTGGCGAAGCGCGCTGGCCTTGATTCGACCGCCTTCAACAAGTCGAAGCGGCTGTCCTCGGATGGCCGCCCGCGCTGGCCCTCGACCGAATCGCTGGCCAAAATCATCGAGGCGACCGGCGCTTCGCTCGACGAATTCATCAGTTTGGTCGAAGGCCGGGGCAAGCCCGGCCCCGGATTCCTGCCGGCGCAGAAGTCTTCGGTACCGCTGCTCGGCTTCGCCCAGGCTGGCGCCGGCGGCTTCTTCGACGATGCCGGCTTTCCAGCGGGGCAGGGCTGGGACCTGGTCGAGCTTCCGGCGCGAGCGACGGAAACCTCCTATGCGCTGCAGGTCCAGGGCGATTCCATGCTGCCGCTTTACCGCAACGGCGACGTGCTGATCGTCGAGCCTGGCGCCGCCACCCGCCGGGGCGACCGCGTCGTCGTCAAGACCAACGCCGGCGAGGTCATGGCCAAGGTGCTCGACCGCCAGACGGTGAAGTCGATCGTGCTGGTCTCGCTCAATCCCGACCATCCGGACCGCGACATCCCCATGCGGGACGTCGAATGGGTGGCGCGGATCGTCTGGGCAAGCCAGTAGGGTGCCGCCGATGCGCCCGCTTCAAGCTGCTGTTGCGGTGTTGATTGTCCTGGCGATGGGGACGGCGATTGTCGCCGGCGGTCGCGTCGTTCGTCATGACGAGAACGCCAGCCCCGGCAACCAGGTGCAGGCCGGCCTCGAAGCCCGATCCGACATGCCTGCCGCCACCGCAATTCCGGAACACCAGGCGGCAAAGCCGGAAGCGCACTCCAGGACCATCGATCCCGAGATCGTCGCGCAGCCGCAGCTTCAAACCGAGGAACTCCAGCGGGTCGAGCCGCGCGCCCCGTTGAGCGAGTTGGCGCTGGCCGGCCCGCCCAAGCCGCCCAAGACGAAAATGCCCGACGACTGGAACGGGACGAAACTGTTCCAGCCGGTCGCGACGGCCGCCGGCGTGATCGAGGCCAAAGGCTATTCGGTCGCGGTTTCCGGCATCGACATCGTCCAGCAGGACGAAACCTGCACCGATGGCGGCAAGTCTTGGGCCTGCGGTGTCCGGGCGCGCACCGCGTTCCGCGCCTTTCTGCGCGGCCGGGCCGTGGTCTGCACGGTGCCGCCAGAAGGTGGTCGCGACCTGATCGCCGCCGAATGCCGCGTCGGCAAGCAGGATATCGGCCAGTGGCTGATCGAGAACGGCTGGGCGCGCGCCGCCAAGAGCAGCCCTTACGTTGAGGCCGGCGAGAAGGCGCGTGAGGCCAGGAAAGGCATTTTCGGACCGGCGCCAAAGCTCTCCGGCCTGCCGCCGGCGCCGGCTGTCGTGACAGCACCGACAGCCACGCAGCCGATACTCGACCCGTCGGCGACGACGGCTACGCCGTCGACCGAGACGACCGCTACGCCGCCAGTTGACCAGCCAGAGCCTTCCGAATGAGCGCGCGCGTCTCCTCGATGCCGTAGAGCGCGACAAAGGAGCCGAAGCGCGGACCACGCTCCTGTCCGATCAGCACCTGGTATATCATCTGGAAGAACGCGACGGAGACGCCAGGCCCGCCTTCGGGGCTCTGCTTCGAATGGTCCTGATAGCGCTCGATCCTGCGTGCGACGTTGAGCGCAGCGTTCTGGATCGCTTCGCCGGTAGAGCCGGCGGGAAGCGAGGCAAGCGCCTGCGACAGCTCCGCCAGGGCCTCGCTCTCGACATCGTCGGCCGCCCGAAAGGTTTTCGTCGGCTTCACGAAATCGTCGAAATAGCGGATTGCATAGCCCGTCAGCCTGTCGAGCTCGGGATGCGTCTCAGGCGTTACGCCAGGTACATGGCGCGAGATGAAGCCCCACAGCACATCCTTATTCTGGGCGTTGGAGGCACTGACGAGATTGAGCAGCAGCGAGAAAGGCACCGGCAGGTCGATAGCAGGCGGGTTGCCGTCATGCATGTGCCAGACCGGATTGCCCAGCCGCTCTTTCCAATCCTGCCTGGGATAGGCGGCGAGGAAGGTGTAATATTCGTCCACCGCCCTTGGGATGACGTCGAAGTAGAGCTTCTTGGCCTGCCGTGGCCGCTGGTACATATAGAGGCCGAGGCTCTCGGTCGGCGCATAGGTCAGCCACTCGTCGATGGTCAGTCCGTTGCCCTTCGACTTCGAGATCTTCTGGCCATTCTCGTCGAGGAACAGCTCATAAACGAAGTGCTCCGGCGCCCGCCCGCCCAGAATGTTGCAGATCCGGTCATAGACCACTGCATTGGTCTGGTGGTCCTTGCCGAACATTTCGAAATCGACGCCAAGCGCTGCCCAGCGCATGCCGAAATCCGGCTTCCACTGCAGCTTCACCTTGCCGCCCTTGATCGAAAGCGTGGTTTCGGTGCCGTCGTCGTCGAAGGTGATGGTGCCGGCCTTGGCGTCGACATGCTTCATCGGGACATAGAGCACCCGGCCGCTCTTCGGTGAAATCGGCAGGAACGGGCTGTAGGTGGCCTGTCGCTCCGGCCCAAGCGTCGGCAGCATCACCGCCATGATCTGGTCATAGCGTTCGGCGGCGCGCAGCAGGACTGCGTCGAAACGGCCGGCCTTGTAATATTCGGTTGCGCTGGCGAACTCGTAGTCGAAGCCGAACGTGTCCAGGAAGCGGCAAAGCATCGCATTGTTGTGGTCGGCGAAGCTCGCATAGTCGCCGCCAAACGGATTGGGCACCGACGACAGCGGCTTGTGCAGATGCGGTTCGAGCGCGGCGCGATCCGGCACGTTGT
Source organism: Mesorhizobium sp. WSM4871 (assembly GCF_055811295.1). Taxonomy (NCBI): domain Bacteria; kingdom Pseudomonadati; phylum Pseudomonadota; class Alphaproteobacteria; order Hyphomicrobiales; family Phyllobacteriaceae; genus Mesorhizobium; species Mesorhizobium sp. WSM4871. Next base: position 140,797 of record NZ_JBVVPU010000011.1, on the reverse strand, counting down.
CGGGAATCTTGCGCATGCCGTCCATATCGTCGGAAAAGCAGAGCAGCTTGGTCTTGACCGTATCCCTGGTCAGGACGCGGAAGGCGTGGCGCACCATCGAGGTGCGCGCGACCTCGCCGAACGTGCCGATATGCGGCAGGCCCGACGGACCATAGCCGGTTTCGAACAGTATGGTCTCGGGAAAGTCGGTGCCCTTGTAGCGCTCGACGATCTTTTTGGCTTCCTCGAACGGCCATGCCTTGCTTTCGGCCGCTGCCGCAAGCACCTCGGGATTGAGATCGATGATGTTGGATCCCGCCATGTCACTGTTCCAGGTCGTTCATCCGGCAAAGCCGCTAGATTTTTCAACCGGTCTCTAGGCGTGCCTGTCTTGGGCGTCAACGCGTGGAACGCTTTTTCCTTGCGGCACAGATGCCGCGTTCCTAAGTTCGGAAGCAGTTCAAGGAGTAAAAAAATGCCGTTGCCGACGCCGCATGAAGCCCTGATCTACCTGATGGTCATCACCTCGGCGTCCGATCGCGACATGACCGATGTCGAACTGGCGCGGATCGGCGACGTCGTCCGCTCATGGCCGGTGTTCGAGGATTTCAACCATGATCGGCTGGTCGAGGTCGCCCAGGCCTGCCAGAAGAAGCTGCATGAAAAGGACGGCCTGGAAGGCGTTTTGGCCAGTGTCGCCGAGGTCCTGCCGGAACGATTGCACGACACGGCCTACGCCGCCGCCTTCGAAGTGGCGGCCATCGACCTCGAAATGCGACTGGAAGAGGTGCGGGTGCTGCAGCTCATCCGCCGCGAGCTCGATCTCGACACTCTGACCGTCGCCGCCATCGGCCGCGCGGCGAAGGCCCGGCTTCGGACGCTGACTTAAAGCAGGATCGTCAGAAAAAGCTGACCGGGCCGGATCAGAAAAAGCTGACCGGGCCGGATCAGAAGAAACTGACCGGGAAATAGCGCAGATAGAATTCGGTGAAGATGCCCTTCACCGAAATCTCCTGCAACGCGTAGTCGAATGCCGCGGCCAGCGCCGGATCGTCGGCCCTGGTGGCGATGGCCATGCCGGAGCCCAGATATTCCGGGGCCAGATAGGGGCCTCCGGCAAAGCGGCAGCAGCCCGCGGCATCGGAGCCGCCCAGCCAGAAGGCGAAGCGCATGCCGTCGCCGAAGGCGGCGTCGATCTTGCCGGCCTTGAGCTCGGCGTAGAGATCTTCCGGCTGCCCGAACGGGATGACCTCAACGGCGCCGAAATAGTCGCGCAGCATCCGCTCATGCGCGGAGCCGGCGACCACGCCGACGCGCTTGCCGCGCAGTTTGTCGAAGATCGGTTCCGTCAGCGCTTTCGTCTTCGGCACGATGAAGCGCGCCGGAAACTGCAAATAAGAGCGCGAGAAGGCATATTTCGACCGAGCCTCCGGCGTGGCTGCGATGCCGGCGATAATCGCTTCGCCTTCGCCCTTCTTTAGCGCGTCTTCCAGCTCGGCCCAGGGCAGCGCCTGGATCTGACATTTGTCGGCGATGTCGAGTTCGGCGCAGATGGCCCGCGCCAGATCGACGTGAAAACCGGACAACCGGCCTGCGCCGTCGAGGAAGTTGAAAGGCGGAAAATCGGTGGTGGTCAGGAAACGCAACCGGGGCAGTTTGGAAAGGTCCGGCTTCGGCAGCCGCTCCTTGGCATCCCACAAGACCGGCACTTGTGGCTCCGCGGCGCGTGCCGTCGGCGACTGCGCTCCCATCAATACCAGCATCATGACAATGGCTATCCGCCGAATTGCCATCCTGCGCTCCTCCCCATCCTGTTCCAATTCGCTTTTTGTACCAAAGGAGCAAAGGCGCAAGTTTTTGATTTCATCAAGCTGATTTAGGGATATGATTGGTAAGCTTGCAAATGATTGCATCGCCTCGGCTGGGGTGGCCGTTGGTAATGCGGGCAACAAATTTGCACCCGGGATCGATGGCAAGGTGAAGCGCCGGACTGCCGGTCTCAATGCGGAAGGCAGCATGGGGTAGATGTTGCGATGGGCCATTTCGATCGCACACTGGAATTCATCGATGATCTGCAGCACGCCAACACGGCGGCGGCGGTCTGCGAAAAGCTGCTTGGCGTAACCTCGGAGTTCGGCCTGACGGCGCTCATGGCCGGGACGGTTCCGCAGCCAGGCACGCCAAAAGGCCAGCAAAAGGAGCATGTGCTGCTTTGCGAGTGGCCGGTTGAATGGCTGGAGCGCTATGTGTCGCGCAACTATGTCGACCATGATCCCGTCGTCAGCCATATGAAGCAGCTTCAGGCGCCGTTCCAGTGGCGGGAAGCCGCGCAAGGCATTCGCATCGACAAGAGCAGCGGCGAAGTGATGGGCGACGCCGGCGAGTTCAAGCTGCGCGACGGGCTGGCCTTCCCGCTGATCACATTGGACGGCCAGATCGTCATGGTATCGCTGGGTGGCGAGGCCGTCGAACTGTCGGGGGCCGAATTTGGCCTGGTGTCGCTGGTGTCGACCTATGCCGTCGGCCGCGCCATGCAACTCCACACGATGGCCAACAAGACCATCGATCACATCGAACTGACGCCGCGCGAGCGCGAATGCATGCAATGGGCGGCTGTCGGCAAGTCCGAGTGGGAGATTTCGCAAATCCTCGGCATATCGGAACACACCTCGGAGAAACACCTTCTTAACGCCAAGAGCAAACTCGGTGCCGTCAACCGGGTGCAGGCGGTCGCGGAAGCGATAAGGCGCGGCTATATTAGTTAGGTCGGCCGCGCCGGCCTAGAAATTCTTGCCTACGCGATCGCGTAATTTTCTCGGGAAAGCCCGGCCGTATCTTCCTCTTAAAACCAGGAGACGGCGAATGCTTTTTTCCCTAAACACTCAGGAATTGATGGAACGACCCGACCTTTGGGAGGCGGTTCATCGCTTGCGCTACAAGATCTTTGTCGAGGAGATGGGCTGGACCGATCTGAAGCGCCCCGACGGCCTTGAGATCGACCAGTTCGACCACGACGAAGCGGTACATCAGCTTGTCATCCGCAATGGCGAACTGGCCGGTTATCAGAGGATGTTGCCGACGACGCGGGCGCATCTTCTGACCGATGTGCTGACGGACCTCTATGAAGGTACGCCTCCCTCGGGGCCGAATATCTGGGAACTGACCCGCTACGCGGTGGCGCCGGGATTTCGCGACGGCAAGCGCGGCGTGTCGACGGTGGGCACCGAGCTGATTGCCGGTTTCGTCGAGTGGGGGCTGAAGCGCAACGTCAACCAGGTGATCATCGAATTCGAGCCGATGTGGGTCCTGCGTGCGCTGCAACTGCACTTCCTGGCCACGCCGCTTGGCTACCAGCGTACTTACGGCAACCAGCAGGTCGTCGCTACGCTGCTTACCTTCAACGACCATACGCTGGACGTGGTGCGTTCGCGTCGCAACCATCATGCGCCGGTATTGGCCAGGGGATATCCCGACATGCTCGGGATGAGGCGGGCATCGTGAGATGGAGACGGTCATGAACATCCACGCGCAAACGGAGTTCCGCAATCATACGCTGATTGTCACGGTGTCGTCGGACGATGGCCGGCCGGTGCTGGACAGGCGAGCCTATGAAAGCCTGGCGAGGACCTTCCACGAAGCTGCCGTCGACGATGAAGTACGGGTCGTGGTGCTGCGAGGCCTGGCCGGCTGCTTCTGCCTCGGTGGCGACTTTTCCGAATTCCTCGATGCCACCAAGCATCAGCGGTTGATCGCCGCCGTCACCGACATGTTCCGCACTTTGGCGACGTTTCCGAAGCCAGTCCTTGCCTGTGTCGATGGCGACGCCGTCGGCGTCGGCTGCACCATCCTGTTCCATTGCGACATGGTGATCGCCTCTGATGAAAGCACGTTCCGGGTGCCGTTCGTCGATTTCGGCCTCGTGCCGGATGCGGCGACCAGCATTCTGGCGCCACGGAAGCTCGGTTATGCCGGCGCTTTCCGCTTCTTCTGCCTGGGCGACACGCTCCGCGCCGAGGATGCCAAGGCGCTCGGCCTGGTCACGGAGATCGTGCCGGGCGGCAGTGTCGAGGAAGCGGCGCTTGGTAGGGCCAGGCAACTCGCCAAGAAGCCGGTCGCCGCACTGTTGCAGACACGCGACCTGCTGCGGGGCGACACCGATGTGCTCTGTGACCGCATCGACCAGGAGATCTCGCTCTTCCAGCAGGCTTTGCAGGACGACGTCACGCTAAAGCGGCTGCAACGGATCGCCAGGCTGGCGGCTTGAACGGTCACGCCGAAGAAAGAGCGATCGATGGATCGAGCTCCGCGCGGCAGAGAGGCCGCGCGGCGCTGGAGGCGTCAGTCCTGTTTTCCCAGGAATGACGGCCCTTCGCCGATGATCTTCTTGTCCTCCTTGCCGATGGCGTCGAGGTCGCGGCCCTCATAGGGCAGCGACAGCAGGATGCGCCGGATGACGGCCAGCCGCGCGCGCCGCTTGTCGTTGGCCCGCACGATGATCCAGGGCGCGAACTCCTTGTGCGTGCGCTCCACCATCAGGTCGCGCGCCTTGGTGTAGTCGTCCCATTTCGTGATGCCGGCGACGTCGATCGGCGAGAATTTCCAGTTCTTGAGCGGGCTCCAGCGGCGATCGTGGAACCGTTCGAGCTGGGCTTCCCGGCCGATATTGAGCCAGATCTTGAAGAAATGGATGCTATCGTTGCAGATCATCCGTTCGAAATGCGGCGTCTCGTCGAGAAACTTCTCATGCTGCTGCGGCGTGCAGAAACCCATCACCGGTTCGACCCCGGCGCGGTTGTACCAGGAACGGTCGAAGCTGACGAATTCTCCCGCCGTCGGGAAATGATCGACATAGCGTTGGAAATACCACTGTCCGCGTTCGGTCTCGGTCGGCTTGGTAAGCGCCACATTGCGCGCGGTGCGCGGGTTCATGTACTGGTGCAGCACGAAGATCGTGCCGCCCTTGCCGGCGGCGTCGCGTCCCTCGAACAGCGTCATCACCCGCTTGCCCGTCGACTGCAACCAGGCCTGTGCCTTGACCAGTTCGATCTGCAACCGCTCGAGCGGCTCGTCATAATCCTCGCTCTTCATTTTCTTGTCGTAAGGGTAGCCGCCCGAGGTCAGCTTGTTGTCCTCCACCCAGTCGGGAAGTTCGGGGTTCTCGATGTCGAATTCCCGTTCCTTGCCGTCGATCCTGATCTTCAGCGGACCTGACGCAGGTGCTGTGGGATTTTCCTTGGGCTTTTTCATCGAGACGAACCTTTCCAGCTTCGGGACTCATGCTATTGGGAGCCTTACTGCATCGGCCCGAAAATCGGAATCGATTTTCGGAAACAGGATGCCGGGCACGAGGTGCGCGCGAATGGCTGACAATGGCTGAGATGGGCGCGGAGCATGAAGGCGCGGCGCAGACGGTCGCTATCCGGCTGTGGAACAGCCGCTGGCTGCTTGCAGCCGGCATCGTCGCGGTTCTGGCGGTTTATTGGTTCGCCGGCATGTCCGGCTATGTCGTGCTGTTGGCCTGTGCCGTACTGCTTGCCGCCGCGATGCTGCAGACCGACGTTGCGCGCCATTCCGCCGAGAGCGGCGCGGCGATCGAGGCCAGCGGGCTGCAGCGGCTGTCGGGCGAATATCTGGCGGCGGCCGTTGCCGATCCGCTGATCATCTTCGACCGCACGGCCATGATCGTCCATGCCAACGCTGCCGCCTTCGCCGCCTTTGGCGGCATCGCGCCGGGACTGTCGCTGTCGCTCAAATTCCGCGCGCCGGAAATGCAGGCCCTGCTGGACAGCATCTTGTCGGGAAATGTCGCCTCCGATGTCGTCGACTACACCGAAAAGCTGCCGGTCGAACGAGCCTACCGGGTGAGCGCCTCTTCGGTCGGCCACGGCACCGATCTCTATGTGCTGGTGTTCAAGGACCAAAGCGAGGCCCGCCGGATCGACCGGATGCGCGCCGATTTCATCGCCAACGCCAGCCACGAATTGCGCACTCCGCTGGCTTCGATATCAGGCTTCATCGAGACGCTGCGCGGGCCGGCCCGCAACGATCCGACGGCGCGCGAGCAGTTCCTGCAGATCATGCAGAACCAGACTGGCCGCATGGCGCGCCTGATCGACGATCTCTTGTCGCTGTCGCGGCTGGAGATGAAACCCTATCTGAAGCCGGGAAACGAGGTCGATCTCCGCCAGACCGTTGACAGCGTCATCGATTCGCTCGGGCCGCTTGCCAGGGAAAACGGCGTCGCCATCGAGCGGGATTTCGCGGAAGGGCCGCTTGATGTGCCGGGGGACCGGGACGAACTCTTCCAGGTCTTCGAGAACCTGCTGGAAAACGCCTGCAAATACGGACAGTCGGGCGGACGCGTCGTGGTGTCGATCGCCCATGGCGATGCCGGTCCCGAGCCGGGCATCGACGTCACCATCAGGGATTTTGGTCCCGGCATAGCCGAGGAGCATATCCCGCGTATCACCGAGCGCTTCTACCGCGTCGACGTCGAGAACAGCCGGACCCAGAAAGGCACGGGCCTCGGCCTGTCCATCGTCAAGCATATACTGACGCGCCACAACGCCAGACTTTCGATCAAGTCCGAGGTCGGCAAGGGCGCAGCCTTCTCGGTCCATTTGCCGAGGCACTGACGTCGCACTATGTGCTAACGCATCGGCCCGAAAATCGGAATCGGTTTTTCGGAAAAGCACGATGCGTGGATATAGGAGTTAGGGCGTCCTTTGTGCGTCTAATCGGACGCAGGTCGCTCTAACTGTTTCTTTTTTCTGTCATCCCGCTAGCGTATCAGTGGAGGATTCGAGAAGACGACTCGGTGAGAAGACCATGGAAGGGCATTCATCCATGCAGTCCGTGCACATCGTCAGCGCCTATGACGAGGAGCTGCAATACCTGTCGAAGCGCATCGCCGCGATGGGCGGGCACGCCGAGCGCATGGTCGAACAGGCGATCGCGGCCCTGGTCAACGCAGATCCCGGCCTCGCCCAGAAGGTCATCCGTGACGACCTGGTTCTGGACGAGGGACAGCGCGAGATCGACGACAAGGCGATCGTCATCATCGCCAAGCGTCAGCCGATGGCGACGGATTTGCGCGAGATCGTCGGGGCGATCCGCATCTCGGCCGATCTCGAACGGGTCGGCGACCTCGGCAAGAATGTCGCCAAGCGGGTGGTTGCCGTCATCGAAGGACGCCAGCCGACCAGCCTGTTTCGTGGCCTGGAGGCACTGGCCGACCTCGCCTTGACGCAGCTCAAGGAAGTGCTCGACGTCTACGCGTCGCGCTCGGTGGAGAACATCGGCTTCGTACGCGACCGCGACGATCAGATCGACGCCATGTACACCTCGCTGTTTCGCGAATTGCTGACCTATATGATGGAGGATCCGCGCAACATCACGCCGTGCACGCATCTCCTGTTCTGCGCCAAGAACATCGAACGGATCGGCGATCACGCCACCAATATCGCCGAGACGATCTATTACATCGTCACCGGCGACCAGATGCCGGCCGACCGGCCAAAACGCGACAAGACAGACAAGATTGCCCTTCCCGCTATGCAGCCGGTGAAGTGAACGCACCACCTCTCGAACGTATGGCTAATTTAGGCTAGGCTTCCCTGAACGTTCCTGATCCCGGCCCTGGGCCATGCCTCAAGGCGGCGGCGATGGAAAACTTTCGGAACCTGAGCACCGCCCCGCCGTCGTCCGGCATCATCGCGTCGAGCGTCTATATGGCCGGTCGGCGTGGGCGCTGCCGCTGTACTGGCGGCGATCGCTGCGATCTGCTCTTTCCTGTACTGGCGGTTTCGCACGAATGGTTGGCTGTGAAAAGAGAGGGCAGTAGGGCTCAAGCGCAGCCCAAACATACTGCCCTACTGCCTTACTCCCCTATTCCCCCTAACTACCTGCTGCGCCGCCGCTCCGAAGCCGGCTGGAACGCGATGCGAGAATGGTATTTGCAATAAGGCCCGGTTTCGGCGGCGTCATTGCCGCAGAAATGGAAATCTTCCGAAAGCGGATCGCCATTCGGCCATTTGCAGGTCCGCTCGTTCAATTCGACGAGCTGCAGATGCCGCGAGATCGGTACAACGACGTTCTCGACCGGGCGGATGTAATGACGCGCCACCGGCTCGGCGTCGAATTGCGCCTGCAGCGCGGTCGCTCCGATCGACGTGGTCATATGCCGCGCCGCGCTTGCCGCCCGTGATACCGATTTCTGGACGCTCGATCCCTGCACGCTCTTCTTCTGGCGTGCCGGTGCGGCTGTTGATCGGCCGCGCCCCGACAATTTCAGCCGGTGTACCTTGCCGATGACCGCATTGCGGCTGACGCCCCCGAGCTGTGCGGCGATCTGGCTTGCGCTCAGTCCTTCCGACCACAATTTCCTGAGAAGTTCGACTCGCTCGTCAGTCCAGTTCATGAGACCGCGCTCCTGCTGAGGCGTGCGGCGATCGGAATCCTTTCCCGACCCGGCTCTCGCCGGGCGAACAACACCAGATATACCGGGTGATTAGGTCCGCCGCACGAAATCTAGTTATTTCTCGACTACAAATACCTATGCGTTGACTCAGTGACAAGAGTCTCAAGGGCAACACGAATCGGTTTTTTCGGTTTTCCCCAACTTGCCCGGTCGCTTATGAGCCGGCGTCTCGCTGAGGGGCTTGCCGCGCGTCCTTGCGCGACGTTTTCGTTGACTTCATGGCCGAAAAACACGATAAGCCGCAAAGGCCGCCGCTTTGGCGGCTTTTTTGATTTTCCGGTTCCGGAGAAGCATATAATGAGCGGTTCGGCGCTTTTCGAGACCTTTGCCCGCGCACCCTTGGCTTTCGACCATGGGGAAGGCACTTGGCTGGTTACCGACAAGGGCGAGCGATATCTCGATTTCGCCGGCGGCATCGCCGTGAACTCGCTGGGCCACGGCCATCCGCATCTGGTCGCCGCGCTCACCGAGCAGGCGGCCAAACTCTGGCATGTCTCCAATCTCTACGAGATTCCGGGGCAGAGCCGCCTGGGTGAGCGGCTGGCCGAAGCCACCTTCGCCGACAAGGTGTTCTTCACCAATTCCGGCGCTGAGGCATTGGAATGCGCGATCAAGACGGCGCGGCGCTACCACTTCGTCAAGGGCCATCCCGAGCGCTTTCGCATCATCACCTTCGAAGGCGCCTTCCATGGCCGCACCCTGGCGACGATAGCGGCGGGCGGCCAATACAAATATCTCGAAGGGTTCGGACCCAAGGTCGAAGGATTCGATCAGGTCGGTTTCGATGATATCGATGCCGCCGAAAAGGCGATAACAGCTGAGACGGCAGCGATCCTGATCGAGCCGGTGCAGGGCGAAGGCGGCATCCGCCCGGTGCCGACGCAGTCGCTTAAGCGGCTGAGGCAGCTCTGCGAACAGCATGGCCTGCTCTTGATTTACGATGAGGTCCAGTGCGGCATCGGTCGCACCGGGAAACTGTTCGCGCATGAATGGTCCGGTGTGACGCCTGATATCATGGCGATCGCCAAGGGCATCGGCGGCGGCTTTCCGATGGGCGCCTGCCTGGCCACCGACGAGGCGGCGGTCGGCATGACCGCTGGCGTGCACGGCACCACCTTCGGCGGCAATCCGCTGGCGATGGCGGTCGGCAATGCCGTGCTCGACGTGGTGCTGGAAGACGGTTTCCTGGAGGATGTTCAGCGCAAGGCACTGTTGCTGAAGCAGGGCCTGGCCGGCGTCGCCGATGAATTTCCCGACGTCATCGAGGGTATCCGGGGAACCGGGCTGATGCTCGGCCTCAAATGCGCGATGCCCAACGCCAAGGTAAACACTGCGCTGCGCGATCAGCATCTGCTGACGGTTCCGGCGGGCGACAACGTCATCCGCCTGCTGCCGCCGCTGACCGTCACCGATGCCGAGATCCATGAAGCGCTCGACCGCATCCGCGCCGGTGCCCGGGGCTTGGCTGACGCCATCGCCGCGGCTGCCGCGAAGTAATCCCGGAACCAGTCCTGATGTCACTTCGCCATTTCACCGATCTCTCCGCCGTTTCCGCGGGCGACCTGCGCTTCATGCTGGACGACGCGGTGGTGCGAAAGGCGCGCCTCAAGGCCGGCGAGCGGACGAAGCCGCTCGAAGGTAAGGTGCTGGCGATGATCTTCGACAAGCCGTCGACGCGCACCCGCGTCTCCTTCGACGTCGGCATGCGCCAGCTCGGCGGCGAAACCATCATGCTGACCGGCACCGAGATGCAGCTCGGCCGCTCCGAAACCATCGCCGACACCGCCAAGGTGCTGTCGCGCTATGTCGATGCGATCATGATCCGCACCACCTCGCATGAGCGGCTGCTGGAACTGACCGAGAATGCCACCATACCCGTCATCAACGGCCTGACCGACGACACCCATCCTTGCCAGTTGATGGCCGACATCATGACCTTCGAGGAACATCGCGGTCCGGTGGCCGGCAAGACCATCGCCTGGACCGGTGACGGCAACAACGTGCTGCATTCCCTGCTGGAAGCCTCGGCGCGGTTTGCCTTCAACCTGAATGTCGCGGTGCCCGAAGGCAGTGAGCCGGGCGAGAAGCATGTCGACTGGTCGAAGCGGCATGGCGGCAAGCTAAACTTCACCCGCTCGCCCGAGGAGGCTGTCCACGAGGCCGACTGCGTCGTCACCGATTGCTGGGTGTCGATGGGCCAGGAACACCGCGCCCGCGGCCACAATGTTTTCCTACCCTACCAGGTCAATGCGGCGCTGATGGCCAAGGCCAAGCCCGACGCGCTCTTCATGCACTGCCTGCCGGCGCATCGCGGCGAGGAGGTCACCGACGAGGTCATCGACGGGCCGCATTCGGTGGTGTTCGACGAGGCCGAGAACCGGCTTCATGCCCAGAAGGCGGTCCTGGCCTGGTGTCTGGGCGCTTGATTCGGGCCACCTTGATCGGGCCCATCTTGATCGGGCAATGCGTGGTGCCTATCTCAGGCCCATCACGCAAAATGAGCGCGTTTAGACGCATGCGCCCCGGAGGGCGGCATGGCCGCGCCCCGGAGCTTTGTCATGTTGGAAACCCGTCAATTGGCTGAACATCAACCCAAACTCGGCGAATTCGGCTACGCTGGCGACGATCATGTCGTGCCCTTCGAGGTTGGGCCGCTCGATGTGCGCGGCCGCACCGTCCAGCTCGGGCCGATGCTCGACGCCATCCTTTCCCGTCACGATTATCCCGAGCCGGTCGCCCGCCTGCTGGCGGAAGCCTGCGTGCTGACGGTGCTGCTTGGCACCTCGCTCAAGTTCGAAGGCAAGTTCATCCTGCAGACCCGCACTGACGGGCCGGTCGACATGCTGGTGGCGGATTTTTCCACGCCGTCCGCATTGCGCGCCTATGCGCGTTTCGATGCCGACCGGCTGGAGGTGTTGACGGCCGCCGGCGAGACGTCGCAGCAGACGTTGCTCGGCAGCGGCGTGCTGGCGCTGACCATCGACCAGGGCGCCCACACGCAACGCTATCAGGGCATCGTCCAGCTCGACGGCGAGACGCTGGAAGAGGCGGCGCGCACCTATTTCCGCCAGTCGGAGCAGATCCCGACCGATCTCCGGCTTTCGGTGGCCAAGCTGTTGACGCCCGGCATTGGCGGCGCTCGCGAGCAATGGCGGGCCGGTGGCATTCTGGCGCAGTTCCTGCCGCAGTCGCCAGAACGCATGCGCGTGCCCGATCTGCCGGGCGGCGACGGCGACCCGCGCGAGGAAATCCACGATCCGGACGACAATTCCTGGCAGGAACTGCTGGCGCTGCTCGGCACCATCGAGCCGACTGAGCTGATCGATCCGACGATCGGCGCAGAGCGGCTGCTTTATCGGCTGTTCCACGAGCATGGCGTGCGCGTCTTCGGCGGCGTGCCGGTCGCCGACCAGTGCTCATGCTCGAGGGACAAGATCCGCGGCATTCTCGAAGGCTTCTCCGCCGACGAGATCAGGGACAGCACCGAGGAGGGCGGCATTCATGTCGCCTGCGAATTCTGCTCGAAGCAATATGACTTCGATCCGGCGGAATTTACCGCGGCGCAGTAACAGCTGTCAGTTCACCGTGCGTCGCGTGTCTGGCAGGTCGAGCGAGAAGGCGGGGATGGCGATGTTGAACGTCTCGCCCCGCGCGTTGCGCATCGTGTAGTGGCCGACCATGATGCCGGATGGTGTCGGCAACGGGCAGCCGGACGTATATTGATAGCTGTCGCCGGGGTTGAGTTCGGGCTGGTCGCCGACGACGCCGGCGCCGCGCACTTCCTCGACGCGGCCGGCGCCGTCCGTAATGTGCCAATAGCGCGACAGAAGCTGCACGAACTCGTCCGACTGATTGTCGATGGTCACATGGTAGCCCCAGACATAGCGGTTCTCCGACGGATCCGAGCGATCTTCCAGGTAGAACGGCCTGACCAGCACTTCGATGTTGCGCGTAACGGCGCGGTACATGGACTACTCCGGTTGCTGCGGCAGGGAACATTTGTCCCGCTGCGCGGTTTGATGCGGGAGCGCAGACCCGTTTTGCCGGCCTCAAAGCGCACGTGCCGAAAAACAATGTCATTTAAGTGACACATGACAATGTTGGTGTGCACGGACTGTGCCGGGCGACTCGAGCGCTCTGTCGCTGCCGCATCGGCCCGAAGATCGAATTCGACTTTCGGAAAGCACGATGGGTAGCCTCAAAAGCGTTAGAGCGTCCTTTGCGCGTTCAAACGGACGCGCGGCGCTCTAATGAAACGGCCGCGGGCGGCCTTTCCGGAGTGACCAGATCTCGATGGAACTGACTCTCGCAGCCGCCTTCGCTTCTTCAGCCCTACTTCTTGCAAATCTCGCCAGTATCGTGCTCGCCTCGTCGCGGCTGAAGGCGCGGCGGGTCATCGCCGCACCCTCCGGCAAGCCGCCGCCTCTCTCGATCGTCGTGCCGTCGCGTGGCGTGGAGCCGTTCACTGAGGAGACGCTTCAGCACGCCTTCTCGCTCGATTGGCCACACTACGAATTGATCTTCTGCGTCGCCCATGCCGACGACCCGGTGGTCAAGCTCATCGACGCCGCGATCGCCCGCTATCCCAACGTGCCGGCGCGGCTGCTCACCGGCGATGACCGCATCAGCGCCAATCCCAAGCTCAACAACTGCGTCAAAGGCTGGGAAGCCGCGCGCCATGACTGGGTCATCCTTGCCGATTCCAACGTGTTGATGCCCAAAGACTATGTCCAGCACCTGATGGCCGCGTGGCGGCCGGACACAGGCCTCGTCTGCTCTACGCCGATCGGCTCTCGGCCGGATGGGTTCTGGGCCGAAGTCGAATGCGCCTTCCTCAACACGCTGCAGGCGCGCTGGCAATATGCCGGCGAGGCACTCGGCCTCGGCTTTGCCCAGGGCAAGAGCATGTTGTGGAACAAGCCTATGCTTGACGCCAACGGCGGTATCCATGCGCTCGCCGCCGAGATCGCCGAGGACGCTGCCGCGACCAAGCTGGTCAATGGGCTCGGCTTGCGCGTCAATCTCGTCGCCTCGCCATTCGAGCAGCCGCTCGGCCAGCGCACCTTTGGCGAAATCTGGTCGCGCCAGGCCCGCTGGGCGCGCTTGCGCCGCGTCACCTTCCCGCTGTTCTTCGCGCCGGAGATCCTCACCGGCGTGGCAATGCCACTGCTGTTGGCGCTGATCGCGGCGGCAAGCGCCGGCATCAGTCTGCCCACCACGGCTCTATGCGTGCTGCTGGTTGCCTATCTGCCGGAATGCATGCTCGCCTGGTCCAAGGGCTGGTATCGGTCGCCACGCATCGTCACAGCCATGATCGTGCGGGATTTAATGCTTCCCGCCATCTGGGCACGTGGCTGGCTGGGCGGTGCTGTCGAATGGCGCGGCAACGCCATGACCATCCGCACCAAGGCGATGACCGAGTTGGAAGAAGGCGTCTGAGCAATCCCTGCCGCGCGGCGGCGGCTATTTGGCTGATTTGAGCGCCTGCTCGACATCCCCGAGCAGATCGTCCGTATCTTCAAGCCCGACCGAAAGCCTCAGCGTGCCCGGTCCGATGCCGAGTTCGGCGCGTGCCTCGTCGCTGAGATTCTTGTGGGTTGTCGTCGCCGGGTGAGTGATCAGGCTCTTGGCGTCACCAAGATTGTTGGAGATCAGCACGATGTCGAGGGCGTTCTGGAAGGCGAAAGCCGCCTGCTTGCCGCCCTTGACGTCGAGGCAGATCAGCGTCGAGCCGCCCGTCATCTGCTTCTTCACGACGGCCGCCTGCGGGTGATCGGCGCGGCCGGGATAGATGACGCGGGCGATCTCAGGCCGCTCGGCAAGGAAATCCGCGATCTTGCCGGCACTTTCCGTCTGCTGGCGCACGCGCAGCGGCAGCGTCTCCAGGCCCTTGAGCAGCGTCCAGGCATTGAACGGCGACAGGCTGGGGCCGGTATGGCGGAAATAGTCGTGCAAATTCTCGTCGATCCACTTCTTGTCCGACAGGATGACGCCGCCCAGACACCGCCCCTGGCCGTCAATATGCTTGGTCGCCGAATAGACGACGATGTGGGCGCCGAGTTGCAAAGGCTTCTGCTGCAAGGGGGTGGCAAAGACGTTGTCGACGATCAGCCGCGCCCCGATCGAATTGGCAAGCGTCGCGACGGCTGATATGTCGACCACTTCCAGCGTCGGATTGGTCGGGCTTTCCAGGAAGAACAGCTTGGTGTTTGGCCTGACCGCCTTCTCCCAGTTGGCGATGTCGGTGCCGTCGACCAGCGTCGCCTCGATGCCGTATTTCGGCGCCAGCGTCTCGACCACCCAGCGGCAGGAGCCGAACAGCGCGCGCGCCGCCACGATATGGTCGCCGGCCCTGGCGCTGCACAGAAGTGCGGCGGTCACCGCTGCCATGCCGGACGCGGTGGCGCGCGCGTCTTCCGCGCCTTCCAGCGCGCACATGCGTTTTTCGAACATGTCGACGGTGGGATTGGCGTAGCGCGAATAGATGAAGCCCGGTTCCTCGCCCTTGAAGCGGGCTTCCGCCGCCTGTGCCGTCTCGTAGACGTAGCCCTGGGTGAGGTACATCGCCTCGGAGGTTTCGCCGAAGCCGGAACGCAGCGTCCCGCTATGCACGAGTGCGGTTTGAGGCTTCCAGTTACGCTTCTTGGTGCTCATCGCTTTTGTTCCAGACACAAAAAAACCGGCCGCGAAAGTCGCAACCGGTCCATACGGCCTTGCGGCCCGACGGTCCTTTAGCGACTTGTTTAACGTGGCTGCAAGCCGACCGGCCAAATCACCACGGGATAACGACCCTTTAGACCCGCGCCGCGCTTGCGTCAATTGCCGGCATGATTAAGAGGTTTGTACCAGCGGCCTCTTGGAGCAGCCTTTGCGGCAGACAGGCATTCTTCCCGATCACGACATTTCCGCGCTGTTCCAGTCCGGCGCGCTGAAGGCGCCTGCGCTTGATGCCGATCAGATCCAGCCGGCCAGCCTCGATCTCAGGCTCGGCGACAAGGCCTGGCGCGTGCGCGCCTCCTTCCTGCCCGGCCCGAACCATAAGGTCGCCGAAAAGCTCGACCGGCTGAAGCTGCACGAGATCAATCTGGCCGAGGGCGCCGTGCTCGAAACCGGCTGCGTCTACATCGTGCCGCTGCTCGAAAGCCTGGCGCTGCCAGAGAACATTTCGGCTTCGGCCAATCCGAAGAGCTCGACCGGGCGGCTGGACATCTTCACCCGCGTGATGACCGATCGCGGCCACGAGTTCGACAAGATCGCCGCCGGCTACACCGGGCCGCTCTATCTGGAGGTCAGCCCGCGCACCTTCCCGATCGTGGTCCGCACCGGCTCACGGCTGTCGCAGATCCGGTTCCGCACCGGCAACGCGCTTCTGTCGGAAGCAGAACTGCACGAATTGCATCGCGCCGAGACGCTGGTCGCCACCGAGCCGCCCAACATTTCGGGCGGCGGTATCGCGCTCTCTATCGACCTCGACGGTGACAAGGACGGGCTGGTCGGCTACCGCGGCAAGCATCACACCGGGCTGGTCGACGTCGACAAGCGCGCCGCGCAGGATGTCGTCGATTTCTGGGAGCCGCTCTACAAGAGCGGCGCCGGCGAGTTGGTGCTCGATCCCGACGAATTTTACATCCTGGTCAGCCAGGAGGCGGTGCATGTGCCGCCGCTCTACGCAGCCGAGATGACGCCCTTCGATCCGCTGGTCGGCGAATTCCGTGTCCACTATGCCGGCTTCTTCGATCCGGGTTTCGGCCATTCGGCGGCCGGCGGCACCGGCAGCCGGGCGGTGCTCGAAGTGCGCAGTCATGAAGTGCCGTTCATCCTTGACCACGGCCAGATCGTTGGCCGCCTGGTCTACGAGCACATGCTGAAGCGGCCGCAGGCGCTCTACGGCACCGATCTCGGCTCGAACTATCAGGCGCAGGGCCTGAAACTGTCCAAGCATTTCCGCGCCGCGCGCTGATCCTTCCGCCAGCCGCACATTGTGCCGGTCGCACATTGTGCTTGCCTCACACTGCGCTTGCCTGACCGGGCGCGCCATGCTTGGCTATGCCGACCTTCAAATGAGCAACCGCAAGGGGAACAACAAAATGCGGATTTCGAGATGGATCATATCGGCAGCGGCTGCTGCAATGCTGGTGGCCGGCCCTGGTTTCTCGTTGGCGCAGGCACAGGAAAAACTGAAGATCGGCACCGAGGGTGCCTATCCGCCGTTCAACACCATCACTGCGGACGGCAAGCTGGTCGGCTTCGACATCGACATCGCCGATGCGCTTTGCGCTCAGATGAAGGTCGAATGCGAGCTCGTCACCCAGGACTGGGACGGCATGATTCCGGCGCTCCAGGCCAAGAAGTTCGACGCCATCGTCGCCTCGATGAGCATCACCGAGGAGCGCAAGAAGCAGGTCTCCTTCACCAACAAATATTATACGACGCCGCTTTCGCTGGTGGCGCTGAACGACACCGAGATCGCTTCGACCGAGGCTGAGGCGCTTGCCGGCAAGACGGTGGGGGCGCAGGCCTCCACGACCCAGGCCGACTATGCCCAGAACGTCTATGGCAAGGCCGGCGCCGAGGCGAAGCTCTATCCGACCCAGGAAGAGGCGATCACCGACCTCATGAACGGCCGCCTCGATGCCGTCCTTTCGGACAAGTTCGTGCTGATGGACTGGATGAAGAAGGCGAGCGACGGCTGCTGCAAGATGGTCGGTGACGTCAAGGGCACCGAGACGCAAGCCGGCATTGCCGTGCGCAAGGAAGACAATGAACTGCGCGAAAAGCTCAACGCTGCCATAGACGCCATCGTTGCCGACGGCACGTACAAGAAGATCCAGGCCAAGTATTTCGACTTCGATATTTATTGAGGTTTGTTGTCTCCCCCCTTGAGGGGGAGATGGCCGCGAAGCGGCCAGAGGGGGTCGTCTCACATAGAGCGCGGCACCCTGCAGACGCGAAGAGGAGGCTGGCGCTCTACGCGAGACGACCCCCTCTGTCGCCTTCGGCGACATCTCCCCCTCAAGGGGGGAGATCACCCGCTCAAAGCGCCTTCACCGCCACCTTCACCGGCTTCTCGATCTCGAGCGGATTGCGCAGCGGCAGGCCGAAATCCCCGGCCTCGATCTCGAAGACGTCGCCGGCCTCGGTCCGGATGCCGTCGGCAAACGACAGCGTCGCCGTGCCGAACATGTGCACATGCACGTCGCCCGGCTGGCGGAAGGCCGAATATTTGAAATGGTGGTGCTCGAGATTGGCGATAGTGTGCGACATGTTCGCTTCGCCCGACAGGAACGGCTTTTCCCAAAGCAGCTTGCCGTCGCGCAGGATGCGCGAGGAGCCCTTGATGTCGGACGGCAGGTCGCCGATCAGGATCTCCGGTCCGAACGAGGCGTTGCGCAGCTTGGAATGGGCGAGGAACAGATAGTTCACGCGCTCGGTGACATGGTCTGAAAACTCGTTCGACAGCGTGAAGCCGACGCGGAACGGCGCGCCGTCGTCGCCGATGACGTAGATGCCGGCGATTTCCGGTTCCTCGCCGGCGTCCTGCGCGAAAGCGGGCGACATCAGAGCCGCGCCCGGCGCCACCGCCATTGTGCCATTGCCCTTGTAGAACCATTCCGGCTGCACGCCCATCTGGCCCTTGGCCGGCTTGCCGCCCTCCAGCCCCATGCGGAACATCTTCATGGAATCGGTGAGCTGTTCCTCGCCGTCGGTGTTGAGCTTCTTGTGCATGGAATCGCGGGTCGCCGCGGAGCCGAGATGTGTCAAGCCCGTGCCGGTGAGATGAAGATGCGCGGGATCGGGATGGTTGATCGGCGACACCAGCCGCCCCTTTTTATAGATGGTATCGAGATCGACCGTCTCGCCGTAGCCCTTGCGTTCGATGAGCGCTTCGAGGCCCGTGCCGGTGCGGGCGGCCTCCATCGCCAGCGAATAGACGCTGCGGGCGCCGTTGATGATCCGGGTCTTGCCGCCGTTGCGGGCAACGACACGGATCGTCTCGGCGTCGTCGAGTATCTGGGAGATCAGCATGATGTACCCTCTCTGGAATTGCCTTGGCGGCCTGCCGGTGCGGCAAACCCTTCCAAGCGCGACCCGGACCAGGTCCGCGCCACGGGTGAAATTCTTCGTCCGGATTGCGCTCGCTGGCCTGGTCTCTCAGGAGACTTCTTCGCACCGGCCTCTTGCCGGCAGCCGCGATGTGACCCGTATGGTTTCCTCGTCCGGCCAGGTTGTTCCCGGCTCAACCCTTGTTCTTGTTGTAGACGTCGAAGACCACGGCGCCGAGCAGCACCAGGCCCTTCACAACCTGCTGCCAGTCGACATTGACGCCCATGATCGACATGCCGTTGTTCATGACGCCCATGATGAAGCCGCCGACCACCGCGCCGATGACCTGGCCGACGCCGCCCATGGCCGAAGCGCCGCCGATGAACACGGCGGCGATGACGTCGAGCTCGCTGCCGAGCCCCGCCGCTGGCACGGCCTGCCCCAGCCGCGCCGCGATGATCAGGCCGCCAAGCGCCGACAGCACGCCCATATTGATGAACACCATCAGGGTCAGCCGTTCGGTCTTGATGCCCGACAGCTGCGCCGCCTTGGCGTTGCCGCCCATCGCGTAGATGCGGCGGCCGATCGTCATCCTTTTGGTGACGAAGACGAACAGCGCAATCAGCACGCCCATCACCATGAGGACGATCGGCAGGCCCCTGTAGGTGGCGAATTGGTAGACCAGGAACAGCGCCAGCGCGCTGGTCACCAGGGTCTTGACGACGAACAGCGTGAAGGGTTCGGCCTCATAGCCATGCCGCTCGCGGCTGCGCCTCGCCCTGAGCCCGAAATAGGCATAGGCAAGCACGGCGGCGAGGCCGATCACGATAGTCGTCATGTGCAGCGTCAGCCCGCTGCCGACGATGGTCTTGCCGGCGGCGTTCACCACCGGCGGGATCAGCGTCAACGAGCCGATCACGTCGGGAATGAAGCCGGAGCTGAGCGCCTTGAAGCCGGCCGGAAGCGGCCCCACGGAAGAGCCGCCACCCAGCAGCGCCTGGCAGATGCCGCGGAAGATCAGCATCCCCGCCAGCGTGACGATGAAGCTCGGTATTCGGTGATAGGCGATCCAGTAGCCTTGCGCGGCGCCGATCGCGCCACCCACGATCAGGCAAATGACCGACACCACCAGCGGATTGCTGAAGGGGCCGAGCGGCCAGATGACCATCATCATCGCCGCCAGCGCGCCGATGAAGCCGGCGACGGAGCCGACGCTGAGATCGATATGGCCGGAGACGATCACCAGAAGCATGCCCAGCGCCATCACGATGATGAAGCTGTTCTGCTGCACCAGATTGCTCAGGTTCACCGGCTTGAACAGCGTTCCGGACGTCGTGAACTGGAAAAACACCATGATGGCGATCAGCGCCAGGATCAGCCCGTATTCGCGCAGATTGGTGACCAGCGCCGAGACGGCAATGCGAGGTGTCTGTTGTAGGTCCTGGGCGACGCCGCTCTGCGGCCCGGGAGCGCTTTCGGTGCTCATGATGCTTTTCCTTCTCCGCGGACGATGGCGCGCATGATTTTTTCCTGACTTGCGTCGCTTGCGGCCATTTCCCCCACGATGCGTCCTTCATTCATGACGTAGATGCGGTCGGTGATGCCGAGCAGCTCGGGCATTTCCGACGAAATGACGATGATCGCCCTGCCTTCGGAGGCGAGACGGGCGATGATCGTATAGATTTCATATTTGGCGCCGACGTCGATGCCGCGCGTCGGCTCGTCGAGGATCAGCACGTCGGGATTGGCGAACAGCCACTTCGACAGCACCACTTTCTGCTGGTTGCCGCCCGACAGATTGCCCGTCATCTGGTAGACGCTGGACGAGCGGATGTTGGTCTTGGCCTTGTATTCATTGGCAACGGCGAGTTCGCGCAGATCGTCGATCACGCTGTGGCGCGACACGCCGCCCAGATTGGCCAGCGTGATGTTGTGCTTGATATGGTCGATCAGGTTGAGGCCGTAGGTCTTGCGGTCCTCGGTGACGTAGGCGATGCCGTGTTCCACCGCCTTGCTCACCGAGGAGACATCGATCGGCTTGCCCTTGAGCAGCACCTCGCCGCTGATGCGGCGGCCGTAGGAGCGGCCGAACAGGCTCATGGCGAATTCGGTGCGTCCGGCGCCCATCAGCCCGGCGATGCCAACCACTTCGCCCTTGCGGACATTGATGTCGATGCCCTTGATCACTTGCCGATCGGCATGGATCGGGTGATAGACCGACCAGTTCTTCACCTGGAGCACGATCTCGCCGATGTCCGGCTCGCGCGGCGGATAGCGGTCGTCGAGCGAGCGGCCGACCATCGAGGTGATGATGCGGTCTTCCGAAATGTCTTTCTTGGCAAGCGTTTCGATCGTCCGCCCGTCACGGATGATGGTGACCTTGTCGGCGACCCGGTTGACCTCGTTGAGCTTGTGCGAGATCAGGATCGAGGTGATGCCTTGCCGCTTGAATTCGAGCAACAGATCGAGCAGCGCCTGGCTGTCCTTTTCGGACAGGCTCGCCGTCGGCTCGTCGAGGATCAGCAGCTTCACTTCCTTGCTCAGCGCCTTGGCGATCTCCACCAGCTGCTGCTTGCCGACACCGATATTGGTGATCAGCGTCTTGGGGTCCTCCTTGAGGCCCACCTTCTTGAGCAGGGCGCTGGTGCGTGTCTCGTTGGCATCCCAGTCGATGACGCCGTACCTGGCGTGCTCGTTGCCAAGGAAAATGTTTTCCGTGATCGACAGCATCGGCACCAGCGCAAGTTCCTGGTGGATGATGACGATGCCCTTGTGTTCGCTGTCGTGGATGCCTTTGAAATGGCATTCCTCGCCACGGTAGACGATCGCGCCGTCATAGGTGCCGGACGCATAAACGCCCGACAGCACCTTCATCAGCGTCGACTTGCCCGCGCCGTTCTCGCCGACCACTGCGTGGATCTCGCCCTCTTCGACGCTGAGATTGACGTTGGACAGCGCCTTCACGCCGGGGAACGTCTTGGTGATGTCGCGCATCTCCAAAATCGTCGAGGTCATCAGGAATTAAGCTCCTCCGAGATCGGCAAACATACCGGGCTCGCTGGTTAACGAAAAGGGGCCCTGCGTTGCGCAGGACCCCAGACTTTGCAACCGGGATTACTTCAGTTCGTCGGCCTTGATGTAGCCGGAGTCGACCACCAGCGCCTGGTAGTTCGACTTGTCGACATCATGCGGCGTCAACAGGATCGAGGGGACGACCTTGACGTCGTTGTTGTAGGTCGTGGTGTCGAGGCCTTCCGGCTTGCCGCCCGTGAGCACCTTGTCGACGAGCTCGACGGTGGCCTTGGCGAGTTCCCGGGTGTCCTTGAACACGGTCGAATACTGCTCGCCGGCGATGATCGCCTTGACCGAAGCGGTCTCGGCGTCCTGGCCGGTCACGATGGGCCACGGCTGGTCGGCGGTGCCGTAGCCGACAGCGCGCAGCGAGGCGATGATGCCGCGCGACAGGCCGTCATAGGGCGACAGAACGCCGTCGACGCGGCTGCCGTCCGAGTAGTTGGCGGAGAGCAGATTGTCCATGCGGGCCTGGGCGGTGGCGGCCAGCCAGCGCAGCGTGCCCACCTTGTCCATGCCCATCTGGCCGGACTTCACGACCAGCGTCTTGTCATCGATCAGCGGCTGCAGCACCGACATGGCGCCGTTGTAGAAGAAGAACGCGTTGTTGTCGTCCGGCGAACCGCCGAACAGCTCGATGTTGAACGGACCCTTCTTCTCCGGATAGCCGAGGCCCTTGAGCAGCGATTTGGCCTGGATGACGCCGACACCGAAATTGTCGAAGGTGGTGTAGTAGTCGACATTGGCCGTCTTCTTGATCAGGCGGTCATAGGCGACGACGACGACGCCGGCGTCGGCGGCCTTCTGCAGCGCGTCCGACATGGTGGTGCCGTCGATCGAAGCGATGATCAGCGCCTTCGGGCCCTTGGTGATTTCGTTCTCCAACTGGCTGAGCTGGTTTGGAATGTCGTCCTGCGCGTATTGCAGGTCGACGGTGTAGCCGAGCGCCTCGAGCTGGGACTTGACGGCGTCGCCGTCATTGATCCAGCGCTGCGAGGTCTTGGTCGGCATCAGCACGCCGACCAGGCCTTCGCCTGCCTGCGCGGGCAGCGTCATGGCCGCGATGCCAAGGGCCGCCATGGCGGCCAGTGTCTTGATGATTTTCACAGTAACTCTCCCTGGTTGATGGACGCGACACCTCGGGGCTTCGCGGGCCGCGCAGTCGAGCAGAAGCGCGAGCGCCGCTGTCGTCTATCGATCTCCGGTATCCTCCCAATCGGCCCCGGTACGCTTGTTTCAATCGATACGATTTTTCTCGTCATCGACGGACACGTCTCGGGACGCGCGGAGGGTGTGTCCCTTTGACATAACTGTCAAATGCGATCTCTGATGGTTGCTATATCGAAACTGGTATATGAATGAAGCAGTCCGAGACATAGGCGGGAGCTGGCGAAGATCATGGCGGCATTGCGGAATCCCCAGGGAATCTCAAGCGGTTACGACGACGTTCCGGGCGACGGCGAAACCTTGCTGCGCAGCGGCTTGAGCCTGCGCCACATGCGCATGATCGCCGCACTCGACGATCACGGCCGGGTGAGTGCGGCAGCGCAGGTGTTGAACATCTCGCAACCCGCCGCCTCGCGCATGATCGCCGAGATGGAGGCGGTGCTCGACGTCAAGCTGTGCGAAAGGCTGCCGCGTGGCATCACGCTGACGCCCTACGGCAAGGCATTGGCCAGGCGCGCGCGTTCAATCCTGCTCGAAATGCGCGAGGTCGACCGCGAAATATCAGAGCTCAAGGCCGGCAAGGGCGGCTCTGTGTTCCTCGGCGCGGTGACGGCGCCGGCCATCGAACTGGCCGTGCCGGCAATCCGCGAAATCCGCCGCATCTATCCGCGCATCGAGATCACCATGCAGGTCGAGACCTCCAATGTGCTGGCGCGCGAGTTGATCGCCATGCGTCACGATTTCATCATCGCGCGCATCCCCGACGACCTCAATCCGCGGCTATTCGAATCGCGCGTCATCGGCGTCGAAAAGGCTTGCCTGATCGTGCGCCGCGGCCACCCGCTGAGCAAGGGCAAGGCGGTGCGGCTGGAAGAGACCGCCGCCTATGACTGGGTTTTCCAGTCGGGCGGCTCGCCACTGCGCCAGGCGATGGAAAGCAATTTCCTGAACCGCAACATCGCTTTGCCGGACCGCATCCTCAACACCAGCTCGCTGTTGCTCACCCTGGTCATGGTCGCCCAGTCCGACGCCATCGCGCCGGTGTCGATCCAGGTGGCGAAATTCATCCAGAACCCCGAGGGGCTCTCCGGCGCCATCGACGTCGTCCAGACCGAGTTCGATATCGAAGTCAGGCCCTACAGCCTGATCACCGTGAAGAACCGCGTGCTGTCGCCGGCCGCCAAGATGCTGCACGATTTCATTTTGCGGGAGGTGGGCTGAAGCGCAAATTAAACTGGAGCGAATCCGCGCCTTCAGCTTGGGAAGCTGCACCTTTCGATGTATGCCCAATGACTTGGCTGCAGACCGGCTGAAGGGCGTCAAACCCCTTCGAGAATGACGATCGTCGGCCGGTCAGGCAGGGACTTCAGCGAAACCGACAGCGACCGGCCGGAGCGGAATTCCACGGCGAAATCGTCTCCCATCCTGCCTGTGAATTCGCCGATCGGGGTCGCATGGCGATGCATCGGCAGGATCATCGAGGAATAGAGCCGCGTGGTGATTTCGGTCATCCGGTCGAGCGACAGCGTCATGCCGCCGTCGATAGGCACCATCAGGATGTCGAGCCGGCCGATGGCGCCGTAATGCGCGTCCTCCAGCCGGTGGTGCAGATGGCCGAGATGGCCGATGCAGAGCCCCGCCACTTCGAAGATGAAGATGGAATTGCCGTCCTTGCCGAGATCGCCGCCATTGCGGATATCCGTCGGTACGTTGCGGATGTAGACATCGTCCACGACAAGGGCGTGGCGCGCCGGACCGCCGTCCGGATTCCAGCCGCGCAGCACATATTCGATGGCGGGATCCGGATGGTCCGAATAATGGGTGCGGTGGGCCTTGTTCATGGTCACCACGCGCGGCAGCGGCTCAGCGCCGTAGACGCCGGAAAAGTCGGTGGCGATCCTGACGCCGGCGGGCGTCTCGATGATGTAGGTCGAATGGCCGGCATAGGTGATCGTGACGTCGCCGTCGACGAAGGCCTGGGCCAGCAGGGACGTCTGCCCCTTTGGCGCCGTGAAGCTGGCATAGGTGGCCGACGGCAGCGCTTGCGCGATCGCAACGCATCGCGACGGCGGCGGCTCCTCCTGGGCCGAAGCGGCGAGCGGCCACAAAGCCAGGGTCAGCAGAGCGGCTGCGGATAGGCGGAGCATGGCTGTCTCCCGTGGCAGGACTGGCGCCCATGCACGATAGCGCCAGCGATTATGATGGCTATCGGCGCGACAGTCACGTTTTCGCGAGCGCCTGAGGGGCTGACTGTCAATTGTCGCTAAGGCGCGGCGGATCGGAGTATCGCCTGGCCAGCGCCTATGGCCCAAGCTGGAGCGGGTAGCGGGAATCGAACCCGCGCGTTCAGCTTGGGAAGCTGACAAGCTACCATTACATCATACCCGCGCGAGCCCTCGTTACCACGCAAGCCGGCATGCGGGCAATCGTTATGCGCATGCTTGTGTCTTGCCACCCGCCCACTGTTACTTCGCCGTGGCGAGGGCGTCGTTCGCGGCAAAGTTCGGCCAGTATTTCGAAATTGCCAGCGTGGCCCCAATTGTCGAGAAATGGCCATAGTCGAAATAGAGAAACTGACCTGAATCGGCGAAGGAACAGCGTCCCGCGCTGCACAGGAATTTTAGCGGATCGATGAAAGTGGCGCCTTTGGTGAATGCGCGCACACGGTCGTTGATGCCGGGATCCATGGCCATTGGCCAGGATGTATCATCCAGATTTCTGCGCTTTGCGAAGAACGCGATTTTCCGGACGTCGGCTATGAACTCCGGAGACTGCCCGATGACAAACACCCGCACGCCCAGGCCATGAAGCGTATCGATCGTTTGCTGGAGACCGTCGAAACTTCTCGCCGCGTAGTCGGTCCACCGGCCGCTAAGTATGACCGTCCGGATACCGGCATCGCCAATGATTTTCAGGGCTTGCTGATTGAATCGCGTGCAATTTGGACGTGCATAGGAG
The DNA here is from genome assembly GCF_055811295.1 of Mesorhizobium sp. WSM4871. Taxonomy (NCBI): domain Bacteria; kingdom Pseudomonadati; phylum Pseudomonadota; class Alphaproteobacteria; order Hyphomicrobiales; family Phyllobacteriaceae; genus Mesorhizobium; species Mesorhizobium sp. WSM4871. The sequence continues at coordinate 115,098 of NZ_JBVVPU010000011.1, read as the reverse complement.
AAATAGGAGAGAATCGGCGGACAGCCCGCATAAGTGTATTCCACGACATTGGCTTGAAGCTGATTTGCGTTGGCGTCCAGGCCTGAAACATAGTGGGCGGCGAACGAGTCGCCCCACAACAAGACATTCGTCTTGAAACCGTGGGTGCGTGTGCAATCCCCGAGATTCCAGTTCTCTATCTGGCTGGAGCCCTCGTTGAAACAGATGCCATTGCGCCAGTCGCCGACGGGAATCCGCTGTTGGGCAAAGTCCGGAAACCGTTGCGGAAAGCCGTTGCCGAGTGCCCCGGCCGCGCCGCCAACACAAAGCAGAGCAATCGCGCCTGCTGAAAAGGCGAAGATGGGCACCGGGGCGGTAAAGGTCCTTTTCTGCCGAAACGGCTGCTCGACATATTTCCAGGAGAAAGCAGCCAGCGCGACGCTTGCAACCGTCATCACAACGATCATCGACGGGTCGGGTTTTTGCAGTGAAAGATAGTGAGCGAACGAATTGATTGGCCAGTGAACGAGATACAGCGAATACGAGATGAGACCGATCCAGACCAGCGGCCGGGTTTCGAGTATGCGGGTAACGATCGTCGACGGGGTACCCTGGCCAGCGTAGATAAGCAGCGCTGTTCCAAGGCACGGATACAAGGCGTTGTAACCCGGGAACGGATCACTCTCCGAAATCGTCAGGAATCCGATGGCGAGTAAGCCAACCCCTGCCAGGCCGGCCAGTTCCATGCCAAGCCGGTTGCCCAGGGCCGGGGGCCGTTTCAGCATGAGCACGGCGCCCAGCATGAGTTCCCAGATTCGTGTCGGCAGCAGGTAGAAGCCCGCGGTCGGCGCCATCGATGTCGCCATGATCGCCAGCACGAAGCTGCCGAGAATGATCGGCAGGAGTATCGTCAGCCAGCGCTTCCCGAAATAGCGATAGATCAGGAACATAAGGATCGGAGCGAAGATGTAGTATTGCTCCTCGACCGAAAGCGACCAGGTATGCAGCATCGGTCGCAGTTGGGCATCGATGGAGAAGTAGTTCGTCGTTTTCCAGAAATAGATGTTCGACCAGAACGTCGAAGCCGCTATCACGCTGAGACTGAATTCATGCAGATCCGACGGCAGCAGAATGAACAGCGCCGCTATGCATGTGAGAAGCGTGACAAAGACCAGAGCCGGCAGAATGCGCCGGGCGCGACGCCAGTAGAAGCTGACGATCGAAAACTGGCCGCGTTCAAGGTCGTCCAGAAGGCTTCCGCTGATCAGGTAGCCGGAAATGACGAAGAAGATATCGACACCGGTAAAGCCGCCGGGAATTGCCGTGATTCCGAAGTGGAAGAGTACGACCGGCAGGACCGCAACGGCCCGCAGGCCATCGATATCGCGCCTGTACTTCATGTCCGCTCGCTGTGTTGGCTGATCACGGCGATACAGCGCAGTCCGTCCATAACCGGGCGATACGAGTGAGTCTGGCTGATCGACATCAACTGGGTACCCTCTGTCACCTGATTTTGCTGCACTGCAACATAGGTGTCAAGGTGGCGAGCAGGCAGTCATGCAAGCCGCCGTTCCGGCAGTCGTAAGCGGCCTGGATTCCGCGGCTGGCTTGATAGAGGGCCGACAAGTGCGTATTTCTGGGCTTGCACCGAATCGGCGCAACCTATTGTGGAGACGGGCCTTGTCCGCATTGAACCGTTTTCTCGGCGACACGCCGCTCCGGGTGCTCCTGAAGCTGCTGGTCGTGTCATTTCTCGTTGGCCTCGTCATGAACGCCTTCGGCTGGTCGCCGATGGATGTGCTCTACGGCATCCGGAAATTCTTCCTCGATCTGTGGAACCTGGGTTTCCACGCCGTCGACCGTTTCTTCGGCTATATCCTGCTGGGCGCGGCGATCGTCGTTCCGGCCTTCATCCTGCTCAGGATCGCCAACTATAAGAAATAGAGCATGATCCCGAACCAAAGGTCCGCGCAGCGAAAAGTGGAACCGGTTTTTGTTTCGCTGACCTGCGGTTCGGAAAGGATCATGCTCAAACGATAAGACTGTCAGGCGTAGCGCGAAGCCACCTCGAACAGGATGGCATGGCGCGCGGCGAGTGCCGCCACATCCGTCGCATAGCCACCGCCGATGACGCCGCACACCGGGATATCGAGCGTCCGGAAATGGCGGATCACCATGTCGTCGCGGGCGCGTAGGCCCTCGTTCGACAGCGACAGCCTGCCCAGCCGGTCCTCGGCATGGACATCGACCCCGGCATTGTAGAAGACAATGTCCCAGCGCGCGCTGGCGGACAATTCCGGCAGAAGGCTGTTCAGCCGTTCGAGATAGGCCGCATCGCCGGTGCCGTCGGGCAGGGCGACATCGAGGTGGGAGGCGATCTTGCGCACCGGGTAGTTGCGCTCGCCATGCATGGAAAAGGTGAATGCGCCGGGCTCGTCGCCCAGAATGTCGGCCGTGCCGTCGCCCTGATGCACGTCGAGATCGACGATCAGGATGTTTTGGGCGGCACCTTCGGCAAGCAGCACCAGCGAGGCGACCGCGACATCGTTGAAGGTGCAGAAGCCGGCGCCTTGCGCGCGCCGCGCGTGATGGCTGCCGCCGGCGGTGTTGCAGGCGATGCCGTTCAGCAATGCCAGCCGCGCGGCCAGCACCGTGCCGCCGGTTGCGAGTTGTGCCCTCAGCGAAACGCGCGGTCCGACCGGAAAACCGATCTCGCGCTCGATTTTTGCAGGCACTTCGCAGGCCAGCACCTGGTCGACATAGGCGGCGGCATGGGCAAGCTTCAGCCATGACCCCGGCGCTGCGTCCGGCACATTGAGCACGGCAGGCTCGGCCAGCCCACGCGCGCTCAGGGCTTCCATCAGCAGCGGATATTTGCTCATCGGGAACCGGTGATTGACGGCGAAGCCGGCATCATAGTCGGGGTGATGGACGATCTGCAGCGGCATGATGTAAGGCGGCCTGCGCCAGCTCTGGAATTCGGTTGGCCGCCGTTCGTTGGCGATTGCGCGGCATCGCGAAACTGGGGCACATCGGCTGTTCGATCAAGCCGCAATCAGCAAGGCAGCAATCCTTGGACAAGGGTGCCAACCAAGCCACCGTCAGGACCTTCGTCGTCACCAATCGCTCGGTGCTCGCTATCGCCGTGCCGATGACGCTTGCCTATCTGACAACGCCGCTGCTCGGCATCGTCGACACGGCGGTGATCGGCCAGTTCGGTGACGCCGCCCTTCTCGGTGGCCTGGCGGCGGGTGCGCTGATCTTCGATGTCGTCTTCACCACCTTCAATTTCCTGCGCTCCGGCACCACCGGCCTCGTTGCACAGGCTTTCGGGCGCGGTGATGAACTGGAAGAGCAGGCCGTGTTCTGGCGCGCCGTGCTGATTGCGATCGTCGCCGGCATCGTGCTTGCCGCGCTCGCGCCCTTGGTCGCCATGGCCGGGCAATGGTTCATGGCCGCCGACCCGCGCGTCAGCGAAGCGATGGCTGTCTACATCAGGATCAGATTGCTCGCCGCGCCCTTCTCGCTGATCAACTACGCCATCCTCGGCTATGTGCTGGGCCGCGGCGAGGGCGGGCTTGGACTGATGCTGCAACTGGTGCTCAACGGCATCAACATCGCGCTCTGCATTCTGCTTGGCCTGGAACTGGGCTGGGGCGTCGCCGGCGTTGCCTGGGCGACCGTCACCGGCGAATTCGTCGCCATGCTGCTTGGTCTCGCGATCGTCATCAGGCGCTTCCGCGCAGCCCCGGCTTTGCCGCGTCATCGCCTGCTCGACATGTCTGCCTTCCTGCGCATGCTGTCGCTCAACCGCGACATCATGATCCGCTCGTTCTCGCTGCTTGCTGCTTTCGCGCTGTTCACCCGCCAGGGCGCGCAATTTGGCACGGTGATGCTGGCCGCCAACGCCGTGCTGATGAATTTCTTCCTTATTGCCGGCTATTTCCTCGATGGTTTCGCCACGGCTGCCGAACAGCTCGCCGGCCGCGCCATCGGCGCTGGTGCCGCGACGCCCTTCCGCCAGGCCGTCAAGCTGACCCTGTTCTGGGGTTTTGGGCTGGCGGGCGCGGCGACGCTCGTGCTGCTGCTGGGTGGCGCCGATCTGGTCGCCCTGATCACGACTTCTGAGGACGTTCGCGCCGTTGCCGACATCTATCTGCCCTGGGCCGCCTTCACCGCGCTGAGCGGCGTGCTGGCGTTCCAGATGGACGGCGTCTTCATTGGCGCGACCTGGTCGCGCGACATGCGCAACATGATGCTGTTGTCCTTCCTCGTCTTCAGCGCCGCGCTGCTGACGCTGGCGCCGGCCTTCGGCAATCACGGCTTGTGGGCAGCGCTGCATGTCTTCCTGCTGGTACGCGGCTTCAGCCTGCTCGCCATTCTGCGGCTGCGGGTGCGGGCCGCGTTTTAGGCGGTGTCCTCGGCGCCATCGGATGCGCTTGCACTTCGGGTCGATTTCGTTACGTTTTCCAGCAGCCCGATCCACCAATTGTTCTGGGGGAAGCTTGTGCGAGGTTACCTGCCATATGTCCTGGGCGCGGCGCTGGGACTGCTCGTTGCGTTCACTGTTTCCGCAATTCTTGGCGTCGGCGGGACGCCCCAGTTGCTTCTTTTTGGATTGTTGCCTGCCATCCGCGGCGCCATCTGCGAGCGGACCGTCAGTCGCAATTGACACCAGGCTTTTTAGCGCAGTTTAGAGTTGCTTCGACGCCCAGAAGTCGAGCCGGCTGTCACGTAGATCGCGGATGGATTTGAGCCGCTCTTTTTCCACGAAACGGATCATTCCCGAAAGAATGCGGCCCGGCAGCGCAGGCCCGGCATAGATCATGCCGGTGTAGAGCTGGACGAGATCGGCGCCGGCCCGGATCTTTTCCAGTGCCGTCTCAGCGGTAGAGACACCGCCGACACCGATGATGGCGCGGTCCGGGCCAAGCAGTTTGCGCATCTTTGCCAGCACGATGGTCGAGCGCTCGAACAAGGGCTTTCCCGAGAGCCCGCCGGTCTCTCCGGCAACACCGGCGCTGCGCAGCGCCGGCCGCCAAATCGTGGTGTTGGAGACGATGACGCCGTCTATCTGCTTCTCCGTGACCTCGGCGGCAACGTCCTCCAGCTCGGCCCCGACCAGATCAGGCGCGATCTTGAGGAAGACGGGCGGCCGCACTGCTGCTGCCGAGCGCGCCGCGATGACGCGGGACAAAAGCTCGCCGAGCTGCTCGCGCGCTTGCATATTGCGCAGGCCAGGTGTGTTCGGCGAGGAGATGTTGACCGTCAGATAGCTGGCGTAAGGCGCAAACCTGGTGACGCCGCGCTCATAATCGCTGACGCGGTCGGCGCTGTCCTTGTTGGCGCCGATGTTGACGCCGACGATGCCGGCGCGACCCCTGCGGGCGGCAAGGCGTTTTTCGGCTGCCGCATGTCCCTCATTGTTGAAGCCCAGCCGGTTGATCACCGCTTCGTCCGCTGTCAGCCGGAAAATGCGCGGCTTCGGATTGCCCGCCTGTGGCAGCGGCGTGACGGTACCGACCTCGGCGAAGCCGAAACCGAGGCCGAGCAGCGCGTCCGGCACCTCGGCATTCTTGTCATAGCCGGCGGCCATGCCGAGCGGATTGGGAAAATCGATGCCGCAAAGGCTGATCTTCAGCCTGTCGTCGCGCACAGGGCGGCCGCCAACCGGCAGGCCGCATTTCAGCGCCGCGATCGAAAGCCCATGCGCGGCTTCCGGGTCGAATCCGAACAGCAGCTTCTGGCCGACGCGGTCGAACAGGCTCATTCGCCCTCCAGCGCCGGGAACTGGTGCAGGCCGTCGGCGCCGAGCGGCAATGGCTGCACCCTGACGACGGCCTTGAGGTCGAGCGGACCGTAGAGATGCGGGAACAGCGCGCCACCGCGCGAGACCTCGTACTTAAGCGCTTCACCCAGGCGCGACGCGTCGATGGCAATCAGCAGCAGCCCGGTCTGGCCGGCAAAGTGCTTTGCCGCCGTTTCCCTGGCCTGCCCGGCGCTGGAAAAATGTATGAAGCCGTCGACGACATCGACCGGCGCGCCGGTGAAGCTTCGGCTTCCTTCGGCCTCGCGCCAAAGCTCTTCAGGCACTATCTTGTAGATAATCTGAGACATGATTGCGCTATAGTCCGAACAGACCAGGCGGGGAAGGGCGCATCTTCCCCATTTCCGGCGCAAACATGTGATAGATTGCGCTGATTGGCCCATGGAGGACAACATGCGTCTGCAACACGTCTTGATCCCGGCAGCTCTCGTCTCGCTCGTCGCGGCATCGGCCTTTTCCGAGGAAACCGATCGCTACAAGCTGGAAAAGTCGGCCAATGGCTATGTCCGTATGGACACACAGACCGGCGCGATGTCGATCTGCGAGGAACGCACCGGCCAGCTCGTCTGCAAGCTGGCGGCCGACGAACGCGCCGCCTTCCAGGACGAAATCGACCGGCTGCAAGGCTCGGTGAAGGCGCTGGACGAGCGCGTGGCCAAGCTCGAGAATTCGCTGTCAGCCCGCCTCGAATCGCAGCTGCCCAGCGAGGAGGATTTCAACAAGACGATGAGCTATATGGAGCGCTTCCTGCGCGGCTTCATGGGCATCGTCAAGGATATGGACAAGGACAATGGCGACGACGGCGCCAAGCTCAATTCGCAAAAGACCTGAACGCAGTTAGTTCGGGGGAAAAGTCAGCGCGGGGTCTTTGCCGCTTGAAAACAGCTGACATCACCGCATAATTGTTCGACTGGTCCCGAAAAAGCGCAAAATCATCGATGGGATTGGGGGAGGAACATTTGCCGTCGGACTACACGTTCGTCATCGCCGACGATCATCCGCTGTTCCGCGGCGCCCTTCGGGAGGCGCTGGCCGGCATCGGCAATGTCGCGGCCATTCACGAGGCCGGCGATTTCGAAAGCGCCAAGGCGCTGGTCGTGGCCAATGAGGACGTCGATCTGGTGCTGCTCGACTTGTCGATGCCGGGTGCCAGCGGCCTTTCCGGCCTGATCTCGCTGCGCGGTATTCATCCGGCGGTGCCGTTGGTGGTGGTGTCGGCGCATGACGACCCGGTGACGATCCGCCGTGCGCTCGATCTCGGCGCCTCGGGCTTCATCTCCAAATCGGCCAGCATGGAGGAGATCCGCGGCGCCGTGCAGTCGGTGTTGGCCGGCGATATCGCGGCTCCCGTCGGCGTCGAACTCGGCGTCGAGCGCGATCCCGAAATCTCCGACCTGATCAAGCGCCTGCAGGCGCTGACTCCGCAGCAGACGCGCGTGCTCGGTATGCTGGCCGAAGGGCTGCTCAACAAGCAGATCGCCTACGTACTCGGCGTCTCGGAAGCAACGATCAAGGCGCATGTCTCGGCGATCCTGCAGAAGCTTGGCGTCGACAGCCGCACCCAGGCGGTGATCCAGCTCTCCAAGATCGGCAGCGACCCGCTGCAGGCGGCTGATTGACCGGCTAACTCTTACTCTGCCGCTGGCGCCAGCGGCCTGACCCTGGCCATCATCGAACGCAGCACCGCCGGTTTCAGCGGCTTGTTGACCACCGGCACGTCCAGTCTGGCGGCGGCGGCGCGAACCTCGCTGGAGCGGTCGGCGGTGACCAGCACAGCGGGCATGTCCGCGCCATGGATCGCGCGCAATCTCGCGACCACATCGAGGCCGGTCCTGCCGTCGAGATGATAGTCGGCAAGCACGATGTCGGGCCGCGGCAGCCCCGATCCCTCGAAATCCTCCGAGCCGGAAAAAAGCTCGACGTCGCAGCCCCAGCCTTCGAGCAGCAGCCGCATGCCATCGAGGATGCGGGCATCATTGTCGATGCAGAACACATGGAGCCCGGCAAGGGAAGCCGCGGCCCGGACTGGCGCCTTGGCCTCGACGGCGGGGCGCGGCGCCTCGACCTCCGCGACCGGCAGGATGACGGAAAAGCGCGTGCCCTTGCCCGGATTGGAGAAGATCCGGATCTCGAGGCGCAGAACGCGGGCGATGCGGTCGACGATCGAGAGGCCGAGACCAAGGCCTTCGGCCTCGCGCATGCCTTCGTCGAGCCGGGTGAATTCATGGAAGACCGTGTTCAATTTGTCGCCTGCGATGCCGATACCGGTATCGATCACCTGGATCTCGGCCAATTCGCCGCGCCGCCTGACGCCGACCAGTATGCGGCCATGGCGCGTATATTTGATGGCGTTGGACACCAGGTTCTGGATCAGGCGGCGCAACAGATTGCGGTCCGTCATCACGCCGAGCGACGACGGCATGATCGTCAGGCCGAGCTTTTTCTCCGCCGCCAGCGGCCGGAAGTCGTTGCCGATCTGGCGCAACATTCCGTCGAGGCTGAAGGCGGTATCGTCCGGCTTCATCGCACCGGCGTCGAGGCGGGAAATGTCGAGCACGGCGCCGAGGATGGTCTCGACCGATTCCAGCGAGGATTCGATGTTGACCGCGGCCTTGCCGGCCGCGCCTTTGCCGGCCTTTTCGATCAGAGACGAGCAATAAAGCCGGGCGGCGTTCAGGGGCTGCAGGATGTCGTGGCCGGCGGCGGCAAGAAAGCGCGTCTTGCCGAGATTGGCCTCTTCGGCCAGCATCTGCGCCTGCGCCAGTTCCTCGTTGACGCGGGTCAGTTCGGCGGTGCGGTCCTTGACACGCTGTTCGAGCGATTCATTGGCGCGCTTGAGCGCCAGATCCTGCTCGACGCGTCCGGAGATGTCGGCATAGGTGGCGACGATGCCGCCGTCGGGCATCGGATTGGAACGCAATTCGAGGATGCGTCCGCTGGTCTTCAGCTCCATCTGCCAGGGGCTGACGAAACTGGTCAGCCGGTTGAGCATCGCCACCCGCTGGTCCGCGGGGATGTCGCCGCGCTGGGCGAGGTGGTGCAATATGCGGTCGAGCGAGACGCCGACCTGGCCCATCTCGTCGGGCAGGTCGAACAGCGCCCGGTACTGGCGGTTCCAGCAGATCAGCCGGAAATCCCGGTCGAAGACGGTGATGCCCTGTTCCATCTGGTCGAGCGCTATCTGCAACAGGTCGCGATTGTGCTGCAGCGCTTCGGTGGCGTCGTCGAGCAGGCGGAAGGCGTCTTTGGATTCGCGGTCGTTGCGGCGCAAAAGCAGTGACAGGATCAACCGCGCCGACGACGAGCCGACCGCACTCGCCAACAGCTGCTCGGAGAAGCGGATGACGTCCATGCTCGCCTGCTCGTTGCCGTGCAGCGAGGTCCCACTGCTCTTTTCGAACGACTGGAAGGAGCGTTCGGTGCGTTCGACGCCGAGGTAGCGCGCGATGGTGTCCCTGAGATCGTTGACGGTGACGGTGGTGCGGAAGCGGCGCAGGCTGGGCATCGGGCCGGCATCGCGCGGCACGAAGATCGCCGCCTGGATGCGTTCCAGCGGCACCGACGCGCGCGACAGCGAGCCGAGCACGAAAAACAGCGTGTTGATCGACAGGCTCCACAAGACGCCGTGGTTCAGCGGCTCGGCGACGGTGCCGAACAGCGCCTGCGGCCGCAACGCTTCGAAACCGAGCAGGCCATGGACGACAATGCCGGTATCGGGTGCGACGAGCGATGGCAGCAGCAGCGTATAGAACCAGACGAGGATGCCGGCGACCATGCCGAGTGCGGCACCCCTGCCATTGGCGCCACGCCAGACCAGCCCGCCGATCAGCGCCGGCGCGAACTGCGCAATGGCCGCAAACGACATCAGGCCGATGGAAGAGAGCCGCGCGCTGTTGGTGCTCTCGCGGTAATAGAGGAAGGCGATGAACAGCATGATGAAGATCGCGCCGCGCCGCACATTGAGGATGAGCGTCGACCAGTCCTCGTTCTGCGAAGTCGTGGTTTTGAGCAGGCGGCGCACGAACAGCGGGATGACGAGGTCGTTGGAGATCATGATCGACAGCGCCACGCTTTCCACGATCACCATCGCGGTCGCCGCCGACAGGCCGCCTATGAAGGCTGCCATGGCCAGCACATCGTGGCCGTTGAGCAGCGGCAGCGACAACACGTAGAGATCGCTGCTGGTCCTCGTGCCGACCAGTGACAGGCCGGCCAGCGCGATCGGCAGCACGAACAGGTTGATCGCCACCAGATAAAGCGGAAACACCCATGTCGCGGTGCGCAGTTCGGCCTCGCTGCGGTTCTCGACGATGGTGACATAGAACTGGCGCGGCAGCATGATGATGGCGAAGCCGCTGAGGCCGGTCAGCACCAGCCAGGTGGCGAGCGAGGTGTTGTAGCTCATCGCGTGGCGCACCTGCTCGTTCTGCGCGAGCTTGTCGATCATATCGCCGGGGCCGCCAAAGATCAGGAAGGTCACCATCAGGCCGATCGCCAGGAAGGCGGCAAGCTTGACCACCGTTTCGACCGCAACCGCCAGCACCAGCCCGTCCTGATGCTCGGTGGCGTCGGCGTGGCGTGTGCCGAAAAGCACCGCAAACAGCGCCAAGAGCATGGCGACGACCAGCGAGATGTCGCTGACGAAGGGATCGAACGAGGGCGGCGACCCGGTATAGTGCTCGACCATCAGGCTGACCGAGCCGGAAATCGCCTTCAGTTGCAGCGCGATGTAAGGCACCGCGCCGATCGTTGCGATCAGCGTGGCGATCGCCGCGACCGCAAAGCTCTTGCCGTAGCGGGCGCCGAGGAAATCGGCGATCGAGGTGATCTTTTCGGTCTTGGCCAGCCTGACGATGCGTTGCAGCAGCGGAAAGCCGAACACGAAGACCAGCACCGGACCGGTATAGATGCCGAGGAATTCGAGGCCGCGTTCGGAGGAAAGGCCGACCGAGCCGAAAAACGTCCAGGATGTGCAATAGATCGCCAGGCTGAGCGCATAGATGAAGGGTCGGGCCCGGTCGGGCCTGGACATCGTCGAGCGCCGGTCGCCAAGGCTGGCGATGGCGAAGAGCAACGTCACATAGGCGATCGCGATGATGACGATGAACCAGCCCTGCACGGCTTGAGAATCCTCCCTCGCCGGTTTTCCTCCGGCCTATCGAGAGGCAATCACAGCTTGAGGGGCAAGTCCATCACCGCTTTCGGTGCATGGTATCTGCGGCTTCGGGCACAACCTGGCCGGTGGAAACCGGTCTTTTGCCTATGTTGCAACCGCAGGTTTTTGTTATGGTGCCCACAGGTCGGCGCCGGACGGATCGGGTGAAGGCGGCAGTTCGGCCGGTCATGGCAAGGAGGGTCGAATGCTGAAGGAATTCCAGGAATTCATTTCCAGGGGCAATGTGATGGACCTGGCGGTCGGCGTCATCATCGGCGCTGCTTTCGGCAAGATCGTCGATTCGCTGGTCAACGACATCATCATGCCGGTCATCGGCGCCATTTTGGGCGGTCTGGACTTCAACAACTATTTCTTCGGCCTCTCCTCTGCCGTCAACGCAACGTCGCTGGCTGATGCCAAGAAGCAGGGCGCCGTCTTCGCCTATGGCAGCTTCATCACCGTGGTGCTGAACTTCATCATCCTCGCCTTCATCATCTTCCTGATGGTCAAGGCGGTGAACAATCTGCGCAGGCAGCTGGAGAAGGAAAAACCAGCTACCCCGGCCGCGCCGCCGGCCGATGTCGCCCTGCTCACCGAAATTCGCGATCTGCTCGCCAGGAAATAGCGCCGCGCGGATTTCTGGACCAAAACCCTGGCTGCCCGCGGCCGGGGTTTTCTGTTTTCGGCTGCTGCAAAACACATTAGAGCGACGTGCATCCACTTGGATGCACAAAGTATGCTCTAACACTTGAATCCCCGCATCGTGCTTTCCGAAAATCGGTTCCGATTTTCGGGCCGATGCGTTAGCAGTCCAGAAGCGAAACCGGATCCATCCATGACCTTGATCGAGACCCTGCGCGCGGAAGCTCGCGCCGCGCCCGAAAGCGGCATCGTCGCCGTCATCAACTATGGCCGCCTGCGCGAGGGGATGATCCCGCTCTGGGCAGGCGAGGGTGATCTGCCGACGCCCGCATTCATTACCGATGCCGCGTCAAGGGCGCTGGCCGGAGGCGAGACATTCTACACTTGGCAAAAGGGCATCCCTGATCTCAGGCAGGCGCTTGCCCGCTATTATGCCAGGCATTTCGGCAAGACTTTCTCCGATGAAGAATTCATCGTCACCGGGTCCGGCATGCACGCCATCCAGCTGGCGCTCGACGCGCTCGCCGGCGCCGGCGACGAGGTCGTCTATCTGTCGCCGGCCTGGCCGAATTTCGAGGCTGCCGCGGCGATATCGGGCGCCGTTCCCGTCGCCGTTACGCTCGATCATTCCGGCAATGGCTGGTCTTGCGACGTCAAGAAAATCGCGGCGGCGATCACGCCACGCACAAAGGCGCTGTTCATCAACACGCCGTCCAACCCAACCGGCTGGACCGCCGATCATGAGACCTTGCGGGCGATCCTCGATCTCGCCCGCGCCAGGAACCTTTGGATCATCGCCGACGAGATCTATTCGCTGTTCCACTATGGTCACGGTCGTGCGCCGTCGTTCCTCGATATCGCCAGCGGGGAGGACCGCATCCTGTTCGTCAACAGTTTCTCCAAGAACTGGGCGATGACCGGCTGGCGCGTCGGCTGGATCAAGACGCATCCCGCGCTGCAGCAGGTGTTCGAGAACCTGATCCAGTATTCGACCTCCGGCGTCGCCCAGTTCATGCAGCGCGGCGCGGTCGCCGCCCTCGACGAGGGTGATGCCTTCATCGCCGAACAGGTCGAGCGGGCGCGGGCAGCGCGTGATCTGGTCTGCGACATCCTTGGTGCAACCGGCAAAGCCCGGTTCACCGTGCCGCAGGGCGCGTTCTATCTGTTCTTCACTGTCGACGGCATCACGGATTCACGTGCCGCTGCTTTCGACATCGTCGACAAGGCCAATGTCGGCCTGGCGCCCGGCACCGCCTTCGGCCCCGGTGGCGAAGCCTTCCTCAGGCTGTGCTTCCACCGCCGCCTCGATCAGCTCGAGGAGGCGGCGCACCGATTGGCAAGGTGGATGAAGACTGTCTGAGCTGCCTGAAGTTCGGGCAGGGTTTCTGGCGGGCCTCACCCGCCTGACTTGGGCACCAGCAAGGGGATGATGCGGTCGCTCTTGGCAACGGCCGGCCGGCCGGCCGAGGCATAGGGAATGCCGAGCGCGTCCCAGGTCTCGACCAACGCATCCTGCAGTTCCGCGATCAGCGCGTCGGAATGGAACGGCGTCGGCGTGATGCGCAGCCGCTCGGTGCCGCGCGGTACGGTCGGGTAGTTGATCGGCTGGATGTAGATGCCGTGGACACCAAGCAGGCGGTCGCTGGCCATCTTGCAGAGTTCGGCATCGCCGACCAGCACAGGCACGATGTGGGTGGGTGATTCCATCACAGGCAGGCCTGCGGCGGCAAGAATCTCCTTGGTCCGGGACGCCTGGCGCTGCTGCGCGTCACGCTCGGCCTGCGAGCGCTTCAGGTGCCGGATCGAGGTGGTGGCGGCGGCGGCGACAGCCGGCGGCAGCGCCGTGGTGAAGATGAAACCCGGTGCATAGGAGCGCACGGCATCGATCACAGCACTTGTGCCGGTGATATAGCCGCCGAGCGTGCCGAACGCCTTGGCGAGTGTCCCTTCGATGATGTCGATGCGGTCGGCCAGGCCTTCGCGCTCGGCGATGCCGCCGCCGCGCGGGCCGTACATGCCGACGGCATGGACCTCGTCGATATAGGTCATGGCATTGTAGCGCTCGGCGAGATCGACGATCTGCTCGATCGGCGCGATATCGCCATCCATCGAATAAACGCTTTCGAAGACGATCAGCTTGGCCCGTTCGCGACCGGCGGCCTGCAGCAGGCTTTCGAGATGCGCGACATCGTTGTGGCGGAAGATCTTCTTCTCCGCGCCCGAGCGCCGCACACCCTCGATCATCGAGGCGTGGTTCAGCTCGTCCGAAAGCACCAGGCAATTGGGCAGGAGCTTTGCGATGGTCGAGATCGACGCTTCGTTGGAGACGAAGCCGGAGGTGAACACCAGCGCGGCTTCCTTGTCGTGCAGGTCGGCAAGTTCCAGTTCGAGCGCGACCAGCGGATTGCTGGTGCCGGAAATGTTGCGGGTGCCGCCGGCGCCCGAACCCATCTTGCCGGCCGCGTTCTGGAATGCGGCGATGACATCGGGATGCTGGCCCATGCCGAGATAGTCGTTGGAACACCAGACGGTGATTTCCTGGGCGCGGCCGTTGGCGCGCCAGATGGCGCGGGGGAATTTCCCCACGATGCGCTCGAGGTCGGCGAAGACGCGATAGCGCCGCTCCGCATGGAGCTGGTCGATCGCTTCCTCGAAGAACCGCTGGTAGTTCATGTCGGCTTCCCAATTTTTGCGCGGGATCATAGTCACTGCCTCATTCGGCGTCCACCGGGCCTTTTTGGTCAAAATGCCACGCCCAAGCCTGTTCCTAACGACCATGGATCATGGCCTATTCCCTTGATGTGGATCAATTTTGTTTCGGTATCATGCCGCGGGCCGGAGCAACTGTTACCGACTTAACATTCAGGGTTTAGTGGCCATGCGGCAGGCTTTCCAGTAAGGCGCTTGTTGAGACAGTTTCCGATAAATCAGATGGTGTGAGGATACGGATGACGGTTTTGGTGACAGGCGGTGCCGGTTATATCGGCAGCCACATGGTCTGGGAGCTTCTGGATGCGGGCGAAAGCGTCGTCGTTCTCGACCGGCTTTCGACCGGTTTCGAATGGGCGGTGGCGCCCGAGGCGAAGCTGGTCGTCGGCGATGTCGCCGACAAGGAACTGGTCGGCTCCATCATCCGCGACAACCAGGTCGACGCGATCATCCATTTTGCCGGTTCGATCGTGGTTCCCGAATCGGTCGCCGACCCGCTTGGCTATTACGAGAACAACACCTGCAAGACGCGCACGCTGATCGAGACCGCGGTGCGCGAAGGCGTGCCCCATTTCATCTTTTCCTCGACCGCCGCCGTCTATGGCGGCGCCGGGCTGGAGCCCGTGCGCGAGGATGGCCGGCTGGCGCCGGAATCACCTTACGGCTTGTCCAAGCTGATGAGCGAATGGATGCTGCGCGACGCGGCGATCGCCTATGGCCTGCGCTATACGGCGCTGCGCTACTTCAATGTCGCAGGCGCCGATCCCAGGGGCCGCACCGGCCAGTCGACGCCGGGCGCCACGCACCTGATCAAGGTCGCCTGTGAGACGGCACTCGGCAAGCGCCCTTTCATGCAGGTGTTCGGCACCGACTATCCGACGCCGGACGGCACCTGCATGCGCGACTATATCCATGTCAGCGATCTGGCGGCGGCGCATCGGCTGGCGCTCGAGCGGCTGCGCGCCGGCGGCACCAGCCTCGTCGCCAATTGCGGCTACAGCCACGGCTATTCGGTGCTTGAAGTCATCGACAGCGTGCGGCGCGTTTTCGGCCATGATTTCGACGTGCGGATGGGCGAGCGCCGCCCCGGCGACGCAGCGGCTGTGGTCGCCAACTCGGAGTTGGCGCGCCGTGAACTCGGCTGGACGCCGCAGCGCGACGATCTCGACCTGATCGTCGCCGATGCGCTCGCCTGGGAACGCATCCTGACCGGCAAGAATTCGGCGCGGGCCTGATCCGCCGGTTCTCGGCGGTGGGCTCGAAAGCTCGCCGCGGACGCGCTATCAATGAACTTCGCGGCGGTGCGTGAAGGCGCTGCACCGCGTCGAGCCTTGGGGGATGGCATGAAGATCCTGGTGCTGGGGGCCGGCGTGGTCGGCACGGCGGCCGCCTATTATCTGGCCAGCGACGGCCACGACGTCACCGTCATCGAGCGCCATCAGGCGGCGGCGCGGGGGACCAGCCAATCGAATGCCGGGCTGGTATCGCCCGGCGACGCCACCGCCTGGGCTTCGCCTGCCGCGCTGAAGACGTTCCTGCGCGCGCTCTACAACCACGATCTCGGCATCAAGGTGCGGCTGCGCTTCGATCCCTATTTTTTCGCCTGGAGCCTGCGCTTCCTCAGGCAGTGCACGCAGGCGCGGCTGCGCGCAAACAGTCAGGTCAAGCTGCGCCTGGCGCTCTATTCCCGCGATTGCATCAACGCCATCTCTGCGGATACCGGTATTCATTATGACGAGCGCAAGAAGGGCATTCTCTATTTCTTCCGTTCGCAGCAGAGCCTCGATACCGGCACCGACAATTACCGCTATCTCGCCGAGCACGGCCTGCCGATCGAGATCGTCGGCCGCGACCGGCTGGTCGAGCTCGAACCCGGCCTTGCCGGAGCCAGGGAGAAGATCGCCGGCGGGGTCTATTCGCCGGTCGACCAGACCGGCGATTCCAGCCAGTTCACCCAGAATCTCGCTAATCATGCCGCCGAGAAACTCGGCGTGAAATTTCTCTACGACACGACGGTCGAAGGCCTCGACATCGAGGGCGACCGGGTGCAAGCGGTCATCACCTCGGCGGGCCCTGTCGCCTGCGATGCCGTGGTGATCTCGATGGGACCGGAAAGCGGCCTGCTCGGCCGCCGCTACGGCATCGACCTGCCGATCTATCCCGTGAAGGGCTACACCGCGACCGTCCCGCTGGACGACGAAAGCAAGGGACCGACCATGGGCGGCGCCGACGAGGACCAGTTGATCGCCTATTCCAGGCTCGGCAATCGTCTGAGGCTCGCCTCCACCGCCGAGTTCACCGGCTTCGACCGCACGCACAGACCGAGCGATTTCGCCGCCATGTTCAGGACCGGCGATGATCTGTTCCCAGGCGCCTTCGACGAGAAGAAGGCCGTGCTTTGGGCCGGCCTGCGGCCAATGATGCCGAACTCCGTGCCGGTCATCGGCCAGGCGCGCTACAAGAACCTCTATCTCGACACCGGCCACGGCCATGTCGGCTGGACCATGGCCTGCGGTTCGGGAAAGTTCCTGGCCGATATGGTCGCCGGCCGCAAGCCGGAGATCGATCCGCAAGGGCTGCTGTACAGGAACTAGGCAATGTCGGGACCGCAAGTCGCCATCGACCTTGGCCGCATCGAGCGCAACGCGCGCACGATCGTCGAGCGCTGCGCGCTGTCGGGCATCAAGGTCTTCGGCGTCACCAAGGGCACCTGCGGCATGCCGCAAGTGGCGCGCGCCATGCTGCGCGGAGGCGTCGCCGGCATCGCCGAATCGCGCTTCGAAAACATCCGAAGGCTGCGCGACAGCGGCATCAACGCGCCGATCATGCTGCTGCGCAGCCCGCCGATGGCGCGTGTCGAGGAGGTGGTGCGCACCGTCGACATCAGCCTGCAATCCGAGCTCGCCACCATCCGCGAGATATCGCGCATCGCCGAGCGCATGGGCCGGGTCCACGACATCATGCTGATGATCGACCTCGGCGACCTTAGGGAAGGCATCTGGCCGAACGATCTGGTGCCGACGGTCGAGCAGATCCTGGCGCTCAAGGGCGTGCGCATCGCCGGCATCGGCACCAATCTCGGCTGCTTCGGCGCCATCATGCCGACGGAGGAAAATCTCGGCCAGCTCGTCGCCCATGCCTACAAGACCGAGCGCCTGTCCGGCGCCAGGCTCGACTGGATCTCGGGCGGAGCTTCGTCGTCGCTGACATTGCTGCTTGAAGGCAGGCTGCCCGCCGGCATCAACAACCTGCGTGTCGGCGAGGCGATCCTGCAGGGCGGCGTCGAAACCTTTCGCGACACACCTTGGGACGAACTCGAGCCCGATGCTTGCCGGCTGACCAGCGACATCATCGAGGTCAAGCTGAAGCCATCGCGCCCGATCGGCCAGTCCGGCTACGACGCTTTCGGCAACCAGCCGGTGTTTCCCGACGAGGGCGACAGGCTGCGCGCCATCGCCAATATCGGCCGCGAGGACGTGCTGGTCGAGGGGCTGACGCCGATCGCCAAGGGCGTGCGCGTGCTCGGCGCTTCCAGCGACCATCTGCTGCTTGACGTGCATGACGCCGATCCGCCGCTCGCCGTTGGCGACCGCGTGGCCTTTCGCATGAGCTACGGCGCCATGCTGCTGGCGATGACCTCGGAATATGTCGAGAAGGCGCCGATGCACGATGTCGAGGATTTTTCCGACCGCAAGATGGTGTCGATATCGGCGGAGCCGGCGGCAGCCGGCATCCTCGCCCGGGAGGCGACCGGCGCCCGGCTGGAGGCGATGAATTTCGACGTCGTCGAACTGGCCGATGTCGAGCGGCCGCCGTCGGGTCTGATCCGGCTGACGGCTGGCAGTGATCGCCGCATAGCCCATAAGGCGCTGATGGCGACGGCGCGGGCGAGCCATTCGTTTGGTCTGATCTGGATCGATTCCATCGCGGCCCTGATGCCCGAGGACGAGGACGGCATCGATCTGCCGGAACGCTCGGTGCTGGCGCGCTCACTCGGACTCGATCACAAGCCCGGCGCACTGCAGCCGCAGTTGTCGCCGGAAAATGTCGTCATCGTCGGCCTGCGCCTTGCCGATCCGGCGGAAGTGCGGGTGCTGAAGGATTCTCGCGTTTCGGCCTTCACCATGACCGACATCGATGCCATGGGCATGCGCGACCTGATGCATGAGGCGATCCGCATCGCCACGTCAGGCACGCAGGGCTTCCATGTCAGCTATTCGCCTGATGTGACCGAATTCGCCGGCTGGGCGGCTGGGTCCGGCGGCCTCACCGTGCGCGAGACGCATCAGGCGATGGAAGCTATCGCGCTGTCCGGTAGGCTGCTGTCGATGGATGTATCCGGGCTGACGGCCGATCTCGAACCTCGGCTTGCCACGGAAATCGTCAACTTCGTCATGTCGGCCTTCGGCAAGCGAATCCTGTAGTTAACGCTCCTCGACTGCCGCGCGCCACGACCGCACATAATCCACCCAGGCTGGGTCGTCAGGCGGTTCGGTCCTTTCGCCCTTGCTCCCGACCGCGCCGTGATCCGAGGCCAGCAAGGCGGCGCCGATGCTGGTGCCGGTTGCAGCTTCCGATGCGATGACCGGTCGTGCCGTTGCCGCCGCGAGCATGCGGGTAAAGAGCCGGTTGCGGGCAAAGGGGCCCTCGACGATTGTCGGTCCACCGGCACCGATCAGGTCGAGGCAGGTCGCCGTCATCAGCGCGAGATAAAACGAGATGGCGGTGAAGCGCTGACCGCCGGTCATGTCTTCGGTGGCGAGCCACTGGGCGGTGTGACGCGGATAAGGCCCCGAGCCCTGCTGGGTCGACGGCAGCAGCAACGTCTTGCGTGCCAGCACGGCGGCGACATCGTCTTCGCTCCAGTCCTGCGGCTTGCCGTCGGTCAGCAGGGAGAACTCGCGCCCGCCCATGAAGCGGGCCGAAGGAACGGGATCGCCGAGCGCATTGACATTGACCAGCGTGTCGCACGCCGCATCGAGCACGACCTTGGCACCGCCGACCGCCATCGACACCACCCAGGTTCCGGTCGAGACGACCGAGAAGGGCGGTAGGTCGGCGATGAGATGCGGCAGCAGCGAGGCGTTGGAATCGTGCAGGCCGCAAAACACCGGCGTTTGCGGGTCGAGCCCGGTTTGCCTGGCGAGAGCGGGACGGATCGGGCCGAGGCGGTCTCTCGCCGGCCGCACCGGCGCCATCTGACGGCGCCAGTCCATCTTGTCGACCAGTGAAGAAAAATCGGCTTGCCAAGGGTTCCACAGATCGGTGTGGCAGCCGAGCGAGGTCACCTCGTTGGCGGCGACGCCGGTCAGCCGCAAGGCCCAGTATTGCGGGTACATCAGGATCGCGGCTCGGGCGAATTCGACCGGGAACAACTTCTGCTGCCAGAAGAGCTGCGCGCCGATGTTGAGGCCGGCCGGCAGGCGCGGCGTGCCCGTCTCGGCAAAGGGCGGACGCATCGCGTCATAATCTTGGGCGAGTGCGTCAGGACCGGCGAATTCATAATCGAGCACTGGCAGCGCCAAGCCACCTTCGGCGTCGACCAGCACCGCCGTCGCCCCATGCGTGGTGATCGATATGGCGTCGATGCGCTGCTCCTGGTGGATCGCTGCGAGGCTGTCGAGGATGAACGCCCAGAGGGCTTCGACATCATGATGCGGGTAAGGACCGTCAGCGGAAGCGGCATTGGCCACACGGCGCAGCGCCACTTCGCTTGATGTGGCGAGATCGACCAGCGCCACCTTGGCGTTGGTCTTGCCGATATCGATGACGGCGATGTGGCGAAGAGCAGTCATTCCATATGGAACATGGTTTCCAGCGGCACCGCCACCGGCTCGTTGTCGGCCTTGGTTTCCATGATATCAGCCATGTGCGCCCACCAGCGCTGCATCACCGGATGCTTCGGCAGATCGTCCATGCGATGACCATCGCTGCGCCACAGCACGCCGAAGAGAATGTTGGTATCTTCGTCGAGATGGATCGAATAATCGGAAACGCCGGCCTGTTTAAGTAGCTCGACAAGCGACGGCCAGATCTCGTCGTGGCGCTTCTTGTATTCGGCCTTCATGTCGGGATTGAGCTTCATCTTGAACGCGTATTTCTCAGCCATCAGCGTCCCCCGCGCAGCCGCCGCCAGAGGATCGGCAATGCGATGACGATGATCAGCAGCAGGCCGATGAAGATCGACATGACGATGCCGGGCACGTTGAGCAGCCCCAGGCCAAAAGTGACCAGCCCCATGATGAAGGCGGCAAGCACGACACCCAGTATGCTGCCGGCGCCGCCCAGAATGCTGACGCCGCCCAGCACCACCATGGTGATGGCTTCCAGCTCGTAGCCTTGCGCGATCGAAGGCCGCGTCGAGCCGAGCCGCGAGGTGATCAGCACCGAGGCGACGCCCGACATCAGCCCGGTCAGGCAAAACAGGATGAACTTGATGCGGTCGACGCGCACGCCGGAGAATTGCGCCGCGACCGGGTTGTTGCCGATGGCAAAGACGCGGCGGCCGAAGCTCGTCCGGTGCAGCACGAACCAGTAGATGATAGCGGCGACGGCGAACAACACCAGTTCGAACGACACCACCCACCAGACATAGCCCTGGCCGAAGAAGGCGAAGCTTGCGGGATAACCCTTGTAGGCCTGGTCGCCGAGAATGATGAAAGCAATGCCGCGAAACAGGCTCATCGTGCCGATGGTGACGACGATCGATGGCAGTCCGAGCCTTGTGACCAACAGGCCGTTGAAGGCGCCGCAGCCGAGCCCGACGAGGATGCCGATCGCCACCAGCACCGGCGTGCCGGCGCCAGCCTGCACCGCCATGCCCATCATGGTTGACGCCAGCGCGATGATGGCGGCGACCGACAGGTCGATCTCGCCGGAAATGATCAGCAGCGCCATGGCGAAGGCAATCAGCGCCTTTTCCGTGAAGTTGAAGGTCAAGTCAGACAACGACCACGGGTCGAGGAAATAGGGTGAGGCGAAGCTGTTGATGGCGAAAATCGCGATCGCGACCACGACCAGCAGCGCCTCCCACGAGAAGATCGCCGAAGAGAGCGGCTTGTCCAGCCGATCCGGTATGTGGCGCGGGGCAGGGGTGTCGGTCATGCCGTTTCGGCCTTCTTCAGGATGATACGGCCCTGCCGGCGTTCGCCGCGCGCATTGAGCACCACCGCCAGGATGATGGCACTGCCCGAGATCGCCATCTGCCAGAAGGGCGAGATGTTGATGACCGGCAGCGCATTGGAGATGATACCGAGGAACAGCGCGCCGAGCACCGCGCCGCCGACCGAGCCGATGCCGCCGGCAATCGAGATGCCGCCGATGACGCAGGCGGCGATGATGTTGAGCTCATAGCCGTTCGCGACCTCGACGGAAGCGATCACATAGCGCGAGATCCAGAGATAGCCGGCGAGCCCGCCGATCATGCCGGAGATGCAGAAGACGACGAACTTGGTGCGGCCGACATCGATGCCGGCATAGACCGACGCGGTCGGGTTGACGCCGATGGCGTAGATCGAGCGGCCGAGCGCCGTGCGCGTCATCAACAGGAAGAACAGCGCGATGACCAGCAGGGCGATCCATGACAGAACCGGAATGCCGAGGAAGGCTGCACGCTGAAAACCGATGAAATCAGGGCTCATCTGGTCGGCATTGACCCAGGCGCCGCCCGAGATGACGAAAGTCGCGCCGCGATAGATGGTGAGCGTGCCGAGCGTCACCACGATCGAGGGGATGTTCAGCCGCCACACCAGAAGCCCGTTGATGGCGCCGAGTACCAGCCCGACGAGCAGCGCGACGACGATCAGCAGCGGGATCGGGATGGCCGGAAGTGCTGCGTTCAGCATCGCCACCACCATGCCGGTGAAACAGAGGTTGGACGCCATCGACAGATCGATGGAGCGGGTCAGGATCACCGCCATCTGCCCCAGCGCCAGGATCATCAGGATCGAGGTGTCGTTGAACACCTGGCGCAGATTGGCCGGGTCGGCAAAACCCGGAAAGCGCGTCGAGATCAGCCCGATCAGCACGGCGATGGCCGCCAGCAGCCAGATTTCGCGATATTTGACGAGGGCCTTCATGCCGCGATCCCCGCAGCCGTCCTGACCAGCGTCTCGGCGTCGAGCTCCTTGTTGTCATAGACAGAGGCGATGCGGCCCTCGCGCATGACGACGACGCGGTCGGACATGCCGAGGATTTCGGGCAGTTCGGACGACACCATGATCACCGAAAGGCCTTGCGCGACAAGCTCGGCCATGAAGCCGTGCACGGCGGCCTTGGAGCCGATATCGATGCCCTTGGTCGGCTCGTCGAGGATGATCACTTTCGGTGCGGTCGCCAGCCATTTGGCGATGACGATCTTCTGCTGGTTGCCGCCCGACAGCGTGCCGACATCCTGGCTGAGCGAGGACGCACGCAGGTCGAGCCGCTCGGTGAAGGCGCGGGCCAGCGCGAACTCTTCCGCCAGCCGCAATATGCCCGATTTGGATGTGCGCGTGAGCGAGGGCAGCGAGACATTCTGGAAGATCGGCAAGCCGATCACCACGCCCTGCTTGCCGCGCTCCTCCGGTACATAGACGATGCCGGCCTCGATCGAATCCGCCGCCGATTTCGGTGCGATCGGTTTGCCTTCCAGCGTGATGGTGCCCTTGGCTGTACGAGTGATGCCCGATATCGCCTGCATCACCTCGCTGCGACCGGCGCCGACAAGGCCGTAAAAGCCGAGGATTTCGCCCCTGTGCAATTCGAAGCCGATGTCATCGAATTCGGTCGGATGCGACAGGCCGGAGACAGTCAGCACCGGCGCACCGATTGCTGCTTGGCGCTGCGGAAAGATGTGGTCGACGGAACGGCCGACCATCATGCGCACGATCTGGCTCTGGCCGGCATCCCTGATCAGGCCTTCGCCGATCATCTCGCCGTCGCGGAACACCGTGTAACGGTCGGCGATGCGATAGATCTCGTCGAACTTGTGGCTGATGAACAGGATCGCCTTGCCTTCGCTCTTGAGGAATTCGATCAGCAGGAAAAGTTCCTCGATCTCCTTCATCGACAGCGCTGCCGTCGGCTCGTCCATGATGACGATGCGGGCGTCGATCGACATGGCGCGGGCAACTGCCACGAGGTGCTTGTTGGCGATGCCGAGATCCTTCAGGCGCGTGTCGGCATCGATATGGCCGGCGCCCATCGTGTCCAGCATTTCCTTGGCGTTCTTGCGCATGGTGCGCCAGTCGATGGTCTTGAAGCGGGTGCGTGGTGCATGGCCGAGAAAGATGTTCTCGGCGACCGAAAGGTCGTCGAACAGCACGGTTTCCTGATGGATAGCGGTGATGCCATGGCCGAATGCGGCATGTGCGCTGGGCAAGGTCACGGCCTGCCCGTCGATGCTGATCGTGCCGGCGTCGGGCTGGTAGATGCCGGTCATGATCTTGACCAGCGTCGACTTGCCGGCGCCGTTCTCGCCGATCAGTGCGGTAACTTGTCCCGGATAAAGCGACAGGCTGACATCGTGCAGCGCGCGCACGCCGGGAAAGCTCTTGGAGATGCCGGACAGCGTCAGGCGTGGGGTGGAGGCCTGAGGCCTTTCCTTCACCGTGCCGTGCTGGGCTGTCGTGTCCATAATCGTATCAAGCCCTGAAACAAGGTCCGTTTAAAGCCGCGGCGGGATTTTGGTCCCGCCGCGCCAGTTCAGAAGGCGCCAGGATCAATAGATCTTGGAGAACTCTTCGATGTTCGACTTGTCGAACTTGAAGGGCGGAGCCATCGCGGCCGAGTTGGTGTCGTCGAGCGTGACCTTGCCGACGCGGCCGATCGACAGCGTCGCGCCCGGCTTGGCCTCTTCCTTCTTCACCGCCAGATCGTGGGCGAGGTAGACGGCCGAGTAGCCGAGATCGATCGGGTTCCACAGCGCCACCGCCTGCGAAGAGCCATTGTCGATGAACTTCTTGAACTCCGAGGGCAGCGCCAGGCCGGTGACGTTAACCTTGCCGATCAGGTTCTCGTCGGTCACTACCTGGGCGGCGGCAACGACGCCGACCGTGGTCGGTGCGATGATCGCCTTGAGGTTCGGGTAGGACTTCAACAGGCCCTTGGCTTCGTCCGTGCTCTTGGCCGAATCGTCATCGCCATAGACGGTGGCGACGAGATTGATCTTGGGGAACTTCTCCGGCAGGATTTTCTTGGCCGCGTCGATCCAGGCGTTCTGGTTGGTCGCGGTGGACGAGGCCGACAGGATGGCGACATCGCCGCCTTCCGGCAGATAGTCGGCGGCGAGCTTGATGATGGTCTCGCCGATCAGGCCGGTGTCGGACGGGTTGAGGTGAAGCTGGCGGCCTTCGGGTGCTACGCCCGAATCCCATGAAATCACGGTGATGCCGCGTTCCATCGCCTTCTTCAGTGCCGGCACCAGCGCATCGGCGTCATTGGCCGAGATGGCAATGGCGTTGACCTTCTGGGCGATCAGCGAATTGACCACTTCGATCTGCGCTTCGGCGGTTGCCTTGGTCGGGCCGGTGTAGATGATGTCGACATCGCCCAGTTCCTTGGCCGCCTCTTCGGCGCCCTTGTTGGCGGCGTCGAAGAAGCCGTTGCCGAGCGACTTCACCACCAGCGCGATCTTGACGTTCTCGGCATAGGCGGCATTCACGAACATGGCGGCCGAAAACGCCGCCGTAACCATCAATTTCCTAAGAAAGCTCATCGAATTTCCTCCCTTGAGCGTTTGCATTCCATCGTCGCTGCGGGTTGTCTCAGGCCTGCAGTGAAGATTCTTCCTTGTTGCTTGTGCGGGCGACGATCAGCGCCACCCCCGCGGTCTCCAGCATCTTGGCTTCGCGGTCCTCGATGCCGTCGTCGGTGATGACGGTGGCAATGCGCGTGAGACCACACAGGATCAGGCTCGACCGCTTGCGGAATTTCGAGGAATCGACCAGCACCACCAGTTCGTCGGCCTGGTCGATCAGCTTCTGCTCCGCCTGGATCAGGAGGGGATCGCCTTCCATCAAGCCGAGCGGTCCCAGCCCTTGCGCGCCCATGAACATGCGGCGCGCATAGAAATTGCGCGTCACGTCATTGTCGAAAGGCGACAGGATGATGTTCTGCTCGCGATAGATGGTGCCGCCCGACAGCATCACCGTGTTCTTCGAATGCTTGAGCAGATGCTCGGCGATCGGGAAGGAATTGGTGAAGATCGGCATGCGGCGGCCGGTCAGGAAATGCACCATCTGGAAGGTGGTTGTGCCGCCATTGATGATGATCGGCTCGCCGTCCTTGCAGAGTTCGACGGCTTCGCGTGCAATCGCCCGCTTCTGTGCGGCATTGAGAGTCTCGTTGACGGAAAAGGGCCGGCCGGCAAGGCCGATGAACTGCGGCGGCGAGATCGCTTCGGCGCCGCCACGCACGCGGCGCAGGCGCTTCTGGACGTGAAGCGCGGCGATGTCGCGCCGGATCGTCGCCTCGGAGGAGTCCGTCAGGTCGACCATTTCCTGCACCGTCACCACAGGCTTTTCCTGGACGGCGGACAGAATGATCCTGTGGCGCTCTTTCTCGTGCATGGTTCCTCCCTGCCCTATCATCTAGGCACCCAGAACGCGCAGTGTCAATCATTTCCGATCACATAATTTCATTGTGCAGCGCAATATGATCGATATTGATCGTTTGTGATTGACAACGCCATTGCTTCCGTGGACATTCGGCCAAAGCTGACCCGCTATGCGGTGGGGATCGACCGCATCGTTTTGCGCGTCTCACGGGAGGATATCCAATGCTCGACAAGCGCTCCGGCACGCGCCTCGCCAATCTGTGGGATGATGCGAAAGCCCTGGGGATGAGCGATCCGGAGTTGCTCGTCTATCGCTCCAACGTGCTCGGTTCAGACAAGCGCGTCACCAATTATGGCGGCGGCAACACCTCGTCCAAGATCTGGCAGAAGGATCCGCTGACCGGTGAGAGCGTGGAAGTGCTCTGGGTCAAGGGCTCGGGTGGCGACAGCGCCTCGATCAAGCTTGACGGCTTCGCCACGCTCTACATGGACAAGCTCAGGGCGCTGAAGGGCCTCTATCGCGGCCTCGACCATGAGGACGAGATGGTGGCCTATCTGCCGCACTGCACCTTCAACCTCAATCCGCGCGCGGCCTCGATCGACACGCCGCTGCACGCTTTCGTGCCAAAACCTTGCGTCGATCATATGCATCCCGACGCCATCATCGCCATTGCCGCTGCCGAGGATTCGCAGGCGCTGACCAAAGAGATCTTCGGCGACGCCATCGGCTGGCTGCCGTGGAAGCGGCCTGGCTTCGAACTCGGCCTGTGGCTGGAGAAGTTCTGCCTCGAAAACCCCGAGGCCAAGGGTGTCGTGCTGGCAAGCCATGGCCTGTTCACCTGGGGCGACACGCCGAAGGAGTGCTACGAGACGACGATCTCGGTGATCAACCAGGCGATTGCGTGGTTCGAGCGCCGGTCCGAAGGCGTCGCGATCTTCGGCGGCGAAGTTGTCAAATCGCTCGATGCCACGGCGCGTCGCACTGTCGCCGCCAAGTTGATGCCGAGGATCCGCGGCCTGATCTCGGAAAAGAGCCACAAACTCGGCCATTTCGACGATTCGCCCGCTGTGCTTGAATTCGTCAATTCCAGGGATCTGCGGCCGCTGGCTGCACTCGGCACCTCCTGCCCGGACCATTTCCTGCGCACCAAGATCCGGCCGCTGGTCATCGAGTTCGATCCGGCCAATCCAGATGTCGATGCCGTCATCGCGCGTCTTGCCGATGACGTGGCCGCCTATCGCCTCGGCTATCAGGCCTATTATGACAAGTGCAAGCATGCGGATTCGCCACCCGTGCGCGATCCCAATGCGGTGGTCTACCTGATGCCCGGCGTCGGCATGTTCACCTTTGCCGGCGACAAGGCGACGGCCCGCATATCGGGCGAATTCTATGTCAACGCCATCAACGTCATGCGCGGCGCCTCGACCGTGTCTTCCTATGTCGGCCTGCCCGATCAGGAGGCCTTCGACATCGAATACTGGCTGCTCGAGGAAGCAAAGCTGCAGCGGCTGCCGAGGCCGAAGGCACTGGCCGGCCAGATCGCGCTGGTCACCGGCGGCGCCGGCGGCATCGGCCGCGCCACCGCCAACCGGCTTCTGCGCGAAGGCGCCTGCGTTGTACTGGCCGACATCGACGAGACCGCGCTTGCCAGCGCCAATGACGAGCTTGCCAAGGCCTACGGCAAGGATTTCGTCCGGCCGGTGCTGATCAACGTCACCTCGGAGGACCAGGTCGTCTCGGGCTTTGCCGAGACTTCGGTCGAATTCGGTGGCATCGACATTCTGGTCTCCAATGCCGGCCTGGCCTCCGCGGCGCCGATCGAGGAGACGACGCTGGCGCTGTGGAACAAGAACATGGACATTTTGTCGACCGGCTATTTCCTGGTGTCGCGCGAAGCCTTCCGGCTGTTCCGCGCCCAGAAGATCGGCGGCAACATCGTCTTCGTCGCCTCCAAGAACGGCCTTGCCGCATCGCCCAACGCCGCCGCTTATTGCACGGCCAAGGCCGCCGAGATCCATCTGGCGCGGTGCCTGGCGCTGGAGGGCGCGGAAGCGCAGATAAGGGTCAATGTCGTCAATCCCGACGCCGTGCTGCGCGGCTCCAAGATCTGGACCGGCGAGTGGAAGGAACAGCGCGCCGCCGCCTACAAGATGTCGACCGACGATCTGGAGGAGCACTACCGTTCGCGTTCCATGCTGAAGCGCTCGGTATTCCCCGAGGACATCGCCGAGGCGATCTATTTCTTCGCCTCCGACATGTCGGCCAAGTCGACCGGCAACATCATCAATGTCGATGCGGGCAACGCCCAGAGCTTTACGCGATAGGCATTCCTTCTCCCCGTTCTACGGGGAGAAGGTGCCCGAAGGGCGGATGAGGGGCGGCGCCAGCCGAACGAATACCGGGAGGAATTGCAGTGTCCGAAACCATCATCTCCGCCGATGTCGTCGAGAAGGACAATGCGGCGCGCAAGGCCGACCTCGATCGTGACTACGCCTCGCTCGGTGAACGCCTCGACCGCCGCGGCGTCGCCATCGACGCCATCCGCGACAAGGTCGAGAAATTCGCGGTCGCCATCCCTTCCTGGGGCGTTGGCACGGGCGGTACCCGCTTTGCCCGCTTTCCCGGCGCCGGCGAGCCGCGCGACATCTTCGACAAGATCGAGGACTGCGCCGTGATCCAGCAATTGACGCGGGCAACCCCCACCGTCTCGCTGCACATCCCGTGGGACAAGGCCGATCCGAACCGGCTGAAGCAGGCGGCCTCCCGCTTCGGCCTCGGCTTCGACGCCATGAATTCCAACACCTTCTCCGATGCCAGGGACCAGCAGCTCTCCTACAAGTTCGGCTCGCTGTCGCATGCCGATGCCGCAACGCGCCGCCAGGCCGTCGAGCACAATCTCGAATGCATCGAGATCGGCAAGACGCTGGGCTCCAAGGCGCTGACGGTGTGGATCGGCGACGGCTCCAACTTTCCCGGCCAGGTCAACTTCGCCAAGGCGTTCGAGCGCTATCTCGATGCCATGCGCGAGATCTATGCGGGCCTACCGGACGACTGGAAGCTGTTCACCGAGCACAAGATGTACGAGCCGGCTTTCTATTCGACGGTCGTGCAGGACTGGGGCACCAACTACATGATCGCCGCCGAACTCGGCGACAAGGCATTCTGCCTGGTCGACCTCGGCCATCATGCGCCCAACGTCAACATCGAGATGATCGTGTCGCGGCTGATCCAGTTCAAGAAACTCGGCGGCTTCCAT
This sequence comes from Mesorhizobium sp. WSM4871, assembly GCF_055811295.1. NCBI lineage: Bacteria > Pseudomonadati > Pseudomonadota > Alphaproteobacteria > Hyphomicrobiales > Phyllobacteriaceae > Mesorhizobium > Mesorhizobium sp. WSM4871. The sequence goes on along the minus strand of NZ_JBVVPU010000011.1, from coordinate 85,993 downwards.
TTCAACGATTCCAAATATGGCGACGACGATCTCGACGCCGGCTCGATCGATCCTTACCGGCTGTTCCTGGTCTTCAACGAATTGGTCGACGCCGAGCTTTCTGGCGCCGAAGGTTTTGATCCGGCTCACATGCTCGATCAGAGCCACAACGTCACCGATCCGATCGAAAGCCTGATGCTGTCGGCGGTCGAGGTGCAGCGCGCCTATGCCCAGGCGCTGCTGGTCGACCGCAAAGCGCTGGAAGGATATCAGGACGCCAATGACGCGCTGATGGCGACGCAGGCGCTGAAAGTGGCCTACCGTACCGATGTCGAGCCGATCCTGGCCATGGCGCGGCTGAAGACAGGCGGTGCCATCGATCCGGTCGCCGCCTACCGGGCGGCCGGCTACCGCGCGAAGGTCGCGGCCGAACGGCCGGCGGTTGCGAGTGGCGGCGGTGGGATCGTTTGATGTCGGCCTGAAACAAAAAACCCGCCTGAGGCGGGTCGCGGCGCAAATCAGCACCATGGAGAAATTATTGCATAGTTGCCGGCACAAAGCAAGAACAAAATGGCTGGGAGAGCGCAACGCCGAGTGAGGTGCTGCCTACAGTTCGACGCAGCAGCGCCCGAAAGTCACGGCATGAACACAGTGCCTGCCGTGACATCCGCCGAAAAGTTCAACGATTGGTCCTCTCCATTTTCAGGCGAGCGGTTGGGGATAGCAATCTCTTCTCCCATTGGCGGTAGACTCGTCCCCTCCGACAGGGTCTTCTAGGCGAATCCCCACGCCCCGGAGTCCCGCCATGCATCTCACTCGCCGCACCCTGATCGCTGTCAGTCTTTCCCTCACCTTGGCCTTTGCACCAACGGTCGCGGCCTTCGCCGCCTCGCCGCAGCCGGCCAAGGGTGAGCACGGCATGGTCGTGACCGCCCAGCACCTGGCGTCGGAAATCGGCGTCGAGGTGCTGAAGAAGGGCGGCAACGCGGTCGATGCGGCAGTCGCCGTCGGCTATGCGCTGGCCGTGGTTTATCCCAACGCCGGCAATATTGGCGGTGGCGGCTTCATGACCGTCCGCCTGAAGGACGGCCGTTCGACCTTCCTCGATTTTCGCGAGCGGGCGCCGCTGGCCGCGACCAGGACCATGTATCTCGACAAGGACGGCAAGCCGGTGAAGGGCGCCAGCCTCAACGGCTATCTCGCGGTCGGCGTGCCGGGTTCCGTCGCCGGCTTTGAAATGGCGCGCGAGAAATACGGCACCTTGTCCAGGCAGGAACTGATGGCGCCAGCGATTGCCTATGCCAAAGACGGGTTCGTCCTCAGTCAGGGAGACGCCGCCTCTTTCCAGGGCGGCGCCGAACGATTGGCGAAGGATCCGGCGGCCGCAGCGATTTTCCTGAAGCCGGACGGCAAGCCCTATGCCATGGGCGAAAGGCTCATCCAGCCGGACCTTGCCGCCTCGCTCTCAGCCATTTCGCAGCAGGGACCTGACGCCTTCTATAAGGGCCAAATCGCCGACGCCATCGTCAAGGCGAGCGGCGCCAAGGGCGGCATCCTGGCCAAGGCCGACTTCGAGCAATATGCGGTGCGCGAACTCAAGCCGGTGACCTGCAACTACCGCGGCTACGAGATCATTTCCTCGCCGCCGCCGAGCTCGGGCGGCGTCATCATCTGCGAGATCCTCAACGTGCTGGAAGGCTATCCGCTGTCCTATCTCGGCGCCGGCTCGGCCGAGACGGTCCATGTCATGGTCGAGGCGATGCGCCATGCCTATGTCGACCGCAATTCGGCGCTCGGCGATCCCGATTTCGTCGACAACCCGGTCGCAAAACTGCTGGACAAGAACTACGCCAAGGACATCCGCGACAAGATCGATCCGTTCCGGGCCGGCGTATCGCAAGACCTGATGCCGAAAGGTTTTGGCGAGAGCAAGGAGACGACGCATTATTCGATCATCGATAATGACGGCAACGCCGTTGCGGTCACCTATACGCTGAACGGCTCCTTCGGCGCCGGCGTCGTTGCCGACGGCACCGGCATCCTGCTCAACAACGAGATGGACGATTTCACCCAAAAACCCGGTGTGCCCAACCTCTACGGGCTCGTCCAGGGCGAGGCCAACGCCATCCAGCCCAGGAAGACGCCGTTGTCGTCAATGAGCCCGACGGTGGTCGCCAAGGACGGCAAGCCGTTCATGGTCATCGGCAGCCCCGGCGGTTCGCGCATCATCACCATCACGCTGGAGGCGATCGTCAACGTCGTCGATCACGGCATGAACATCCAGGAAGCGGTCGACGCGCCGCGCATCCACCACCAGTGGCTGCCGGACACGGTCTATGTCGAACCCTTCGGACTGTCGCCGGATACCGAAAGACTGCTTGCCGGCATGGGTTATCATCTCGATATCAGCGATACGACCTGGGGCCAGGCGGCCGGCATTCTGGTCGGCGGCAAGAGCCTGGCGGAAATCGAAAAGGGCGGCGGCGCCCGCTACAACGGCGCCATCGACAGCCGCGCCGCGTCCGGCGAGGCCATAGGATACTGAATTTCTTGCAGCCGAATCAGAGGACCAGCGTCAGCGTGGACGCGACCAGCATCAGCGCCGCGATACCGACGAACAGGGCGTAGATGCGGGGCCGGTCGAGCAACAGCGCGTTGCCGGATATCCAGGCGGACGTTGCGCCGCCAAGTGCGAAAAGGAAGCCGTTGCGGTGGCCAAAGGCCATCGCCGCGGCCATCAGCCCGCCGATGATGAGGGCGCCGAATACGATGATGACGGCGACAGCGTACTTCTCGAAGTCGTTGCTGCCGACAGCCGGTCCCATTGTGTTCAACGTCGAAAACTCATCCGGGTCGAAGGGGTTGGTCGACCCATACTCGTCTTGGCCGGCAGGCTCTCGCATCATTCGCACTCCATATGGTGGCAACAAATCATCAAGCCTCGCCGAGCGCAACCGGGTCGCGCCGTGCTGAATGCGATCGGCACCGTCTTCAACACCTTCTGGCGGCGGCTTGCCACCGTTTTTTGATCCATGCTTCGATTGTCCCGTTACTCCAGGCGATTTGTCCCGCTGGAATCGCCGGTTTGAACTGCCGCAGAATGCAGTGCATTCGTGGAAGAAAAATGGTGCCAGAGGCGGATTTGAATCACCGCCGCCCCCATTTTCTCTGCATTAGCCATAGATAATACTTGACCTGCGTCATCTGTCGGCAGGGCGCGGGGTCAGCGACAGCGGGCGCAGCATGACGATCAGGCCGATGGATGGAAAGGCGGCGCCCTGGCGATATTGGCCGTGACAATTCGCAGGGTCGCACGAAAGCGGCCCGAAAGTTTGCGAGGTCGAACTTGCCGGCCGGGCCTACAGTCCTTCCGCGCCAAAAAGCCCGAAAAGCAGAATCCCATTCCCCAGCGCAAGCAGAATTCCAAATCGCTGGAGATGTCTGTTCTTCGGATCGGCTACGCGCGCCGACGTTCGACATCGGTACTCATTCGTCGACGGCAGCGGAACGTTCGTCACGGCATACAGAATTATCAGCACGCCAAGCCAGCTTAGAATAACCATCTGGACTCCCTCCAGATAAATACGCGGCAACTGAGCCAAACGTTTCGCGTGGGAAAAAATTTATCGGCACCACGCATATGGCAACTGACGACTCGCGACAGCCAGCGAAGTTTCGACGAAAGTCGTCGTATGGAAGACGCGATTGCCGTCAAGATTTGGGATTGGCTTTCCGCCACTCCTCGTATTCCCCGCGGGCATCGTCATGCAGCGGATAATAGCGTTGCAACGGCGCGCCCCCCATGAGCTTCGCTCGCGAGAACTCCTCCCAATCGTGATGTTTCTGTGATTCTTCGATCACCTTCGGGGCCATCGCGACGGGGAGCACCACCACCCCGTCGTCGTCGGCGACGATGATGTCGCCGGGAATTACCGTGACACCGCCGCAGGCAATCGGAACGTTGACGGCATTGGGATAGATGCTGGTCTGCACATGATAATTTGGCGTCCAGCCGCGCAGCCACAGGGGCAGATCGAGCTTTTCGACATTTGGCCGGTCGCGCATGCACCCGTCGATGACGATACCCGCGCCGCCCCTGCCCTTGAAATACGTCGACATCATATCGCCGAAGACGCCCGAGCTCATGTCGCCGCGCGCGTCGACCACGACCACATCGCCCTGTTGCGCGTGGTAGAGCACGTGCCGGTGCAGTTGCGTCTCCGGATCGGCGTATTCTCCCTCGGTGAAGAGGTCCGGCCGCTGCGGCAGGAACTGCAGCGTCAGCGCCGGCCCGACGATCGACTTGCCGTGGTTCTGCGCCACCGGACCGACCATGTGGGGATTGCGAAAGCCCATGTGGCCAAGCGTGCCGGCAACCGTCGCGGCGCCGATCTCCCTTAGTGCGTCGATCAGGTCTTTAGGTGGCCGCGTAATGTCGGGAGCATGTGTCATCGTGGACTCCGGTTGAAAAGGAACTACCAGTTCGTAACAGAACCGTCGCGGCGCTTGAGGTGAGGCGCTTCCCAAAAACGAAAACTCTCCGCCTGAACCGCCTCTTCGTTGACCTCGACGCCGAGCCCCGGCAGGTCGCTGACCGGATAATCGGGGCCGTCGAGCCGTGGCTGCACGGGGAAGAAGTCGGAATTGTCGAAGCCCAGCTTCCTTTCGGGCACCCTGGTCTCGAGCCAGGCGAAGTTCGGAACCGCGGCGGCGAGATGCACGGTCGCGGCCGTGCACACTGGACCAAGGGGATTGTGCGGCATCAGGTCGACATAGTGCGCCTCGCTCCAACCGGCGACTTTCATCGCCTCGGTGAACCCGCCGACATTGCAAATATCAAGCCGGTTGAACTGATGGATGCCACGCTCGATGTAGGGCAGGAACTGCCACTTGCTGGCGAATTCCTCGCCGATGGCAAAAGGAATGTCGGTCATCGTCCGCAGGGATTCGTAAGCCTCCGGCGTCTCGTCGCGTATCGGCTCCTCGAGGAAATCAAGCCCGCCGCGGCGAAGCTTGTTGCAGAAGCTTGCCGCCTCTGCCACCGACAGCCGGTGATGATAGTCGATGCCGAGGACGACGTCGTCGCCGAGCGCCTCGCGCGCCTTGTTCAGCATGTTCGCGGTGGCGCCGATCGACTCGCGCGGCTCGAAGATGTCCTTGCTGCTTTGCCCGACGGGGAAGAAGCGGATCGCCTGCCAACCCTGTGCGCGCAACTCGCGGGCTCGTTCGATGGCGGCATCGCCCTCGGCCTCGTCTCCGGTCGAGGCGAAGGTGGGGATGCGGTCGCGCTGCCTGCCGCCCAGCAGCTCATAGACCGGCACCCCCAGCGCCTTGCCCTTGATATCGTGCAGCGCGATGTCGATGGCGGAAATCGCCGCCTGCAGAACGCGCCCGCCTTCGAAATACTGGCTGCGATAGACCTCCTGCCAGATTCGCCCGATCTGCATCGGGTCGCGGCCGATGAGAAACTCGCGATAATGCTCGACCGCGCCGGACACGGCCTTCTCGCGGCCGCTCATGCCGCTCTCGCCCCAGCCGAAGATGCCCCGGTCGGTCTCGACCTTGACGAGCATCTGGTTGCGCGTTCCAACCCACACAGGGTAGGGCTTGATCGCGGTGATCTTCAGCTTCTCGGTCATCCAGCCACCGTTCCCACGAACCCGTCTTGTCTCAGTCTGCCTTGAGGGCCATTTCAGTCTCGCCGTCGAACAGGTGCGTACGCTCCTGGTCGAACTCGAGCCAGATCTGCTCGTCAGGTGCGACGGCGATGTTGGGGGACACGCTGATGTTGACGATGGCGCCGGAGAGGAACGCCTGCACGAAGGTAACGTCTCCGGTTGGTTCCACCGTATAGGCCTTGGCCGGAATGGCGCCGGGGACCGCGCTCTTGTGCAGCTTGATCGTCGAGTGTCGCGCACCGAGCACGACCTTCTTGGTCGTCGCTTTCTGGACCTTGCGCGCGTTGAGCTGCGACAGCTCGAGGACCCAGCCTTCCGCGCCGGTCAGCACGGTGCTGCCGTTTGCGGTCGATGCCTCCAGCGGAATGAGGCTCATCGCCGGGCTGCCGATGAAGCTGGCGACGAACATGTTCACCGGATGGGCAAAGACCTGCGCCGGGGAATCGTATTGCTGCAGGTAGCCGCCGTTCATCACCGCCATCTTGTCGGCCATGGTCACGGCTTCAAGCTGGTCGTGCGTCACATAGATGATCGTCGCCTTGAGATCCTGGTGGAAGCGCTTGATCTCCGAGCGCATCTGCACGCGCAGTTTGGCGTCGAGGTTGGAGAGCGGCTCGTCCATGAGGAAAACCGCCGGGTCTCGAACGAGGGCGCGGCCCAGGGCCACGCGCTGCTGCTGCCCGCCCGAAAGTTCGCGCGGCTTGCGCTCGAGCAGATGCGTCATGTCGAGCACCCGCGCCGCTTCCTTGACCTTCCTGTCGATCTCGTCCCTGGGCAGTTTGCGCATCTGCAACGGGAACGCCAGGTTCTTGTAGACCGATTTCTGCGGGTAGAGCGCGTAGTTCTGGAACACCATCGCGATGTCCCGGTCCTTGGGGTCGAGGTCGTTGACCAACCGTTCCCCGATAACGATATCGCCCGATGTGATCGGGCTCAGGCCCGCGACGAGATTGAGCGTGGTTGTCTTGCCGCAGCCTGAAGGACCGACGAGTGCAACGAACTCGCCGTCATTGACCGTCAGCGACACGTTGTTGACAGCTTTGAAGCTGCCATAGGTCTTGACGAGATCTTTGAGGACCACGTGGGCCATTGGCAACTCCCTAGAGCATGATGCCGAAAAGTGTGAAGCGGTTTTCGGACGACATCATGCTCTATCTCTCTGATTTAGAGCCGGATTCAGACTTCAGGTCGATTCGACCTGAAATCATCCGGCTCTAGTGCTTGACCGCGCCTTCTGTAAGGGCGCGTACGAAGTATCGTTGCAGGACGAGGAACAGCACCACGACGGGCACGCTCATCATGAAGCTGGCCGCCATCAGGCCCGGAAAGTCCGTCGTATTCTCCGAGAAGAAACGCTGGATGCCGACCGGCAGGGTCAACTGTTCGTTCTTGGAGAGGAAGGTGTAGGCGTAGATGTACTCGTTCCACGCGCCGATGAAGGAATAGATCGCTGTAGCGATGATCCCCGGCGTCGAAAGCGGCATCACGATCAAAATGAAGGCCTGAAACCGCGTTGCGCCATCGATGCGCGCCGCCTGCTCGAGCTGCACCGGGATGTTGTCGTAGAAGCCCTTGAGCAGCCAGATCGCCAGCGGCAGCCCGAAGGTGAGATAGGTGAGAACCAGCGAGCCATGCGTGTTTACCAGGCCGATCGCGCGCATCAGGATGAAGAGCGGCACGAGAAAGATCACTGCCGGGAACATGTTGCGCAGCAGCACGGCGAAGAACAGGAAGTTTCGGCCGGGGAAGCTGAAGCGCGAAAACGCATAGGCCGCGGGGACAGCCACGATCACCGAAAGGATCGTCGTGACGGTCGACACGAGAAGGCTGTTCCAGAAGAAGCGGAGGAAGTCCTGGCCGACGCTGTTTTGCGGATCGAGCAGCTTCTGGTAGCTGGCGAGGGTAGGCTCGTCCGGCCACCATTGCGGTGGGAATTGCGTCGCCGCAAACCCGGACTTGATCGAGGTGATCAGCATCCAGATCATCGGCAACGCGGTGTAAAGCAGCATGAACAGGAGAAAGACGCGTCCGGCCCATTGCCAGCCGTCGACGCTGCGGCGACGGGTCTGGCCTCGAGAGGCTGTCTCGGCAATCGTGCTCATGCGCTCCCCTCCTTCCGATCGTTGCCGCTGAGCGCACGGACGTAGAAGTAGCCCAACGTCATCAGGATGAGGAACAGGAGCACCGAATAGGCCGATGCGACGCCCCAGCGTTGCCGGCCGAAGGCGAGCTCATAAATGTGGGTTATCCAGATATGCGATGCGTTCGACGGTCCGCCTCCGGTCATGATCCAGGGGATGATGAAGGAATTGAAGTTGGCCACTGCGAGCAGCAGGATCGTCACCACGGAGACGTTGCGCAGGTGCGGGAAGGTGACGTGCCAGAAGCGCTGCCATGCATTGGCTCCGTCGACTCTCGCGGCGCGCAGCAACTGGTCGGGCACTGTCTGCAGGCCGGCCATCATCATGATCATGGCGAACGGGAACTCGCGCCAGATATTGACGACGATCAGGGAGGGCAGCACCGTGCTGACGTTGTCGATGAAATTCGGCGGCCGGTCGGCCAATCCGAGACCGACCAGCACCGCGCCGATGATCCCGAAGTCCGAATGGTAGATCCACTTCCAGATATAGGAAGCGGCGACCGCGCTGATGACCCAGGGAATGATCAGGATAGCGCGCAAGACACCACGGCCGATAAAGTCGCGGTGGAGCGCCAGCGCAGTGGCAAACCCCAGGACAAAGGCGATGAAAGTGGACCCCACTGTCCAGATCAGAGTGTTCCAGGTTACTTTCCAGAACACCGCGCTGGTGAGGATGGCCGTGTAGTTGTCGAAGCCGATGAAACTCTTGTCGCGGAGCTGCAGGCCGGGCGGCGTCTTGAAGAACGACAGCTCGACCGTGTAGTAGATCGGATAGGCGATGACGATGAGCATCACGACGATCGCAGGCAGCACGTACGCGTAGTCGGCGCGATGCTCCCAGATCTTCCGTAGCGCGCCGGACCAACCGGGTTGCAATCTTCGGCGAGCCTCGGCCTTGCCGGTCACGATAGTCACTGTGGCGTGCCCTTGTTGTTCGGAACGAACCGGCCGCGCTAACGGCGCAGCCGGTCAAGATCGCAGGTCAGATGTGGACTAGAGTCCGCCCATCAGGTCTTTCACCTTCTGGGCCGCGTCGTCCGCTGCCTGGTCGACGGTCATCGCTCCGGTCAGGGCATTCTGCAGCATGTCCGGGACAATGATGTTCATGATCTCTGGGGACTGCGGCAGCGCGGGGAACGGGATGCCGTATGGCAGCATCGAGGTCGTGACGTCGAGGAACTTGATGCTGTCCAGACGTTCCTTCATCCATTTGGTCTTGAAGCCGTTAAGATTGCCCGGGTTCGAGCCGGCGTACGCCATCTTCAGCGACCATTCAGGGCTCGTCCACATGCAGATGATCGCCTTTGCAGCCGGCTCGTCCACCTTGCCGCCCTCGACATATTCGGGCTTCAGGATGTGGATGTTCGAGCCGCCGAACACGACGGCGCGCTTGCCGTCGGGGCCTGTCGGAATGAGGCCGTAGCGCATGTTGTCGATGACGGTCTGCGCCTTCTCCTTGTCGGCGCCCGTCGCCTTCGCCTGCAGGTCGAGCATGACGTTGTAGTCGGACGGGTGCGAGATCATCATGCCGAGCTGGCCGGCGACGAACAGGGGCTGGTTATCGGCCTGCTGGTTGGTGAGCGCCGAAACCGGAACCGACTTGTCGCGAACATACATGTCATACGAGGCTTGCAGCGCCGCTTTGCTCTGCGGGCTATCGAGCTCGACCTGCTCATAGGTCGGGTTCGCCGTCGCTTCGTCGAAGACGCCGCCGCCATAGGCCCACAACTGCGGCATGAAGCGGTACGGCGTATTGCCGGCATTCTTGCGGGCCACGAGGCCGTAGCCGGCAATGCCGAGCTTGTCGTGGATCTGTTTGGAATACTTGATGACGTCGTCCCAGGTTGCCGGGGGCTTGTCCGGATCGAGCCCCGCACGCTTGAAGATGTCGGCGTTCCAGATGAACGCCATCGTCTCGTTGTTGGTCGGAATACCGTAGGTCACTCCGTCCCAGGTGACTGCCTTCATGGCGCCGGGCCAGAAATCCTCGGTCGAATACCCCACATCCTCGGGCTTGAGCGGCTGCAGATAACCCTTCGAGGCGAACTCGGTGCCACCGAGGATTTGCAGCCGGACCGCCATCGGCGCGGCATTGCCCAGAAGCGCCGTGCGGAATTTGTCGAGAAGATCGTTATAGGTGAGGGCTTGATCCTCGAGCTGGATGTTCGGGTACGTCTTGCGGAAGGTCTCGAAGAAATCCTTGTAGTACTCGCGCAGGAGGTCGGGGTCGCCCTCGAACACGCCCTGATACCAGAAAGTCAGTCGCCCCTTGTAGTCGAGCGGGGTGACCTTGGCGCAATCGGCCGCCGTGTCAAAATCCTGTGTGCCCGCGATGGAGCGCACATATTCCGGCGACCACTTGCTCAGGTCGACCGGCGCCGCACCCAGCGCCGGTGCGGACATCAACGAAGCCATTAAAGCAGTCGAGACAGTGCCGCGCAGGACGGCACCGCCGAGCGTAATCCTCGTCATAGGTATCCTCCAGGTTTCTCTCCCATGCCGCTCTGCATCGAGGCGAGCGGTTTTGCTCGTCGACCGCGGGACGCTTTCCATTCAATGTATCCCTTCGAGCACTTCGTACGTTTTCAGATCATAGTTTTCCTGTCAACGCGATAAATCGTACATTGTTTGTGGAAACCGTGCGTGGTATCGAACAAAGCGTGTATTAATTTGGGGAGCTGGCCTTGGCCGAAACGAGCGCTTTCAAAGCAGAGCCACCCGAGGGGATTGACCCCATCGGGGCCTCCAGCGAAGGCGCCTCGCTTTATGAGCTGATCAGGGAAGACATCATTGAGGGACGGCTCGCCGCCAACGAACGGCTTGTGGTCACCGATCTTGCCCGGCGTCATGGCACCTCGACCAACCCCGTGCGCGAGGCCCTGCAGCTGTTGCGCGGGGAGGGCTTTGTTACCTTTGTCGCCAATCGTGGGGCGCGTGTGCGACCCATAGATCAGGATTTTGTCCGGGACATCTACGAGATCGGCGTGCTGATCGAGCCAGCCCTGACGCGATGGTTTGTGAATATGGCTACCGGCGAGGACATCGCCGAACTCGAACGTCTCCAGGGCCTGATCGAAGAGAACAACTTCGCCGACATAGTCAGGCACAGTGAACTGGATACCGCCTTCCACACCGTGATGTACCAGCGCCACTACAACCGCCATGCCGCCGAGCTTTGGTGGAAGCATCGCGAAGTGCTGCGGGCCGTGAGCCGGCGGTTCAGTTTCACGCTCGCACGCCGCGCAGCGATCATGCGCGAGCACCGCGAACTCATCGCGCACGTAAAGGCGGGCAATGCCGACGAGGCAGCCGACCTTATCTCGCGCCATGTCGAGGGTTCCGGCCGGCACGTCCTCGAACAGATGCGCGCGCGCAACGCCGCTCGTGCCGGATAGCCAATCTGGAACATCGTTAGCCTGACCATTCAGAAGAGGTTGTTGAGATGAAAATCACGAGCATTCGGCCGTGGCTGATCAAGTCCGATGCTTCCTATTGGGGAGAGTATCTGTTCGTCGAAGTGACGACCGACGAGGGGGTGAGCGGCTGGGGAGAGATCACCACCACAACAAGGCTCGCCAACCGCGCTCTCTGCACGATCCTGCAGCAGATCGGTGTCGCCGTGACAGGCGAGGACCCAGCGCGTATCGAGCATCTCTGGCACAAGATTTTCCGCAGCTTCACCTACATGGGCAGCCGCGGCGCCGCCGTCGAATGCGTGAGCGCCATCGACATAGCCCTCTGGGACATCCGCGGCAAAGTCCTCGGCAAGCCGATTTACGAGCTGCTGGGCGGACCGGTACGCGATGAAATCGCGCTCTACACCCATCCCAACCAGCGCAAGTTTACCAGCAAGGAGGGCGTGATCGCCGAGATCAAGGATATCGTCGGGTCCGGACACACTGCGCTCAAGTTCGATCCTTTCCCCCACCAGGGCCAGACTGTCGACGGCCTGTCGCGCGAACAGCGGGACGGCTACCTCGACGGCAGCATGACCCGCAAGGACGAACGCGAAGCCGCCGAACTGACGGCGCTGATTCGCGAAACGGCGGGGCCCGACGTCGACATCCTCATCGATGCGCATGGCCGCTTCGACGTTCCCACCGCCATTCGCCTGTGTCGGAGCCTCGAGGAAGCCGGCCAGATCGACTGGTTTGAGGAGCCTTGCCCGCCGGAGAGCCTCAACGCCCTCAAGCAGGTGCGAGAAAAGGTCAGTGCCGCCATCTCGTGGGGCGAGCGCGGCCACACTAAATGGGATTTCGTGCCGGTACTCGAAAACAAGCTCGCCGACTACATCATGCCTGACGTCACCTGGACCGGCGGCATTACCGAGCTCAAGAAGATTTCCGCCTTATGCGAGGCCTATTACATCCCGGTCTCGCCGCATGACGCCGCGGGGCCGATCAACGTGGTTGCGGGAGCGCAGGTGATGATGACCGTTCCCAATTTCTACAAACTCGAAACGTCGGAGTGGAATCTGGGCAAATACGATCAGCTCATCGACAGACCGCTCGACGTTTCGAACGGCAGCCTCAAGCTGACGTCGAAGCCTGGTCTCGGCGTTGAGATGAATCGCGAGTACCTGCAAGCCCACGAGATCGAGCTGGGCTAGCAACGCTCTATGCCGGCCGAGCATGCTGGCGCCCAGCCCTGCCGACCAGAACGAGGATAAGTCATGCCAAAGATGAGTGGGGCCGACGAGACGCTCAATCGGGTGAACACGGACTCCAAACCGTCCGAACTTCGCATCACCGACATGCGGGTCGCCGAAATCGTCGGCGCGCCGTTCACCTCGGCGCTGCTCAAGATTTACACCAACCAGGGTATTGTCGGGCTTGGTGAGGTGCGCGACGGCGCCAGCGCCACCTACGCGCTGATGCTGAAAAGCCGGCTGCTCGGCGAGAACCCTTGCGACATCGATCGCCTGTTTCGCCGTATCAAGCAGTTCGGCGGGCACGGCCGGCAAGGCGGCGGCGTCTCTGCGGTGGAAATCGCATTGTGGGATCTCGCCGGCAAGGCCTATGGCGTGCCGATCTACCAGATGCTCGGCGGCAAGTTTCGCGACAAGGTGCGCGTCTATTGCGATACCGACGCCGAAAAACCGAGCGGCACCGAAACCGGAAAGCGCCTCAAGCAGCGCATGGACCGCGGTTTCACCTTCCTCAAGATGGATCTGGGTTTGATGCAGATCGCCCATGTCCCGGGCGCCGTGGCCGCGCCCGCCGGCGCGCTCGAAGGGTTTCACGCCAATCCACGCGGCCGTGGCGGCGCGCTCGAGGAACGCAAGGCGCGCAATCTCGCCTACGACGCGCAGAACGTGCAGCACCCGTTCACGGGCCTGCATTTCACCGAAAAGGGTATCGACCTGCTCGAGCAGTATATCCACGAGGTCCGCGAGGTGATCGGATACGAGATTCCGCTCGCCATCGACCATGTCGGCCACATCTCGCTGCAAGACGGCATACGCCTGTCGCGCCGCATCGAGAAATATGTTCCTGCCTGGCTCGAGGACGTGATCCCCTGGCAGTACACCGAGCAGTACCGGCAGTTGCAGCAGGCTACGTCCGTGCCCATCTGCACGGGTGAGGACATCTACCTCAAGGAAGGCTTCGAGCCGCTGCTCAAGAGCGGCGGCCTCTCCGTCATCCACCCGGACCTGCTCACCAGCGGCGGCATCCTCGAGACCAAGAAGATTGGCGACATGGCGCAGGACCATGGCGTCGCCATGGCGATCCATATGGCGGAAAGTCCAATCGCGGCAATGGCCGCGGCACATGTCGCCACCGCGACCGAAAACTTCATGGCGCTCGAATACCACTCCGCCGATGTCGACTGGTGGGACGATATCGTCACCGGCTTGCCCAAGCCGCTGGTGCAGGACGGCTTTATCGCTGTTCCGGACAAGCCGGGCCTGGGGATCGACGACGTCGTCGACGAGGTGATCTCGCGGCATCTGCAGCCGGGTGTCACGGGGATATGGCAATCCACCGAGCATTGGGACAATGAATATAGCTGGGACCGGACCTGGAGTTAGCTCAGACCTCCTTCCCTCATTCCCCCAGGCTCACGGGGCCAACGACCGACCATTCGTGTCGGCCTCTCCCAAGGGAGAGGCGAAGAAAGAAACGGACGAAACCATGATCTACGAACTGCGTATCTATGACTGCCTGCCGGGCAGGCTGCCGGCTTTGCTCAAGCGCTTTTCCGACCAAACGCTGGCCATCTGGGAGAGACATGGCATCCGCCAGGCCGGGTTTTTCACCACGGCGATCGGTGAAAACAGCAATCGCCTCACCTATTTCCTCGCCTGGGAATCGCTGGCCGAGCGTGAGGCGAAATGGGCGGCTTTCGTCACCGATCCGGCATGGCACAGGGCCCGGGACGAGTCTGAGCGCGACGGGCAGATCATTGCCAATATCAGCAGCCAGTTGCTCACGCCGACAGCCTTCTCGTCTGTGAAATAGGACTGCGCCATGAAGATCACCGACCTGCGCTGTGCCGTTATCGGCAAACACCCCATCGTCCGCATCGTTACCGACGAGGGTCTCTATGGCCTGGGCGAGGTCGAGTTCACCAAGACCTATCTCAAGCCCTTCGTGCTGCATTTCCGCGAGGCGCTGATCGGGGAGGATCCGACCGACGTCGAGCGGGTGATGCTGAAGATCCGCCAACGCGGCTCTTTCAAGCCCTATGGCGCGGCGGTCAGCGCCATCGAGCATGCGCTGTGGGACATTGCCGGCAAGGCGGCGGGCGTGCCGGCCTACAAGCTGCTCGGCGGCAAGGTGCGCGACAAGGTGCGCGTCTATAACGGCTCGATCCGCCAGAAACGCACGGGCGACCGGCCGGAGGACTACGCCGCCGACGTGAAATGGATGATGGAGCAGCCGCAGAACTTCTTCATGGTCAAGCAGGGAATCTCGTTCCACTCCAACATGAAGGACACCATCGAGGGCTTCCACTACGGCGTGACGCAGAAGAAGGCCGGCTATCACGGTGCGATGGATCAGGGCGTGATCAGCGAGCGCGGTTTCAATCACATGCTCGACTGCGTGGCCGCGATGAAGGAAGTGCTGGGCGACAAGGTCAGCCTGGCGCTCGACTGCGGCCCGGGCTGGATGCTGCCCGATGCGATCAAGTTCGCTCGCGCGGTCGAAAAGTACAATTTGATGTGGCTCGAGGACATGCTGACCGGCGACTATGTGCCGTGGGTCAATCCGCAGGCCTATCGGGAACTGACCACCTCCACCTCGACGCCGATCCATACCGGTGAGCAGATCTACCTGCGGCACAATTTCAAGGAACTGATCGAGACGCAGGCGGTGCGCGTCATCGGCCCCGATCCTGCCGATATCGGCGGCATCGCCGAGCTCAAATGGGTCGCCGAGCACGCCTATATGCACTCGATCCTGATGGCGCCGCACGGCACCGCGAACGGCCTGCTCGGCCTCGGCGCGCTGATCAATGTGTGCGCCACCTTGCCCGCCAATTACGTGGCGTTCGAGTATCCCAGCGCCTCGGACCCGTGGTGGAACGACATCGTCATTGGCCTGCCCAAGCAGGTGGTGAAGGATTCGATGATCGATCTGCTCGAAGCCCCCGGCCTCGGCCTCGACATCGACGCCCAAGGCGCCAGGAAGTATCTGCTGGAGGAGGACGCGGGGTTTTTCGACTGATAGGCATCGAGCGGGCTACCGATGCCGGCGCGCCGGACGCAAAGGCGATATTGCCGGCTTGCCGCACATGACTTCACTCGTCTATTTCGTCACTTTCCACGAAGACGTGGGTTTTCTGGCGCGGCCCCCAGTTCCGATCGGGTCAAGCGCATCGGCCTCACCCATTCGCGGCGCGCTTTTTCGGACAGTACCAATCCATGGCCAGGCCGATCGGGCGCATAGACATAACCGTCCCTGATTTCGATCGGCTGTTCCACGAGATGATCGAAGTTCTGGAACGAATATTCCAACCATTCGACTTCGGGAAGCGCCGCCGCCATATGCACGCCAACTTCCAGGAAAGTGTTGCCGATGCTGACCGGGATCCCGAGCTCTGCGGCCAGCCACCCGATGCGCATGACATCGGTTACCTGGCCGTGGACATTCAGGATGTCGGCTGCGTTAGCTTCCAGAAGAAGCCGCTTGCCCGGAAGATCCAAGTACTCGCCACTGTTGATCTGGGTCCATGTCACCGCATGCCTGAGCATTCTCAATCCTTCGTGGTCGTGACGCAGGATCGGATCCTCGACCCAGAGAAGATCGTGGCCGGCGTTGCGAATGGCCACCAATTTCACCAGCGCCTCCTTCGAGCTCCACGCCTCGTTCGGATCGATCATAATCTTCGAGCCTGCCGGCACGCAGGTCTTCAATAGCTCCAGGCGCCGCAGATCGCGGTCGAAATCCGGGTGGCCGACCTTGATCTTGAAAGCGGAATAGCCAAGCGAAGCCGCATGGGAGAACAACGCCACGAAGGCATCATCGTCGAGGTGGAAGTCGAGGCCACTGGCATAAGCTTTCACGCGGTTGCGGCGACTGCCAAGCAGGACATGAAGAGGCAGGCCGGCTTCCTTTGCCGCAAGATCCCAAAGCGCTACCTGAACCGCCTCATGAAAAGGAAGGGAATAGGCCCGCTGATTGCCGCCGCGCGGCCGGTTCACACGATGAACCAGCGCGATGGCTTTGTGTCCCTTCAGGGTCGGCCAAGCTTCACTTTCGAAAATGGTCTCAATTTCCGCCTGATCAGGCAGGGGATTGAAGAGCGTCTGGATGAAGCCCAGACCCACCTCGCCACTTTCCGAAACGAGTTCCAGCGCAGCGACGTTGACATCGTCCGCTCGGACCTGACTGTCCCCGATTACCCGGTCGCGGGCGAACTGAAAACGGGTTATACGAAAATGCGAAAGGCTCATCACAAGGGCTTTCTGATCGATTATAGCCGTAAACTGATCTATCAGTTTACGACTTAGTACCGGACCAACGGGGGGTGCCGCAAGTGGCAGGCAAAGCAAAAAACCACTCTCATCCTCCGGAGACGGTCCCCCGCATGAGCGATATCGCCTATGAGCGAATTCTGGAGGGTTTGTTCGACCGACGCGTTCCGGCCGGGGCATTCATCTCGCAAAACGAGCTGTCCGCCATCGTCGACGTGCCTGTCGCTCCGCTTCGCGACGCTCTGCGCGTCCTGGAGGCGGAAGGGATTCTCACCATTCACCCGCGCTCCGGAATCCAGTTCGTCAGACCTGGCATCGAGCTTACGCGCGCCACCTACCAATTCCGCTCCATCATAGAGCGCTCGGCAATCCGTGTCTTTGCCGAGCAAGGGGATGAGGCCGTCATGAATGCCTTGGAAATCCGGCATTCGCGGCTAATCCGGCGCGTAGAGCGAGATGGCGTCGGGAAGGAGCAACTGGAGGAGATGGATGCGCTGGAGGGAGAGTTGCACGGCGCAATCATCGGCGTATTGCGCAATCCCTTGATCGACAGCACGTACGGGCGGATGCACAATTACCTGCGCCTGCTGCGCCTAGACAGCAAAACCACCGCGCCTATCATGATCCGGACGCTCAAGGAGCACCTCGACATCCTTGAGGCTTGCAGCACCAGAAATGCCGACGCCGCCGAAGGAAAGCTGCTGGCACATTTCCAAGCGGCGGTGCAGCGGAACCTGGGTCTCGTCTGACAGCCCAGTTTCGATGCGTCGTTTGCCATTCGCGTTCAGGCGCGGTTGCGGCACTTCGGAAATGATGCTACCCATCTGATCGATCAGTTCACGGATCTGATATCTTGGAGGAGATCGCATGCAGGTGAACAAAAGGCAATTTCTCATGGGTGCGGCGGCCCTTGCGATGGCAGGGCACATCGGCCGTGCCCGTGCCGCGAGCGCCATCAGCTACTGGCATCATTTTACCAGCCAGTCGGAAATGGCCAGCCTGCTCAAGATCGTCGAGTTGTTTCAGGCGGCGAATGCGGATGTGGCGGTGACGCAGGAAAACATCCCGAACTCGGAATATATGGCCAAGGTGTCTTCGGCGGTGCTGGCTGGCGGGCGTCCGGATACCGCCATGGTGATCGCCGAGCGATTTGCCGACCTCACCGCGATGGAAGGGCTGATCGATCTTACCGACCGCGTAAACGGTTGGGCCGGCAAGTCGAATTTTCCCGACAACCGATGGGCCGGGCTTTCCAGCAACGGCGCCATCTATGCAGTCCCCGCCTTCGCCTTCGTCGACTGGATGTATTACCGCCCCGACTATTTCGAGGAAGCTGGACTGGCGGGGCCACCCCAGAATTTCGATGAATTCGTGCAGGCATCCCGCCAGCTGACCGATCCTTCGAAGGGCAGGTATGCCTTCGGAATGCGCGCCGGCGCCGGCGGTTTCAAATATGTCATCGATGTCATGGAGGCGTTCGGCTCGCCGATCGTCAAGGACGGGCAGCCAGCCATGGACAGGGCGGCGGCAATCGAGGCGATAACATTTTATTCCGATCTCTTCCTGAAGGAAAAGGTCGTGCCGCCGAGCGCGCCGAACGACAGCTACCGTCAGATCATGGAAGCCTTCCGCACCGGGCAGACGGCAATGGTATGGCATCACACGGGTTCGCTGAACGAAATCTCCGGCGCGATGAAGCAGGGCGAACAATTCTCGACCGCGCCCATGCCGGCTGGTCCGAAGGCGCATATCGCGCGCGTCGCCTACGCCGGCAACGGCATCATGAAGGAAGACAATATCGAGGCCGCCTGGCAGTGGGTGAGTTTCTGGGGTCAGACGGACGCCGCCATAGCCCTGCTCGAGGGGACCGGTTATTTCCCGGCCTCCACCGCTGCGTTGCAGGATCAGCGGATCACCGGCAATCCAATCTACGGTGCGGCGGTGGAAACGCTCAAGTTCGGACGCCTGCCGAACAATTTCGTCGGCGCCGCGGGCTGGTCCGAAAATGTCGTCAATCCGGCCTTCCAATCGGTACTGACGGGTCAGTCGACGCCGGAACAGGCCGTGGACCGGATGATCCAAGGCCTCGAGGCGGCGCTCCGCTGATCCCTGTCGGCTGCCCGGATGTGCGGCCGTGTTCAGAACGCAATGGGACGGTGCTTTCGCATCGCGGATTCATGACGATAAGCTCAAGCAGATATCTCCCTTTGCGGGCTCTCGGCGAACTGTCCGAGACCCGATATTGGATGTATTTGCTGCTCCTTCCCAGTCTCGCCCTTATCCTTCTGGTGATCGCCTATCCGACGCTTTATGGCATGGCTATCAGCTTTCGCGAGATGCGTCTGACGCGTCCCGGGTTGGATGGCTGGGTTGGCTTCAAACATTATGCAGGGATGTGGTCGGACCCGGTCTTCTGGATCGCCCTGAAGAACACAGCCGTGTGGGTTGCTGCCGCGGTCGTGCTGGAACTGGGGCTCGGCCTCCTCGCCGCGACAGCTCTCAACAGGGATTTGCCGGGCACGAAGGTCTTCGCCGTGCTCATCCTGCTTCCCTACTTCCTGCCCAACGTCGTAGCGGGTCATATGTGGGCGCTGCTGCTCGATCCGCGGCTCGGGGTCATCAACGATATTCTTGTCCGCCTTGGCGTTCTGCAGTCCTACAAGGCATGGTTTGCAGATCCCAATACCGCCCTTGCGGCAACCATTCTGGTCGAGGCCTGGCATGGGTTTCCATTCTTCGCGCTGCTGCTGCTTGCGGGTTTGAAAAGTATTCCCGAGGATCTCTATAAGGCAGCGGCGGTGGACGGCGCGAGCGTGGCGGCGCAGCTCAGGCTGATCACCTTGCCGATGCTCAAGACCGTCATCGCGGCGGCAGTGATCCTGCGCGTCATCGGTCTGGTCAATTCGCCCGATCTGCTCCTCATTCTCACCGGTGGCGGACCGGGAGATGCCACGCAGGTGCTGTCATTGTACGCCTTCCAGACCGCCTACAAGGAATTCAATTTCGGCTACGCATCCGCCCTGTCGGTGGTGATGTTCGTGCTTCTGATGATTTTCGCGGTCGGCTACATCCGCATCTCCAAGATCGCCAAAGGACACGGCGATGATTGAAAGCAAACGTCGCCGGCGGATAATCGCGAACATCGCCACCTATTTCGTGCTCGCGAGCCTGTCGGTGTTCTGCATCGGTCCAATGATCTGGATGTTTCTGACATCGCTCAAATATGAGGCCGACATCGTCACCCAGACGATGCAGTACGTCCCGAGCCGCGTTACCTTCGACAATTATGTCGCCATCTGGACGCAGTCTGGTTTTCCGCGGCTTATCGGCAACAGCCTTGTCGTAACCGGACTGACGGTGACGATCTGCGTCGTCACTGGCACGCTCGCCGCTTACGCATTTTCTCGCTTGGTGTTTCGCGGCCGGGATCAGCTCATGCTCGGCTATCTGGTCGTTCGCATGTTCCCTGCGGTCATGATGATCATTCCCCTTTATGTCGTTATGCGCGGCGTGGGCCTCGTGGACAGCCGTTTCGGCCTTGCGCTCGCCTATACGAGTTTCCTGCTGCCGCTGTTCGTGTGGATGCTCAAAGGGTTCTTCGATTCCGCACCCAAGGAGCTCGAAAGCGCGGCACGCATCGATGGTTCGACGAGGCTTGGCGCCATGGTCCGTATCGTCATGCCGCTCGCGCGCAACGGCCTGGTGGCGAGCTCGGTGTTCATTGCCATTGCTGCGTGGAACGAGTTCCTGTTCGCCCTGATGCTGACGACGGGGCAGGGGTCTCGCACCTGGCCCGTGGGGCTGCAACTGATGGTCGGCGAGTTCCAGCTTCCCTGGGGCGTTCTGGCCGCCGGCGGCATCCTCAGCATCGTCCCGGTTATCATTCTCTTCGCTGTCGTCCAGAGAACCATGGTTCAGGGGCTGACCGCAGGCGCCGTGAAAGGTTAGGAGTAGCTCACATGGCGACACTTTCCATCAAGGACGTGCGCAAAGCTTACGGCTCCGTACAGGTCCTTCACGGCGTCGACATCGAGCTAGAGGACGGAGGCTTTCTGGTTCTGCTCGGGCCGTCCGGATGCGGCAAGTCGACCTTGCTCAACATGATCGCTGGCCTCGACGATACGTCCGGCGGTGACATTCTGATCGGCGGACGCTCGGTCCTCGACCTTGCACCCAAGGACCGCAATATCGCGATGGTGTTCCAATCTTACGCACTTTACCCCACCATGTCGGTCGCGAGAAACATCGGTTTCGGGCTGGAAATGCGGGGCGTGGATGCCGACAAACGCAAGCGCGCCGTCGAAGACGCCGCGCGGCTGCTGCAAATCTCCCATTTGCTCGACCGGCGCCCCGCCAACCTCTCGGGCGGACAGCGGCAGCGCGTTGCGATGGGTCGAGCGATCGTGCGCGATCCGGAGCTGTTCCTCTTCGATGAACCGCTTTCCAATCTCGATGCCAAGCTTCGCGTGGAAATGCGCACGGAGATCAAGCGCCTGCACGAGCGTCTCGGCACGAGCATCGTCTATGTCACGCATGATCAGATCGAGGCGATGACACTGGGCACCAAGGTGGCCGTGATGAAGGGCGGCTACATCCAGCAATTGGCCGATCCGCGCACTATCTATGAACGGCCCGCCAACATGTTCGTGGCGAGTTTCATCGGATCCCCGGCAATGAACTTCCTTCCTGGACAAATGGTCCGGGACGCGGACGGTGTCCGTTTCGAAACGAGCGGGGTATCGATCGCGCTGTTGGCCAGCAATCCGACGGAAGTTCCCGAGCGTCCGGTGATCCTCGGCATGCGGCCTGAGGAACTGAAGGTGGTTGCGCGCGATCAAGCTTCGGTGACAGGCGTGATCGACGTGGTCGAACCTACCGGGCCCGAAACCATGGTGACAGTGCAGGTTGGCGACCGCTCGGTCACGGCGCGTGTGCCGCCGAGGTTTGCCGGCCAACGAAACGAGGCAATCTTCCTTACCGTCGATCCGGCGAGCATCAGCCTGTTCGATCCGGACACCGAGCAGCGCATCGATATTTAACCCAGGCGTTCATCCGGAATGGCTCAGGTTCCGGGATGTTCTCCTGCAGACTGGCCCGGCACCTGGGTGGATGCAATCAGTTTCGTCAGGCAATCACCCGCCTGGCTCTCAGGCACGCCGAGATCCCTGACACTGTCCATGTGGTTGCGGTTCGTGAGAGCAAGCGACGTTACCGGCGAACCCTGCTGCAGCAGGCTCTCCTTGAATCGATCTGCCTGCTGATGGAAGGGCGGCGTCTCATTGGCTCCGACCAGAACCGTCGCCTTGGTTCGAGGATCGTGCCGATAGGCAAGAGGTGTAAACATGGCGACTTCCTCATCGGTGATTCCAATCTCGTTGGCGAGAAAGGAGTTCTGGAGCGGTTTCAGATCATAGAGCCCGCCGAGCAGAAGGGCTGCCCGCACATTCGCGGGGGTGTTTTCGCTGTGGAACAGAAACGTTGCAAGATGTGCCCCTGCCGAATGACCGCTGACAGTCAGGTCCGCCGGGTTTCCGCCATGATGGGCGATGTTGGCCAGGACCCACCGCTTGGCGCGGCGCATCTGGTCGACGATTGTGGCCATCCTCACGGCAGGCATCAGAGCGTAGTCGACGATGACCGCGATCGCCCCGGCGCGGGTCACCGTGTCGGCGACGTAGGAATAGTCGCGTTTGGAGAACATCCTCCAGTAGCCGCCATGGATGAACATATGAACCGGCAGGCGGTCGCGGTCGCCTTCCGGAAAGAACAGGTCGACGGTTTCGGTGGTATCGGAACCGTAGGCGACGTTTGCGAGCATGGGGATTTTCGCCCTGGTTTCCGCGCTGCGGCGGACAATATCGGCGACGATCTCATCGAACTCGGCCACATGATCGCGAATGCGGAACGGATCTTTTTGCATGTCTTTCGGCTCAGATGGTCACGGCGATGTACTTCGCCTCCATGAACTCGGCAATGCCGTGCTTTTGACCACCTTCGCGGCCCAGTCCGCTCTGCTTGACCCCGCCGAAAGGCGCCGCAGGGTCCGACATCAGGCCGCGGTTCAACGCGATCATGCCGGACTCGATCTTCGAGGCCACGCGCATTCCCCTGGCAAGGTCACGGGTGTAGATGTAGGCGGCAAGGCCATATTCGGTGTCATTGGCCTTCGAGATCACTTCCGCCTCGCTGTCAAAGCGCATGATCGGAGCCACCGGACCGAATATCTCCTCGTGGGCCATGACGGCGTCAGCGGACACGTCGCGAAGCACTGTCGGCGGGTAGAAGTAGCCTTTGCCTTCGGCAATCGTCCCTCCGCACAGAACCTTGGCCCCACGGGCAACTGCGTCCTGGACGAGCCGATTGATGTTCTCCACGGCCTTCCTGGTGATCATCGGGCCGCATTCGGTTTCCGAGTGTGTGCCAGGGCCAACGTGGAGGGCAGCCATGCGTTTGCGCAATCCATCCGTGAAGGCATCATGGATGCCGGCCTGCACGTAAAGCCGGTTGGCGGCGGTGCAGGCTTCACCGGCGTTGCGCATCTTGGCAACCATAGCACCGTCGAGCGCTGCTTCCAGGTCGGCGTCGTCGAAGACGATGAACGGTGCATTGCCGCCAAGCTCCATGGAACAGGAGATGACGTGTTTTGCGGCCTCGGCCAGGAGCAGGCGGCCGATGCCGGTCGAGCCGGTGAATGACAGTTTTCGCACTCTTGGGTCGGCCAGCATGGCGGCCGTCACTGGCCCGGGGTTCGAGGTCGTCAGCACGTTGACGACGCCAGGCGGCACGCCGGCTTCCTCATAGAGCGCTGCAAGCGCATAGGCCGTCAGCGGCGTCTCGCTGGCGGGCTTCAGGACCACGGTGCAGCCTGCTGCGAGCGCCGGCGCGATCTTGCGTGTCGCCATGGCGGCAGGGAAATTCCATGGCGTGATAAGCACGCAGATGCCGATAGGCTGGTAATCAACGACGATACGGTTCGCGCCAGAGGGTGCGAGGCCGAACTCTCCGCTGATGCGCACCGCCTCCTCTGCGTTCCAGCGAAAAAACTCCGCCGCGTATGCGACTTCGCCGCGCGCATCGCGCAGCGCCTTGCCGTTCTCCATTGAGATAAGCGCCGCCAAGGTCTCCGCCCGTTCGGTCATCAGTTCGAAACACCGCCGCAGGATTTCCGAACGCCTGCGTGGCGGTGTCTCGCGCCAGCCGCCCGCTGCCCCTGCAGCCGCGTCGACGGCTAGGGCAGCATCCGCGAGCGTGGCATCGGGTACCGCTGCGATCACCGCCTCGGTCGATGGATCGATCACTTCGATCACCCGGCCATCCGACGAGGGCTGCCAACGGCCACCAATGTAGAGACCATGGGAAAATGTGGCGTAGTCGGACGTACTTTCATCCTCATCGAATATATCTGCGGAAATGTTCATTGGGCGAACTCCTGTCGCATCGTGGCAGCGGCCATGTCACCGTCATAAGCGGCTCTGACCAGTCGTCGCATCGCGGCGAGGTCGAATGGGCGGGGATTGTTCTTGATCAGCCGGTCGATGCCGAGCGCCTGCTCGGCCGTCCAGTCGATCCTGTCCTCGGGAAGGCCCAGTTCGGCCAATGTCGGCGTGATGCCGATGGCGCCGAACAGCCGGCTCACCTCCCGGATGGTGGCGTGGGCCAATGCATCGGCGCCGCCGCCGCTCTGCTGGGGCAGGCCGAGAGCGGCGCCGACTTCGGCAATCTCCGCGGCCGCGGCGGGGAGATTGTAGCTCATCACATAGGGCAAGGTGGTGGCGACGCCCAGACCATGCGGCGTGTGGGTCAGCGCGCCGACCGGATATTGCACTGCATGGGCAGCGGCCGTTCCCGCCGTGCCGAAGGCGCAGCCGGCGGCAAGAGCTCCCATCATGACGTCGGCTCGGGCAGTCTCGTCCGATCCGTCGCGATATGCCTTTTCGAGACTACGGCCCAGCAGCCTGATGGCCAGAAGGGCGAAATGGTCGGTCAGAGCGCTCTTGCCGACGAAGACATGCTGTTGCGGCAAAGTGTGATCGGTGCCGCGTTTGGCCGCCGTGAAGGCCTCGATTGCGTGCGTCAGCGCGTCGGCGCCGGCGATCGCTGTCAGTGAAGGAGGACATGTCGCCGTCAGGTCCGGGTCGCAAAGCGCCACGGCGGCGATAAGATGAGGGCTCGATATACCCACTTTCAATGTCCGCTCCGGATCGGAGATCACGGCGACGGGGGTTACCTCGGAGCCTGTCCCCGCCGTTGTCGGCACTGCGATCACGGGAAGGGTAGGGCCCGGTACCTTGAACTCGCCGTAGTAATCCTGGAGCTTGCCGCCATGGCTGAGCAGAAGCGCGGCGCACTTGGCCATGTCGAGGCAACTGCCCCCGCCGATGCCGATCACCATGTCCGGCCTGAAATCCTTCGCCTGCGCAATGCAGGCGGCGACACTGTCGCGTGGCACATCCGGCAGTGTTCGGTCGTAGACCAGCGTGTCTATGGCGGCGGCGCGCAAGCCAGCAAGAATCTCTGCAAACTCCGATGTCGTCGCGAAACGCTCATCGGTGCAGACAAATGCGCGCCGCCCGTACCTGGCGGCAACGGCAGGCAACGCATGGCGCTGGCCTTTGCCGAACAGAATTTCGCGCGGCAGGCGCGCCGCTGCAAACAAGGTCATGCACAGAATCCTTCAAAGCCCGATTGCGAGCCAGGAGAATTGGTTTCGTTCCAGAGACCGGCCTCGACGCTTCCACTCATTCTCACGCGATGCCCTTATAAAATCGTATAGGATATAGTATTGAATTGAGCGAAGCATCGTGTTAGTGGGTGCTTCTGTCAAGAGGCAAACAATGCAGAACCCGGACCTGACGGTTGACAATGAGGCCCGCCCGACCGGCCGTATCCAGCGCGCCAACAGCCTCGCCGGCGACGTTTATGAGGCAATCTTCGCGCAATTGATGTCGTTGCGGATTGCTCCGGGATCGCGCATCACCGTCGACAATCTCGTGAAGGAATTCGACGTCTCGCATACGCCCATCCGTGAAGCCCTTGGCCGATTGGAGGGCGAGGGCCTGGTGGTGAAGACCCACCTGATCGGCTATCGGGCCGCCCCTCAAATCACCCGCCGCCGCTTTGACGAGCTTTACGAACTGCGCCTGTTGCTTGAACCTGCTGCCGCGGCCAAAGCCACTGCAACACTGGATGACGAGCGCCTTGCCGTGCTGCAGGAGGCGGCTGGCGTCATGGCCCGGCGGGTGGGGAAAGACGAGCGCCTGCGTTATTCGAACTTCGCCCGCCAGGATGCGATCTTCCACGACAAGATCGTGGAGTTCGCCCGGAACGAACTCATTCGCGAAACGCTGAACCACCAGCATACCCACTTCCATATCTTCCGTCTGATGTATCACTCGCGGGTGACTGAAGAGGCGCTGGACGAGCACGAGGCGATTCTCGCTGCCTTGTCCGCGGGCGATCCGGCCGCCGCCGAAAAGGCAATGCGTGTGCACATCGAGAATTCGCGGGACCGGCTCCTGCCTGTGTTCGAGTAGCCATTGCGATGTCGCTTGTCCGGGACGCCGTCGAGCTCGACGCGCCGCTGATCACCCCAAGCCAACACAAGCC
Source organism: Mesorhizobium sp. WSM4871 (assembly GCF_055811295.1). NCBI lineage: Bacteria > Pseudomonadati > Pseudomonadota > Alphaproteobacteria > Hyphomicrobiales > Phyllobacteriaceae > Mesorhizobium > Mesorhizobium sp. WSM4871. The sequence goes on along the minus strand of NZ_JBVVPU010000011.1, from coordinate 59,667 downwards.
GAGAGGAAGACCCATGCCAGGCAAAAAGATCTTGATGCTGACCGGTGAGTTCACCGAGGAATATGAAATCTTCGTCTATCAGCAGGCGATGGAAGCGGTGGGCCATACCGTCCATGTCGTGTGCCCCGACAAGAGCGCCGGAGACATGATCAAGACATCGCTGCACGATTTTGAGGGCGATCAGACCTACACCGAAAAGCCCGGTCACAATGCGCTGATCAACAAGACCTTTTCCGATGCTGAGAAGCAGCTGAGCCAATACGACGCTGTCTACTGCGCCGGCGGTCGTGGCCCCGAATACATCCGCACCGACAAGCGGGTGCAGGCGATGGTGCGTCATTTTCACGAGGCCAAGAAGCCGATCTTCACGATCTGCCATGGCGTCCAGATTCTGATTGCGGTCGACGGCGTCGTCCGTGGCAAGAAGGTGGCGGCGCTCGCGGCTTGCGAGCCAGAGGTGACGCTTGCCGGCGGCACTTACATCGACCTATCCCCCACCGATGCCTATGTGGATGGGACGATGGTTTCGGCCAAAGGCTGGACGGCGCTTGCGGCCTTCATTCGCGAATGCCTGAAGGTGCTGGGAACGGAAATCCGCCACGCTTGAGCCTTTTTTGTCTCGACGCATTCCTGAGGGGATGCGTCGAGGCCCAAAACGGTGCGTCGATATCTATCATTCATCAAATCTGCGTTCGCCAATCATATTCTTGCTGGAATCCCAGAAGCTCACGCAGCTTGCGATTTGAGATTGGCCCCTCAAACTCCTCCATCGAGCGCGTAATCGGCATGCCTGGTGCATGCTTCCTAAGAAATTCTTCCGTCGGCGTGTCGGCAACGATGTTGTCGTTGACGGCGTTGAAGATCTGGAATCCCAAACCGTCCCTCTCTATGCACAGATGCACGATCTGGCCGAGATCGCGCGCGTCCATATATGTCCAGCCGTCGCGCCGCCGTTTTGAGGCGTCCGCCAGGAATTCCGGAAACCGGACGTAGTCCTGCGGTTCGACAACGCCGCCGATCCTGAGGGCGTAGATGTCGCTCCCTGTGCGCGAAGCGAAGGAGCGCGCGATCTTCTCGCCCAGGACTTTGGAAAGGCCATAGCTGTCGGTCGGATCGGTATCGTAGTCTTCCTCCACCGGAAACGATGCGAAGTCGCGTTCGCCTTCGGCAAAACACACGCCATAGACCGTTTCGCTGGACGCGGTGATGACCTTGCGGATGCCAAGCTTGGTGGCTGCCTCGATAACATTATAGGTGGATAGCACATTGGCGGCGAACATGGCGTTGTCCGGCCGCAGGAATATCCGCGGAAGGGCCGCGAAATGGACCACGGCGTCGACCGGGCCGCGGCCTTTTCCTCCGAAATATTCGTTGAACCCGAAATGCAACGTCAGCGCATTGTAGGTCTCGCCTGCGTCGGCAAGGTTGGTGATGATGGTGTCCACACCCGGCACATCAAGCGGCGTCAGGTCGAGGTTCAGGACCTGGTGTCCGCGTTCTAGCAGGTAGGGAATGACGTGGCGGCTGATCTTGCCGCTGCCACCAGTGAAGACGATCCGCTTGCCCATGGTTTCCTCCCAACGGCCTTGTTCGTCGAGCGGCAGAAGCTTCGCCAGAAGGCATCTCCGCCCACCGCACGCTATCCGGTCATCCGCTATTCAAAGATGCCGAAGCCAGGCACGGCGTATTTGTGTACGCCGTCCATGTTGAGCTCGACGCCGATGCCTGGCGTGTCGGGTACGACGATGTGGCCATCCTCAACGATCGATTTGGCGCCGTCCGGCAGGCGCACATAACTGTCCCACGCTTCCCGCTCTTCGAGGGCATGCCACTCCAGCACGAGGAAGTTTGGAACGCTCGCACAGACATGGCATGTCGCCATCGTGCCGAGCGGTGTCGATACAAGATGTGGTGCGAATGGCACATAATACATTTCAGCGAGATTCGCGATCTTGCGGCTTTCGGCAAGGCCGCCGCATTTCGGCACGTCGGGCATGATGACGTCGGCGCCATAATTCTGGAACAACTCGCGGAAACCCCAGCGCAGGTAGAGATTTTCGCCGACGCAGATCGGCGTCTTGGTTCGCATGCGGATCTGCTTCAGGGCCTCGACGTTCTCGGCTGGAATAGGCTCTTCCAGCCACAGAAGATTGAACTGCTCCATCTCCGCTGCAACCCGGCTGGCGCTTAGCACATCGTAGCGTGCGTGCAGGTCGATACAAAGATCGATGTCAGGACCAACCGCCTCGCGCACTGCCGCAACGCGCTCCACCATGAAGCGTAGCTCCGCGCCGTTGATGGTGTGGTTCACGGCATCGAACTTTGCTGGATGGTGCAGATTGTCGATGTCGAATTTCAGCGCCGTGAAGCCCTCGGCCACCATACGGCGGGCGCGCGCCGCGCACCCCTGTGGCGATCCCGATTCTTCATCGCCGTCGCCGCAATCGGCATAGAGCCTTATGCGGTCGCGGAACTTGCCGCCAAACATGCGGTAGAGCGGCTGGCCCGCGGCTTTCGCCGCTACGTCCCACAGCGCCATTTCAAGCCCGGTCAGCGCGATCAGAAAGATACCGGCCTGGGCGCCGGAGAACACATGGTCACGGCGGATCTTGTCCCAGCAATACTCGACGTTGCGCGGGTCCTGTCCGATGAGTTCCGACTTCAATTCCGAAATAAGGCCGACGATCGCGGCCGCGCCCGCGTCGGGATTTGCCTCCCCATAGCCGGAGATGCCGGCGTCCGTATCGATACGGATCAGGGTCGCCTTGCCGTGATAGGCGACGACCGCCGTCTTGATGTCCACGATCTTCATCGAACCCTCCCCTTGATGGCGCGCAACGCCTTCAAATTCACGGCATTCACGCTTGAATAAACTTGTCCAATAAGCATACAAGATGAGAGTCCGAAACGTAAACCCCCTTTGCAAAATTTTGCGCCGATGCCGCATTGCAATGAATGAAAACATTGAATTAATTAGCAAATCCGCATTCTCATGCAAACGACACAAATACGCCAGAGCCTACTTGTTAGACGAGTATATAAGCGTATAAATTGTATGCCAGCAGGGCGCCAGCCCATGTATGCCGCCAATCAGGAGGATGAGGATGCAACAGCGACAGTTGGGATCGTCGCCGGTCAAGGTATCGGAGATCGGTCTGGGGACTTGGGGTATGTCCGGCGCCTTTTGGGGCGCGGCCGACGATGAGGAATCGATCCGGGTGATCAGGCGCGCCCTGGAGCTTGGCATCACGCTGATCGACACGGCGGAAGCCTATGGGCATGGCCACGCCGAGGAAGTCGTCGGCAAGGCGTTGGCCGGCAACCGCGACAAGGCGGTCATTGCGACCAAGGTTGCCCCAAACCATCTCGAACCCGCGGCGATAGAGGCGGCGCTCGACGGTTCGCTGAAGCGGATGCAGACGGACTATGTCGACGTCTATTTCGTCCACTGGCCGAACTCGGATTTTCCGATCGGCCCGACTATGGAGATGATGGAGCGGTTGCGGTCGTCAGGCCGCATCAAGGCGGTCGGCGTTTCGAATTTCAGCACCGCCGACATGGACAGCGCTCGCCAGCATGGCGTCATCGACGTGCTCCAACCGCCTTACAACATGCTGTGGCGCGAGGTTGAGGCTGAGACTCTGCCCTATTGCCGCAAGCATAATATCGGCGTGATGCCCTATAGCGGTCTCGCCCAAGGCTTGCTCACGGGGCTGCTGTCGCTGGACACCAAATTCGTCGAAGGCGATGAGCGCCGCACCACCGTTCTGTTCCAGCCGGGCACCTACGAGCGCGCGGTTAACGCCGTCGACACCCTCAAGCCGATCGCGGCGCGCTACGGCAAGACGGTTCCGCAGCTCGCGATCCAGTGGCTTACCAGCAGGCCTGGCGTCAGCTCGCCGCTGGTCGGCGCGCGCACGGTCAAGGAACTGGAGGAAAACGTCGAGAGCGTCGGCTGGACGATTTCAGACGCGGATATCGCCGCCATGGACAAGATCACCGCACCGGTCTGGGCGGAGATCAAGGACAAGGGCGACATGTTCGGTTTCCGCGCGCGCCAGCGTCAGGAACAGCAAGCGAAAAGCGCCTGATATCGGCCGCGTCCTCCCGGCGCGCAGCGGCGCGGCCAGCCGGATTGCTGGCTGCGCCGCTCGGGAGCATCGGCTGGCGATTTCTTATGGAGGCAGGCCAACGGCGGTGGTGATCTTCAGATGCCGGCGCATCGCCTCTTCCGCCCGTTTTGCATCGCGCGCCAGGAGCGCCTCGTAGATCGCCCTGTGCATCTCAGTCGCCGAGGGCAGGGCGTGAGGCATCTGGTTGCTGATGCGTCTGCTCGCCATCTGCCACCACCGGGACGAGTACATGAAGCGGTCGAGGATCCTGTTCTGGGCCGCCCGGCAAATCTCCATGTGGAAATCCAGGTCGAGCTTCAGATAGGCGTCCGCATTGTCCTCGCTGGCCGACATCGCCGCAAGGAGAGTGCCAAGACGCTCGAGATTCTCCTTGGTCATGTGCTTGGCCGCGATGGCGGCGATGGCAGGCTCGATGATTATCCGCGTCGCGTGAGCCTCTGCCAATATCTCGCGCATCTGCTCGGGTGGCAGCCAGTCGATGAGCAATGGGCTGAGATAGTCCCATTCTTCGGCCGGACGCAGCACCACGCGCCGCCCCTGCGCAATCTCGATCATGTCGAGAGACGCCAGGATCTTCAGCGCTTCCCGCGCCACCGCGCGCGAAACCCCGAACTCCTGGAGGATCTGCTGTTCCGACGGTCCTTGGCCGCCGGTGACGCCGCTGCTGGCGATGCGACGTGCTAGCACGCCCGCCACCTGCCTGGGCAAAGTTTGAAGCTTGACCTCCATGGCATCCATCATTAACATCCACTTGTCCGATAAGCTTATAGGCTGATAGCTAGATATGCAGTCAACTTATCCCATAGTGCTCACTAGCCTATAACTCGGCCTGCGTGAAGGGAGGATCGAATGGCGGGTCCAACGTCGCGTCCCCGGCTTCGGTCGTCCGAGATCAGGATCGATATGCTTCGCAGACGCGCGAGGCGCGTTGGAACAAAGGTGCCTGATCGCCCGGCGGGCTCGCAAGGATCGTTCGGGGAGTAATCCAGGCAGTCTCGCTGCGGGAGGAGCAAGCCGCCGCGGATTTGCCAGAAAGGTTGGAAGTCATCGGCCGACCCTTGGAAGGGCCGACCAGTCGCAAACAAGGAGGAGATCCGTGATGTCCGCAAGCCTATCGAGACGCAAATTCCTGGCGGCGAGTGCCGCCGTGACGGCTGGTTCGCTCGCCGCGCCGTGGGTCGCCAGGGCGCAGGCGAACGAGATTACCGCGCTGCTGATCACCGGCGGCCCGCTTTACCCCAAATATTGGGAGAAGATTGTCCAGGATTTCACGGCGAAGACCGGCATCAAGGTCCGCTATGACCTGCTGGAATTCACGCCGCTGACATCGAAAGTCGTCACGCTGAGCGCCGCGCGATCGAGCCAATACGACGTCTACAGCACCCACACGGCGCAGATAGATTCCTATTTCAACCATTTTGCACCCCTGAACAGCTACTTCAGCGAGTCTGAATTGGCTGAGTTCTATCCGGTTGCGGTCAAGTATCTGAGCGACCCCAAGACCGGCAATCTGGCCGCCATTCCGCGCAACATGGATGCGCGTGTGCAGTACTATCGCAGCGACGTCTACCAGGAGAAAGGCCTGAAGCCGGCCGAGACCTGGGAAGACCTGGTTGACGTCGGCCTCAAACTTACCGGCGACGGCCACTATGGGCTGGTCGTGCCGGGGCAGGGTGACCCCGCCCAGCGCACGTTCAGCGATCTCCTGTGGCAAGCCGGTGGGGATTGGGTCGACCAGGCCAACAAACCGGCCTTCAATTCCGAAGCCGGGATCAAAGCCCTGACGTTTTATCGCGACCTGATCCAAAAGCACAAAATCGTGCCGCCGGATGCGGTCGGATATCAATGGAACGAAAACTCGACCGAACTCTCGTCGGGCACCGTCTATGCCAATTTCGACTGGCCGGGCGCTTTCGCAACCCTGTCCAATCCCGAGACCTCTCGCATCGTCGGCAAGTGGTCCACTGCGCCCTATATCAGGGACAAAGCGGCAATTTCCTGCGCCATCTCCCACGCCATGGCTCTCAATGGCCAGTCTGGACGCATGGAACCCGCCGTCGAATTCATCAAATATACGGTCGGTCCTGAGGCGCAGCGTCTGCAGTTCGAGCAGTTCACCAACTTTCCCAGCAGCCAGGTGATCGCCAAGGAGGTGATAGCAGCGGCGAAGGGCCCGCAGGCCACATGGCTGCAGCAACTCGAGACGACGATAGCGAACGGCAAGGAGTGGCCGAAGCTGGCCGGCTTCTCGAAAGTCTGCACCTTGATGTTCTCGGCCATTGAACAGGCGCTGACTGACCAGGTCTCGCCGAGCGACTCGCTCAACCAGGCGGCGACCGAGGCTGAGGAGATCATGCGCCGGGCCGGAGCATACGACTGAGGATGCCGCCCGTCGCGCAGCACCAGGTGTCGGGGCGTCGGCGACGTTCGCCGCTGCCCTACACCTGGCAGAGGGGGTACCTCCTGGCCAGCCCGGCGCTCCTCGTCATGGTCGCCATCCTTATCTATCCGCTCGGATACTCTTTCATCATGAGTTTCTTTCGCTGGGATCTGAGCGGCTCCGCGCCGTTTGCCGGGGTGGGCAACTACACCGACGAACTCTTCGGCCGCCAGTTCAACCAGGCTCTGCGAAATCAGACCATATTCAGCGTCGTTTCCATCACGATCGAAGTGGTGGCCGGAATGGCGATCGCCGTGCTCGTCAACGGTAAATTGCGCGGCATGCGGTTGGCGCGCACCTTGCTCCTGGTGCCGCCGATGATTGCGCCCGCCGTCGTGGGCCTGAATTTCCGTTGGCTGTTCAACACCCAGTACGGCCTGGTCGACGCGCTGCTGCGCATGTTCAACCTGCCCGAAATTCCATGGCTCAACCACCCGACCTGGGCGCTTGTCTCGGTGATCATCGCCGATGTCTGGCAGAACACGCCGCTGATGGTACTGCTGTTCCTTGCCGGCCTGCAATCCTTGCCGCAGGAGCCGCTCGAGGCTGCCACGGTGGACGGCGCCACGCCATGGCAGCGCTTCTGGCACATCGTGCTGCCGCTGATGCGTCCGGTCATCATGATCGCGCTGATGCTGCGCATCATCGACACCTTCCGGACCTTCGACGTCGTATGGCTGATGACGCAGGGCGGGCCGGGCGGCGCCACCAACCTGCTTACCGTCTACTCCTACCTGCTGGCGTTTCAGGCAGTGGATTTCGGGCATGCGGCGGCGGTTTCCTACATCGCCCTGGGGATGTCGCTGTTCGTGCTCGGGCTCCTCTACGGAATACCGTGGCTGATTGCGAAACGGAGAGCGATATGACCGACGCCGCAACCGTCGCCACACGCCCTAGGCCAAAGCGCCGGCGCCGCCGGTTCACGGCGGGGACCGCCGGCCAGTACCTGGCGCTCGCCCTGACCGTCGCCCTCACCGTCTTCCCGCTTGTGTGGCTGTTCCTGACCTCGATCCGCAGTTCGGCCGACATCTTCTCGGTTCCGGTGCACATCATCCCCGAGACCGCGACGCTAACGCAATACGTCTCCGTTTTCACGGAGTACGACACGATGGACTATGTCTGGAACACCGTGATCGTCTCGGTGGCGACGGTCATTCTCGTCCATTTGCTGGCCATTCCCTGCGCCTATGCCCTGTCGCGTTTCAGGATGCCGGGCGCCATGCTGATTTTCGGGCTGCTCTTGATCATGCGCATGATCCCGGTCATCGCGCTCGCCATCCCGCTTTTCGCCGTGTTTGCCGCTTTTGGCCTGCTCGACACCATCTGGGCGCTGATCCTGAGCCATACTGCGGCCAAACTGCCCGTCGCCATCTGGCTGCTGCTGGGCTTCATCCAGGACGTGCCGAAAGAGATCGAGGAGGCCGCCCAGTCGGACGGCGCCGGCACGGTGCGCACACTGGTCCAGATCGTGGCGCCATTGATTGCGCCTGGCATTGGGGCCAGCGCGGTCATCACTTTCCTCTTCACCTGGAATGACCTGCTGCTCGCGTTGACGCTGACTTCCAGCAAGGCAGCACAGACGCTGCCAGTCGGGCTTACCAATTTCGTTTCGCAGTTCGGCATCGACTGGGGAGCCATGTCGGCGGCCGGCGTCCTCATGGTCATCCCGACCTTGGTGTTTGTCTGGTTCGCTCAAGGCTTGCTGGTCAAGGGTCTGACGACCGGTGCGGTTCGCGGCTAAATTGAGAGATCATGAAAAACTTGATCGACGGGAGATGAAACGTGGAAGTAGGCCAAGCAGCGGCAATAAAGGACATTTCACGGCCACCGAGGCAACTGGTCGACGCGCTTGCGGCGATCGGTTCAGCGACCTTGGCCAGTGAGCTTTACCACAAGATGGGTATTCGCGATCCTCAGATCCGAGGGCCCCGGCCGCTAAGGCACGGCCGCACGGCCGCCGGGCCAGCCCTTACGCTCCAATGCATGCCTAAGCGCGAAGATCTCTACAACGAGACTGAGTACGAGGAGCCGGAGCGCCAGCTCCACCGGCACGTGTTGTACCCCACGCAGCCTGGCGACATGGTCGTCGTCGATGCGCGCGGTGACCTTGGCAGCGGTATCTTCGGTGAGATGATGTTGACCTTCTTCGCCGGGCGCGGCGGAGCCGGTGTGGTTGTCGACGGATGCATCCGCGATTCCGCCCAGGCGGCTGCCTTGGACATCGGCATCTGGGTGAGGGATGTTACGCCGAATTTCCATGCCCAGACAAACATCGTCCCCTTTGCCGTCAACGTTCCCATCGCCTGCTCGAACGTGCTCGTCATACCGGGAGATATTATCGTCGCCGACGATGATGGCGTGGTCGTGGTACCGGTCGCCCTTGCCCCTAAACTGGTTGAACTCGCCAGCGAACATGTCGAGTGGGAAGAGTTTTCGCGCTCACGCCTGGCCGCGGGGGGCGACCTGCGGAAATACTATCCATTGAGCCCCGAGGGCGAGGCCGAATACCAAGCCTGGCGGCATGCTCAACAGAAATGAGTCGTGCTGGGACGGGAGGACGACAGGTGTCTGCAATTGAGATAGAACAGCTCGGCAAGAGCTTCGGTGCCGTGGAAGTCTTGCGCGACATCAATATCGAAATCGCCAGCGGCGAATTCGTGGTGCTGGTCGGTCCGTCCGGTTGCGGCAAGTCAACGCTGCTGCGCATGATCGCAGGGCTGGAGGAACAGACGACCGGCGAGATCCGCATCGGCGGGCGTGTCGTCGACGAGATGCCGGCCAAGTCGCGCGACATAGCCATGGTCTTCCAGAGCTACGCGCTCTATCCGCATATGAGCGTAGCCGACAATATGAGCTTTGCGCTTCGACTGGCGAAGGTCCCCAGGGAAGAGATCGTCTCAAGGGTGAAGGCAGCTGCCGAGATCCTTGGCCTGCAGGATCTGCTTGGCCGCATGCCGCGCCAGTTGTCCGGCGGTCAGCGTCAGCGCGTTGCCATGGGCCGGGCGATCGTGCGCGATCCTGCCGCCTTCCTGTTTGACGAGCCACTCAGCAACCTCGATGCCAAGCTGCGTGTCAAGATGCGCGCCGAGATCAAGAAGCTTCACCAACGGCTGGGCCGAACGAGCATCTACGTCACTCACGACCAGACCGAGGCGATGACACTTGCCGACCGCATTGTGGTGCTGAACCGAGGCCGAGTCGAGCAGATCGGCACGCCTTCAGAGCTCTACGAGCAACCCGCCAACCTGTTCGTCGCTGGCTTTATCGGGTCTCCGGAAATGAACCTGATCAAGGGCCGAATCGACAACGGCGCATTCGTCGCCGAGCAGGGCCTCCGCTTACCCTTGCCGGAGGACGCCCGGATCGGAGACAGGGATGGAGCAGTCTACGGGATTCGTCCTCAGCACATTGCCGTTGGCGGTAACCACGCCCGGGCGAGGGTTCAGGTGGTCGAGCCGACCGGTGAAGCCCAGGAACTCACCTTAAGTGCGGGTGGCCTCGATCTCATGGTCGAGGTACGGGATCGGCCTCCCTTCAAACCTGATCAAGAGATTGGCTTGGAGATCACGGTAAATAAAGTGCACCTGTTCGATGCCCGAAACGGCACCAGGATTGTTTAGGGCCGGCGCTGACGGGCGCAGCACAGCCTATCCCATGCCCCACTCTCTCACCTTTTGAATATCGATGACACGCTCGGCACCGTCGGCGTTGAGGGCTTCCTATCGCGCTTAGCGTCCTGTTTGCCCGCCAAACACGTCACGTGATGCGTGTCGGGCAGTTGCAACATGGCCGACGGTGGGCGCTTCGACCTAAAACTGCGGGTTATGGTTCACTCAATGAATTGTCTTGGACCCCATTGATGTCATTTGCAAGCATTCGTTGCTCAAGTCTGCGCGCTTTAGCCTATGCAACAGAAACAAGGGGAACTACAATGACCACTGGACCACTTCGCCGCCTTTGCAGCTTTGCTGTGGTTGCATCCCTATATGCCACGCTGGCCACCGGAACGGCGGTCGCTTCCGACCAAATCGACCAGCTGCAAAAAAGCGAGGAACTGCACCAGGCGCTGCCGGAAAAGATTAGGACCTCCGGAGTCATCGTGGCGGCCACCGCTACTGACTCCCCTCCGTGGGAGTTCCTCGACGAGAAGGGCAATCTCGTTGGCGCGGACGTCGACCTATCGCGCGCACTAGGCAAGATTCTCGGCATCGAGGTCCGCAACGAGAAAACCGAATTCTCCAACATCATGCCAGGCATCCAGTCGGCCCGCTTCGATATCGGCATATCCTCCATCGGCGACTTCAAGGATCGACAGGAAACGGTTGACTTCGTCGACTACTATCGCGGCGGGATTTCGTTCCTGGTTCGCGTCGGCACCGCCAAGCCGGAGCGCCTAACCGATCTCTGTGGCAAGACCATCGGCGTCTTGAAGGGCACGAATTCCGAGAAGCGCGCGATCGCCAACAGCGAGACCTGCGTTCAGGAAGGGAAGCCGACCATGACGGTGAACTCCTATCCGACGCAGAACGATGCCGTGCTGGCGTTGACCTCATCACGCGTCGACTATGTGTCGGCTGACGCGTCCACCAACGCCTATTCCGCGCAGCAGGTCGGCGCCTCGCTCGAAAACGTGACCAGCGATCTTTATGGCGGTGCCTGGCTTGCTGGGATAGCCATCCCAAAGGATTCCGTGCTCTACCAGCCGGTCTTCGGCGCCATGGGCAAGATGGTTCAGTCTGGCGTTTATATGGAAATCCTGAGGAGATGGGGTGTTGCCGACGGCGCCTTAGCTGAACCGGGTAAGAACATGGGCGAAGAGCGCTAACTAAGGCTTTACGAACTTACAATCTTTGGAGGCAGTCGACCCACGCCGGGACGACTGCCGGACCTTTAACAAGATGGGATATTCAATGCGACCGGTTGCGCTCAGCCACACTCATCCAACCCAACCGGCCAACGCTCCGCGCCCGGAGCTGTCGCCTGCACTGGTTCAGGCAACACCTCTGGTGGTGGAAACCGGCAGGGGCTCCTTCCTGATTGACAACGAGGGAAACGAATATCTCGATTTCACGGCGGGCATCGGCGTCACGTCTACTGGCCACTGCCACCCGCGCATCGTGGAAGCGGCGCAGCGACAGGTCGCGCGTCTGATTCACGGGCAGTACGGCATTGTCCGGCACGACAAGCTGCTCGAACTCATCGACAAGCTGGCTGCCGTGATGCCGGCTGATCTGTGCAGCTTCTTTTTCGCCAATTCCGGCGCGGAGGCCGTTGAAGCGTCGGTCCGCCTAGCGCGCAACTACACAGGCCGCCAGAACATTATCGTCTTCCAAGGCTCCTTTCATGGCCGCACTCTGGGCGCGGCGTCGCTCACTACGTCCAACAAGCGCTTTCGCTCCACCGCGTCGGGTGCGATGGCGCCGGGTGTCGTGGTGGCGCCGTTCCCGACGCCGTTCCGCTACGGCTGGGACCTTGCTACCACCAACGCCTTCTGCATCCGTGAGTTGGATCACATCTTTGCCACGCTGTCGGATCCGGCCGAAACAGCGGCCATCATCGTCGAGCCGGTGCAGGGAGAGGCCGGCTACCAGCCTGGATCTGTCGAGTTTTTTGCCGCCCTGCGCGAACGCGCGGATCGTCATGGTATTCTGCTGGTTGCCGACGAGGTGCAGTCTGGGGTGGCGCGCACAGGCAAGTTTTGGGCGTGCGAGAACTTCGATTTGACACCAGACATCCTGGTGTTCGCGAAGGGGATCGCGAGCGGCTTTCCCTTGTCTGGCATCGCAGCCAGACCCGAGGTGATGGCGCGCGCTGCTCCTGGTTCGCAAGGCGGCACGTTTTCGGCGAACGCGGTGTCCTGCGCAGCCGCCGTCGCCACGCTTGGCGTGATTGCCGACGAAGGCCTGATAGAAAATGCCCGCGCGATGGGTGCTAGGCTGCGCGCTGGGTTGGACCAGATTGCAGCTGAACACCCCGCGCTCGGCGACGTGCGAGGCATCGGCCTGATGCAGGCGAGCGAATTCGTCCGCCCCGACGGCACCCCCGCGCCCGAATATGCCAGGGCAGCCGTCAAGGCAGGGCTCGACCGCCAGCTTGTGCTGCTGACCTGTGGCCCATATGCCAATATCGTACGTATGATGCCGAGCTTGGTTATCAACGAAACCGAGATCGATCTCGGGTTGACGCGCTGGAGGGCTGCCGTCCGTGAGGCCCTCGGCACAATTGAGGGCTAGGATGAGCGCCCCCAGCGACATCTCGCCCGCCCGCGCAAGCGACGAAGTCGTTCCGGCGCGCTACCATGGCCGCTGGTTCGCCGCCGCGATCAGCTTCGTGATCCTACTGATGCTGGCGCAGTCGGTGGTGAAAAATCCTGGCTACCGTTGGCACATCGTGTGGCAGTACCTTTTCGACGGCACTGTGCTGCGCGGCCTGCTGTGGACGCTTGGTCTTACCGTTGCGGCCATGGGGATCGGTGTGACCCTCGGCTTGATAGCGGCCTTGATGCGACAGTCGAGCAACCCGGTCCTCGCCTGCTTTGCAGCCGGTTACATCTGGCTGTTCCGCGGCACGCCGCTCTTGGTGCAGTTGATCTTCTGGTACAATCTCGGCGCGCTCTACCCGCAGATTGAGATCGGGGTGCCTTTTATGGAGCCGGTCTTTTCGGTGACCACCAACGACCTGATCACGCCGCTGACCGCTGCCCTGCTCGGGCTCGGTTTGAACGAAGGCGCCTATATGGCGGAGATCATCCGCGGCGGGCTGCTTTCGGTCGATCCAGGCCAGCGCGAGGCGGCATTTTCGCTCGGTATGACGCCGGCGCGGACCGTGCGCCGCATTATCCTGCCGCAAGCGCTGCGCGTGATCGTGCCGCCAACCGGCAATGAGATGATTGGCATGCTGAAGGCGACCTCGCTGGTTAGTATCCTGGCGATCTCAGACCTGCTGTACTCGGTGCAAGGGATTTATTCGCGCAACTTCCAAACCATCCCACTCCTGATCGTCGCCTGCTTCTGGTACCTGATCGCATCCAGCATCATGACCGCTGCGCAGAGCATGATCGAACGGCGTCTTGGACGCGGCCACGGCGCGCAGAACAATGACGGGCTGAGCGTCCTGCTAGCACCGTTCCGGCGCTTCGCCGGACGTCGCAACGACGCCCGCTCTTGAACGGCTGAGGCTTTCTGATGTCTGTCACCCCGATGGTGGAAATCACCGGCGTATCCAAGCGCTTCGGTCCGTTGAAAGTGCTCGACAATGTGGACCTGACAGTCCGCAGCGGCGAGGTCTGCTGCCTGATCGGGCCGTCCGGCGCGGGCAAGAGCACGCTCATCCGCTGCATCAACCATCTGGAACGGGTCGATGCCGGGCGCGTGTATGTCGACGGCAAGCTGGTTGGCTACCAGCTGAAGAATGGCCGGCTTCATGAGCTGAAGGCGCGCGAAGCCGCGCGCTCGCGCCCCGACACGGCCATGGTCTTCCAGCACTTTAACCTATTTCCGCATTTGACCGTACTCGGCAACATCATCGAAGCGCCCATCCAAGTGCGCAAGGAAGCGCCGGAAAGAGCGCGAGCGTATGCGATGGAGCTCCTGGAGCGCGTCGGTCTCCAAGGTAAGGAAAAAGCCTATCCGCGCGAGCTGTCCGGCGGGCAGAAGCAGCGCGTGGCGATTGCACGCGCCTTGGCGATGCGGCCAAAGCTGCTGCTCTTCGATGAGCCGACCTCCGCGCTAGATCCGGAGCTTGTCGGCGAAGTGCTCGACGTGATGAAGGCGCTGGCGCGCGATGGCCACACGATGATCGTGGTGACGCACGAGATGGGCTTCGCCCGTGAGGTCGCCGAACGCGTGGTGTTCATGGATGGCGGCTGCATCGTGGAGGAAGGCACCCCTCGGGACGTGCTCGACCGCCCGTCCAAGCCCCGCACCCAGGCTTTCCTGTCCAAGGTCCTGAAGTAGGAGGCCATGCCTCCACCCTTAGTCTCGCGGTTCCACGTCGGCGACATGGCCCCAGGAGCCCGGCAACAGTCCGTAGGCGCAGCGGCGGCTTCACCGGCGCCCATGGGAGCGCTGGTCCCAGCGATCGCGCAGCTCGTAGATCAGCACGGCATAGGGCAGGAACCAGGGCTTGCCCCGGTACAGCCACCGCGAGCGCATCGGCAGGCCTTCATAAGCGCTTGGGGCAGATTGGTCACCCAGTATGCGTCGGGCGATCGTGTGGCCGAGCCACGATGCGCGCGCAACGCCCGTGCCGTTGTAGCCGGCCGCAAAGAAGCAACCGTCGATCTCACCCAGGTGCGGCAGCCCGTCAAAGGTGAAGCCCGTTTGCCCGTGCCAGTAGTGGGTGACGCGGAGCTTGGCGGCTTCGGGGAACACCTGCGTCATCTGCTTGTGCAGGTGGGTGGCGTTGGCTTGTTCGACCTCCCTGTCGCCAAGCTTCAGCACGCGGCCGCCAAACAAGATGCGGGTGCCATCGGGTGAGGGCCGGTAGTAGGTCACCACCCGCTGGCTTCCGGCGAGCAGCCGCTGCTTGGGCATCAGTTTGCGCATCAGCGCCGGGTCCAGCGACTCGGTGGCGATCATCGCGCTGCGGATCGGGACGATGCGCTTCTGCAGCTCCGGCGTCACGCCCGTGGTGTAGCCGTTGGTAGCGAGCATCGTGTTTTGCGCCACCGTGACGGTTCCGCCGCTCGTACGGAGGCGGAACGTGCCGCCTTCCTTGGTGATCGCTGTCACCTTAATACCGGTGATGATCCTGGCACCGGCGCGCTCACACGCTTGTGCCAGTCCCTGCACGTACTTGCCCGGGTGCAGCGCTTCAGAGTCCGGGTTGAACATGCCGCCATGATAAAGCTCGGAACCGATATGCTTGCCTTGGTCGGAGCGCTGAACCAGTTCCATGTTGCACGGCATGTGCTGCGTAATCTGGTTAAGGGTCTTTCCCATGCGTTCATAGATCGCTGGCGTCATTGCGCCGCGGAAATGGCCGGGCCGAACAAGATTGCAATCGATCTGCTCGCGCGCCACCAAGTCGCGCACAAAGGCCGACGCGGTGAAGTGCTCCTGCACAACTGCCTTCGCCTTGTCTGCACTATAGGCAAGCGCGGTGTTGAAGGTGTGCCACTCGGGGCCGAGAAAGCCGCCGTTGCGGGAGCTCGCTCCCCATCCGGGCGCATGTTCCTCGAAGACGGTCACGGACGCGCCCGCACGGGCCAGCGTCAGGGCAGCCGACAGTCCAGTGAAGCCGCCGCCAACGATTGCCACATCGGTTTGCTCCGGCGCCCCCGCTGTTCTGCGGGCGGGTTCCGCCGCCTCCCACCAGTAAGGCTGGAACTTCGCGCCGGGGGCAAAAGGGAACTGGCTGTTTGGCATGGGGTGCGCCGATCTAAAAGAAAAAAGGCAGGCGGGGATTGGGGGGCGGGAACGTCGTAGCGCCGACCTCAGTGCGCAGCGGAAGCAGTGCCGTCCGGCGGTTTGAAGCGTGCAACATCGAAAGCGTCGAGCGGCGTGCAACAGCGACCGGTGGTCATCAGCTCGGCCATGGCATCGCCGACGCCCGGCCCAAGTTGGAAACCGTGTCCACTGAAGCCGAAGGAGTGGAACAGACCCGAGGTGGTTGCCGAGGCGCTTATCACGGGAAGCATATCGCTGACATAACCTTCGCAGCCCGACCAGGTGCGGATCACTGTGACGTTGACGATGTTCGGCAGCAGCCGGGCCAGCGCCTTGATCTGAATCGGCAGGCTGTCGGGGTCGGCGCGGGCGTAGCCGGGGTCGAGTTCAACGGGAAGCTGCTCGACGCCGCCGCCGAACACGATGTTGCCCCGCTCTACCTGGCGGAGGTAGGCATTAAGCGGCTTTTGCCGAGTCCAGATGCCGACCACTGGCGAGATCTTAAAGGGCAGCGGCTCGGTGACGCCCATCTGCGGCCCGCGGGCGGCCATCGGCACCTCTTCGCCGAATTGTCCGGCGATTTGCGAGCCCCAGGCGCCGGCAGCGTTCAGCAGGGTTTCGGCGGCGAAGTCTCCCTTGGCTGTGGATACCAGGAAGCCGGAGCTTAGCCGTTTAATGCTTGCAGCCCCCGCTTCTTCAACGATCGTTGCACCCAAGCGCTCCGCGGCCAGCGCGAAAGCCGGCGCAATCAGACGCGGGTTGGCACTGCCGTCATGCGGGGAAAATGAGGCGCCAATGATATCCAAGCCGAGCCCAGGAAAGCGGGAGCGTACCTCCCTTGCGCTGAGTTCTTCCAGCTGAAAACCCCACAGCCGCGCCGCTTGGCCGTAAGAGCGCATGTCATCCAAGCCTCCCTGGTCGTAGATCAACCGGACATGGCCGGTGGCGCGGAACTCAACATCTCGGCCTAATAGCGTTTCCAATTCGCTCCAGAGTGCGCGCGAGCGGTGCGCTAGCGGCAGTTGCGGGAGGTAGCGGCCCGACCGGCGGATGTTGCCGAACGAGGCGAGGGTGGCGGCCGAGCCAACACGGTTGCGCTCGACAAGGATCACGCGGACGCCGCGTCTGGCCAGGAAGTAGGCGGATGCCGTGCCCATCAACCCGCCGCCCAAGATAATGGTATCCATTTCGACTTCCTGACCATGGTGGCTCTTTTGAGCTTGTGCGCCCCATTCGGCTATGTCAAAGAACTGTTATATCGGTGAGTATAAGCTCACCCTATGGGATAAGATGAGAGCCAGGCAGCTCGAAGTGTTCATTGCATTGATGCGGGCGGGAACCGTGACCGCGGCAGCCCGAATGCTCAACATCTCGCAGCCCGCTCTTAGCCAGATCGTCTTGCACACCGAAGACGAGTTGGGCTTCACCCTTTTTGAGCGCGTGAAAGGCCGGTTGCGTCCGACGCCCGAAGCGCACGAGATCTTCCGCGACGCCGAGCGGTTGTCCGACGGTTTGGAAGGCTTGCGGCGCAAGACCACGGATCTGCGCCTGGGCAAGACAGGTTTGGTGCGGGTGGCCTCTTCGCCACCGCCCGCAATGACTATCGTTCCGAAAGCTTTCGCTTTGTTA
Source organism: Mesorhizobium sp. WSM4871 (assembly GCF_055811295.1). Lineage (NCBI taxonomy): Bacteria > Pseudomonadati > Pseudomonadota > Alphaproteobacteria > Hyphomicrobiales > Phyllobacteriaceae > Mesorhizobium > Mesorhizobium sp. WSM4871. Next base: position 42,076 of record NZ_JBVVPU010000011.1, on the reverse strand, counting down.
CGCAAGCAGCAACCGCAGATTCTACTGCGCGCACACATGGCGCCTCTGGTGTCCATCGTCGAGATGCTGCGCGCCGGCGACGCCAGCATCGGGGTTGCGATGGACGACCGCGTGCCACCGGATGTCAGCGCAGAATTGATCGGGTCGGTAGGGTTCGTATGCCTGCTGCCGGAAGGGCACACCCTGAGCGACAAAACCGCCATTCGCTTTGTCGACCTTGCGGGCGAAAATCTGATCTCCTACCGTGCCAACACGCGGCCGGCTGACGAGCTCACCCAGGCCGCTGGCAGACAGGGTGTGAAGCTACAACTGGCGCTGGAGATTGACGCATCCCTGTCGGCCGTCAGTTTCGTCCAGGAGGGACTTGGCGTCGGCTTGGTGGACGGTTTGCTGCCGTGGACGCAGTTTGCTGGCGTGGTTGTACGGCCGCTGGCCGAAAGCCCGCATTTTCCCCTAGCCCTGCTTACCTCTCGCAGCCGCACGCTTTCCCGGGCGGATGAGCACGCGCTGGAGCACATTCGCACGGCCGGTTCCGATCTGCTCAAAGCCGCTAATAGGCCCGCATAAGCGAGCCTTATACTATCCCTTCTTATCCGTCTTGGACCGATCCTCTTGTGCCATGGCAGCTTCCGCGCATTAGCTTGGAAGGATCGTTTATGGATAGCGCCATCATCGGCGACGCCCACGAAGCCGAAACGCTGGACTGGAAAATCGGCGTTGATATTGGCGGTACGTTCATCGATTTCTGCGCTCTGGAAACCCGTTCCGGCCGCGTCGCATCGCTGAAAGTGCTGACCACGCCCGCCGATCCGGGCGCCGAACTGATGACTGGCATCGAGCTTCTGGCGAAGAGCGAAGGGCTCGATCCAACGCAGATTTCGCGATTCGTCCACGGCACCACCATTGGCATCAACACCGTAATCCAGCGAAAGGGCGCGCGGCTTGCGCTGCTCACGAACGCGGGTTTCGAGGATGTAATCGAGCTTGCCCGCTTGCGCATGCCAGAAACCTATTCGCTGTTTTCCGCCCGTGCGGCTCCGCTGGTCACGCGCGACTTGATCTACGGCATTCCGGCGCGCATGCATTTCGATGGCACCGAAAGCGTGTCGCCCGATATGGCAACCGTCCGCCGCGCGGTCGAAGATGCGCAGGCACAAGGCGTGAAGGGGATCGTGGTTTCTTTCCTCCATGCCTGGCGCAACTCCGCGCAGGAAGCCGCGATCAAGAGCGAGATCGAGCAGATCGCGCCTGACCTGTTCGTGTTCACCTCGGCCGAAGTCTGGCCGGTAATCCGTGAATACGAGCGCACCTCCACCGCCATCCTGAACGCTTATGTGCATCCGCGCATCGCGGCCTACCTGACTGCGCTCGAGCAGCGGCTGGAAAGCCGTGGCGTGCCTGCCCGCCCGATGCTGACCAAGTCGAACGGTGGCCTGATGAACGCCGGTGAAGGCAAGCGTTCCTGCGTCAACATGCTTCTCTCCGGCACGGCCTCCGGCGTGATCGGCGCATCTTGGATAGCGCGCCGCGCCGGCGAGAACCGCATCCTAACGCTCGACATCGGCGGCACCTCGGCCGATTTCGCGCTGGTGATCGACGGCGAGCCGCAGTTCGGCACCGGCGAACTGATCGGCGAGTACCCACTGTTCATCCCATCGGTTTCTGTGAGCTCTATAGGCATCGGCGGCGGTTCGATCGTCAGCCTGGATGCGCAAGGTGTGCTGCGCGTAGGCCCGGAGTCCGCCGGCTCGACGCCCGGCCCGGCCTGCTACAACCGGGGCGGCACGCAGGCGACGGTGACGGACGCCATGGTCGTGTGCGGCTGGCTCGGCCACAGCCAGATGGCTTACGGTCAGTTGAAGATCGACGTCCAGCTCGCCAAGAAGGCCGTCGCCAAGCTGGCGGAGGCGCTGAACCGGCCGCTGCTGCAAACCGCCAAGGCGATCCTCGATATTGCGGTTTCCGAGATGCTGGTCGAGGTCGAGAAGCTGTCGGCGCGCTCGGGCGTCGACCTGCGCGAGTTCACTTTGATGCCTTTCGGCGGCGGCGGCCCCATGCTTGGCGCCTTCTTGGCGCGTGAGCTTGGCATGAAGCGCCTAATGGCACCGCGCTGGCCCGGCGTCGTGTCGGCGCTGGGCGGCTTGGTGGCCGACCTGCGCGGCGACTTCATCCGCACCATGTTCCTGCCGCTGGACAATCAAGCGCTTGCTCGCGTGGCCGAAGCCTTCAAGGCGATGAGCCGCGAAGGGCGAGACTGGCTCGCCGCCCAGAGGCATGAGGGTGCGGTGGAGATCCGGCTCGCCTGCGACATGCGCTATGCCGGGCAAAGCTACGAGCTCGAGGTTGCGCTGCAGCCGGACTGGCTGAAGGCTAGCGACACCAAGCTGATCGAAGACGCGTTTCACGCCACGCACCAGCGCATCTACGATTTCCACGATTCGGAAGGCGCGGTGGAAATCGTCAACGTGCGCGTGTCGGCGATTGGACCCGGTCCGGCTCTGACCCTGTCGGAAGCGGCAGGAAACGCCGGCACACAGGCCGCCGTGTTCGAATCAGTGCCCGTTTACACCGGTTCTGCGGTGGAATACGTGCCGCTCTACCTGCGCGGCGACCTGGAGGCGGGCGCCACCTTCGAGGGGCCGGCGATCGTTGCTCAAGAAGACACAACGTTGGCGATCCCGACCGGCACATCGGCAACGGTCGACCGCCAGCTCAACATCCATTTGACCTTCCCGGAGCTTGCCAGTGTTTGACAGGACGAACCTGCAGGTGCTGGCAAACCATGCCCGCGCCGCTGCAGAAAGCATGGCCTACACTCTACAGCGCACGGCGCACTCGGCCTTCGTCAAGGAAACCGAAGACTTCACTGTGATGCTGATGGATCGCCGCGGCGAGGTCTTCGCCGTGCCAATGGATCTCGGCGCCACATGGTACCCAGGTCTTTCCTACGAGCCGGCGATCGACATGATCTCCGACTACAGGCCGGGCGACGTCGCTTTCACAAATGATCCGTATTCCGGCTACGTCGCTACCCACGTGCCGGACACCCATCTGTGGAAGCCGATCTTCTTTGAAGGCGAAATCGTTGCCTGGGCGGGCGGGCACATCCACAATACCGACATGGGCGGCGCTGTGCCGGCCTCGCTCAGTCGCGCGCTGACCGAGATTCACCAGGAGGGCATCCGCTTCTCGCCGATGAAGCTTGTCAACGAAGGCGTTTATGACGAGCAGCTTTTGCGCATCATGATGCTCAATGTGCGCAAGCCGGACCTGAACCTCGGCGACATCAAGGCCTTGGTAGGGGCCCTGAACACGGGCGAGCGCCGGGTGCTCTCCATGGTGCGCAAGTTCGGACGCGACGCCTTTCTGGCGGGTGTCAGGCAGCTTCTGGACCAAGCAGAAGAGCAGTCGCGCGCCATGCTGCGGGCAATGCCCGACGGTGTCTGGCAGTTCGCGGACTATGCCGACGAGGATTCTGCCGAAGGCAACCCATGCCGCTTAAAGTTGAAACTCACCATTAGCGGCGACGAGGCAGTGCTTGACTTCACCGGATCCGATCCGCAGCTCGCTTCATCCTTAAACGTGCCGTCGGGCGGCGACCCGCGCCATACGGTGCTGCTGGTTGGCGTCTACTACGTCCTTTACACGCTAAACCCCAAGATCCTGCTGAACCGCGGCTTGACGCGACCCTTCACCTGCATCACTCCTAAGGGGACCGTACTGAACCCATTGTTCCCGGCGGCGGTTGGCATGCGCTCGCTGACCTGCGCGAGGCTCCGTTCGGTGATCTTCGGCGCGTTTTCCCAAGCGATGCCCGACCTTCTGCCGGCGGCACCTGCGGGCAACAACTGCATCGTCAATGTGATGACTACGGACGAGCGGACCAACCGCACCGTCATCGCGGCGGTGAACCCTGTTGTGGGTGGTGGGGGCGGCATGCCCCACCGCGATGGCACCAACGGTTCGGGCGCCGATGCGGCCTACCTTAAGAACACGCCCGTCGAGATTACCGAAACCGAGGTGCCGGTGGAGTTCGTGAAGTATGGATTGGCGCAAGACAGCGGTGGCGCGGGGCGCTGGCGCGGCGGCTTAGCGACTGAGATGGCGTTCCGTGTGTTCACCCCTGACTCCCGCGTGACTGTGCGCAACCGCGACCGCAGCTTCTTTCGTCCGTGGGGCGTGCTGGGCGGCAAAGCAGGCGGTCTATCGGCCATGTCGGTGAATCCGGGCACCGAAAGCGAGGTTCAGCTCGGCAATATCGATACTGCCGTGCTGCAGCCGGGCGATGTGTTGTTGATCCGCTCCGCTGGTGGCGGCGGTCGCGGGAACCCATCTGAGCGCGAGGCTTGGCGTGTGGCCGAGGATGTGAAGTGCGGCTACGTATCGGCCGAGGCGGCCGAGCGCGACTATGGCGTGGTGCTGCGCGACGGCGAGGTCGACGAGGAAGCCTCCGTCGAGCTGCGGCAAAGCCGACCGGCACCGACCGGCCACTTCGATTTCGGCCCGGAGCGCGACGGATACGAGAAGCAGTGGTCAGCGGCTGCTTACGAGCAGCTTCATGCGCTGCTCAACGACCTGCCCATCCACTGGCGCTTCTTTACAAAGACCGAGATATTCCGGCGCATGAATGGACGCTCCGGCGCGGACGGTGTGCTGGCCGCGTTCGATGCCGTTTGCCAGCGGTTCCCAACCTTGCCGCGAGTGCAATCCATGACAAGGCGCGCCGCCGAATGACAGCAGAAGCGGTAACCACGGGACGTCTGGTACGGCTGACGGAACACGGGCGCCGACTTGTGGAGTTCCGTCTCGATGGGAAGCCCTGCGTGGCGCGCGAAGGGGATTCTGTGCTGACCGCGATCTTGATGACAACCACTTATCTCCGTGCAGCCGAATTCGGCACCGAGCAGCGAGCAGGCTTGTGCTTGATGGGCGCTTGCCAGGATTGCTGGGTCTGGCAGGAGCATGGCCCCCGCCTGCGAGCCTGTTCCACGCCGATTGAGCCAGGCATGTCGCTGCGCACCGCAGCGTCGCAGGATTGGCCGTGAGCGATCAAACCGGACCATCCGTTGTGGTCGTTGGGGCCGGGCCGGCCGGCATCCGTGCGGCCGAAGCTCTAGCTGCCGCCGGCGTGCGTCCGATCGTGGTGGATGAGGCCGCCCGCGCTGGCGGACAGATCTATCGCCGGCCGCCCGAAGGCTTTCGCCGCTCGCCCGAACAGCTTTACGGCACCGAAGCCACCAAGGCTGTGGCTCTGCATGACTGCTTCGACCGCCTTGTGCGCGAAAACCGCATCGAGCATCTGGCACAATGCCCGGCAATCGCCATGAATCCCGGCCGCCTCTACGTTTTGCGAAACGGCTCGGTGCAGCCGGTGCCATTCGACAAGCTCATTTTGGCGACCGGCGCGCGTGATCGCGTGGCCCCCGTGCCCGGCTGGCAGAACGCTGGCGTCTACACGCTCGGTGCCGCCCAAATCGCCCTCAAGGCACAGGGCGTGGCGCTGGGGCGCCGCATCGTGCTGGCCGGTTCGGGGCCGCTGCTGACGCTGGTTGCGACGCAGCTTCTGAAGGCAGGCGCCGGCGTTGCGGCTGTTCTGGACACCTCGTCCATGCGGCAGCAGGTTCAAGGATTCGGCAGCCTCGCGGCACGGCCAATGATCGTGCTGCGTGGTGTGTTGATGCGTGCCAAGCTCAGCCGCATCTACCATGCCGGCGTGTCGATTGAGCGGTTCGAAGCCGATGCAACCGGCGTCACTGCTATTGAATGGCGCGACGCGGGAGGAAGCACGCGCCGCACTGCCTGCGACATGGTGGGCGTTGGCTGGCATCTTGCCTCCGAGACCAGCCTGGCCGATCTCGCCGGCTGTTCGTTCGAGTACAACGAAAGCTGGCGACAGTGGCTGCCGCGCAGCGATCTAATGGGGCGCGCCGCCAAAGGCGTGTACCTCGCGGGCGACGGCGCTCGCATCCTGGGCGCCGATGGGGCGGAGGTCTCCGGCCGGCTGGCCGCTGCCGCGTGCTTGGCCGACATGGGCTTGCCGCCTCCAAACATCCGGTCCGACCTGAAGCGCTTAGCTCGGCTGGAGCGGTTCTCTACGGGGCTTGCCCAGTCGTTTCCGTGGCCCAGGGCGAAGGTTCGTGAACTCGCGGACGATGCCGTCCTGTGCCGTTGTGAAGGCGTAACTGTTGGCGAATTGCGCGAAACGGTGGATTATGCCGGCACCGAAGCCAATCGCGTTAAGTCGCTGTCTCGCGTCGGCATGGGTCGGTGCCAAGGCCGCTACTGCCTGTTGGCGGCCGCAGAGCTGGTGGCGGCGCGTGCTGGGTGCGACGCCAAAGCCGTGGGGCGATTGCGCGGGCAGGCGCCGGTGCAGCCAATCCCGGCCGGCAGCTACGTCACAGGAGCCCCGTAGCGCTCAATCATTCTCGGCGCAGCCCTGTTGGGTCAAACCGAGGCACCAATCGCTTCGTCTTAATTCCGGAAGGAAAGTTCATGTCACTGTCCTTTGATCCCGCCAAGCTCACTTTGCCGACCGGCCATTATATAGGTGGCCAATATGTCGGCGGCTCTGCCGGGATCGAGGTGCTCGCCCCTTCGGACGGGCGCAGGCTGGGCGCCATTCCGGTGGCGAGCGCCGAGACCGTCGACGGCGCTGTACAATCGGCGAAGGAGGCATTGCAAGCTTCGCAGTGGGGCTCCGTCCGACCACGCGACCGGGTGCGCTCCTTGTACGCCTGGAGCGACCTGATCGAGGCTGAGGCCGAATTGCTGGCCATGTTCGAATCCGTGGGGTCTTCGCGGCCTATCGCGGAGTCGCGAGTTGGTGATGTCATGGTGGCTGCCGAGCAAATCCGGTTTTTTGCCGAATTTGCCGATAAGGAAGGCGGCCAAGTGGTGCCGACCGCCGACAGTCAGATGGGTTTCATCGACACCTCGCCCTATGGCGTAGTGGGCGCGATCACGCCTTGGAATTTCCCGTTGGTCATGGCGGTCTGGAAGTTGGCCCCCGCGCTGGCCGCGGGCAACGCCGTAGTGCTGAAGCCGTCCGAGATTACGCCTTACTCGGCCCTCTACCTCGCCGAGCTTTCGGTGCGGGCCGGTATGCCCGCTGGCCTGATCAACATCGTGCTCGGCGATGGCGTGACTACCGGCACTGCGCTGGTCACGCATCCGGAAGTCGCGAAGATCTCCTTCACGGGCTCCACGTTAGCGGGCCGCACGATCATGGAGAACATCGGTCGAACCGGCATCAAACCGCTTACTCTGGAGCTTGGCGGCAAGTCGCCGGTCATTGTCTTTGCCGATGCCGATCTAGATCTCGCCGCACGCTGCATCTCGCGTGGCATCCTTGGCAATGCCGGCCAGGTCTGCGTGGCGGGCTCACGTATTATCGCGGCCAAGGAAATCGCGCAGCAGCTGACGAACAAGGTGGCAGCGATTATGCGCGAAGTGCGCCCTGGCCCCACTTGGGACGATGCATCAACCTATTCGCCGATCATATCGGAAAAGCAACTCGACCGCATCGACACCATCGTTTCGCGGGCACGTGAAGCCGGCGCGGAAGTGGTTTGTGGCGGCGCGCGCATGGACAGGGAAGGGAGCTTTTACGAGCCGACCATCATCACCTGCGTCACTCAGGCTTCGCCGGCAGTCGCTGAGGAGATTTTCGGACCGGTGATCACTGTGGAGCAGTTTGGAAGTGAGGACGAGGCGATCGCCTTGTCTAAGCACCCGACCTACGGCCTATGCTCGGGCCTTTTCACTCGCGACCTGTCGCGCGCCATGCGGCTGGTCAAGAAAGTCGAGGCCGGCACCTTGTGGGTTAACCGATATGTCCGCTCGCGGGACCACATCTTGCCCACGGGTGGCTGGAAAGAATCTGGGCTGGGGAAGGATCTTGGCCGCGAAGCCTACAACGCGAACCGCCGTACCAAGGCCGTGCTGATTGACCTGTAGGTTGGTCGTCGGAGCTCCGCCCAAATCGTAGCGGTGCGGGTTGAGGCACGTGCCCTGCTGCTATGGCATGGCTGCGGCAGCAGCTTGTGGCAATCAGGGGCCTTGAAGTCAGAAAGACGTCTTCAAGCGAAACGATCTACCGAGAACGCCAATAGGTCGATGCCCAGCGGCTGCCCTTGGATGCATTTGGCGATCAGGTCGCCGCTTACCGCCGCGCCTGTCAGACCGAGGTGGCCGTGGCCGAAGCCCAGCCAGAGGCCCCCCCAGTGCCGAGTACCGCCAAGCACCGGAAGGGAATCAGGCAGGCAGGGGCGATGACCCATCCAGAAGGGGTCCTGCTGGTCAAGCCTGGCCTGCGGGTAGACCCCAGTCAGGTCATTGAGTAACAAGCGGGCGCGGCGCTCCGTCGGAGGCGCTTCGAGGCCCAAAAGTTCCACCGTGCCTGCAACCCGGAGGCGATCTTCCAGTGGCGTAATAAATACCTTTCGGTCGGCCGGAATGATCGGCCGGGCCGGTTTCACTCCCGCACCGCGGATGTCGATGTGATATCCGCGCTGCGATTGGAGCGGAACGTGGTAGCCGATATCTCGCAGAAGCTCTTTTGACCACATACCGGCCGCAAGAACTACGTGATCAGCCCGATGGATGAGCCCGTCAGCCTCGACACCGATAACGCGTCGTCCTTCTGTGGCCAGCGCAGAAACCGGTTTGGCAATAAAACGAACGTGGCGTTGGGCAAGCGCGTCGGCGATGGCACTCGCCACTTTGAAGGGGTCAATGGCCATTCCATGATCAGGAAGAAACATGCCAACTTGGTAGGCGGGAGCAATGCCTTCTTCGAGGTCTTCGATCTGCCCTCGCGACACGCGTTCTACGGCTATTCCGTGTCGACGACGTGTGTCCCAGTCTGGCTTGTCCTGGGAGAGATGCTTATCAGAGCGGTATAGATGCAGGTGACCGTTCTGGCGCAGCAGATGCAGCGCGCCGATGTCACCCAGAATCTCGCGGTATGCCTCAATCGCTGGCCGGTAGAGCGCAGCCAGCGCCTGGGACGCCGCCGCCATTTTGCCCGGCGTGGCCGAAGCCATGAAGCGAAATAGCCAGGGCGCGGCGGTCAACCAGTATCTCGGCGGCACATGGAGGGCCCCGGCGGGATTGACGAGCATGCCTGGTGCCGCCCGGATAGTCCGGGGGGTGGCCAGTGGAATGATCGAGCCTGGGCTGAACGCACCAGCATTGCCGGACGAGCATCCGCTGCCGGGTCGATTAGGCTCAAAAAGGCGGACGGCGGCTCCTCTGCGAGCAAGCTGCCAGGCTATGCACAGGCCGACAATGCCGGCTCCAACCACGATTACATCAGGAGTTTTCGCGGACGGCGCGCGTGTCGGCAACGTGCCGCCTCGGTGCAAGGTGATAAACGACATGAGGTCTTGTTCCGTGTTCCCGCTGAAAGGCCTGCCGGGTCGGATGGCTTTTTGGCCCGGCGTTTGAGCCGACGGTAAGTCTCAGGTTTGCTGCAAAGCCCCATAAGTTTTGGGAAGACCGAATCCATGCCGGAGCGGATCTTCTTCATCCACGATCACTGTTCCGCGCCCAGTGAAAAAGGCCGAGCCTGCGACCCGGACCACGACTGCGTGTGCGTCATCATCTGTCTTGCGAACGACCGAGCCTGTGAACGGAGCGGTGGTGGGACCGAAGAAGCGCCGTGCTGTTTTAAGTGGCACGAGTCCACGTGCATGATCACGCGCCATGCGCGAGATCACACCTCCGCCGGTTGGGCTACGGTCGATCTGCCGGTCCGCAAAAACGCATAGATGATAGGTGTCGGCCGGGGACGGGGCATCGTCCGTTAACAGCGTCCCGAATAGATATCCTGCTTCCTGCCGCCCAGGATGCTTGATTTCGACCTGTTGGCGCGCGGCATCGTTGATCCTGGTTACAGTTTCCGCCAACTTTGTGAACGGATCTCCGGTTAGCGAGAGGCCGACCGACGAGGCCGGCAAAATCGCGTAATAAGCCCCGCCGTAAGCGACATCCAGCGTAACATCGCCAATCCCGTCAACAGCAACCACGGCATCCCTATTGGTAAGAAAAGCCGGTACGCTTTCAAACGACGTTGAAACCACGCAACCGTTGCGCACCTCGCAACGCACGTCAATGAGACCGCAGGGTAGTTCGACCCCGAAGGTGCTTACAGGTTCCGCCATGGGTACACGGCCGCTTTCTAGCGCCCAGCGGCAGAATGCGATTAGACCGTGGCCTGACATCATCGAAAACCCAGTCGTGTGAATGAACAGCGCGGCGATAGCCGCACCGGGCAGCGTCGGTTCCACCGGAATCATGCCGAACATTTCCGCATGGCCTCGGGGCTCTAACATTAGGACCTGCCGGACGCAGTCGTGGTGCTTTTCGGCAAACGCCTTTTTCTCGAGGATCGTCGTACCTTCGATCCGTGGAAATCCCGCTGTTACGATACGGACGGGTTCACCTGACGTATGAAGGTCGGTGATCTCGAGTGTCGCCATGGTCTGTTCTCAACTCTCAGCTGGCACGGCTCAGGCAAGGTCGTACATGTGGAAGCTCTTCATGTACGCTGTGAAGTCATCCACCTCCTCGGCTCGTCTTTGCGCGGACCAGCCAAAGAAATCCTGCATTTCCCTTGATGCCGCGACCACGTCCTCGCGCTTTAGATATGGACCCCAACCGTAGGGCGTGCGGCGAATGAATACGTCTCGCAGCGACCGCGCATATTCGTCGCGGACCGCCTTGCGGACATCATCCATCGACGGCGTCCGCTTTCCTTCGATCACCACCTGCTTTGATAGCTTTGTGCGCGGCTTGTAGGAAACCGCCTGTTTGGGTCCCCTCGGTTTCACCCGGTCCGAAATGAAGTTGGTGACCTCAAACCCGGTGGAGCGATGCTGGTTGATCGTACACCAGGTGATGGCGAGGTACTTGCCGATGCCTTCCTTCTCAAGATCATGCAGGACGCCGGCTTCCGTGCCCACCCCGCCCGGAACGCCTTCCTTGTACGTCCGGGGTCGCAGGCCTGACCAGGCGAACAACACATCCGATCGTGACACGGAGACGTCGGTAAGCCGGCCGGAGATTTCCTTTAGAATTATATCGACCTCGTCCCAGGTCGGCGTCACCACATCCTTGTTGGCGTCGAATGACGTCTCCGTCGGACCGAGGTAGTGGTACTCGCCCCAAGGCATCACAAACAGGGCCGCGTCGCCGGTTTTGCGATCCACGATGCCGCGGTTTCGATAGTTTTCTGGCAGCCGCACCATGATATGGGTGCCCTTGGTGACCGCCACCTTCTGGCTCGGTCGCGCATTCATGCCAGGGTTAGTTAGGCGAAGGATCTCATCCACCCAGACGCCACCGGTATTGACGACGAACTTTGCGGTCACTTCATACTCGTCGCCGGTTTCGACGCTCCTGGCGCAAACATGCCACGGCGCCTTGCCGTCGCTCCGCGAGACGAGCGAGATCACCTCCGTATAGTTGCGTACGTCGGCGCCCATCCTGTTGGCATCCAAAACGGCATCGATGCAGATGCGGTCGGGCCACATGAATTGGTAATCGTTGAACTCCACAAAGTTACGGATGTCATTCGGTTGCTTGAAGCGCGGACCGCCAGGCAGCGGTGCCCCGCCGCTATAACGCTTGAAAGCAACCCGATTGCGTGCTGCCAGACCGCCTACTAGTATCGAGCCGAAGTCGATCTGCCAGCCGTAGATATTCAGGTCTTTGCGGAAGGGAAGTATCAGGGAAATTGGATTGAGGTAATCTCCAATCGTCTCCGCATAATCGAGATAATCCCTATAGATCTTCCTGGACGACTTCAGCGCGCGCAGGAAGGCCTTTGGCGACAGCACATGCTCCATCGCGCTCTTCGTTGGGGCCAGAAATCGGACACCCCAATGCAGAATGCGCGCAGAGCGCCCTGTCGAGCCGCTGGCGAAATCCGCCTTGTCGAACAGAACCACCTTGTAGCCTGCGGCTGCCAGATGCCTCGCACAGCTTGCACCTGCGATTCCGCCGCCGACGATCGCCACATCGTAGTCAGCGCCACGTCCAGCGTCCGTCATGCAATCCTCCTCTGGTGCCCTAACCTCGTCATGATGCGTTCTCTTGTGCTCGTGCGGCCCTAGCCTGGCCGCGGGCCAAGGTTTCGAGGGCGAGTGCCAGTGCCGTCAAGACGATCAGGGCTGCGCTAACCGCGGTGATTACCGGCTCAACCTCGAAGATCAGGCTATTCCAGATGCGAACGGGCAAGGTTTGCGCCCGCGGACCGGAAAGGAATAAGGAAATGATCAGTTCGTCGAATGAGCTCAGGAACGAGAAGATCAGCGAGGACACGATGCCCGGCAGCGCTAGTGGAATGGTGACCCGCGTCAGCCTGAACCAGAGGCTGGCACCGAGAACCACGGCAGCACGCTCGATACTCTGATCGATTGTCTTCAGAGATGACAGAATGATCATCGTGGAAATGGGTAGTGTCACTACGGAGTGGCAGATCGCCAGCCAGTACGTATTGCCGATCAAGCCGACGTCGGACGACACGTAGTAGAGTGCCACCGCAAGAATCACGGATGGCATCATGATCGGTGTCAGCAGCAGCCAAAAAACCTGCTTTCGGCCGGCGAAGTTGCGCACACGCAGCCCGTAGGCGGAAAGGAAGCCCGTGACGGTTGATACGACACTGGCAAAGGTGGCGATCTGGAGGCTCTGGAAAAACGAAGCCATCCAGCGGCTATCGGTGAACAGTGCGCGGAACCATCGCAACGAGTAGGAGTCAGGCGGGAACCGCAGGGAGCCCTGGTCCCCGAAGGACAACAGCAGCACGATCAGGATCGGGCACGCCAGAATAGCAACGGCAAACCAAACGTAGATCTGGAGGCCGCGCTTCATCGGCCGGTTTCCAAGAGGCTGTCGAGCCGGCTTACTCGTGCATAGACTGCGTAGAGCAGGATCGTCGACACGCACAGGATCAGCGACAGAATGGCAGCGGCGCGGAAGTTCAGTTCAACATCGACGCGCTGCACGATGAGCATCGAAATCATGACGTTGGTGGATCCACCCATCAAAGCTGGCGTCACGTAGAAGCCGAGGCACAGCATGAATACGAGCACTGACCCCGAAAAGATCGCGTGACTGCTGAGGGGCAGGTAAACACGGCGGAATACGTAAATGGGCGATCCACCCAGGGATAGACCGGCGCGGACGAATCTCGCGTCGATACTGCGCATGGTGGCGAACAGGGTCAGCACCATGTAGGGCAGCATCACATACGCCATGCCAATGACGATGGCGTATCGATTGTACATCATCGAGACCGGCGACGAGATGATGCCTGCGTACAGGAGAACGCTGTTGATCACCCCGTTCTTACCGAGAATGACCATCCACGAATAAGTCCTGACGATGACGCTGACAAAGTAAGGCACGATGATGCACAGCGAGACGATGGCCAGCGACGTCCGGTTGGCGACTGTCATGAAAAAGGCGATCGGATAGCCGATGATAAGGCAGAGTACGGTCACCGCGAACGCGATGGCGTTGGTAGTTCCCAGTGCACTCACCGTCGCCTGCGACGTCAGCACCGCGTACGCTTCATTAAAGGTTGCAGCGAGGGGCCTCTGAAGAAGCAGCAGCTCAACGAAGTAACCGATCAGGGGGTAGAGAAAGACGCTGACGAACAGCACAGCGCCGGGCGCAAGCAACAGTAGCTGCGTTTTTCGGGAGTCCATGGTCACTCGCTCAAAGCAGAGGAAACATCGGGATCCCAACTAACCAATACCTCCACGCCCGGACTGAAACGAGAGTTCGAAGGAGCGTTGCGGAGTTCAGCAGAAATCTCCAGGCCGGCCTTGGATACGAGTGTATAGTGAACTGTGCTGCCCTGAAAACGGACGTGCTTTACCGTGGCTTTGAGCGCGCTCTTACCGGAGCTGGGGCTCGCACCGGACACGTCAAGCAGGTCGATCTTCTCCGGGCGGATAAATAGGAACACCTTGCTGCCGACCGGGCTTTCGCCCGCGCAGCGTAGAACTTCGCCGCTCGCGGTGCGAATCGCACTTTTCTTGTTATTCGACGATTCGACCACACCCTCGATCAGATTTGCTTCACCCAAGAAGGTAGCGACGAAGCTGCAGGACGGCTTCTCGTAAACCTCGCGCGGCGCGCCGACCTGCATGATCTTCCCGTTCTTCATGATCGCGATCCGATCCGACATCGTCAGGGCTTCTTCCTGGTCATGGGTCACGTACACGGTGGTCATGTTCAGGCGAGACTGGATGTCCTTCAGTTCCGTTTGCATCGCTTTGCGAAGATGCCGATCAAGCGCGCCCAGAGGCTCGTCCATCAGGATCAGTTTGGGGTGAAAAACGATCGCGCGTGCAATCGCGACACGTTGTTGCTGCCCGCCGGACAGTTGCTCCGGGAAGCGGCGCTCCATCCCTTGCAGGCGAACCATCTCAATGGCCCAGGAGATGCGATTCCCGTGCAGCTCGGATGCCATGCCCCGCGCCTTGAGCGGAAAGGCGACGTTCTCGTAGACGTTCAAATGTGGGAACAGAGCATAGCTCTGAAACACCATTCCAAGACCACGTTTGTGCGGAGCAACGGGCGCCAGATCCTGTCCGTCCACACAAATCTGGCCTGCATCCGACTGCGTGAACCCTGCGATCATCATCAGGGCTGTCGTCTTGCCTGAACCCGACGGACCAAGGATGGAGAAGAACTCCCCCGGCTCCAGACTCACCTCGAAGTCCTTGACGACTGTCAGGGATCCGTAGCTCTTGGATAGCCCACGAATTTCTACGCCTGCTCCACCGGTCGTTTCCGACATGGCTCAGCTCACTTCGCTTCGAGTAGCCAGTTCGACCAAGCTTCGCTCACGGCATTGCGGTTTTGCGCCCACCAGAGATCGTTCATCAGGAAGCCCTTGGTGACGGTCCAGGGCTGGTTGGCTTCGGGGTCGATGAGCGTGCTCACCGTTGCCGAGAAAGCGCGCGAGTTGATCGGAATGCTCCTGAACGCGTGGTGCCATCGGGCCTGCACCTCGGGGCTGAGGCTGTAGTCGATAAAAAGATTGGCTTCCTTGGCACGCGGGCTGCCTTTCGGAACTGCGTTGGTTTGCAAGATGACTAGGTTGTCCGTCCAATCAATCGCGAGTGACGCCCCCTCGTCGATTGCAAGCTGTGCTCTGGTGTTCCAGATCGAGCCCAGCGCCGCCTCGCCGTCCGCCATCATCTGCGCCGACAACGATCCGGTGTCCCAGAACTTCGGAACGGTCTTCCGTATCTTCGTCATTGCCGCAAACGCGCGCGGAATGTCGATCGGGTAGATCTGATCACGCGGCACGCCGTCGGCCAACAACGCGAATTCAAGGTTCGGCGTGCCCACTGTCATGCTCGGCAATGTTCGCGACTGGGGAAACCGAGATGTATCCCAGAATTCGGACCAGTTGCGGGGCCGGTTGTCGCCCTTGAATACCTTGGTGTCATAGGTCATCACGAAGGCGCCCATGTTATTGGCGACATAGGTCTTCTTTCTTGCATCGGCTGCAATGTCGTTGGCGTTCGTGTACTTCCACGACGCGTAGTCCAGATCATCCAGCACCCCGAGGAGATGAAGCTGCGCCGCAGTGTCGCCGCCGATGTCAAAGCAGTCGATGTCGATGTTCCCCGACTGGGCCATGGCGACGAGTCGCGGCACCGTTGCGGCCACTGGAACGATCTCGATGCCGGTTTCTTTGCGGAACGGTTCGTAGACAGTCTCGCGCTTGACTTCGTCGTACTTCCCGCCCGAGGTGCGGATAACCAGCTGCGTCGACGCCCAGGCTTTTTGGCGCAAATAGAAGGGAGACGTTAAGGCGACCGCGGAGCCAGCCAGAAACTGTCGTTTGGTCATACCTGCGCACTTCGGAGGCCCGTTATAAAGCCTTACTGAGCCGCTCGATTTCTCATTCATTGTTTGCTTCTCCCATTTGACCACATGCCAAGTTTCCCGGTCTCTGTGCTTCCTGAGTGTAAGGATGTTTCCGAACGGACCTCCAATCGTTTTACGGATGTGACCCATAAGGCGCGCCTATAGGTGATGTGGCATCGCGCTCTACGATCGAATAGTTTGGGGGAAAGCCATTCAAAATCACAGCTAATACATATGCACTGGTGGCTGGTCCGTCCTTGCCTGTGACCCCGGGACCGGCGTCATGGGGACGCCCGACCACCCCTACACGAAGGCGCTGTTGCTCGCCGTCCCGCAGTGGATCCGCACTGGCTCAACAAAACCCTGGTCGCGGATCGCAGTGGTCGGGCTCGGGACTGCTGCGCTAACTGATTTCGATGGAACGCTACGACGCATCCTGCTCATCGCCAGCCTGACGGATACCGGAGTCAGTCTGCTCTTGACCCCACGGGCTCGATCCGAGCACGACTTGCGCGGCTGTCGACAAGAAAACTCTCGCCACCACTCGACTGCCCACCGAAGGCACGGCTGGTAGCGGCCTCGTGAGCGGCCAGGCGCGCGGGCGATTTATGGCCGACGCGCTAGACAGCGCTAGCTGTTTCATCCGGCTTTACTAATTCGACGTGGCTGACACCCAACGTGTGGGAGAGTTCGAAAAGGGTGATGACAGTAGGATTGCGTCGACGACGTTCCAGACTGCTTAGGTATTGCTGGCTGTAGCCCGACCGGGCTCTCACCTGCTCCTGCGTCAGGCCTTTCTCCCTCCGAAGTCGGCAAAGTTCCTTCCGACCGGTTGACGCATATTTTCCAAAGGAGAGGATATTTTCCTTCTCCAGGTAGCGGTACCGCAGTTGCCAGAGTTTGGAGCCGTTGTTCCGGATGAGATAAAGCCCGTCGCCATCAGCAAGACGATACGGCTTGTCTTTGGGCTTAGCGTTCTTGCAGGCGAAGTCGGAGAGAGACATGGGTAACGGACCTCCCGGGTAATGGGTAACGCCTAAATCGTTACCCACAAACCGATGCGTTGCAATGGTACGCGATGGGTCACCATAATCCGCCAAACTAGGCTAAGTCATTGATTTGCATTGATGGGTGAGACGTCGTGGGAAGCGATGGGAAATGGTGCCCAGAGGCGGAATCCAAGCAAAGCAAATTTGACTTTAATTTTCAAATGCCTGGGGTCGCGGACCGACGGCGTTAACCAACAGACATACCAATAAAATATTTCTGTGGATTGGTTCGGTTCCCGAACATTACAAACTGCCCCGGACCTCCTCTCAGAAACCGATCGCTGTTCTAATGAACCTTAGCCAAGACTGGATCGTCCTCTCGATCACGCCCATAGCGCCGTGATCGTCTGAGGCGATCAAACTCGGGTTTTCGCCGGAAACTGCGCAATGCGAGACTCAAAACAATAAGGCAGGTCAAGTCATCTGAATCACTTGAGTCTGTTCCCCGGACAAACCTGCCGGCGGCGGAGAGAGCGTCTTTCGAGCTGACCTCCACGGCCAGTGGCCGTCTTGCGGCAGCTCGCTTGCCCTTTCCACCGGAGCTTCGGGGAGGGGAGGGGGAGGGCGTTGCGCGGCGGATATTGGCAGCGTTGGTAACCGATTGCTGATGGGCAGCCCTCTGCCTATTGCCCAAATGTCCGGTACAAACCGTCACCTCAGTCTCCTCTTCGCGGCAAAGCAACAGCTCCGGAGCCCTGCACGTACAGCCACGGTCTGCATCGTTGGATACGGTGCCGACCATCTGGCAACCCAAACAAGCCCCGCACTGGGTCGATGCGCCGGGGCTTTGGCCTTGCGGCAGATATCCAATATGACGGCCCAACGCTTCCCGGTCCCATTGGTCGAGGCTTGCGCCGTCGATGCGAACCTTTCCGGCGGCCGGGGCCATGCGCCGACAGTAGCGCGCGAGAGCGTCGACTTGCCGGAACCCGATGCGCCGATGACGCCCAGCGCGCTTCCCGCCTGAATGGCAAACGCAAGGCCGGTCTCGGTCGGCTTGCTTTCGCCGGGCGGAAAGATTGTCACGCCCTCGACGCGCAGTTCGCGTTCAGGTGCAGGCATAGGCATGACAGGAGCAGTTTCGGGGATCTTTGCCAGGGGGTCCAACAGATCGCGTTTGAGATTCCATCCGTCTCCTCATGCTCCATTCTCCTGGGTCCCTTACAGACCCGGGTTCGAAGCATGCTAGATGGCACATCTGACGCTAGGGAGCGGCCGCGCTTGTCGATGCGGTCTATCCCAGCCGAGGGGCGCCGGGTCGATATGCCGATAGAACAGGCGCGCCTCGATTCGACTCGAGTCAGGCTTGGGCCAATCGGGCGCAATCGCCGCCTTGATCGACTATGAAAAGGGCGCAGGGAATGCCGAAATAGTAGGCCTGCAGATGCCGCAGGAAGTCGAGATGCCTGCTCCCCCGCAGAACGATGGCGTCGTAGTCGTCGCAGGCCGCGTCGTGCCGCGGCGTACCAACTTCGCTCGTGACTCCAAATCTGCGGAAGCCTCTCTGAATCACACTAACCTGTGACAGACCACCAATTATACGCCGTCGTTCACCTGAACTGCCCTGCGGTCACCGCTGCTCCTTCACGCTGAAAGTGCGGTAAATCGAGGTGCCCAACTGAGCCCCCATCAGTGCTCGACGAGGAAGAGTATGGTTGGGTTAGACGCCTGTTGGGCATGGGCCGCATATCCACCCCATGAATGCACTCAATCCAAACAATCAAATTTACCGATCCGTCAAGATGCTGCATAGCGCATTAATTGAAAGCGCATGTCCCGTGCTTTCGCGCTCACGTTTTCCGGATTGTTTTACATTTGTGCCACGCTAACCTTGACAGGGATCTATTATGCGCATTTGCGGTATCAAGCTAACGCACGACGGGGCGATCGCTGTCGTCGAGGACGGCCGATTGATCTTTTGCATCGAGCAGGAGAAACTCAATAATAACCCACGATACCAATCCATTGATCGTCTTGAAACGATTACTGCCGCCTTAGCGGAACATGGCCTCGATCCGCGCGATATTGACCGGTTCGTCATCGATGGCTGGGACGGTGAGATCGAATCGGAATTCCAGGTTGTCAGTGAGGGTGCCCCGGTCACTCTCCACGGGGCACCATATGTAGAGCGGGACGCTAATGGTCCCCTGACAGCCTATCACAGCTCGGGCCTCATGCTCGGCGGCGGGGCATTTCCTTATGAAAGCTATCCGCATGTCATTGGCCACGTAGCTTCCGCATACTGCACCAGCTCATTCGCCAAAGCAAAACAACCCGCCTTTTGCCTGATATGGGACGGCTTCATCTTCCCGCGGCTTTACTACGTGGAACCAAGCGGAGTCCGGTTTGTCAGATGCCTGTTTCCGATTATAGGCCATGCCTACGCCGCAGCGGGCCAACACTTCGGTCCCTATAGACAGGAAGTGCGGACC
Source organism: Mesorhizobium sp. WSM4871 (assembly GCF_055811295.1). Classification (NCBI taxonomy): domain Bacteria; kingdom Pseudomonadati; phylum Pseudomonadota; class Alphaproteobacteria; order Hyphomicrobiales; family Phyllobacteriaceae; genus Mesorhizobium; species Mesorhizobium sp. WSM4871. Next base: position 22,698 of record NZ_JBVVPU010000011.1, on the reverse strand, counting down.
GGCTGGAATCTAGATATAGCCGGCAAGCTGATGGCCTATATCGCGCTAGGGGCTGTTCACGAAAATATCGTCTCTATATTTCAAGAGCTTTATAACGAACACTTCGCCGGCGACACAAAGATTGGCCTCGAATACAGGAGCAGCAGCCGCTGCGAAGACGCGCTACTCGCAGCTGTGCATGGTTTCTTCGATGTAAGCGCGTCGCGCCTAGTCGCCGAGAGACCCGAGGACATACTTGCTTCATTTCATGCCTTTCTCGAGCGCCTTCTTGTTCGCGAGATGACAATCGCGCTGCGGCAGTCGGTTCCCGGGACGCGAAACCTGTGCATCGCCGGGGGATGCGGGCTGAATATCAAATGGAACAGTGCACTTCGCGCGAGCGGTTTGTTCGATACAGTCTGGGTACCTCCGTTTCCAAACGACAGCGGGTCGGCGATCGGTGCTGCTTGCTGCGCCCTAGCCGCCGACAAAGGCTTCGTCCACCTCGATTGGTCGGTCTACAGCGGGCCAAACATGAACCATGGCTCCGTGCCCCCTGGATGGCATGCTGCTCCATGCAGCTTAAAAGAACTTGCCAACGTGCTCGCCGACGACAAGCCTGTCGTTTTCCTCTCAGGCCGTGCAGAGCTTGGTCCACGTGCGTTGGGAGGCAGAAGCATCCTGGCGGCCGCGACTTCGCCGCAAATGAAGAACCACCTCAACAACGTAAAAGGTCGAGAGCACTTCCGGCCGGTAGCGCCAATATGCTTGGAGGATCGTGCTCATGAGATATTCGAACCCGGCACGCCGGATCCTTACATGCTGTTCGATCATCGAACACGTTTGGAGTGGAAAGAGAAAATTCCGGCAATCGTTCATCTCGACGGCACTGCGCGATTACAGACAGTTTCTAGAAAATCTGATCACCCAATTGCAGAGCTCCTGGTCGAATATGAGCAACTCACTGGGATTCCGCTGCTCTGCAACACGAGTGCCAACCTTAACGGGCGTGGGTTCTTTCCGGATGCCGCGGCAGCCTGCGAGTGGGGACGGGTGGACCACGTTTGGTGCAATGGGCTGCTGTTGACCAACGTGAAAGGTACATGACCGGTTGGGCACCTGACCGTCCGCTTCCGCCTGAGGGTTACGTGCGTGTGGCCGAATGGCGAATGATCCCTATGAAGGTAGTTTTATGAGATTGTATGCGAAAATCTTTGCTGCAGCGGGAGCGTTGCTCGCTGCCTGGCCGGTCATGGCCAATAACGCGGTTGTGGGTGAACCGGTGTCCTACAATCCCGATTTCTCTTTCGTCGGCGGCGGCCTCATCATTGACATCGAGGCCAACGAGCTAGTCCGGCAGGAAATCTTCCTGGCGGGCTCCGTCGAATGCTTAGCATCTCGACAGCTTTGGCGGCTGGACCTCGTATCTTGCCGCTGGACGAGCCACAGGCCGGTTTAGACGCGACCGAAGACAGCCGAGGTCACCGGCAAGCGAGAAGCTTAGATATGCGATCCGTGATCCGTCTTTGTGACCGGACCACGGTCTTGCATTTCGGCTGCGTCCTCGCTGAGGGGACACAGGCAATGCGCTATCGACGAGTTGAACTTCGGCGCGAAGATCAGTGGCGTCACGCCGCCGACGTGGGCAGCAATGGCGTGGGCAAGACCAGCTTGATGAACACTATCTGCGGCTGGTGAAGCCATCGCAGGCGAGATCAGATTGGAGGGGGAGTGCATGGACGGCATGCCCCCTGATGAGGTCGTGCGCCGAGGTAATTCGCTTGTCCCCGAGGGCTGGGTACTGCTTCCGCACCTCTCGGTGCGCGAGTTGCCCGTGCCGCTATGGCGTTCATCGCCAACTCACGCGCCTCGGCCATCGGTGCGACGTAGTGGCCCCGACGCGAGTTCGCGGGAGCCTGGCCATCGGGTTAGACGAACCGTCGCGACGCCACCAGGCCCGCTCGCCTCATCGGGCCGGAGAGTTGACCCCGTCTGGGTGCCCGACGCCGATCATGAAGCCATGCGCGACCTGATCCGGCTGCGCAGCCGTCGTGCGACAAGTGGTGACGCGAGCGCGCCAACATCTTCAAGGATTTCTGCTCCGTCACGGGCGCTAGCATGAGCGCGGGAGGGCCTGGCGAAAGGCTTATCGGCGATGGCTTCGGCCCTCGACCATCCCGCTCAGCAGGTCGCATTTCAGGACTATGTCGATGCCGTCATGGATGCGGAACGGCGCCTGCAGCGCCCCGTTCGTTGACGCTTTGCAGGCGATGCGCGGCATCGCGGTGATTAATGCCCTGTGCCGGGCGCGGAGGTCGGTGAACTTCACACGCTTCTCAAACCCACGCCAGCTCATGGCCTATTTCGGCCTGGTCCCCGGAGAACAATCGAGTGCTGAGACCGTCTGGCGCGGCGGCATCACCGAGCCGGCAATACTCATGCCCGGCGCGCGCTGGTCGAAGGCGCCTGGGCTTACCGGATGGGAGCGCGCATCGGCCAGCATAAGGTCGACCGGATCGAGGCGCTGCCGAAAATCGTTCGCGATATCGGGTGGAAAGCGCAAGTTCGACTGTGCACCCGAAATCGTCGGCTGAGCGCGCGCGGCAAGAATGCGATCCGCGCCAAAGGCGGCGTGACCACTATTTGACAGACCGCCAGCAGAGGAGACCACAACACGGGATCAGCCTCGGCGCGATACGCGGCGCTGGAGGCGCGACAATGCCGGGGAGCCTCGTCTTCACTATCAGCCTCGACGCTCGCCACCTAGACAGAGGCAGCCCCAAACGAAACCAGGTCATGCGGCCCGACCCGCGGCCTCTTGCACCTCACATCCGCCGTACAAGTGCCTCATGCCCGCCGATCGGATCGGCGGGCATGAGAGTGGATTGATCGGATCAAAAAAGGTCCGATTTTGGGATTCCGTTTGCGGTGTAGCGTGTGAGTTTGATGCATCCCCATGGCATGTCCCTCAACGGCTCGGCCAGCGATCGTCGGCGCTTGCAAGTGATCGTCGCGGACCCTGGAAGCCTAGAAGGCGTGATGAGCGGCGATGGTCTGGGCACCTCGGCAATCATGGCCGAGACCGACAAGTCCAAGACCTGTGTCTGTCGCTCGCAGGAGCGGTTCATGCGCGAATGCTTCGATGGACTGCTCCGCGACCGGTCCCGTTCGCCCGGAAGGGCGCCGGTCCCGCCGAAGCACGTCGCCGAGATCGTCCGCCTGACGCAGGCGACGCCGCCGCATGAGGCGGCCCATTGGACGCTGCGCGCGATGTCCACGGTCGCCGGCATTGAAGCGTCGACGGTGCAGGGTATCTGACATTGTCGGACATCTGACATCGCCGAATGGGAAGTGCTTGCCACTTGAAAGGTTGCTAGGTGAACCATCCGTAGGCGAGCGACGAATATGATGGCGTTAGCGCGCGCCCGTAGTCGCTGTGTCGTCAGCGTACCCTTGCTCAAGTCGGTAGATCGCAGATCCCGTGATACGACTCCAAAACCAGCGATAGACGCGGTTCTGCGATCTTTTTTCGGAGCGTTGCAGGAATCGCTTGTCTTTTGGGCCATTCGAGCTCCAGCGCGAGATGCTTGGGGCGACAGGCGATCATGAGCCTTGCGCGCCGGGTTGCGATTGGACTGGGCTTTTGCAATTTCTCGCTTTTGCTGCCCCTAAAATCTCGGTATGAAGCGGGCGGACTGGCTTATGGCCTGCCCGCATCGAAATGTTTACAAGGAATACGACTATGGCGACCGGAACGGTGAAGTGGTTCAACAGCACCAAGGGATTTGGATTTATCCAGCCCGACAATGGCGGTCAGGATGTTTTCGTCCACATTTCTGCTGTCGAACGCGCAGGCCTCTCGACCCTCACCGACGGCCAGAAGATCAACTATGAGATCGAACAGGACCGCCGTACTGGCAAGTCCTCCGCTGGCAGTCTCAGCAAAGCTGGCTGAACTTTTCTGCGTCTGCCCGACAAGAGCCGGGCAGACGTGCCACTGACTCCGATAAGAGCGGGCAAGAACATGGATCCTACGCAGACCGGGGCAGCAGATTGTGGGAAGCTGTTAATTTCTACTCCAGCAGATTCTTCTGTAGAAGATGCCGACGGCAGCTGCGCGCATCAGAACGAATCTGGAGAGATGAGACCACGCTGCGACTTCTTGCGGATCCCGGTCCCTTCGCCGCTGAATGCTAATAGCTCGCGGCGCGTTCGCGTTCCGATCTGATGGACCTCGTCATCACCTACCATAGCCGACTACCGCGACAGTAATGATACTTCGTCCGATGAGGTCTCACGGACCCAAATGTCCACTGCGCTCCGGTTTTCGAAACCATCATCATATGACTCGCCAGAGCGAATTTCGAAACAGTCTTTGAGAAGCCATTGCTGTTGGAGTTGTCGCAAGAGTGGATCGGAGCGCTGCGCAGCTCACCTCTCGAGGGTCACTTCAGCAGCCCCTGCATACGACACCGTCCCGCACAACACTCCCCTGCACCGCAGCGATCTCCAGAAAATCGGGTGAAGGCGAAGAGGCGCTCGCCGGCCTCTTCCAGGCTTCGGCCACCGCCCAGCACTTGAGCCGCCATATGCGTAGGACCTGCGGCCGTCGCACGGGCAGCGTTATTGATATTCATCCGCTTCGTAGCTTCGACCGCAATCTAACCATCTTAGGATATGTTCCTTTCGAAAAGCTGGCGAGTCGAAGAGCCAATCACGACCGTCATTGGCGTCGCACCTGATTTCCTTCAGACATGCAAGGTGGTTCGATCCGGCACCGACCGTTAAGCGGGGGGCTGTTTGAGCCGATGCCGGACCGAACCGTCTGGGGCAACGCCGGCTTTCTCGCGGGAGATTGCGATAATGTCGGGGCTAAAAGGTGGCGATAATGTGTCACGGAATCACCGATTCCAACACGCGCTTCGAAAATGTGACTAGGCGGTTGGAAGCGGCACAGAGCAGCTGGCTTTGCTAGAGGTCTGCAGTTCGGCCGCGAAAGTGCTACTTTGGCTATGGTAGAAAGATTGATGCAGCGCGACAATCAAGGGTTCTTCCGCATATTTGGTGCAGATTGCGGGATTCACGGACGGTGCGAATAAGTTCATAGAGTCGGAATCGCAGTTGACGCCGTGATTTGCCCGCGCTCCATGCCTTCCGCTCGCTGATTTCGCCCGAGCTTTCGATTGTCCAAATTCTTCCGCAGGCTGACAGGGCGGTGCTCGTCGCTCGGCCGAAGGCAATGGAAACGTGCTTCCATGTTGCGGCCGCCGAACCGGCCGCGTCCACAGTCACTACATGCGCCGGTTGACCGATCTGCCGTGGCAGGGGCGGGTTGTCGAAATTCGGCTCCACGCACGACCGTTTCGATGCGCGAATTCACAATGCCCGCGCCGGTTCACCGAGAGGCTTCCTGAGACGGTTCAGCCGAAAGCCCGGCGCACGGTTCGGCTCGGCGAAAGCCATCTGGCGATCGGCTTCGCTGTGGGTGGCGAGCCGGGCTCGCGCCTGTCGGACAAGCTCGCCATGCCGGTGAGCGGCGACACGCTGTTGCGGATGGTCCGCGCGGCCGGGTATTCGAGCCGCCGCAAGCGCCGCGGGTGGTTGGCATCGACGACTGGGCCTGGCGCAAAGGACAGCGCTACGGAACGATCATCTGCGATTTGGCGCGCGACCGCGTGCTGGATCTATTGCCGGATCGAAATGCCGGCACGGTCGCATCACGGCTTAACGCCATCCTGGCATCGAGGTCATCGCGCGCGATCGTGCCGGCGTTTATGCCGAGGGCGCCCGTCGCGGTGCTCCCGATGCAACGCAGGTCGCCGACCGCTGGCATCTTCTCCAGAACCTGGGCGAAGCGTTGCGTCTGGCCGTCGGTCGCCATCGCAAGGCGGTCAGCGCCGCCGGAAAGGCCATGGCGTCCGAGATGGCCGGAAATGCCGAAGCCGAGCCGGAACCACCGGTAGAAACTTCCCCGAAACTTGATTGCCTGCGCCAGTCGAGGCGCAACCAGCGCAGCGAGTTCTATGCTGAAATCCTTCAGTTGCGGGAGGCCGGTCTATCGCCGCGACAGATCGCGCCCCGGATTGGCATGAACGTGAGAACTGTCGAACGCTGGCTTGCAGCGGGCGGTGAGCCCGAGCACCGGCGGCCACCTTCGCGCTCGGTTCTCATGGATTCTTTCCAAGAGTATCTCGAAGGGCGCTGGGAGGAAGGCCAGCGCAACGGGTTGCAGCTGTGGACCGACAGGGGGCCATCAGGTGCTCCGCGAGGAGGGCAAAGGTCAAGACTTCGTCGCGATTGTGAATGAAATCATGTCGGGGTCGCGGTCAGCCCGAGCAGGTGACTCGTCGCGATGGCGGTCGCCACGCCACTGCGCCGGCTTTGCCAGGAGCTGATTACGCTGGTGGCCCGAGCTATCAGCACCGGCACCGCGGAGACGCCGTGGCAGACATTCTACCGTTCGATCTCATCTGCTGAAGATATACGAAACTGAGGGAATTCTATCATGAGCGCCGAGTTTCCTTTCGCGGATGAAAGAAAGCTCGATTGACTCTCCCGCCCCATTCCGGTCTCGTGAATCAACGTGCGGTTGCGGCGTGCAGAAGTCAGTCGAAGATCGCGATTCATGAGAGGAAACCCATGCGCCAAGCATCGCCCCGATGTGCACTCGACCACGTCGCGGCGCCCCGACTTACGGTCACGGCGTTTTTCGCGCTTGCCGCGTTCCGCGGCGCGTGGAAGAGCGGACCGGGCAACATGGTGCTGTAAGTGGGTCCGGTGATGCCAGCCAGGCCGGCCACGTCGCCGAATGAGGCTGCTCCCTGGGCCGCCGCTACGGCCCCGCCCGTCGTCAGCGATCAGGCACCACTGGGCTGCCAGCGCGGCCTCTTAAAGGTGCGAGTATGTCAAATCGCGAGCGTGCTATCGGGGCCGTGGAGAGATGTGGCTCGCTGCAGGCAAAGGCGGCGCCTCCTGGGACTGACGCCGCGCCAGACTGGATACACGCTGAGGAAATACGGCATCAAGATCAAGCGTCCTTGAAAGGCCGACCGAGGCAAATATCAGTGACAAATCAAGCGTTGGTGGTTTGGCGGAGCCTTGGCCCGATGACGAGTGGATGCGGATCTGAGCGTCGGCCGGTTCGACCCGGGAGGACAGCCCGCCCGCCCTCACGGGGTCAATGTGCTGACAAAGGCGGTGTGAACGCACCGTCGGTCGTCCATGTGCTCTAGACCATCAGTTCATCCGGATTCCTCTGCGACTGAAACGGAGAAAAACATGTCCGACGCAAAACTGCAGAGTGTGCTTTCGTCTCTTTCGCGAGTGGCGAGACAGTTAGATGCTCTGCCATCCGATAGACCAGCGCCGGATGCAAGTTGGGTAAAACTAAACACGAATGAGAACCCATTCCCGCTTCCAGCAATCATAATGCAAAGTGCGATTTCAGCTTTAGAAAGGCAGTATCTATATCCGGAAGACGATAACATCAGCTTGAGGGAAGCAGCCGCCAACGCCTATAGCGTCGCCATGGATCAGGTAATCGCCGGCAACGGTTCGTCTGAACTGCTTGGACTTGTCTACCGAGCTTTCCTTGCTCCGGGGGATAGCGTGGCGATGATGTCGCCAGGTTTTTCGTTTAACCGCAAGCTTGCCACGTTGCAGGGTGCTCAATTTCTCGAAATCGAATTTAGCGAAGATAATTCCTTGCCGATGGAGCAATTGCTCTTCGGTCCTGCAAAGGACGCCAAGTTCATTCTGTTAGCCAATCCGAACAATCCGACTGGAACGTTCGTTCCGGTGGCCGATATCGAACGCCTGGTAGCGAAATCGGACCGCTTGATCGTGCTGGATGAGGCCTACGTCGACTTTGCACCAGAGAATGGTCTACGCCTCATCGATCGCTATTCGAACCTTCTGGTCTTAAGGACATTTTCGAAAAGCTATGCTGCCGCCGGCGTTCGCGTCGGTTTCGGTTTCGGTCACCCTGAAATTATCGGCAGGCTACGCAACATCCAGAACGTCTTCAACATGAATGTGATCGGGCAGGCGGTTGGTATCAGCGTCCTTGCGCACCGCGCCGCCTATGCAGACAACCACAGACACATCAGGCATGAACGACGGCGAGTGACGCTCGCGCTGTCGCAACTTGGATTTTCCGTAATCCCTTCCCACGCAAACTTCTTGCTTGCCCGCGTGCCAACGGGACAGGACGGCTCATGGTGGCAATCAGCCTTTGCAAGGCAAAAAGTACTTGTTGCCGTCTTTCCCGATAAAGGTTTGGAAAATTACATCCGCGTCAGCATCGGTACAAAAGAGCAAATGGATGCGTTTCTTCGTGACGCTAGTCGTATTAGTAGAATATTGAATATGTTAACGCCCCCGCGTTAGGTTGTTGAGGCCCTGCTTTAGCATTTCGCACGCATAATTCGAGCGATTACACAAGCGAAAAACCTTCAAATTGCTTGGAATACGCAAGCAACCGGAATTGTTGCGTCAAAAAATGGAGACAATATCATGGATAAGGCCTTTCCTTCAGGCCTAGCTGTCGGAATCTTCGATCATCTGGACGAGGACGGCCCCGATATCGCCCGACAGTACGAAGATCGCCTGATGTTAGCGGAGGCGTGCGATCACCTTGGGTTCTATGCATATCATCTCGCAGAGCACCATTGTACCCCACATGGGAGAGGTCCCTCACCGAATCTGTTCTTGTCGAGCGTAGCCCAGCGAACCCGGCGCCTTCGTGTCGGACCGTTGGTAATGTTGCTTGCCCTTTATCATCCGCTACGTGCGTTTGAAGAGATCTGTATGCTGGACCAATTGAGCGGTGGCAGGCTGGAACTTGGGATAGGGCGCGGCTCGCTCCCGATCGAATTGGGTTACTTCGGGATTGGCTCGGACGCGGCGCCAAACCACTATGCGGAAGCCAGCGAAATTCTTATCAATGCGCTGAAGGGCGGCACGCTATCGTATCAAGGTCGCCATTTTGAGTTGAACAGCGTTCCGCTGACGCTAAGAACTCATCAGCGTCCACATCCGCCGACTTGGATCGCCACCAATCGACCGGAATCGGCAGGCTGGGCCGCTGCGAATGGCATGAACATAGCGTGCGTGGGACCTTCCTCTTCCGTTCGAAGAATCACTGATGCCTTCCGCGCCGGTCGAGAGCACACCGGTGAGGCGGACGACCAAGCGCCATTTCTTGGATTGCTCCGAATGGTCGTGATTGGGCGTTCTGAAACAGATGCACGTTCACTCGCCGCACCTGCTTACGAACGGTGGCTCAAGAGCTTTAAATTTCTTTATGATCTCAATAGCATGCCAACTCCACCAAACCTGCCGCTGACCTTCGATGGAGCAATCGAGAAGGAATTGTGCGTAGTAGGAACGGCAGCATCTGCGGGACAAGCTCTTCTTGATCAGCTGGAAGCGGCAGGTGCAAACTACCTCCTTTGTCAACCGGCGTTTGGGAACCTGTCGTTAGATGCTTCCCTATATACCGCAACGGCGATTCAATCCGCAATTATGGCTCGAGTTGGCTAACCCCGGTTCGAACGTTCGCTCACCCAACAACGTGCCAAGCGGCATGCTGTCGCTAGCGACGACTAGGTGCGGGTTTCGGATGACCCATCAACCGGTTGGCACAGAGGCATGCGGCTTCCTCCTCAAAGCGGCGTGTTGTTCATAGGCGAAAGCGACCGTGTATGCCGCATTCTCACCCTGATAGGGCCTTCATGTCCTAGGAGTAGACCCACGATCGCCTGCCAGACTTGATCGGATCGTTGGATACGTTCGGGCCGATCAGCTTATCGGCCCGATATCCTTCGATCCGGCAAGCGCATCGAAAACATGTTGCTTGGCTTGGCGCACGCTCGCTTTCAGCGACGCTCCAAGAGCAAGCGAGGCGGCGACTGCGCTGGCCATCATGCAACCCGTTCCGCGCATCCCTCGCGGCAAGCGGGGCGCCTCAAACCGAACTGCAGGTTGGTTCGGCTGCAAAAGCACGTCGACGCAACGGGTTCCTTGTACATGGCCGCCCTTGACGAGTACGGCGGTCCTCACCGTCCTCGATAGCTCTTCAGCCTGACGACAAGCCCCTTCTTCGTCCGCGGCCGGTGACGAGCCGGTAAACGCAGCCAGCTCGACCAGGTTAGGCGTTACAAGCCGGCAGATCGGCATCAGATCGTGGCGCAGCATATTAATGGCATCGTCCGGCAGCAGATTGCGTCCCGAGGTAGAGGCCAGGACCGGGTCGAGTACCACAGGCACTTGGCGGTTGACCAAAACAGCGCCGACTGCCTCAACAGCCGCCGATGTCCCAATCATGCCTATCTTGACGGCCGCGACATCGTTGGCAGCGAACGCGGCGCGCATCTGAGCGGCGACAAGCTCCGACGGCACAAGCTTGACGTGCTCGACAGCCGAGTGCGTCTGGACTGTCACGGCGGTGATGGCAAGACAACTGCGCAGCCCGAAGGCGGAAACCGTTTCTATATCGCGGGCAATGCCAGCTCCACCGCTGGAGTCCGATCCGCCAACGACAAGGACATGCGGTTCCCGCCTCAGCGCCATCGCTCCGTCTTTTTGATCCATTCTCGCGTACGCGCCTCGGGGTCGGCATTCAGCGTGATATCGGTGACCACTGCCGCGCTATCGGCGTCCGCCGCGAAAACACCGTTGAGCCTGTCAGGGTTGAGACCGCCAATGGCGACCAATGGGATTGGCGCTACCCGATGCTTCCATTCTCTGATCCGTTCGAGTCCCTGCGGCGCCCATTTTATCTTCTTCAGGATGGTCGGGTAGATGGGCCCAAGCGCGATATAGTCCGGCCCGGCGGCCATCGCCGTTTCCAGCTCAATGTCATCATGTGTGCTCAGTCCGAGCCTCAAGCCGGCTGCGCGTATCGCCAAGAGGTCGGCGGTCTGCAAATCGTCCTGGCCGAGATGCACGAAGTCGCAGCCTTCCTCGATTGCCAGGCGCCAATGGTCGTTGACGATGAGCTGGCATTGTTGCTCGGCACACAGGGCCTTCGCCTTCCGGATTTCGGTGCGCAACCCGGCCTGATACACGGTCTTGATGCGCAGTTGCACAAGCCGGACTCCGAGTGGGACCAGCCGCTCGATCCAGGCTGCACTATCGACGATCAGATAGAACGGATCGAGCTTCATGAAAAAACTGCCCTGCCAATTGTCGGCGTCGATGGCGCGGCGACGTCGCGCGGTTCGAGCATTCCCGAGCTGTAAGCTTCACGACCGGCCTCGACAGCCTTGCCGAAAGCGCGCGCCATGCCGACCGGATCAGCCGCTCTGGCGACCGCGGTGTTCAGCAGCACGCCGTCAAAGCCGAGTTCCATGACGGTTGTCGCGTGCGACGGTCGTCCGAGCCCCGCATCCACAATCAGCGGGACGCCAGGGAAATGTCCGCGCATCGAGCGCAGTGCCATGATGTTGACCGGGCCGAGGGCGGAACCGATCGGTGCGCACCAAGGCATCAAAACCTTGCAGCCCGCATCCAGCAGCCGCTCGGCGACACCAAGGTCGTCGGTAGTATAGGGAAATACCGTAAAACCGTCTTCGCACAGGATGCGCGCGGCTTCGACCAGGCCGAACACGTCCGGTTGCAGCGTGTCCTGGTTGCCGATCACTTCGACCTTGATCCAGCTCGTGCCGAACACTTCGCGCGCCATGTTCGCGGTGGTGACCGCTTCCTTGACGGAGTGGCAGCCGGCAGTGTTCGGAAGGATTCTCGTGCCGAGCGCGCGGATCAACGACCAGAATTTTTCGCCGGCCCTCCCGCCTGCCATCTCACGCCGCAACGAGACTGTCACCACCGATGTGCCCGACGCCTTGACCGCATCGGCAAGGATGGCCGGTGAAGGATATTGAGCCGTGCCGAGAAGCAGCCGCGAGGGAAGCGACGTTCCGAGAAGCTCGAACATGCTAGCCTCCCTGCATGGGTGAGAGGATTTCGATCCGGTCGCCGTCGCTCAACCGGAACTCCGCCCGATTGGCCCGGTGCACGAGGTCGCTGTTGACGGCCGTCGCCAGCCATTCGCCTTCATAGTCGAGTGCGGCAAGCAGCTCGGCCAGCGTGGTGGCCGCAATCTCATGCGCTTCGCCGTTGACCATCAATTTCATGAGCAAGCTCCTTGGTTCCGTCTTGATTGAAAACCAGGTCGGCAGCCTGGCGCGCCATGGCGGGGGCGAGGAGAAAACCGTGGCGATAGAGCCCGTTGATTGCGACGGTGCTTCCGTGGGTCGCGACTCGCGGCAGGTTGTCTGGAAAGGCCGGACGAACACCGGCGCCGGTCTCGATGACGCCAGCCTCGCCGAATGCCGGATGGAGAGCGTAGGCCGCGCCCAAAAGCTCCATCATCGAACGCGCCGTCACCGGTCCCGTGGACCGGCTCTCGATCATCGTCGCGCCAACCATGAAACGGTGGCCGGTGCGCGGCACCGCGTAAAGCGGAAAGCGCGGGTGAAGCAGCCGGACCGGGCGCGACAGCGACACATCCGGCGTGCGCAGGATCAGCATCTCGCCACGAACGCCGCGCAGTCGGTCGTCTTCCGCCGCCATCCCCGTGCAGTCGATCCGACGATCGAAACCGGAAATGTGCCGGGCATCGACGCCGAAGCGGAATTCGACGCCCATCGCCGCCAGCCTGCCATGAAGTGCCGCCATCGCCTGGCGAGGGTCGAGATGGGCTTCGTCGGAGAAGAACAGTCCGCGGCGGAAGCGGCCGGCAAGGTCGGGCTCGAGCAACACGATTTCATCTTCATCGACACGCCGATGACCCGAGGTACGGCTGGCGAACCGGTCGAGCTCGCCCACATCGCGCGGCGCGGCCACGACCAGCGTTCCCGCCCGTGTCACCTGGCCAGGCGTTGCCGCCTCCCACCAGTCTCCGGCATTGCATCCGAGATCCAGCACTGGCTGCTCGGCGCTTTCACGCTCGCACCATGGCGCCAGCATGCCGCCGGCGAACCATGACGCATTGCCGCCGAGGGCATGTCCTGTCTCGGCAACTGTCACCGCCGCGCCGCGTGTGGCGAGCTCGAAGGCGGCGGTGAGGCCGGCGACGCCGGCCCCTTTGACCAGCACCCTCATGACGGCTCATGCGCCTCCGGCATGAGCGGTGCGCCGGTCTCGTCCGCCGGCACATAGAGATCGCCGCCTTCGCGATATTTCGCCGCCATCGCCGCCATGCCCTCTTTCTGTGCCTCGGCGCGAATGTCGTGGGAGATGCGCATGGAGCAGAATTTCGGCCCGCACATCGAGCAGAAATGCGCCAACTTGTGCGCCTCCTTGGGCAAGGTCTGGTCGTGGAAGGACCGCGCGGTTTCGGGATCGAGCGACAGGTTGAACTGGTCTTCCCAGCGGAACTCGAAGCGCGCGCGGGAAAGGGCGTCATCCCTGACTTTCGCCGCCGGATGCCCCTTCGCCAGGTCGGCGGCATGGGCCGCGATCTTGTAGGTGATCACGCCGGTCTTGACGTCATTGCGGTCCGGAAGGCCGAGATGCTCCTTCGGCGTGACGTAGCAGAGCATGGCCGTGCCGAACCAGCCGATCATGGCGGCGCCGATGCCGGAGGTGATGTGGTCATAGCCCGGCGCTATGTCCGTCGTCAGCGGCCCCAGCGTGTAGAACGGCGCCTCGCCGCAGACAGCGAGCTGCTTGTCCATGTTCTGCTTGATCTTGTGCATAGGCACGTGGCCAGGGCCTTCGATCATCACTTGGCAATCTTTGGCCCAGGCGATCTTCGTCAATTCACCGAGCGTTTCCAGTTCGGCGAATTGCGCCGCGTCGTTGGCGTCGGCGATGGAGCCCGGACGAAGACCGTCGCCGAGCGAAAAGGACACGTCATAGGCGCGGCAGATGTCACAGATTTCCGCGAAATGTTCGTAGAGGAAGCTCTCGCGGTGATGGTGCAGGCACCATTTGGCCATGATCGAGCCGCCGCGCGAGACGATGCCCGTGACTCGGTCAACGGTCAGCGGGATAAAGTGCAGCCGCACGCCGGCATGGATGGTGAAATAGTCGACGCCCTGTTCGGCCTGTTCGATCAGCGTGTCGCGGTACACCTCCCAGGTCAGGTCCTCGGCGATGCCGTTGACCTTTTCGAGCGCCTGATAGAGCGGCACCGTGCCGATCGGCACCGGCGAGTTGCGCACGATCCATTCGCGGATGTTGTGGATGTTGCGGCCGGTCGACAGGTCCATCACCGTATCGGCGCCCCAGCGGATCGCCCAGACCATCTTTTCCACTTCCTCGGCCATCGACGAGGTGACCGCCGAGTTGCCGATATTGGCGTTGATCTTCACCAGGAAATTGCGGCCGATGATCATCGGCTCGCTCTCGGGATGATTGATGTTGGCGGGAATGATCGCGCGCCCGCGCGCCACCTCCTCGCGCACGAATTCCGGCGTGACAAAGTCGGGGATCGCCGCGCCGAAGGCTTCGCCGTCGCGCTCGATCTTGCCGCGCAGGATCTCGCGGCCGAGATTCTCGCGGATGGCGACGAACTCCATTTCTGGCGTGATGATGCCGGCGCGCGCATAGGCAAGCTGGGTCACGGCCTTGCCCGATTTGGCCTTCAGCGGCCGGTTACGGATTGGAAACTCCGGCGTCAGGCGTTCGCCCGTGACAAATCCATTGTCTTCGGGTCGGACATGGCGCCCGTCATAGGCTTCGACATCGCCGCGCGACACGATCCATTCGCGGCGAAGCCGGGCAAGGCCGGTTTCGATGCTGGTTTCGACAGTCGGGTCGGTATAGGGGCCTGAGGGATCGTAGACGGTGACGGGCGGCTCGCCGGCCGTCGGATGGACGGAGATCTCGCGCATCGGCACCCTGATCTGCGGGTGGATGGCACCGGGCTTGTGGATTTTCCGCGAGGCGGGCAATGGTCCCGTCGAGACGGCGGGGGTGAAGGCATTCATCTTGAGGCTCCTTTGCTCATGCATTGGAGACCCAGTTCTGTGCCGGAAGGATGAAAAGACGCTTCTGTTGACCTGCCGAAACAGGACCTCGGGCGTAAACTCCCGTAAGCGCTTGCACCGTCCCTACGCCAGTATGAACTGGATCAGGTTCAACGGGTCACTGCGCCGCGAAAGCAAGCAGTATCTCAGCCCCTTGCCGGGACTCCCCTGGTGAATGCCTCAAGTTTGAACGGGCCGGCGCTATTTTGTCAAGCGCATTCGGCCCGCAGCGGTGATCGGGGCGACCAAACAAACCCAGCGGAAAAGCATGGTAGTATCGAGAGCAAGTCACGCTCCAGAGGAGCGGTGAAGCGCCCCCAATAAGGCGAGCCCTCATGCGGATTCGGTGCCTTTTCCAGCACGGTGTTTTCGGGGCTTTCCGGAACGACGCTGCTGCCGCCCAGTTGGGTGAGATTGCTATAGATGTCTGGCTTGCTCGTCGTCGGCAATCCTTCCCCTTCGGCTAGACGCCCCGTTTGTTTCCCCAGAGCAGAACATGAAGCTGCGGCAGCACACGCGCCTCGAACCACCTGTCACGGGTCACCTTTTCAACCAGCCATTCCATGCGCCTCATCACACCGGCAAAGTCGATGAAACCGTCTTCGTTGCCGGGACGCGGCGGCGTGTGATTGCCGGGCTGCAGATAGACGGGTAATTGGGGGTAGCGCGCCGCGGCGTCTTTGGCATAGGCATAGTCATCTTCGTCGAAGACGACAAGCTTGAGCGCCATCTGCGGCTTAGCCTGCGCCGCCTCTAAGCAGGCGTCGAACGCGGCCCAATCTGTCGTCATTTCACTTGAGGGCGGCTTGGGGCTGAGTACCAGCACGTCGAGATCCGCGAACCATTGCTTAGACACCGAACCTTGGCTTTCCAATGCAAAACGGTAGCCCTCACCATGCCCGCGGTCGATCAAGTGGCCAAGCGGCTGGATGGCCGGATTGCCGCCCGATAGCGATACCATCACGGGCTGACCGCCGGAAAGTGCAATGACCTTTTGCCAAACCGCCTCGGGAGTCATCATCTCCCAATCATGGCGGAAGCGACGGTCCACCGCATGCAGGCTGTCGCACCAGGAACAGCGATAATCGCACCCGCCGGTTCTTACGAACACCGTCGGCAAGCCGATCAGCACGCCTTCGCCCTGAATGGTCGGCCCAAAAATCTCGCTCACCCGGATTCCGGGATGCAACGCGCAAGTCATGGCCGGTATTCCGCCCAGGTTTTCGGCGTCTCGCTCACCCGCACGGCGGAGGTTTCGGGTAGCCGCACCTTGCACCAGTCGTAGAAGTGCCTGGCCAGGTATTCCGCTGTGGCATGGTCATGCCCCAGCACGTCGTTAAGATGCCGATGGTCGAAGGTCCCATCGATGTAGTGCTTGAACGCCGCCAGATCTTGGTAGTCGCGCACAAAGCCGTGTTCGTCCAGTTCGCCACCCGAAAGCTCCACTACAACGATGTAGTTGTGGCCGTGCAGACGTGCGCACTGATGACCTGGTGGCAAGGAGGTGAGCTGATGCGAGGCCGAGAAGTGGAACTCTTTGGTAATGCGGAACATTACGCGCTCCTTGTCTGGATAGCGTGGAGCCAGAAGTCTGCGTCCTCATAATCTGTCGGGTCGGTGATGCCGGCCAGATCGAATGCTTCGCGCCGTTCGACGCATGTCCCGCAGCGACCGCAATGACGTGCACCGCCCTTGTAGCAGGACCACGTCGCCTCGAACGGTGTGGCGTACTTTGCCCCCTCGCTGACGATGTCGGCCTTCGAGATATTCACATACGGAGCGTACAGGCAGATATCGGCGTAGCCTGCGAGCGCATGGTTCTGCATCGTCTGAAAGGCGTCGATAAAAGCGGGCCGGCAATCGGGATAGATGAAATGATCTCCGCCGTGGACGGCAGTGGCCACCGCATCGGCCTTCTGCGCGGCGGCAACCCCGAAGGCGATGGCCAGCATGATAGCGTTCCTATTCGGCACCACCGTGATCCTCATGGAGTCTTCGGCATAGTGCCCGTCGGGCACGTCCACATTGTCAGTCAGCGCCGAGCCGCTCAGGTTCCGGCCAACATCGCGGATATCGACGATCTGGTGCGGAACACCCAGCCGTTTGGCGCAGATGGCGGCAAAGCCGAGTTCCTTTTTGTGCCTCTGGCCGTAATCGAACGAAAGCAGGCCAATGAGTTTCTGCTCGGTCGCCACCTTGTGAGCGAGCGAAACAGAGTCCAATCCGCCGGAGCAGATGACGAGGGCATTCATGGTTTGAGTCCTTGTTTTGACCGGGTAAGGCTGCGACCGGAGATTTCTCTGCGTTCCCACTACCCCACCGAGCCGGTTTTGTGAATGAGGTGGACCCGATTGAGCGCATGTACCTTGTTGTCAGGGTCCCCAAGATGACTTTGCACGCGACTTGTCGCGCATGTTCGACCGCTGAGGCGCTGAGTCCGCCACTGCGTATGTATGCGTATAGACGATGCAGAAGTCACTGCCGTGGCGCAGCAGCATTCCCGACACACCTTTGGCTTGTCCGGTTTGCTCCAGAACTTGACGTCCCGAGTTCGGCGATAACGCAAGGGTCGACCGGCAGTCCAGTGAAAGGCTTCTGCCGCGCGCTGGTCTGCGCATAGATCGCCTCGATCCGCCGCGCCTCGTCATTGGTCAGAGCGGGGAAAGGCGGCGGTGCGAGCAAGGAGGTCACGCGGCACGTCCCCTATGATTGCCGCCGCGTGCGGCGACAGTTCAAGGCCGATGATCTTTCGAGTGTCTTTGCGGAATCCCAGAGGGCAGAACTCATGCGTGCCCAGGAGATTGTCCCTTATGCGGTAGCGCGAAGCGGTCTTCTCGGGTCCCGGACCACCGCAGCTCGGGATCGACAACCGGAACGTAGCGTCCGGCATCGGCGTCGGGCAGATCGAGACGCGCGCCCGTCAGCCATTCATAAGAAACCAGATGCGGCGGGCATAACTGCCGGTCGGGCTTTCAGGGACCAGCGCCTCGAGGCTACGGGCAACGCCATGGCGGTGGTGCGGGTTCTGTCGCCCTATGTCGGCCGGGTGATTGTCGCCAACCCGATGCAGGTGAAGGCGATCGCCCATGCCAGGATCAAGACCGACAAGATCGATGCCGGGGTTCTGGCGCAGCTCCATGCCAGCGGCTTTCTGCCGGAGGTCTGGGTTCCCGATGAGCGGACTGAGCGGCTTCGCCGCCTCGTCGCGCGGCGCAACCAGGTCGTGCGGCACCGCACGCGCGTGAAGAACGAGGTGCATGGCATCCTGCAGGCGCACCTCGTGCCGAAGTGCCCGCATGCCGATCTGTTCAACCGTCGGGGTCGCGCCTGGCTCGAGCAGCAGGTGCTCCCCGACGACGAGCGGGCTGCTATCGCCCGCCACATCCGCGAGATCGACCGCCTGGCCGAGCATCTGGCTGACCTCGATCGCGACATCGCCCGGGAAGCGGTTGATGATGTGCAAGTCCGGCGGCTTCAGACGATCACCGGCGTCAATGCAATCGTCGCGAGCGGTATCATGGCCGCCGTCGGCGACATCCGGCGGTTCCGCGAGCCGCAGAGGCTGGTGAGCTACTTCGGCCTCAATCCGCGTGTGCGCCAATCTGGTCTTGGCTTGGCGCAATATGGCCGGATCAGCAAACATGGGCGTTCCCATGCCCGCGCCACGCTGGTCGAGGCCGCCTGGGCGGCGGCGAAGGCGCCCGGACCGCTCAGGGCCTTCTTCCTGCGCATCCGCAACAAGCGTGGCCATCAGGTCGCAGCCGTGGCGGTCGCCCGCAAGCTCGCGGTGTTGATCTGGCATCTGCTGACAAAGGAGCAGGACTGCTTCTGGGCTCGCCCGGCGCTGGTGGCGGCAAAGCAGAGGCAGCTCGCTCTTAAGGCTGGCGCGCCGGGGGAGCGCGGTGTCGGTCGCCGCGGTTCGGCTTACGCCTACAACGTGAAGTAGTTGCGAAACAGCGAGAAAGCCGCGGCCGAGAATGCCGAGCGTGCCTACGAGCTGATGGTTGGGCATTGGCGGCCACGCGGGCCGAAGCGGCGCACGGACGCCACAAAGGAGGACCGACTATAAGGCTGCGTGGCGGCACTCTCATCCCCTGCACCACTCTTTGCCACGTGATCATCCATGCCGGACAAATATAGCATAGGGAATGTGCCGGCACGACCGCCGTCTCGGTCCGCTCCAGACTGGCGCCGTGCTCGACGCCGTCAAGGCGTGGCCTTGAAACCTCGCAGCCGCCGTGCCGCCACCGCACCGGCCAGCCTTGACGGCGTCTCGACACGCTCGCACGGGAAATCCTGTGGGCCGGGACGAAGAAACAGGCTCACCTGAAGCCGAACAAAGAAACGAACAGGAGTCGAAAAAGCCAAAAAGCCGAAATCAGGCTTGTCGATGTCATCCGTCGAGTGCAGCTTGACGCGGTGCTCCCTGGGGAAGCTCATGTAGGCGAGCACGTCGTGCTGGGCCTCGTCCATGATGGCGGCGAGATTCGGCACCTTCGGGCGGATCTGGTCGGCGACGGCGCGCCACTGCAGGCTTGCCGCCTCGGCCGTCTCCTGGACGAAGGCGGTGGCGATGAAGGCCGAGACGACGCGGCGGCCGCTCTTGCCGGCATGGGCGAGCACGTTGCGGGCGAAATGCACCTTATGCCGATGTCGGCATAAGGTGCCATTGGACTAACCCGCTCCGCGATTGCGGAGCGGCAAGGAGGGTGTGTGCCGACGGCGTGGTGTTGATCACGTCGTCTGTCGCGCTGGTCATGTGTCCACAACAAGCTCCGACTGCGTCAGCATGGAGTGGCTGCTTGCAGCCCATTCCATCCGACAAAGGAGCTTGTCATGACCCAACTTCGCCAGCGCATGAGCGAGGACATGGAGGTGCGCAACTTCGCGCTCAACACCCAGCTGTCGTATCTGCAACAGGTGTCGCTGTTCGCCCGCTATTTTAGCAAGTCGCCGGACTTGCTCGGGCGCGAGGACATTCGGACCTATCAGGTCTATTTGACCAACGAGAAGAAGCTGGCCCCCGGCTCGATCCACATCTCCATTGCGGCGCTGCGTTTTCTCTACAAAGTGACGCTCGGAAGGGACTGGGCGCT
This sequence comes from Mesorhizobium sp. WSM4871, assembly GCF_055811295.1. Taxonomy (NCBI): domain Bacteria; kingdom Pseudomonadati; phylum Pseudomonadota; class Alphaproteobacteria; order Hyphomicrobiales; family Phyllobacteriaceae; genus Mesorhizobium; species Mesorhizobium sp. WSM4871. The sequence goes on along the minus strand of NZ_JBVVPU010000011.1, from coordinate 2,645 downwards.
TGAAGAGGTCCTGCCGCTTCCCAAGAAGTCGCAAAAGCTGCCGATCATTCTCAGTCCCGAGGAATTTCAGCGGTTCCTCGGTTGCGTCCTCGACGTCAAACACCACGCCATCCTGACCACTTGCTATGCCGCCGGCTTGCGCATCTCGGAAGCGGTTCGGCTGAAGCCCGCGGGCATCGACAGCCAGAGAATGGTCATCCGCGTCGAGCAGGGCAAAGGCCAGAAGGACCGCTACGTGATGCTGTCGCCCAAGCTGCGAAGAAATCGATCAGGACGGGTCGTTCAGCGCAGCCAGCGCTTCTTGCCCCATTCCCAATGGGCGTCTTCGGCATTGACCTCAGCTAAAGTTTGAACAGAGGCCTTGGCTTCCCTACGACGCAACTCAAAAAAAGGTCGCCAGCGTGCTTCAATATGCTCGAGATTCGTGCTGTCCAGGCCATGATACAGATCTGCATCTTCGCATCCCCAACGAACCGATGGGCAAAGTGTCGTTCGATCCGTCTGAGCGGCCGGCGCGGACCGTCATGCGGAAGAAGCCTTCGAGCTCCGAAGAGCGCCGACGCGAACAAAACGAGCGCATAGCCGCTCGGATGGACTTGGTGAAGAGGATCGTCGGATGACGATGTTCGTTGAAGCCCGCGCTGCGCTCAGTGTGCGCGCCGCCTTCGATATGGCGGCCAAGATGCAATGTCCGGTGCTTGCGGTCGGTAAAGCCGAGCTCCGAAAGACTGTAGCACTCGGGTGGATAGCTGCCCAAACCGGAGCTGCCTGTTGTGAGGTTGCGTAGCATAGCAAGGCTATCAGGCCGATGCTGCAGATGCTGCACGACGCCTACGGCGTCCAAAAGGACAGCAAGTTCACATACGACCTTGCGACAGGATTGCATCAACTTTTTGGATGCCCGATACGGCGCGACGCGTGCGTTGCTGGTGGACGAATATCAGAACTTCACACCCGCCGTATTGCGAGAGCTGCTGCATCTTCAGGAGTACTGCGGTTTCGCTTTGCTGCTCGCTGGCAACACTCATCGTTTAGCGGGCACGAGGCGTGATACCCACGCTATGGATCAGCTCGAAAGCCGTATCGGCATGCGTTTCGAGATCGGGCAACCGACGCGGGAGGACTGCGTAAGGATCGGTGTCGAACAAAACGTTGATGGAGCCGACGCCTACGAAGCGATTGTCATCTATGGTGAGAACACCTCCCTTCGCGCGCTTTGCCACCTTCTCCAGAACTGCGCTGCCCTTACCAGCGGCATTGGGGGCATTCGTCTTCCCCGGAACGAGACCACGCTTTCGTGTGATGTCGTGCGGCAGCGATGCGTTAAGCTTTTGCACGAGCGCCGGCACGACCGGCTTGATTCCGGACAGCGACAGATAATTTCTGAACGGCACAACAGGGCCAGAATCTGCTGCAGCGGCTGTTCACAGGGCATGCCGGAGCCTGCTGCGCGAGCTGGGACCGTGAGAACAAGCACGAGCGCGGCGGACCAAAGAAAGCTTCTTGCACATGAATTAGCCCTTTCAAACTACTGAAGTTGCGGGAGCGTCAGTCGGGTGACGGCGTAACCGCCGCTGCCCTCTGACCGCTGGACCATGGTTCGTCCGGTTTGACGAACCGACTTTTCCAGACCGGTCGGCTGAGTAGCCAGGTCGCCTGCCGCCATCGAGACCGGCAACTGCTTGCTAGGCAGAAGGACGAAGCCGATGCCACACATCCATTTCGTAAATGTTTCTATCGAACAAATCGATTTCCCCAGTTGTCTGGTGAGGGATAGCAAGGTGTCAGGTGGGTGGGGCTGTATCAGAAGGAATGTTTGCGATGGAAACGTTTATCCAGGGAGGCCCGAAGGGCGAAACCGTCTTCGGCAGCGACGGCGACGATAAGATACTTGGTTCCGGTGGCGGTGACTGGCTCGAAGGTCGTGGCGGCGTTGACTATATCTCGGCCGGCTATGGTAGTGACCGATCCATGGGCGGTGAGGGCAATGACAAAATCTTGGGCGAACAGGGCTTCGACCATCTCTCCGGCGACAACGGCCGCTACAAACCGCGCATCGTCGGTGAGGACAATGACTTTATCGACGGCGGTCCCAACGACGATTTCCTCTACGTGGGTGACGGCAAGGACTATCTGACAGGCGGGGCCGATAAAGACACTTTCGTGTTCCAGTTCCACGATCCAGTTCCTGGGGTGGATAGTTCAGGGTCTGGGGAGCCTGTGGACCCTAAGCCTTGGATGTTGCCTGACTATCCTGAGTGGCCTGGGGAGGAGGATGATCCCCTGATAGGGGGGTGGGAGGAGGATGATCCCCTGATAGGGGACGAGCCTGGGGAGCCTGGGGGAGCCTTGGGAGTATCCGGTGTTCCTGACATCACTACCATCCAAGATTTCGATCCGAAGGAGGATACCTTCGCCTTCGACGCCGTGGGCCTCTACAATGATGGTTTTGGCGCAAACTTCATCAATAACGCCAGCCCAGAGTCTGGCCACCCGGTGAGCAGCTTCTACAGCGGTAAGGCCTCGGATGCGAATGGCGAGCACGTCGTGGTGATCACTGACAAATCTTTCACCTCTGCCTCTGACGCCGCGAATGCCATCTCCGGCGAAACCGTCGGCGACATCATCGTCTACCACTCCGACGG
>NZ_JBVVPU010000010.1:170607-293595 GCF_055811295.1 Mesorhizobium sp. WSM4871 | reverse complement strand
CCCCCCCCCCCCCCCCCCCCCCCCCCCCCCCCCCCCCCCCCCCCCCCCCCCCCCCCCCCCCCCCCCCCCCCCCCGGGCCCAAATCAAGGCAAGCCAATTCAAGCCAGGCCAAATCGGCCCAAACCAAATCGGCAAAACAGGACCAGAAAGCATGAGCCAGCTACTGCCCAAACGAGACGAGGCCTTCCGCGCCGGCGAAACCGCGCTGCTGCTGGTCGATATGCAACGTGTCTGGCTGGAGCCCGGCGCCGACCCTGGACACCCCGAGCGCGGTCCCGATCATTATTTCTACAGGCAGACATCGTCGCAGACGATTCCCAACCAGGAACGCCTTTTGGCGGCAGCCCGCGCCAACGGCGTCGAGGTTCTCCACACCATCATTCAGAGCCTGACGGAAGACGGCCGCGACCGCTCGCTCGACCACAAGCTGACGCCGATCCATATCGCTCCCAGCCTGCCGGAAGGCCTGCCGATACCGTCGCTGGCCCCGGTCGGCGACGAGATCATGCTGCCGAAGACGTCGTCGGGCATCTTCAATTCGACCAATGTCGATTATCTCCTGAAGAACCTCGGCATTCGCTACCTCGTTGTGGTCGGCGTGCTCACCGATCAATGCGTCGACATGACGGTTCGCGACGGCGCCGATCGCGGTTATCTCGTCACCTGCGTATCGGACGCCTGCGCGACCATCACTCAGGAACGCCACGACATCGCCCTCAAGGCGTTCGGCGGATACTGCTGGGTCACCGATACCGACACAGTCGTCGCCCGCTTCAAGGCCTTGGGAAAAGCTGCATGACATCGACCGTCGAACCGCTCGTTGCCATCGTCACCACCGATCTTTCCGCCATCACACGCGGCCGCTCGGTGGTCGAAAGCAAGCTGCAGAAGACCGCCGCCACCGGCGTCGGCTGGCTGCAGGCCAATCTGTCGCTGACGCCGTTCAATTCCATCGTCGATCCCAACCCCTGGGGCTCGTCCGGCGACGTGCGGCTGCTGCCCGATCTCAACGCGCGCTTCCGCACGACGCTGACAGGATCGGCGACGCCCTTCGACATGGTCGCCGGCAACATCGTCGAGCTCGACGGCAGCCCGTGGGCCGGCTGCACGCGCACCATGCTGAAAGACGCTCTGGCGGAGCTGAAGGCCGCGACCGGGCTGTCGGTCATCGCCGCCTTCGAGCATGAATTCCACATTGCCGATGCCGGCTTCGCGCCGGGCCACTCGATGTCGTTCGCCGCACTGCGCCGAGCCGATCCGTTCGCGCCCAATCTGATGGCGGCGCTGGAGGAAGCAGGCGTCGCGCCAGAAGTGGTGATCGCCGAATTCGGCAGTGACCAATTCGAGGTGACGCACGAGCCCGCGGACGCGCTGACAGCCGCCGACCGCGCTGTTGCCATCCGCGAGATCACGCGCGAAGTGGCGCGCACCGCCGGCTGGCGTGCCAGCTTCACGCCAAAGGCCGCGCCAGATGCGGTCGGCAATGGCGTCCACATTCATTTCAGCTTCGTCGACGAGGCCGGCAAGCCGGCGACCTACGATCCGAAGGGTCCAGGCGGGCTGTCCAGCCGGGCCGGCGCCTTCTGTGCCGGGGTGCTGCGTCATCTGCCCGGGATCACCGCCATGACGGCGTCGAGCGTATCGTCCTACTACCGGCTGAAGCCGCATAGCTGGAGCTCGTCCTATACCTGGCTTGCCGACCGCGACCGCGAGGCGTCCCTGCGCATCTGCCCGACAGTGACGATCGGCGGGCGGGATCCGGCCAAGCAGTATAATATCGAATACCGGGCGGCCGACGCCACCGGCAATCCCTACCTGTCGCTGGCGACCATCGTGCGCGCGGGACTGGAGGGACTGAAGGCCAAGCTGCCGACGCCGCCGCTGGTGACCGGCGATCCGACGCTGATGAGCGAGGCGGAGCGCACCAAGCTCGGCCTGGTGCGACTGCCGGAAACGCTGCCGGCCGCACTCGATGCGCTGACCGCCGACAGCACAGTCACCGGATGGTTCGCGCCTGTCTTCGTCGAGACTTTCGTCGGCCTCAAGCGGCATGAGAGCGAGCGCCTGGCAGGCCTCGATCCCGTGGCTGTCTGCGATCTCTACCGGACGCTTTATTGATGGCTCTCCAGCTTGAAACCGGACCTGAGAAAGGTTGGCCGGCAGCCGTCGAGGTGCTCAACGAGAACGGGCGCTCCGATATCGTGTTGTTGTGCGAGCACGCGTCAAACCATATGCCGGTCGAATATAGCCAGCTTGGGCTCGATGCCAGCCAACTGCAGCGTCATATCGCCTGGGATATCGGCGCCGCCGAGGTGACGCGGCTGCTGTCGGCATTGCTCGACGCGCCGGCGTTCCTCAGCGGTTATTCGAGGCTGCTGATCGACCTCAACCGGCCGCTCGGGACCAGCGGCAGCATTCCGGTGCTGTCCGAGGATACCGAGATTCCCGGCAATGTCGGGCTTGACGCGGCCGAGCGCGAACGGCGCGCCGTAATCATGTTCACCCCGTTTCATGACCGGGTGGCCGCGCATCTCGACCGCCGCGCGAAGGACGGCAGGCCGACACGGATGGCGACGATCCACTCCTTCACGCCGGTCTTCCTCGGGATTGCCCGGCCCTGGCATGCCGGCGTGCTTTACGCTGCCGCCCGAGATTTCGGTGAAACAATCCTTGACGGCCTGCGCCGCGACGGCACGCTCAACGTCGCGGCCAACGTGCCCTACGTGATCAGCCGCGACGCCGACTACGCCGTGCCGATCCATGGCGACGATCGCGGTATCCCCGCCGTGCTCATCGAGATCAGGCAGGACCTGTTGGCGAGCCGCCTGGATATCGAGGCATGGGCGAACCGCCTGGCCGACGCCTTGCCCAGGCAGCAAACGGAGAAAACTTCGTAAGCAATCTCAGCCTGCGCAAACTGCTGCTCGGCAACCGCAAGGCCGACAAGCACGATCGTTAGGCTGTAGAGGCGGGAGGCCATGCAGGTCGAAATTAGCAGGCCGGCCTCTCAAGCGGCGCCTTTACCCCACCCACTTCTCGTAGTCGGACACCAGGAGGTGCAGCGGCGCGACGTCTTCGTCGATATCAGCGAAGCGGCCGATCGGTTCGCGGAAGACATTGTCGGTGAGATCGTCGTTGACAGTCGAAACCTCGCCGATCAGCACATCCTTGCCCTCGGCCCAGAAGGCGTGCCAGACGCCCGGCAGAAGCGTGACGCTCTGGCCCGGGTCGAGCTTCAGGAGCCCGCCCGCCGGCAGCCTGTGGATGGTTCCGTCGACAGGCACCGAAACCTCGGCCTTCGGATCGATGCCGCCATCGCGATCGTGCATGAACAGCTCCAGCACCAACTTGCCGCCGCCACGATTGATGATGTCTTCGGCCTTGATGTTGTGGCGGTGCATCGGCGACAACTGGTCCTTGCGCGAGATCATGATCTTCTCGGCATAGAGCATGCCCATGCCCTTCTTCATGTCCTCGTAGCGGCCGTTGCGAACGGTGAACAGGAAGAGGCCGAGTTCGCTGAACTTGCCCTGGCCGTAATCGGTGATGTCCCAGCCGAGCCGGGATGAGAAGATGGCCGACGAATCCTGCCGGCGCGCCTTCATCTCTTCCGGCGACCAATAGGCGAAGGGCGGCATGATGTAGCCGAATGAGCGGATGAAGGTGTCGGCATCGCGGATGATGTCGTTAACGGTGGAACGTTTCATGGTCGTGATCCCTTCTTCAGGCGGCGCCCATAGCGCATAGCCGAACACCGATCCGGTGTCGACGTAAACTCCATGCTGGCCTCATGACATCCGGATCGATCAAGGCCATAAGTCCAGGCAAAATTCCAAGGTGACAATCCATGCGCAGCATAGACGACCTCGATACGCCGGCAATCCTGATCGACGCCGCCCGCGCCGAAGCCAACATCGCTCGGGCCCAGGCCCATGCCGACAGCCATGGGCTGAAGCTCAGGCCGCACATCAAGACGCACAAGCTGCCCTATTGGGCCAAGAAGCAGGTCGCCGCGGGCGCGATCGGCATCACCTGCCAGAAGATCGGCGAAGCGGAGGTGATGGCCGATGCCGGGCTGACCGACATTTTTTTGCCCTACAACATTGTTGGCCGCGCCAAGCTGGAACGGCTCAAGGCGCTGCATGGCCGTGTCACTCTGTCGGTGACGGTGGACAACGCGGAGACGCTCGACGGGCTTGCCGCCACCTTCACCGATCCCGGGCACCGGTTGCAGGTGCTGGTGGAATGCGACACCGGGATGGGCCGCTGCGGGGTGCAGTCGCCTGGCGAGGCGGTGGCGCTGGCCAAAGAGATCGCCAGGGCCAAGGGGCTCGTCTTCGGCGGGCTGATGACCTATCCGGCAGCCGGCCGCGCCGCGGAGGCCGAAACCTGGCTTGCCGGCGCACGCGACGCGCTTGCCGCCTCCGGCCTTGATTGCCAGCGCATCTCCAGCGGCGGCACGCCGGATATGTGGCGCTCGGGCGAGAACAGCGTCGTCACCGAATACCGGCCGGGCACGTATATCTATCTCGACCGCTACCAGGTCGCCAAAGGCGTCGGCAGCCTCGACGATTGCGCGCTGACGGTGCTGTCGACGGTGGTCAGCCACCCGACACCGGCGCGCGCCATCCTCGACGCCGGCAGCAAGGCGCTCTCCAGCGACACGCTGGGCCTTGCCGATTTCGGCGAATTGCTAGGCATTCCCGACGCCAGGGTGACAGGGCTGAGCGAAGAGCATGGCACTGTCACGCTTTCGGGCGGGGCAAAACTTCGCATCGGCGAGCGCGTGCGCGTCGTGCCCGACCATTGCTGTGTGGTGACAAACCTATTCGACGAGGTGCATCTGGTCGACGGCGACAAGGTGCTTGAAACGCTGCCGGTAACAGCGCGCGGTCGGATGGGGTGAGCTTGGCGTCGTTCGGACCGAACGACCGTCTGGCTCAGGGTTGGACGAGCGGACCCAGCGCGGCCCTCAACGGATCGAGGGCATCGCCATACAGTTTCCAGCGCTCGACCGAGGACGAATAGATCGGCTGGCGCACCTGCCAGCGGCTTGGCGTTCGCACCGTGCGCTCGGTCTCGTGGAAACGCAGACAAGCATCGTCCCATTCCATGCCGAGAAATCCGATCAATCCACGAGCCCGGGTTCCGAGATCGGCCACGGTTTCTTCGTAGGGCATGTCGTGGATGGCCAGCGGAACCACCTTGGCCCAATGGCGCATCAGGCGATCATATTGCCGATAATACTGCCCAAGCTTGGTCAGATCGGCATTGTAGCCGTGGGCATCGGAGAAATTATGCATGAAACAGGACGTGCAATTGTCCATCGGGTCACGCCGGCAGTGGACGATGCGGGCATTCGGCAAAATGAGGCTGATGAAGGCCAGCAGCTCGAAATTATGCGGCATCTTGTCGACGACACGCGCCGCCTTGCCATTACGCTTGTCGAGATGGTCGAGATATTTCGAGCCAAGTTCCCTCGCCTTCGTCGGCGTGAGCGCCGCCATGGCCTTAGCGAAAATCGCCGGATCAAGCTGGTCGAATCCGAGTTCGCCGGCCAATGAACGGATGATCGGCAATTCGCCGGCGCCATGGATATCGTGATGGCTGGCGCATATCTGCTCGGTCAGCGTCGTTCCTGAACGTGGCATGCCGACGATGAAGACCGGCCGTTCGGACGGATTGCCGAATTTTGGCCGGGCTTCGAAAAAGGCGGCGTCGAAAGTCTCGATGAGACTGTCATAGAGCCGCGTGTGAAGGGCAATGTCGAAATCACTGCCCGAGATTGCCTTGGCCCTGGCGAAATGGTGAATGGCCAGGCGATACTCGTGCTGGTCGTTGAGGATTTTTCCGGCGGCGTGATGCAGGTAAACCCGCTCGCGATCGGTGGTCATCGGCAGTTCGAGGCGGGCCTGCACCAAGGCCAGGACTGGATCGCCCTTGACGGCCCGACGTGCGAGCGCCAGCCCGGACAGCGCCTCGACATTCGCCTTGTCGATGGCGATGGCGCGGCCAAAGCATTCGACTGCCTCGGCCTGCCGTCCCATGTCGGTGAGCAGGTCGCCCATGCCGACAAGCGCCTTCAGCGACTGGCTGTCGACCGCCAGCGCGCGGCGATAGAAACCCTCGGCGACGTCCCCCTCGAGTTGGCTCCGGTAGGATTTGCCGAGATTGCACAAGGCCTCGACAAGCCGGCCGTCGAACTCGATCGCTTTTCTCAGGTGCTTGCGCGCCAGCTCAATGTCGCCGGTCAGGTTGTAGGCGTTGCCGAGATTGTTTCGGAAAATGGCGTTGCCCGGTTCAAGCTTGACCGCGCTCTTCATAAAGTCGATGGCGGTCTCAATTTGTTGGGCCTCGATTGCCAGCGTGCCCATAAGGTTGAGCGCCATGGCATTTTTTGGCTGCCGGCGAAGCACGGTCTGGTAGCAGAATTCGGCTTCGCGAAAGCGCTTGCGGCGCTGCAGGTCGATACCGCGCTGCAACGTCTCCGGCGCCGACTCGCCGGCGGCCGGAAGGAAGTCCTGGACCATGGCCGGTAGGCCGACAGGCTGCCGGCGTGGCAAGAGCGGCATCCTTCACCTCCAATCGCCGGACATCACGGCAATCAGCGTGAACCAATCAGAATTTGAATGTGACGCCAAGCTGCAAATTGTGGGAATTCAACTTGCCGTTCGAGAATTCAGCAGCGCTATCGCGGGAAGAATCGAAGTCGACGGCGGAGACGGCCTTGAACCTGTAGCCGAAATCGAGGTCGATATTCTGCGCCAGCGCGTAGGTGACGCCGGCTCCCGCCTGGCCGGCAAAACCCCACCCACCAGATCCGTATCCATACTCATGACCACCCCAAGTCGTGTCGGCTGTCACATAGGCGGCGCCGATGCCGCCGCCGACGTAGATCTTGGCATCTCCAAACTGAGCAACGTCGGCCCAGACGTTGGCGAGCAGATAGGTAGCGGACAAATCGCCGTCAGCCGGGTATCCGTGAAAGATACCCTCGTCATATGTATTCGCCTTGTAGCGTGCATAAGACAGTTCGCCTTCGACGCGGAACATATCGTTGATCCGCATACCGACCGCGCCGCCGACCACGAAGCCGGTGTCGAAGTCCATCGAAAAGTCTTGGTTGTAATAGTCGGAATGCGTTTTCACGTCACTGGGGAAGCTGGCGCCACCAAACAGCGTGACGTACCAGAGATTCTGAGCCGCCGGAACTTCGACCGCCGCAGCGTCTGCGGCATTGGCTGAGTTCCAGCCAAGCGTCAAGGCCATTACGGAGACACCGGCAAGCAAACGCACTTTCATCGAAAAAATCCCCCACGGCAAATCAACAGGCAAACACAATGCATCACTTCCTGTGCAAAGCTTAGCTGTCAACAGTGAAAACGAGACGGGGATCGACCTTCTCGAAATCTCTGTTGCAACATTGCAACATGCCTGCTCGGCCGGCCGGTCGCAGATAATGTTGACGGCAGATACGTGGTTGTCGGACGAATTGACGAATTAGAGTGAAATGACGGCCAAGTCAGGCGCCCTCTAGTGGCGCTTGTCGGCCTGTCGGGCCGCGACGCGACGCATTGAAATGACGCGGCGACGGCGGATTTCCGTGCGCATCGCCGTCAGATGCAGCGCGAAGAACAGCACGGTGAAACCGAGCGCCATCACCAGCAGCGGCCTCAGCATGGACGGGTCGATGGTCGAGCCGCCCATGCGGAACACCGAAGCCGGCTGGTGCAGCGTGTTCCACCAGTCGACCGAGAATTTGATGATCGGGATGTTGATGAAGCCGACCAGGGTGATGATAGCGGCGGCCCAGGCGGCTCGGCTTGCGTCGTCGAGCGCCCGGGTCAGCGCGATGATGCCGAGATACATCAGGAACAGAACGAAGACCGAGGTCAGGCGCGCGTCCCACACCCACCAGGTGCCCCACATCGGCTTGCCCCAGATCGAACCGGTGATCAGGGCAAGCGCCGTAAAGACGGCGCCGATTGGTGCGGCGGACTTCAGCGCGACGTCGGCCAGCGGATGGCGCCACACCAGCGTGCCAAGCGCGGAGAACGCCATCAGCGTGTAGCACATCATGGCCAGCCAGGCGAAAGGCACGTGGATATACATGATGCGCACGGTGATGCCCTGCTGGAAATCCTCCGGCGCCGTGAAGCTCATGTAGAGTCCCAACGCAAGCAGCAGTGCGGCAGCAGTCGCCAGCCACGGCACGAGCCTGTCGGCCAGTCCGACGAAGCGCGTCGGGTTGGCCAGATCCATCCAGCCGGCAAGGCGTGAAGTCGTGTCGCTCATGCGGCCTTACATAGACCGGCAGGGCGCTTGCGGCAATCGAATGGTGGTCGCAGCCAGTCGTTCCTTCTCCCCTTGCGGGAGAAGGGACAGCCGTGCACGCTCAGGCGGCTTCGCCCGTCACGGTGCGGCTGAGGCGGCGAACCTCCTCGTCGTTGAGCAGGCCACCGGCGCGCAGCAAGCTGGCAAAGCGGCCGTTGCGCATCGACAGTTCGGCGAAGCCGCCCATTTCGACCACCTTGCCCTTGTCCATGAACACGACCAGATCGGCGTCGCGAACGGTGGTCAGGCGGTGGGCGATAATGAAGGTGGTGCGGTCACGACGAAGTTCGTCGATCGCCTCCTTGACGCGGTCTTCCGTCTCGACATCGAGCGCGCTGGTCGCCTCGTCGAGCACCAGAATGGGCGCGTCCTTCAGCACGGCGCGGGCAATGGCGATACGCTGACGCTCGCCGCCCGAAAGCTGGCCGCCACGTTCGCCGACAAGCGTGTCGTAGCCCTCGCTCTTCGACAGAATGAAATCCTGCGCGGCGGCAGCGTAGGCGGCAGCATGGACCTCGTCATAGGTCGCATCGGCCCGGCCAACGCGGATGTTGTCCTCGATCGAGCGGTTGAGCAGACCGGCATCCTGGAACACGGTGGCGATCGAGTGGCGCAGCGACTTGCGGGTCACCGAACGGATGTCGATGCCATCGATTAGGATGCGGCCGCTGGCCGGGGTGAACACGCGCTGCAGAAGGTTGATGAGCGTGGTCTTGCCCGCGCCGGTCGGACCAACGATGGCGACGGTCTGGCCGGCCTGGACCTCGAACGACACGTCGTCGACGCCCTGTCCGGAATTCGCGAACTCGAAGCCGACATTCTCGAAGCGCACATGGCCGGTGACGCTGCCCAGTTCGCGCAAGCCTTCCGGTTCGGCCGCATCGGCGGCCGAATCCTCCAGCCGGTAGAACTCTTCCAGCTTCGCCCTCGCTTCGGAAATCTGGTTGGCGAAAGCCGACATCTGGTCGAGACGGGCGATCAGCAGGGTGGCAAAGCCGGTAAAGGCAATGACGTCGCCAATGCGCAACTGGCCGTGCGTCACCAGATAAGCGCCGATCAGCAGCACGACCATCATCGAGATGGTCGACGACAGGCGGTGCAGCGCATTGGCCAGCGCCCACCAGTCGAGCACCGGGTTCTGGGCATCGAGCAGGTTCTTGACATAGCGCTTCAGCGCGTCGGTTTCGTGGCCGATGCGGTTATAGCTCTGCAGCACGGCGACATTGTTGACCGAGTCGGTCACATGCGCGAAGACCTTGTGGTAATGCCGCTCGACGGCTGCCTGGCCTGCCTTGGTGCGCCGCATCACCAGCCGGCCGATGCCGACGTAAAGCACGCCGAGCCCAAGCAGGACCATCGACATGCGGATATCCATGCTCAGCGCCGTGGGCACGAGCAGGACCAGGGCGACCGCGGTGGACAGGTGCTGCCGCATGAATTCGAGCCAGAGGCTGAACAGCGTTTCGACAGCGCGCAACAAGGTGTGCAGCGAATTCGACGTGCCGCGCTGATGGTGCCAGGCAAGCGGCATGGTGATCACGCGTTCAAAAGACTCGCAAAGGACCTCGCTACGCCGGGCATGGGCAAAGCGGTCGGCACCGCGCGCCACCAGCACGAACGCAATGATGTTGAAGGCGCCAAGGCCAGCCCACAGCGCGAGCGTCGAAAACACCGAGCCGCGATCCGAGATGGCGTCGATCACCCGTCCGAACATGATTGGCTCGAGGATCGCGATGATGGCGAGAGCCACGTTGGCGCCGCAGATCAACGACACGCGTTTCTTGTCGGCCGCGAGATACCCGAGGGCTCTCCAGTAGATTTGCAGAAGGGACACTTCAGCTACTCCGCCAAAACTTTCATTGTGCACTGCACCATTTCTTGACACGTACCGGTTAACGGGTCGCAAAACAATGCCCGTGTACATCTTCAGTTCCCGTTTCGCGAACAAAAGATGGCGACGTTGCGAAATCTGCCGTGATCACCTAACGGTTTGAGATAAAAGGTGAAATGTCAGCCTTGCGGCAAAATCATGGCAGCAGCCGGGCACTGCCACTATTTTAATCAGCGGAAGTTTGGGTACCCGGCGCTGACAGGCTTCCACGGCACATCGCCAAGGGCCCACGCAAATAAACGCAATGGCTTGTCGCGTGTCCCGGAAGACACGCGACGATTACTTCAAGCCATTGATTTTACGCGGGCATCTTGACGACCACCTCGGTCTTCTCGCCGGCTTTCGGCTCGAAGGCAGAAGACTTCGTCTTGGTTCCGTTGACTTCGAGCGAGATGGATTTGGCCTTTTTGTCGCGGACGACCCGAACTTTGACTTCGGCACCCAGCATCTTCAGCGTTGCCGAGTAGCCGTCCCAATGGCTGGGCAGCTTCGGCCGGAACGTGATCTGCTTGCCGCGCCGCTCTATGCCAAGGATGCCTTCGACCGCGGCTCGATAAAGCCAGCCGGCCGAACCGGTATACCAGGTCCAGCCGCCGCGGCCGCCCTTGCCCTCACCGGCGTAAACGTCCGCCGCCACGACGTAGGGCTCGACGCGATAATGCTCGGCAGAGGCCTCATCAAGCGCGTGGTTGACCGGATTGAGCATCGAGAAGCAGCGGTAGGCATCATCGGTGCGCCCCATTTCAGCGAGCGCGATGACAAACCAAGTGGCCGCATGAGTGTACTGGCCGCCGTTCTCACGGACACCCGGCGGATAGCTCTTGATGTAGCCCGGGTCCTTCTCCGTCCGGGAGAAGGGCGGCGTGAACAACTTGACGATCTTGAGCTCGTCGTCGACGAGCATCTTCATCGCCTGCTGCATCGCGGTCGTCGAGCGCGCCGGATCACCCTCGCCCGACAGCACGCTCCATGACTGCGCGATCGAGTCGATCTTGCATTCCTCGGAATTGCGAGACCCGAGCGGCGTGCCGTCGTCGAAGCTGCCGCGACGATACCATTCCCCGTCCCAGGCCGTGCTTTCCAATGCCCGCTTCAGCGCATCGGCATGCTTGGCCCAGGCCTGTGCGCGCTTGGCATCGCCTTGCGCCTTGGCGACGGGGGCAAAGTCGCCCAGCGTCTTCAGCAGGAACCAGCCCAGCCAGACGCTCTCGCCCTTGCCGTGCTCGCCGACGCGGTTCATGCCGTCGTTCCAGTCGCCGCCGAGGATCAGCGGCAGCCCGGCCGGGCTGCTGCGCTGGACGGCAAGATCAAGCGCTCGCGCACAATGGTCATAAAGCGAAGCGGTCTTCTTCGAAATTTCGGGGGTAAAGAAGGCGTCGTGCTCGCCTTCGCCGAGCGCCTGTCCGTCGATGAAGGGCAATTGCTCGCCGAGGATTGCGCTGTCGCCGGTCACCAGCAGATAGCGCGCCGTGGCATGGGCGAGCCAGACCACGTCGTCGGAGATCATGGTGCGCACGCCTGCCTCGGTGCGCGGCAGCCACCAGTGCTGCACGTCGCCTTCGGGGAATTGCCGCCGCGCCGCATTGAGGATCTGGTCGCGCGCCAGTTTCGGGTCATGGGCCAGCAGCGCCAGCGTGTCCTGCAATTGGTCGCGGAAGCCGAAGGCGCCGCTCGCCTGGTAGAAAGCCGAGCGGGCGCGGATGCGGCAGGCAAGGCTCTGGTAGGGCAACCAGTGATTGACCATGGCGTCGAGCGCCTTGTCCGGCGTCTCGACCTGTATGGTGTCGAGAAAGCCTCGCCAAACGCGCTCGTTGTCGGCCAGCCGCTGATCGAAATCCTGGCCGCGATGACGCTCCACCAGGGCGCTGGCCTCCTCGGCGGAGGCCGCATCGCCGAGCAGCCAGATCAGCGTCACGTCGCCGCCGGCAGGGATGTCGACGTCGCGCGCGATTGCAGCGCACGGATCGTCGCCGGCCTCGATCCGACCCGACAGGGCGGCGCCAGTCAGCACCGCATGCGGAAACTCGCTGCTGCCGTGCCTGCCCAGGAACTCCGTGCGGTCGGCCGTCACCGACTGTGCCGCGCCGTCGGCGGCCAGGAAGGCGACCCGCTCGCTGAAGTCGAGCCCGTAGGGGTTTTGCGCCAGCAATGCGCCGGTGGCGGCATCCCTGGACGGAACGATGGTCGCCGCCGTGCGCGAACGATGACTGCCAAGAACCCATTCCGCATAGGCATAGACGCGCAGCCGCGCCGGCACCGAACCCGAATTCTGGATGCGCAGCCTCGAGATCTTCACCGGATCGACCGGGTCCACCACATGGGTAAGGTCCATCGACAGCGGCCCACGCTTCGAACGGAAGGTCGAAAAACCCTGCCCGTGCCATGTCTCGTAGGTCATGGCGGGATCGCGCACCACGGCGGCGAGCGGTGAGAACGCCTTGCCGCTGGCATGATCGTGAATATAGATGCCCTCACCCGGCCGGTTCGTTACCGGGTCGTTCGACCATGGCGTGAGCTGATAGTCACGACTGTTGCGGCTCCAGGTAAAGGCGGCGCCCTCAGCCGAAACATGGAAGCCGAACGATGCGTTGGAGACGACATTGATCCAGGGCTGCGGCGTCGCGCGCCGGCCGGCAAGACGCGTGACGTAGTGGCGTCCGTCGCCGTCAAAGCCGCCAAAACCATTCCAGAGACTCAGCCCGCTGCCATCGGCGCTGCTTTCGATCAAGGACTGGGCCGCCAATGACTGGGCGCTGACCGGCGCTGGCAAGGACGTCTCGCGAGGCGCCATGGCGCCACCCGCCTGCAAGACATCGCGCGCCTGAAGTGCGGCAGCCTCGGCGCGCTCGATCTGGTCGAAGATGGTGCCGTTGCGCGTATGCAGCACGATGCGCGCTGCCGCGAGCAGCGTCTTGTAGGTCGCTTCGTCCATCAGGTCGCGACGCACCGCGAAGATATGCTGGCGCGGTCCCAGCTCCTTGCCGCGCAAGCGGCTGTTTTCGCACAATGTCTCGACAGCCCGCTGCAGGTCCTGCACGTAGGACGAGGCCTGTTCGTTGACGACGACGAAATCGATCATCATGCCGCGGGCGCGCATATATTCCTGGAAGCGGAGCGCCTGGGCGACGATCTCCAGATCGGCGACATCGCCGATCCTGACCAGGAAGATCGGAAAATCGCCGGATATGCTGGTCGGCCACAGGTTGGATTGCTTGCCGAGCCCGGAGGCGATGGATTCCGCGGGAAGGCGCAGGAACGGATCGGGATAGACCAGATAGCGCGCCAGCTTCTGCACATTGGCGGCGTCGGTCAGGCTGAGGCCGAGGTGGCGGGTCTGCACCTGGCTGCGGGTCCAGGCGAGCATCGCCTGGCGGGCGAAGCTTTCCGGATGGTCGAGGCGCGCAATGGCTTCGTCGAGTTCGGCCCGTTTGGCGCCGACGATAGTCCAGAAGGTCAGCGAGATCTTCTTGTTGGCAGGCACGCGCACCTGTCGGCGCAGTGAGGCGATCGGGTCCAGCGTGAAGCCGGAATGGCCGCCGAGCTTGGCGCCTGGATCGAAGGCGGCCGCCTCGGTGATGGTGCGGCCGCGGCCGATGAAGGCGCGCCGGTCGGTCTCCGCCTCGGCGTCGCGTGCCGGTCCAGACGGATCGGTGACGAAATGCACCATGGTGACATCAGGCTCGCTGGTTTCGCGTTTGCGCCGTGTCGCGAAGACCGCACCCTTGTTGGCGGCGATTTCGGTTTCCACGAACATCTTCGAGAAGGCCGGATGTGCGTAGTCCGATGCCTCGGATCCCAGCACCAGTTCGGCAAACGAGGTCACCTCGATGTACCGGTCGGTGGCGCCGTCGTTGTGGAGCGTCACCCGCCGGCCTTCGCCATTGCCCTCGGAAATGACGATGCATTCGACCTCCGAGCGCAGCGATCCGACAGATTTGACGAAGCTCGCCTTGTCGTCGGAGAACAGCGTCTGCACGCGTTCATCCGTCGCGCGCTTCGGCTCGGCGGTTGCCGACCACCAGTCGCCGGTGCCGGTGTCGCGCAGGAAGATATAGGAGCCAAGCCGATCCTCGGTCGGATCCGGCTGCCAGCGCGTGACGGCAAGCTCGCCCCAGCGGCTGTAGCCCGAGCCGGTGGCGGTGACCATGACCGAATAACGGCCATTGGACATGACGCTGGTCGAACGCAGCGCCCTGAGCGGATCGAGCACGATGCGCGTATCCGGGCTCTCGACTTCGGTTTCGTCCTTCGAGCGCTCGTCGGCCTCTGTCCTGACGGTCGCGGTCGGGATGTCGCGCGGCGCCCTTTCCTGCAGCAGCAACTCGGCCGATTCGATCACCGGATCCGAGTGGAAGCGGTCGCGCAGGCGCCCTTCGAAGATGGCGTCGGCAACGGCGGCGATCGACATGCCGGAGTGGTGGGCCATGTAGTTCAGCACGACGGCGTGGTCGGTGCCTTCAGGCACGCGCTGCGGCGTGAAATCGACCGCATCGTAGTAGCCGTGCCGACCCAGCGCGCCAATGGACTTTAGCCTGGCCAGATTCTGCACGGATTCGCGTGGCGTGAACTGCGCCGCAAGAATCGTCGCGTAAGGCGCGATCACAGTGTTTTGGCCAAGGCCGCGCTTCAGGCCGAGCCCGGGCACGCCGAAATTCGTGTATTGATAGGTCAGCTCGCGGTCACGGGCGTTGTAGGCCGCTTCCGAAATGCCCCAGGGCACGTTCTTCGAGCGAGCATACTGGATCTGCCGCTTGATGATCAACTTGCTGGTCTGATTGAGGATCGAGCCTTGCGGCTCCTTCATCACCAGCGGCGGCATCAGATACTCGAACATCGAGCCTGACCAGGACATAAGCGCGCCCTGGAAACCGATCTCGACGATCGGCCGGCCGAGCCGGAACCAGTGTTCGGTCGGCAGGTCGCCCTTGGCGATGGCGAACAGGCTGGTCAGCCGCGCCTCGGAGGCGAGAAGGTCGTAGCAGCTTTCGTCGAGCTGATGCTCCTCGACCCGGTAGCCGATCGAGAGCAGCTTGCGCTCCTGCCGCATCAGGAAGGAGAAATCCATCTCGAAGGCGAAGCGGCGCGTACGCTCGCGCAGCGCCAGGAGCTTGGCACGCAGGGCCTCGACGGCATTGTCGTCGCTGTGGGCGTCATGCACATGCGCCTCGCAGGTTGCCTCCAGCCTGGCCGCCCAGTCGGCGATAGCGTCGCTGCGCGTCGATGCTGCCTCGGTGTGGATGGCCACGGCGAGCTTGCGGATCTCACCCGCCAAAACAGCCAGGTTGATGGTACGGATCGACGCCATCTCGGGCTGCGCCTTGATCGACAGGACCGCCCGCCGCATGCCATCGAGGCGATCGGCGAGGCGCTGGCGCAACGGCCGCAACTGACGGCGGTCGTCAGGCAGTTCCTCGAGGGTTTCGTCGAGGATCGTCACCGTATCGAGGATGCCCTCGAAATCGCCCTGAAGATGGACGGACGGCGCTTCCGCCCATTCGGCGCAGGCTGCGGCCACCGCCACCAGATGGCCGGCGAGATTGCCGCTGTCGACGGCGGAGATATAGAGCGGATAGAGCGGCTTCAACGTCGTCGTGTCATACCAGTTGAAGAGATGGCCACGGTCGCGCGGCATGCTCTCGATGGTGGTCATGGTCGCGTCGATACGGGTGATGGCGTCGGACAGGCTGATCCAGCCGAAATCACGCGCCGAAACGACGGACAAAAGATAGACGCCGATATTGGTCGGCGAGGTGCGCGGCGCCACGACCGGCGCCGGGCTCTCCTGGAAGTTGTCGGGCGGCAGATTGTGGTGCTCGGCCGTCACGAAGGTCTCGAAATAATGCCATGTGCGCCGCGCGACGGTACGCAGGGCATGGATGTCGTCCGCCGATATGCGCAGCCGGTCCTCGGTTTCGGCCGAGCGGCTGACCCAGCAGGCGACAGCCGGCGAGCCGATCCAGAACAGGGCGAAGAAGAAGGCGACGAAGGCGCCGGTGGAATCGGCCAGCACCGGTATGGCGAGGCCGACGACGCCGATGATCACGGCGCCATACATCATGCCATAGTAGGAGCTGAGATCGTTGTCGCCATTCTTGTGCGCCTGCGAGGCGGTGCGCCATTCGAGCAGGTTCTGCCGGCTGACGAACAGGCGGTACAGCGTGCGGATGATGGCGTCGCCCATCATCCAGGCATTGTGCGCCATCAGCACGATCTTCAGCGCCACCAGGGCGGTGCCGAAGACCACGTCTCGCATGACTGCCGAGAAATGCCCGCGCGGTGTCTGGTCACCGCTTTTCGGCAGGATCGAATTGACGATGTCGAAGGTAGGCGCCATGAACAGCGTGAGGATCAGCAGCGCCTGCCACTGTGCGGCTTGCGTGAACGGCAGCAAGGTCCAGCCGGCGATCGCGGCCATCACCCAGAAGATCGGTGTCAGCGAGCGGCGCAGATTGTCGACCATCTTCCAGCGCGACAGCGCCGGGACGCCGGAGCGCGGATCGAGGATGAAGCCCAGAAGCTGCCAGTCGCCGCGGGCCCAGCGATGGTGGCGCGAGGCGTCGACCGAATAGCGGGTGGGATAGTCCTCGACCAGCTCGACGTCGGTGATCAGCGCCGAGCGCGCCAGAGCGCCCTCGAGCAGATCATGGCTGAGGATGGTGTTTTCCTCGATGCGGCCCTTCAGCGCCGCCTCGAAGGCATCGACATGATAGAGGCCCTTGCCGGTGAAGGAGCCGTCGCCGAAAACATCCTGATAGAGATCCGACACGGCAAAGACGTAAGGATCGAGGCCGCGATTGGCCGAAAACACCCGCTGGAAGAAGGAGGCGTCGTCGCCACTGGTCAGCGAAGCGGTGATGCGCGGCTGCAGGATGGTGTAGCCGGCGGTGACGACGCGTTTTGTTGCATCGAAATGCGGACGGTTGAGCGGATGGCAAAGCTTGCCGGCCAAAGTGGCGACGGCATCGCGGGTGGTGCGCGTGTCGGCGTCCAGCGTCATCACATGGACGACGTGTTCCGGCAACGGCACATCCAGCGGCAGAAAGGTGGTGTCACTGTCACCGCGCAGCAGAAGGTCCAGTTCGTGCAGCTTGCCGCGCTTGCGCTCCCAACCCATCCAGACACCCTGCGATTCATTGTAGAGCCGCCGGCGGTGCAGGACATAAAAGCGCGGCGCGCCTTCGCTGGGATAGCGGGCGTTCAGCCGCGCGATCTCGTCACGCGCATATTGCAGGATTTCGATATCCGCCGTGTCGATTTCGGTCTTGGAGTCCGGCCAGTCCGAAAGCAGCGCGAAATAGATCTCGTCGCCGGTGTTGGCGAGATGATGCACTTCGATGTTTCGGATATTTTCCTCGACATCGTCGCGCGAGCCGATCAGCGACGGCACCACCACAAGCGTGCGTGCCTCGGGCGGCAGACCGTGCCTGTAATCGTAGCCGATGAGACGCGTCGGCTTCAGGAACAACGATACGACGGTGTTGAAGAAGGCGAGCGCGCCTTCGCTGGCCGGCACGGCAAACAGCGCCAGCATCAAGACGATCGAGGGCGCGGACAGTCCGAGATTGGCAAGCGCATTGCCTGAGAGGACCAGAAGCAGGACCGTCAGCGCGAACACCGGCACGACGATGCCCAGCCAACCGGTCTTGCGGAACGCCCGTTTGACCGCGACGCTGACGGTCGGCCGATAGCCGATGGCCTTTTCCAGCTCCAGCCGGCGCGGGCCGACGAGAAAGAAGCCGACGTCGGTGTGAACGCCGGGATCGGCGACGTCGACGCCCGAGGCATCGACGACCGAGACATGGCCGGCGAGTTCGATGGCCTTTTCGGCGACGCGGAATTCGGAAAGATCGGAGCGGCGCGCCAGCTCCTCGATCGTGGTCCGGTACTGGTCGCGCGAGAAGAAGTCGAGCGCGGCGAAATCGGTGCGCTCGCGCAGGAGCGTGTCGATGCGGCTCACGCCTTCGAACCACACCGTCCAGTCGATGTCGTTGATCAGCCTGAGACCGCGGATGATGTTGCCGGTGGTCACATTGCCGCCGGACAGCGTGCGATGCTCGCCGATGATGATTTCCTCGGCGTCGGAGCCGGTCTTTTCAAGCTCGCCTTCCAGCCATTCCAGCGCCCTGCCGGCGTTCTGCGATCCGTCGCGCAGACGGTAGAGCAACTGGGTGGCAAAGGTGGTGTCCTGCGCATGGGCGACGTAATTGGACAGGATGGCCTGACGGTCGGCGCTACCGTCGGTCGCCAGCACGCGGTCGGCGACCTCGTTGGCGATCTGGCGCATCTGCCTTGTGCGATTGACCCTGACCGCGATCCGGCGAAGATTTTCGATCAGGACGAAGCGCAGCAGAGATGGCAGCGCCCAGAGTTCGCCGATCTTCAGCGGTTCGACCGACTGGAAGCCTTCGACGATCGCCTTGAACATGCTCGCCGAGACGGAACTGTCGGAATGCGCGACATAGGTCCAGGCCAACGCCAGCGCACGAGGCACGCTGGCGCCATCGGCCAGCTTCAAGGTCGGCAACTGCCGGTAGAAACGGCGCGGCAGGTCGCGCTTGACCTGGAAGATGGTTTCCTCGACCAGATAGTTGTTGTCGAGCAGCCATTGCGCGGCCGGCGTGATGGTGTCGCCCCTCGCCTGCGCGGCGTTGGTCGAGCGGTAGACTTCGAGGATCTTCTTGGCGCTGTCGCGGATGCGCGCCTGAAAGTCGAACGGGGTCAGGCCGAACAAATCCTCGATGTCGCCCTTGGCGAGGCTCGCGCCCAGCGCGCGCAGGCGATCTTCCGGCAGGAAATTGGAGCGTATCGGCTCTTCCGTGATGGCCGGGAAGCTCGCGCTCGTCTTTTCCATCTGGGTGGGATTTGTCTGGATATTCATTGAAAATTCCGCATGGGGGGACGCAGTGCGGCGTCACCGCCACGGCAATGTCCCTAAAACCGGTTCAAATGCAATTGGTTGCATCACGACAATTGGCCGAAAGTTACGTCCGCACCACGACAAGACGTCGTCGTCGACAACTTCCGGACGAGCGCTCCCCTCTCTTCCATCCGATTTGATCGAAGAAAGGATTCGGGCTTTTTCGTGATGCGGACGGCAGCTTACGCCAAATTCGGCCCGGGCCGCGATCATGTTTGGAGACAGGCGTTAATCGTTCGCCGGGACGCGGTCGATGCAGATCACGAACAGTGTCGCAGTTCGGGCCGGCTCCAGGCGCAGTTCCCGGGCATCCGATCCGACAATCAGCGTATCGCGGGGCTCCAGCTTCACGGTGCCCGCGAGGCCGACCGTGACGGTGCCGTCGCCGCACAGAACGAGCGTCGCCGCCGCGTCCGCGCGGATGTCCAGAGGCGCTGAAATGACCAGGCGTTCGACCTTGTGCGTCATTCGCCCGCGGCGGCTCATGACGTTGAGATCGGTGATGGGACCGGCGACCAGGGCGGCTTGCGTCGGCACGTCGGCTGGGAAAAAGAGCGGAGCGGACGTGCTGGTCAGTTCCTTCGGAGCCTGACCGGCGATATCGAGGACAATGCCTTCGCCCTCCAGCACCGCCAGCGTGCGGTCGACGCCGGCGAAACCCGAAAACGGACCACCGCTTTCGACGCGCGCCATGGAAACGCGCCAGTCGAAATCGTCGAGCCCGGCGCCATCAGGCGAGACGGCTATCTCCGTCGTCGTGCCGCCGCCGTTCTTCCACGGCATGACACGGTATTCGGCGGCCCTGAGGATGCGCACGGTCGGCTCAGCCCAAAATACCCGGCAGGTTGAGCTGGTGCTCCCTGGCGCATTCGACGGCGATATCGTAGCCGGCGTCGGCGTGGCGCATGACGCCGGTCGCGGGGTCGTTCCACAGTACACGCTCCAGCCGTTTGGCCGCAGCCGGAGTGCCGTCGGCGACGATGACCATGCCGGCATGCTGCGAAAAGCCCATGCCGACACCTCCGCCATGGTGCAGCGACACCCAGGTGGCGCCAGACGCCGTGTTGAGCAGCGCGTTGAGCAGCGGCCAATCGGAGACGGCGTCAGAGCCGTCCTTCATCGATTCCGTCTCGCGGTTCGGCGAGGCGACCGAGCCGGAATCGAGGTGGTCTCGACCGATGACCACCGGCGCCTTGAGCTCGCCCTTGGCAACCATCTCGTTGAAGGCGAGGCCGAGCCTGTGGCGATCGCCGAGCCCAACCCAGCAGATGCGCGCCGGCAGACCCTGAAAGGCGATGCGCTCCCGCGCCATGTCGAGCCAGTTGTGCAGATGGGTGTTGCCGGGCGTCAGTTCGCGCACCTTGGCGTCGGTCTTGTAGATATCTTCCGGATCACCGGAGAGTGCCGCCCAGCGGAACGGGCCGATGCCTTTGCAGAACAGCGGGCGGATATAGGCCGGCACAAAGCCGGGGAAGGCAAAGGCGTTCTCGAAGCCCTCTTCCTTGGCGACCTGGCGGATGTTGTTGCCGTAGTCGAGCGTCGGCACGCCAGCGTTCCAGAACGCCACCATCGCCTCGACATGTTCGCGCATCGAGGCGCGGGCGGCTTTTTCGACTGCCCTCGGATCGGACGTTCGTTTCTCGCGCCATTCAGCCAGCGACCAGCCCTTGGGCAGATAGCCGTTCAGCGGATCATGCGCCGACGTCTGGTCGGTGACCATGTCGGGGCGGACGCCGCGCCGCACCAACTCGGGTACGATGTCGGCGGTGTTGCCGACCAGACCGACAGACTTCGCCTCGCCGGCCCTGGTCCAGCGCTCGATCTTCTCCAGCGCCTCGTCCACCGTATCGGCGCGCTCGTCGACATAGCGGGTGCGCAGCCGGAAATCGATGCGGTCGGGATCGCATTCGATGGCCAGGCAGCAGGCGCCGGCCATGACAGCGGCGAGTGGCTGTGCGCCGCCCATGCCGCCGAGGCCGCCGGTCAGGATCCATTTTCCCCTGAGATTGCCGCCATAGTGCTGGCGGCCCGCTTCCACAAAAGTCTCATAAGTGCCCTGCACGATGCCTTGCGTGCCGATATAGATCCACGAGCCGGCCGTCATCTGGCCGTACATCATCAGGCCCTTCTTATCGAGCTCGTTGAATTTTTCCCAGGTCGCCCAGTGCGGCACCAGGTTGGAATTGGCGATCAGCACGCGCGGCGCGTCGGCATGGGTGCGGAAGACGCCGACCGGCTTGCCCGACTGTACCAGCAGCGTCTCGTCGTCGCCAAGCGTCTTCAGCGATGCGACGATGCGGTCGAAATCGTTCCAGGTGCGCGCCGCGCGGCCGATGCCGCCATAGACGACCAGCTCGTTGGGGTTTTCGGCGACATCGGGATCGAGATTGTTCATCAGCATGCGCAGCGGCGCTTCCGTCAGCCATGTCCGGGCGTTGAGCTCGGTGCCGCGCGGGCTGCGGACTTCGCGGATATTGTGGCGAGGATCGTTCATGGCGTTCCCTTTCGAATGAGGCAGGCGGGGCGCGTCAGCTGTGCGCCCAGGCAATCGCGGTCTTGAGGATATTCTCCAGCGTGGCCCGGATGGGCGCCGCGAACGCGGCATCGTAGGGCACCGGCCAATTGTCCGGTGCGCCCTTGCCTTCGGGTTCGCGCATATAGCCGCGATTGGAGAGCTCCATCTGCAGCGCATGGACGCCGTCTTGCGGCTGGCCGAAATGGCGGGTGATCCAGCCACCCTTGAAGCGACCGTTGACGACAAAACTCTCGCCGGTTTCGGCCAGGATCTGGCCGACCATGGCCTGCAGGGACGGATCGGCGCTCACGCCGTCATTGGTGCCGAGATTGAAGACCGGCAGCGTGCCGTCGAACAGGCGCGGCAGCACCGAGCGGATCGAATGACAGTCGTAGAGCACGATCTGACCGTGAAGGGCGCGCAGCCTGGCGATCTCGGCCTGCAAGGCCGCATGATAAGGCATGAAGTATTTTTCGCGGCGTTCGTCGATTTCCGACGGTCCAGGCTCTTCGCCCTCGCGATAGAGCGGATCGCCGTCGAAGGTCTCGGTCGGGCACAGGCCAGTGGTCGTCTGGCCGGGATAGAGCGAGGCGCCGGACGGATCACGATTAACGTCGATGACGGTGCGCGAGATCGCGGTGTGAACGACAGTCGCGCCAAGGCCTTGGGCAAAGTCATAGAGCTTGTCGATCCACCAGTCGCAGTCGCGACGGCCAAGCCAGGGCGAAACCAGACGGTTTTCGAGGCCGGCGAGATCGATGCCGGTGTGCGGGATCGACACCAGCAGGGGTGCGGTGCCGCGGGTAACGGTGAGCCAGGAGGGAGTCACGACCGCGCCCCATAGTCATCATAGGAAACGCTGGCGGGACAGTACCCCCCTCTGTCCTGCCGGACATCTCCCCCGCAAGGGGGGAGATCGGCAGCTTCGCCGGTGGCGCTCTTCCTGCAACGTTGGCGATTGGCGAAAGCAGTGGTGACATCCAATCTCCCCCCTTGCGGGGGAGATGTCCGGCAGGACAGAGGGGGGTACTGTCCCGCCAGCGTCTCCATACCGGCCCCATAGGCGAAACGATCCATCACAGCACTCCCGTCACCGGGGGCAGCGTCACGCCATCCACCGCCTCAATCAGCCGCCCATCTCGCACCATGGCGATGGCCTTTTCCATGTCGGGATGGAAATGCCGGTCATTGTCGAGATGCGGCACTTCAGCCCTCACCAGCTTGCGCACCGCCTCTAATGCATCGCTGGAGGTCAGCGGCGCATGGAAATCGCAGCCTTGCGCCGCGGCCAGCAACTCGATGCCGATGACGGCCGTCGCATTCTCGACCATGCCGATCAGCCGGCGCGCACCGTGGGCTGCCATCGAGACATGGTCTTCCTGGTTGGCCGAGGTCGGGATCGAATCGACGCTGGCCGGATAGGCCTTCTGCTTGTTCTCCGAAACAAGTGCCGCCGCCGTCACCTGCGGGATCATGAAACCGGAATTCAGGCCGGGCTTCGGCGTGAGAAACGCCGGCATGCCCGACAGGGCCGGGTCGACCAGCATGGCGATGCGCCGCTCCGACAGCGAGCCGATCTCGCAAACGGCAAGCGCGATCATGTCCGCGGCAAAGGCCACCGGCTCGGCGTGGAAATTACCACCGGAAAGCGCGGTATCGTCCTCTGCGAAGATCAGCGGATTGTCGGTAACGCCATTGGCCTCGGCGCCCAGCGTGTCGGCAGCCTGGCGCAGCACGCTGAGGGCCGCACCCATCACCTGCGGCTGGCAGCGCAGGCAATAAGGGTCCTGCACGCGCTCGTCGCCTACGCGGTGCGATTCACGGATGGCGCTGCCCGCCATCAAACTGCGCAGCGCGTCCGCCGTTTCGATCTGGCCGCGATGCTTTCTCAGGAGATGGATACGCGGATCGAAGGGTGCGTCGGAGCCCTTGGCCGCATCGGTCGACAGCGCGCCGGCGACCAGCGCCGACTGATAGAGAACTTCGGCCTCGAACAAAGCTGCCAGCGCATAGGCGGTCGAAAACTGCGTGCCGTTGAGCAGCGCCAGGCCTTCCTTGGCGCCGAGCGTCACCGGCTCCAGCCCGTGCGAGACGAAGGCCACCTTGGCCGGGAAGCGGCCATGCGGGGTAAAGCACTCGCCGACCCCGATCATCACCGCCGTCATGTGCGACAGCGGCGCGAGGTCGCCCGAGGCGCCGACCGAGCCTTGTGCCGGCACCACCGGAATGACGTCATTGGCCAGCATCGCTTCCAGCAATTCGACGGTTTCTAGCCGCACGCCGGAGGCACCCTGAGCCAAACTTGCGAGCTTCAGCGCCATCATCAGCCGGGCTACCGCGACAGGCATCGGCTCGCCGACGCCGGCGGCGTGCGACAGCACGATGTTGCGCTGGAGCGTTTCGAGATCGGCGGCGGGGATGCGGACGCTGGCCAGCTTGCCGAAGCCGGTGTTGATGCCATAGACCGGCTCGCCCTTGGCGACGATACGCGCCACGGCCTCGGCGCTCGCCTTGATCTTCGGCCAGCATGTATTGTCGAGTTTAGGCACGGCGCCGCGATAGATGGCACGCCAGTCGGCCAAGGTCGCATTGCCCGGCTTCAGGTCCAGTTCGGTCATTGTCCCCTCCAGATGCGGGCGTGCAGCGGGTTGAAGCCCATGCGGTAGACGAGTTC
This sequence comes from Mesorhizobium sp. WSM4871, assembly GCF_055811295.1. Taxonomy (NCBI): domain Bacteria; kingdom Pseudomonadati; phylum Pseudomonadota; class Alphaproteobacteria; order Hyphomicrobiales; family Phyllobacteriaceae; genus Mesorhizobium; species Mesorhizobium sp. WSM4871. The sequence goes on along the minus strand of NZ_JBVVPU010000010.1, from coordinate 269,264 downwards.
GGCCGGGCGCTCGATGTCCCAGATCGCGAGGTCGGCCGATTTGCCGGCCTCGAGCGTGCCGGTCTGTCCGAGCAGCCCAAGCGCACGGGCAGCCTCGCGGGTGACGCCGGCCAGACATTCGTCGACCGTAAGGCCAAACAAGGTCGCGGCCATGTTCATGGTCAGCAGCAGCGAGGTCAGCGGCGAGGTGCCGGGATTGTTGTCGGTGGCGACGGCCATTTTGACGCCGTGCTGACGAAACAGGGCAATCGGCGGCTTCTTGGTCTCGCGAATGAAGTAATAGGCGCCGGGCAGGATCGTCGCCACGGTGCCAGCCCTGGCCATCGCCGCAGCACCCGCCTCGTCGGTGTATTCGAGATGGTCGGCCGACAGCGCACCGTAGCGCGCGGCGAGTTCAGCACCATTCAGGTTGGACAGTTGGTCGGCGTGCAGTTTCACCGGCAGGCCGGCAGCCTTGGCCGCATCGAAGACGCGCGCAATCTGCTCCGGCGAAAAGGCGATGCCTTCGCAGAACCCATCGACGGCGTCGGCCAAACCTGCGGCGGCGACCGCCGGAAGAATTTCGTCTGCGACCAGATCGACAAAGGCGTCCTTGTCGCCCTTGGCTTCGGGCGGCAGCGCATGGGCGCCAAGGAAACTCGTCCTCACCGTCACCGGGCGCTCGATGCCCAGCTGCCTGGCGGCGCGCAGCGATTTCTTCTCGTTTTCGAGGTCGAGGCCGTAGCCCGACTTGATCTCGACTGACGTGACGCCTTCGGCAATCAGCGCATCGAGACGCGGTAGCGACTGCGCGACCAGTTCGTCCTCGCTGGCGGCGCGCAATGCCTTGACCGAGGAGACGATGCCGCCGCCGGCCCTGGCGACCTCTTCATAGGTGGCGCCGGCCAGCCGCATCTCGAATTCATTGGCGCGGTTGCCGGCATGGACAAGATGGGTGTGGCAGTCGACCAGGCCGGGCGTGATCCAGCGGCCTTGGCAGTCGACGGTCTCTGCGCCCTGAGCGAGAGACGACGGCATCTCGTTTTCCGGGCCTGCATAGGCGATCAGGCCATCGCGCGCGACGACCGCGCCCTTTTCGACAATGCCCAACCCGATCGCGCTCTCAGCGATGGTCGCCAGGCGCGCATTGCGCCAAAGACGAAGACCCCCTGCCCGGCTTTTGTTCGCTGCCGCCATCATCTTTTTCCGTTTCAATTGATGGTGATTATGTATATACATATTGAGAGGCGACGCAAGTGCCATCGTCGCCTGCGCATTCGGATTCGGAGAAAAACGTGACGGCGATCTTTGCGGAACAGGCGTTGCTGCCGGACGGCTGGCAAAGCAATGTGCGGATCACGATGGGTGAAGGCCGTATCGCGACGGTTGAGGCCGGCGCATCGCTCCGGCCCGGCGACGAACATCACGCCATCCTGTTGCCGGGAATGCCCAATCTGCACAGCCACGCCTTCCAGCGCGGCATGGCCGGTCTTGCCGAATTGCGCGGCCCATCGGCGGACAGTTTCTGGAGCTGGCGTGAGGTGATGTACCGTTTCGCGCTGTCGATGACGCCGGACCAGGTCGAGGCGGTCGCAGCCCAGCTTTATGTCGAGATGCTGGAGGCCGGTTTTTCACGCGTCGGCGAATTCCACTACCTCCATCACGACCGCGATGGAAAACCTTACGCCAACATCGCCGAGATGGCCGAGCGCATCGCCGCGGCCGCCGCCAACACCGGCATCGGTCTGACGTTGCTGCCAGTGTTCTATGCGCATTCCTCCTTCGGCGGTGCGGCGCCGAATGAAGGCCAGCGGCGATTCATCAATGATGTGAATCAGTTCTCCCGATTGCTTGAGAAAAGCCGGGAGTGTGTTCGCGCATTGAATCAACCCGTCGTCGGCGTTGCGCCGCACAGCCTGCGCGCCGCAGCGCCCGATGAACTTGCCACGATTGCCGCCATGGCGCCTGACGGACCGATCCACATTCACATCGCCGAGCAAATGAAAGAGGTCGAGGACTGCCTTGCCTGGTCGGGCGCGCGGCCGGTGGAATGGCTGCTCGCCAATGCCAGTGTCGACGGGCGCTGGTGCCTGATCCACGCCACCCACATGACCGATGCCGAGACGGTCGCGATGGCCAAGAGTGGCGCCATAGCCGGCCTCTGCCCGATCACCGAGGCCAATCTCGGCGACGGCACCTTCGCCGCGCCGCTGTTCAGGGAACATGGTGGCCGCTTCGGCATCGGCTCCGATTCCAACGTGCTGATCGGTCTGCCCGACGAATTGCGGCAGCTCGAATATTCGCAACGCCTCGCCCATCATGCCCGCAATGTGCTGGCGATGGCCGGCGGCTCGACCGGCCGCGCGCTGTTCGGTGCGGCAGTCGACGGCGGCGCCGCCGCGCTTGGCGCCGGTCCGTCGCGGATAGCTTCTGGTGCATCTGCCGATTTCGTCTCGCTCGATGCCAACCATCCCTCGCTATCCGGCAAGACGGGGGATGCCATCCTCGACGCCTGGATCTTCGCCAACGGCAGCAAGGTCGATTGCGTCTGGGTGCACGGCGCGAAGCTGGTCAGCGGCGGCAGGCACGCAAGGCGCGATGCAATTGCCCAGCGCTTTCGCGATGTGATGGCGGCGCTTTCGACATGAGCATCATCGAGACCGTTGACGCAGAGGGCAGCGAGGCTGTCTCCCTGCACCAGCGCATCCTGTCCGATATCAGCGAGAAGATCCTGTCCGGCGCCTGGGCGCCCGGCCATCGCATCCCGTTCGAGCATGAATTGACGGCGGAATACAATTGTTCGCGGATGACGGTGAACAAGGCGCTGTCGCAGCTTGCCAAGGCCGGGCTGATCGAACGGCGCCGCCGTTCGGGCAGCTTCGTGCGCCGGCCGCAGTCGCAGGCCGCGGTGCTGGAGATCCATGACATCAGGATCGAGGTCGAGGCGCTTGGGCTTGCCTATCGCTATCAAAGGCTGGAGCGGTTGAAGCGGCGCAGCAACGCCGAAGACCGCACACTGCTGGAACTTGCCGCTTCGGGGCCGGTGCTGGCGCTGAAGGGCCTGCATTTCGCGGGACAGCGGCCATTCGCGCATGAGCAACGGCTGATCAACCTTGCCGCGGTGGCAGAAGCCGGCGAGGAAGAGTTTCTCGACATCGCGCCTGGGCCGTGGCTGATCGGGCGCGTGCCGTGGAGCCAAGCCGAGCACCGCATCCGCGCCATTGCCGCCAGCGATCATATCGCCGATGTCCTCGACATCGAGGCCGGCGCGCCGTGCCTGGTGGTCGAGCGGCGGACATGGAGCGCCGAGCACCCGGTCACCCATGTCCGCTTCATTTATCCGGCGGAGAGCCACACGCTGGTGGCGCGGTTTACGCCGTCGCAGGGGTAGCGCCGCGCTCCTTCTCCCCTTGTGGGAGAAGGCAAAAGCACCGCGCCTTAGATCGCCGCTGTAACGATGATCTCGACCAGATACTCCGGTCCGGCGAGCTTGGCCTCGCCTGTGGCGCGCGCCGGCGTGTGGCCCTGCGGCACCCACTTGTCCCATTCCGCGTTCATCTCGGAGAAAGTGCCCATGTCGGCCAGCCAGATGATCGTCTGCAGGATCTTGGTCTTGTCGGTGCCGGCCTTGGCCAGCAATTCGTCGATGGCTGCAAGGATGGTCCTGGTCTGAGACGCTACATTGCCGCCGGGCTCGCCGACCTGGCCCGCCAGATAGACGGTGTTGCCGTGGATGACGATCTGGCTCATGCGCGGGCCAACATCGATACGACGAATGCTCATTGGGCGTTTCCTTCCTTTTTGTCGGTTGCGCCTCTTTAGAGTCGCGGTTCGCTTCGAGCAAGGCCGCCCGGATGAAAGCTCTTGAGCCAACAGCCCCTGTCCCGAACCAGGCGCGTACACAACGAATTGACCGGGGCGTCGCAATTCCGCCGGATTGGCTTGTTGACTAATGTAATAACATCACATATCGACTCGACCTCACTGGTTTTCGCGGATCGCCGCCCACGGATCGTCTGATGATCAATGCCTGCCTGACCTTCCGCGACCTGACGCTGGGCTATAACAGCCATCCGGCAATCCATCATCTCGACGGCACGATCCGCAAGGGTTCCCTGACCGCCGTGGTCGGCGCGAATGGCTCGGGCAAGTCAACGCTGATGAAGGGGATCGTCGGCGTTCTCAAGCCGATGGCCGGCGCCGTCATCCGGGCGCCGGGCGTGCGCGCCGCCTATCTGCCGCAGCAGTCGGAACTCGACCGCTCCTTTCCGGCCCGGGTTGTCGATCTGGTTTCGTTGGGGTTGTGGCCACGGCGGGGGTTGCTTGGCCGCTATACCAGGGAAGATCGCGATTCGGTCAGCCAGGCGCTGATGGCGGTCGGTCTTGGCGGCTTCGAGAAGCGCCCGATCGACACGTTGTCCGGCGGCCAGTTGCAGCGCACGCTGTTTGCCCGCGTGCTTTTGCAGGACGCCGACCTTATCCTGCTCGACGAGCCGTTCAACGCGGTCGATTCAAAGACGGTCGGTGATCTCATTGCCTTGATCGAGCGCTGGCACGGCGAGGAACGCACAATCTTGGTCGTCGTCCACGACCTCGACCTGGTACGGCAGAATTTTCCCGAAACGCTGCTGCTTGCCCGCCAGCCGGTCGCTTGGGGCGAAACCAGGGAGACGCTGAAACCGGAAAACCTGCTGCGCGCCCGGCGCTTCCACGAAGCCTGGGAAGAGAACGCGCCGTGGTGCGCGCCCGGTGAGCATGACCATGGGCATGATCACGACCATCATGACCATGCCCATGACCACGATCACCATCACGGTGCCGGACCGAGGGCTGCCTGATGGACGTGCTCTATGGCCTCTTCATCGCTCCCTTTGCCGATTTCGCCTTCATGCAGCGGGCGCTGATCGGCTCGCTGATGCTGTCGCTTGGCGCCTGCCCGGTCGGTGTCTTCCTGATGCTGCGGCGCATGAGCCTATCCGGCGACGCCATGGCCCACGCCATCCTGCCGGGGGCCGCCGCCGGCTTCCTGCTCTATGGGCTGGAAATCCTGCCGATGACCATTGGCGGCCTGATCGCCGGCATCATCGTGGCGCTCGGCGCCGGCGCCGTTTCGCGCTTCACCATCCAGCGCGAGGACGCCTCGATGGCGGCCTTCTATCTGATCTCGCTGGCCATCGGCGTGCTGATGGTGTCGATCCGCGGCTCCAGCGTCGATCTCATGCATGTGCTCTTCGGTACCGTGTTGGCGCTCAACAATGAGGCGCTGGCGCTGATCGGCGGCATCGTTGCCGTGACGCTGGTCAGCCTTGCCATCTTCTGGCGGGCGCTGGTCGCCGAATGTCTCGATCCATTGTTCCTGCGCTCGGTCAGCCGGCTGGGCAGCCCGGTGCATTTCATCTTTCTCGGCCTCGTCGTGCTCAACCTGGTCGGTGGCTTTCAGGCGCTCGGCACCCTGCTTTCGGTCGGGCTGATGATGCTGCCGGCAGCGGCGGCCCGCTTCTGGACCGCTCGCGTCGAACCGATGTGCGTGCTGGCGGTGGTGATCGGCTTTGCCTCCTGCATCGCCGGACTGCTGTTGTCCTATCATGCCTCGCTGCCGTCCGGCCCGGCCATCATCCTGTCGGCCGGCGTCGTCTATTTCGCCTCTATCCTGTTCGGCACGCGCGGCATCCTGCGCGCCCGCATCATCCATCACCGGCATAGAACCGCCTGATCCCCAACCCCTGAAGGAGACCTGCCCAATGCTGAGATCGATCCGCGCCGCCCTGGCGGTGAGCGTTATAACATTAAGCGCCCTTGGCGCATCGCCGGCCTTGGCCGAGTCGCTGAAAGTGGTCGCCAGCTTCACCGTCATCGCCGATTTCGCCAGGAATGTCGGTGGCGACCGGGTCAACATCACCACCATCGTCGGGCCGGATGGCGATGCCCATGTCTATGAGCCGAGCCCGGCCGATGCCGTGGCGATGGCGGGCGCCGACGTGGTTCTGGTCAACGGCCTGCATTTCGAAGGCTTTCTGCAGCGCCTGGTCGACGCCAGCGCCACCAAGGCATCGATCGTCACCTTGACCAAGGGCGTGACGCCGATCAATTTCAAGCCGGAATTCGCCGAGGCCGATGCCCACGAAGGCGCCGATACCGGCAGCGGCAAGACGGTCACCGATCCGCATGCCTTCCAGTCGATCGCCAACGCCAGGATCTATGTCAGGAACATCGCCGATGCCTTTTGCGCCGCCGATGCAGAGGGCTGCGACAGCTACAAGGCCAATGCCGCCGCCTATAGCGGTAAGCTCGACGCGGTCGAAGGCGAAGTGAAAGCGGCGATCCAGTCGATACCCGAGGAGAAGCGCGTGGTCATCACCTCGCATGACGCCTTCGGCTATTTCGAGCACGCATACGGCTTGACCTTCCTCGCCCCGCAAGGCGTGTCGACCGACTCCGAGCCTTCGGCCGCAGATGTCGCCAAGCTGGTCAAGCAGGTCCAGCAGGACAAGGCAGCCGCGATCTTCGTCGAGAACATCACCAATCCGCGCCTGATCGAGCAGATCGCCAGCGAGACCGGCATCAAGGTGGGCGGCACGCTCTATTCGGATGCCCTGTCGCAGCCCGACGGACCGGCCTCGACCTATATCGACATGATGCACAATAACATCGCCCAGATCAAAGGCGCGATCCTCGGCAGCTGAGTCGAGCGTCTACCCAACCGGGGCAGCATTTAAGTTGCCGCAGCGTCCTTGGAATATCCAAGAGGGATATGCGGCGCTGCGGGAGCCCGGTTCGATTTTCCGGCTCGCAATATCTATTTGGCAGAGAATTCCCCCGATGCGGATTGCCGCCCACGCCCGGGAGTGGCAAGACTGCCGCCAACCAGATTGCGAGGACAGCGCCATGGAATACCGTGAGATCAGCGAGGACTATTCGGTCTCGGGCCAGATCCAGCCCGACGACATCGCCGCCATCAAGCAGGCCGGTTTCAAGAGCGTCATCTGCAACCGGCCGGATGACGAGCAGCCCGGCCAGCCTTCGGCCGACAGCGTCAAGGCGGCGGCCGAAGCCGCCGGGCTCGCCTTCCGCTACATCCCCGTCATCAGCGGCCAGATCACGGCCGAGAATGTGGAGAACCAGGCCGAGGCGCTGGACGACCTCGAAGGGCCGGTCTTCGCCTATTGCCGTTCCGGCGCCCGCTGCACCAATCTCTATGGGCTGATCCAGCAATCCAGAGGCTGAACTCTCAAATCGGCAGCGCGCCGGTTTCCTTCAGCGTCTCCAGCACGATTGCCGTCTTTACATGCTGCACGGATTCGTGCGGCAAGAGCACGCCGTTGACGAATTCCGACAGCGACTTCAGGTCCGGCGTCACCACCTTCAATATATAGTCCATCTCGCCGGTCAGCGCGTGCGCCTCCTGGACCTCCGGCAGCCGCGCCACCAATTCGCCGAAGCGCCGCGCATTGTCGCGGTTGTGAGTAGCGAGCGTCACCGAGATGACGCTGACCAGCGAAAAGCCAAGCTTGTCGCGGTCAAGCACCGCGCGATAGCCCCTGATATAGCCGTCCTCCTCCAGCCGCTGGCGACGGCGCGAGCATTGCGAGGCCGACAGGTTCACCCGTTCGGAAAGATCGCCGTTGGTGAGTCCGGCATCGTCCTGGAGCAGCGCCATTATCTTGCGGTCAAACTGATCGATGCGCGTATCATCCATGGATTTCCCTGCAATTTTGCATATTTCGCGCATGATCTGATCATTTCAAGCGCCTGAATGCAAGCATCGTGCGACCCTCCCGCGCTATCATGGGGAGAGATGGCCGCAAGCGGCCGAACAGTTCTTGGAGGATTGCCATGGGTCCCTTCCCGCATGACGCGCCGCCCGCGAAGATCAGCAAGGCCAACCCAGCCGGCACCGACGGTTTCGAGTTCGTCGAATTCGCGCATCCCGAGCCGGAAAAGCTCGCCGAGCTTTTCGCCCGCATGGGCTATGTGGCGGTGGCGAAACACCGCTCGAAGAACATCACCGTCTGGCGGCAGGGCGACATCAACTATGTCGTGAATGCCGAGCCTGGCTCGCATGCGATGAAATTCGTCGACAAGCATGGCCCCTGCGCAGCCTCGATGGCGTGGCGGGTGGTCGATGCCAAGCATGCTTTCGAGCATGCCGTCGCCAAAGGCGCCACCCCCTATGAAGGCAAGGACAAGGCGCTCGACGTGCCGGCCATCGTCGGCATCGGCGGCTCGCTGCTCTATTTCATCGAGACCTATGGGGAAAAGGGCTCGGCCTATGATGCCGAGTTCGAGTGGCTGGGCGCACGCGACCCGAAGCCGGAAGGCGTCGGCTTCTATTATCTCGATCACCTCACCCACAATGTCTATCGCGGCCAGATGGACAAATGGTGGGATTTCTACCGCGACCTGTTCGGTTTCAAGCAGATCCATTTCTTCGACATCGACGGCAAGATTACCGGGCTGGTCAGCCGCGCCATTACCTCGCCCTGCGGCAAGATCCGCATCCCGCTCAACGAATCCAAGGACGAGACCAGCCAGATCGCCGAGTATTTGAAGAAGTACAATGGCGAAGGCATCCAGCACATCGCCGTCGGCACCGACGAGATCTACGCCGCCACCGACAGGCTGGCCGCCAATGGGCTAAAGTTCATGCCAGGTCCGCCCGAGACCTATTACGACATGTCCCATGACAGGGTGAACGGCCATGACGAGCCGATCGAGCGGATGAAGAAGCACGGCATCCTGATCGACGGTGAAGGCGTGGTCGACGGCGGCACGACCAAGATCCTGCTGCAGATTTTTTCAAAAACGGTGATCGGGCCGATCTTCTTCGAGTTCATCCAGAGGAAGGGCGACGAAGGCTTTGGCGAAGGCAATTTCCGCGCGCTGTTCGAGTCGATCGAGCAGGACCAGATCAAGCGCGGCGTGCTGAAAGTGGACGGCAAGGCGGCGTAGGAACCGGATGCACTCACTTGCGGCTCAACCGATTATGACCTAAATTCTGGTCATAAGAGGTTGACGATGAATATTCCGATGGCAAAAGCGAAGGCTCAGCTTTCCGAGTTGGTGAAACGTGCACAGGCTGGCGAAGAAATCCACCTGACACGGCATGGAGAGGTTGTCGCAACCTTGAGCGCTCCCGCACGGGTTGGCGGGAGCAAAGGACTGTTTGGGGCCATGAAAGGCCAAATTCAGATATCGGACGATTTTGATGAACTCGGTCCCGAATGGGACGAATACATTAAATGAGCCGCAAATATCTGGTCGATACCCATATTCTGCTTTGGGTACTCAACGCAGATCCACGTCTCTCTGATCACCATCGCGACATCTTTCTTGCGGGTGAGGATGTGATTGTCAGCGCGATCTCCGTAGCAGAGATCGCCATCAAGAAATCGCTCGGCAAAATCACGCTCACCGGCAACATCGTGGATATCTTGCGATCGAACGGGGTTCCAATCCTAAGTCTGAATGAACTTCACGCCGCGAGGCTTGAGCATTTGCCACTCCATCATCGCGATCCCTTCGACCGTCTGCTGATTGCACAGGCACAAATTGAAGGCCTGACGCTGCTCACCGCGGATCGGCATTTTTCAGCCTATGACGTTGCGTTGGGCTGATCATTCCAGCCCCAACCGCTCGACTTCGGTTTTCCTCAGCTTCACATCGTAATCGAGCAGGAACTCGTCGAGCTGCGGCGGCGCGACCGAGGTGCCGGAGAGCATTGCATGCACCTGGCCGCGATGATGGATGTCGTGCAGGAAGACATGGGCGAGGATGTCGCCGATCTTTTCGGGGATCATGCCCTCCTCGCGCCGGTCGGTGATGACGCGGCGGTCGAGATCGTCAGGCAACAGGCGGTCGCAAAAGGCGATCAGCCGCCTGTCGGCTGCAACCTGCGCGGCGAACAGTGCCTGTGGTTCATCGAACGGCACATAATCGTCATGGGCGGCAGCACCGACGCCACCCTCCTCGAGAAAATCGAGATAGAGATGATCGACCGCCAGTATGTGGTTGAGCGTCGCCTTGATCGAGGGAAAGAAGCTGGTTCGCTGGGCTTCGAACTCGCCGGGCTGGAGCTGCAACACGGCGCGATACAGCCGGTCGTTCGACCAGAGATTGTTGCCGGCCATGCGGCGGAGATGGTCGAGAAGCTCCATGCCTTCACGCCGCCGACCGGGCCCATTGTATGGCCACCCACATGAGCCCGAAACCACCCAGAACGATCAGCAGCAGCCGGTTCATGCGCCGCCGCATGGCTTGCGTCTCCTCGTCGCGCGCCACGTTTGTGTTGGTCACGGTGTGGAACATCATCGCCTTGCGCGGGAAACCGCTGCGATTGGTCAGGCCGGGCGAACGCCCCTCAATCCGGTAGCTCAGCCGGATCGCCTGAATGAAGATCGCCAGCATGACAAGGGCCCAGACGCCGCACAGCAAATAGGAGGACGAGCCAGTCATCTTCTACCCCTCGTATTTCTCGACCTTCTGCTCGATGGCGCCGAAGATCGAATGCCCCGCCTTGTCCTTCATCTCGATGCGTACCGTGTCGCCAAAGCGCAGGAATGGCGTTTTCGGTGCACCTGATACAATGGTCTCGATCATACGCAATTCGGCAATGCAGGAATAGCCGGCGCCGCCGTCCGAGACAGGCTTGCCCGGCCCGCCGTCAAGCTTGTTGGAGACGGTGCCCGAGCCAACGATCGTGCCGGCAGCCAGCTTCCGTGTTTTGGCGGCATGAACGATCAGCGCCGGGAAATCGAAGGTCATGTCGATGCCGGCATCGGCGCGGCCGAATGGCTTGCCGTTGAGATCGGCGAGCAGCGGCAGACTGACCTTGCCGCCATCCCACGCGTCACCCAACTCGTCCGGCGTTACCGCGACGGGCGAAAAGGCCGAGGACGGTTTCGACTGGAAGAAACCGAACCCCTTGGCGAGTTCCGGCCCGGTGAGCGCGCGCAGCGTGACGTCGTTGACCAGCATGACGAGCCGGATCGCATCCTTCGCCTCATCAGGGCCTGCTCCCATCGGCACGTCGTCGACGATGACGGCGACCTCCGCCTCCATGTCGATGCCAAATTCCTCGTCCGCCATGCGGATCGGGTCGCGCGGCGGAACGAATGCGTCCGAGCCGCCCTGATAGATCAGCGGATCGGTCCAGAAGCTTGCCGGCATCTCGGCGCCCCGCGCCTTCCGCACCAGTTCGACATGGTTCACATAGGCCGAGCCGTCGGCCCATTGATAGGCGCGCGGCAGCGGCGAATGGGCGTCATGCTCGTGAAAGCGGGCTGACGGCACCGCATTGTTCTCCAGCGATTCCGCTATTGTCGCGAGATGCGGCGAAATCCGGCCCCAATCGTCGAGCGCGGCCTGCAGCGTGCGCACCAGGAACGAGGCATCGGTAAAGCGCGTCAGGTCGCGCGAGACGACGACAAGTTTCCCGTCGCGCGTCCCGTCCTTCAATGTGGCAAGCTTCATGCGGTTTCCTCTCCTGCAGCGGCTTTGGCGCCGCTTAACTCCACAACAAGGCCGTCGCGGGCGATCGTCAAGTCGCCAGCCCAAGTTTTCCTGACAGCGGCGATCCATTCGGCCTCGCCGATCTCGGGATCGTCGGCCGGAATGAGGTGATTGAGCACCAGTTTTTTCACCCCGGCATCGCTGGCAATGCGGCCGGCCTCCTCGGCGAAACTGTGGCTGGCGAGCAGGTGTTCCCTCAGCCGCGCGCCATTGCCGGTCCTGGCGACCAGCCGCTCGATGCCTTGCTCCAGCATGGCTTCATGGACGAGGATGTCGGCACCCCTGGCGAAATCGGCCAGCGGCGGGAAGAATGCCGTGTCGGATGAGAACACAACGCTTTTCCCGTCATGCTCGAAGCGCAGCGCAAAGCAGTCGGTCACCGGCGGATGGTCGACGCGCAACGCCGTCACTTTCAGGCCGTTCTCCTCGACCACCTCGCCCTCCCCGAATTCGGCCACCGACACGAGTTCACGAATATCCGGTCGGCCTTCATCGACGATGCGGATCTCGATGTCGAACGCCATCGCCCGGCAGAAATGTTGCCAGTAGTCGACGGTGCCAGACGGTCCGTACACGGTGACAGGTGTCGCCAAGCCCGCCGTCCAGGCAGTGTGGATCAGCGGGCCGAGTTCCAACAGATGGTCGGAATGGAGATGCGTGATGAAGATGAGGTCGAGCGCCTTCAGGCCGATCCCGGCATCGGCCACTGCGCGCGTCACGCCCAGCCCGCAGTCGACGACAATGCTGCGGCCGCCGAGCTCAAGCAGCGACGAACTCGGCCACGGCCCACCCGGCCGCAGCGCCGGGCCGCCCTTCGAGCCCAGAAGCACCAGCCGATCACGCGCCCGGTTGGCGCTCAAGACCAGTCGCCCTCGGGCGTGCCGTCAAAGCGCTTCTTCAGATCGGCCCAGCAGTCGATGTAATTGTCCTGCCTTGTTTCCAATTCGGCGGCGTAGCGGGTCAGCATCTGCGGGAATCGGGTCTCGAACATGAAGGCCATTGTGTTGTCGAGCTTGACCGGTTTCAGCTCCGCGCGCGAGGCCTTTTCGAAGCCAGGGGCGTCAGGCCCGTGGGCCAGCATCAGATTGTGCAGGCTGATGCCGCCGGGGACAAAACCCTCTTCCTTGGCGTCGTACTGGCCGTGGATCAGGCCCATGAATTCGCTCATGATGTTGCGGTGATACCAGGGCGGCCGGAACGTGTTTTCGGCCACCAGCCAGCGCGGCGGAAAGATGACGAAGTCGATGTTGGCGGTGCCCTCCTCGCCGCTCGGCGCGGTCAGCACGGTGAAGATCGACGGATCTGGGTGGTCGAACAGGAGCGCACCGACCGGAGAAAACGTTGCAAGATCATATTTATAGGGCGCGTAGTTGCCGTGCCATGCCACCACGTCGAGCGGCGAATGGCCGATTTCGGTGACATGGAAATTGCCGCACCATTTGACGATCAGCCGGCAGGGCGTTTCCTTGTCCTCGAACCAGGCGCAAGGCGTCTTGAAATCGCGCGGATTGGCCAGGCAATTGGCGCCGATCGGACCGCGATCGGGCAGCGTCAGCTTGGCGCCGTAGTTCTCGCAGACATAGCCGCGCACCTCCTTGTCGACCAGCTCGACCTTGAACACGAGGCCGCGCGGCAAGACCGCGATCTCGCCTGGCCCGAGCTCGATGACGCCCATTTCGGTGACGAAGCGCAAGGCTCCCACCTGCGGCACAATCAGCAGTTCGCCGTCGGCATTGAAGAAATGGTCGTCCAACATCGAACGGTTGGCGACATAGACATGCGCCGCCATGCCGGTCTGCCCGAGCACGTCGCCGGCCGTGGTGATCGAGCGCATGCCGGCGATGAAATCGGTCGGTTCGCTCGGCATCGGCACCGGGTTCCAGCGATACTGGCCGAGCGCCAGTTCGTGGTCGCCGACATTGGGGGCGGTCTTCCACAAGGGATAGCTCGCGGCCTTGAAGCGACCGGTGTGTCTGACACTTGGCCGGATACGGTAAAGCCAGGAGCGCTCATTGATGCCGCGCGGCGCGGTGAAGGGCGAGCCGGACAATTGCTCGGCATAGAGGCCGTAGGCTGGCCGCTGCGGCGAATTCCGCCCCTGCGGCAGCGAGCCCGGCAAGGTTTCGGTTTCGAAGTCGTTGCCGAACCCCGGCATGTAGGAAAAGGCCATCCGATCCTCCCTGATCCCGGTCTCTCAGCCAGTCGCACACGGCTTACCGGCAATGTTGACCAAACTGGTTTCATTTGTAACCATCGAAAATGTAACTATCAACGGCGAACGCCGCGGTGCGCACATGGAAACCCTCGAACTCGAAAGCTTCCTGCCCTACCGGCTCCATAGGCTTGCCGATGCGGTCAGTCGCGAATTCTCCAGGGTCTACAGCGACCGCCTGGGGCTGAGCCGACCGGAATGGCGGACGCTTTCCGGACTCGGGCAGCACGGCACGATGACCGCGACGGAGCTTGGCAAACAGTCGGCGATGCACAAGACTAAGGTTTCGCGCGCCGTTGCGGAACTGGAGAGGCGGCGGTGGCTGACGCGCGCGCCGGACGAGAACGATCGCCGTGTTGAGCACTTGATGCTGACGAAGGCCGGACTGGCCGCCTATCGCGAAATGGTGCCGCTGGCGAAGGCGTTCGAGGAGGAATTGCTGACAAAACTAAGTACTGACGAGCGCGCGGCGATTGTCAGGGGAGTGGCGGCGCTGGAGGGGGCGGTTGGGCCACCAAACCGTTGATACGTCGGCGGGACAACACCCCGCCGGCGTATCTGCGATGGCACCGGCTCACCAGTCCATCACCACCTTGCCGGAATTGCCGCTCTTCATCGCCTCGAATCCCGAAATGTAGTCGTCGATGCCGATGCGGTGGGTGATCAGGCCGGAGACGTCGAGCGGGCCTTGCACCAGGGCGATCATCTTGTACCAGGTTTCGAACATCTCGCGGCCATAGATGCCCTTGAGGTGCAGCATCTTGAAGATGACCTTGTTCCAGTCGATCTCGAAGCCGGTCGGGGCGATGCCGAGGATGGCGATCTTGCCGCCATTGTTCATGGTGTCGATCATGTCGCGGAAGGCGGGTGCCGCACCCGACATTTCGAGGCCGACATCAAACCCCTCGGTCATGCCGAGCGCCGGCATAATTTCGCGCAGCTTTTCCTTCGAAGCATCGACGACATGCTGGACGCCGAGCTTCTTCGCCAGCGCCAGCCGCACCGGGTTGATGTCGGTGATGACGACTTTTCGCGCGCCGACGCATTGCGCCACCAGCGCGCCCATGATGCCGATCGGCCCGGCGCCGGTGACCAGCACGTCCTCACCCACCAGATCGAAGGACAATGCGGTGTGGACGGCATTGCCCAAGGGATCGAAGATCGCGGCGATCTCGTCCGGCACGTCGTCGGGGATCGGCACGACATTGTGCTGCGGGATCGCCAGATATTCGCCGAAGGCGCCAGGGCGGTTGACGCCGACGCCGAGCGTGTTGCGGCAAAGATGCCCCCTGCCCGCGCGGCAGTTGCGGCAATGGCCGCAGACGATGTGGCCTTCGCCGGAAACGCGCTGGCCGACCTTGTATTCAGTCACCGCCGCGCCGAAATCGGCGACCGTGCCGACGAATTCATGGCCGGTCACCATCGGCACAGGCACGGTCTTCTGCGCCCACTGGTCCCAATTGTAGATGTGGACGTCGGTGCCGCAGATCGCGGTCTTCCTGATCTTGATCAGAACGTCGTTGGGGCCGATCTCCGGCACCGGCACCTCTTCCATCCAGATGCCCGGCTCGGCTTTGGCCTTCACCAGCGCCTTCATCATGTTCGACATTCTTTTGTCCCCTGAACCTTTTGATCCGGAATCGCTTTTGGCGGCTCAGGAGATGACGCCCAGTTCCCTGCCAACGGCACCGAAAGCCTCCACCGCGCGGTCGATATCGGCGCTGGAATGGGCCGCCGACATTTGCGTGCGTATCCGCGCCTGGCCCTTTGGCACCACCGGAAACGAGAAGCCGATGACATAGATGCCGCGCTTCAGCATGCGCGCCGCCATCTCCTGCGCCAAGCTCGCGTCGCCCAGCATCACCGGAATGATCGGGTGGTCGGCGCCAGCCAGCGTGAAGCCGAGCTTGCCCATCTGCGACCGGAACCGCGCCGCATTGTCGTAGAGCTGCTTGCGCAAACCGTCGCCATTCCTGATCAATTCGAACACCTTGATCGAGGCGCCTGCAATGGCCGGCATCAGCGTGTTGGAGAAGAGATAGGGACGTGAGCGCTGGCGCAGCCAGTCGACTACCTGTTTCTTGCCCGATGTATAGCCGCCGGAAGCGCCGCCGAGCGCCTTGCCGAGCGTGCCGGTGATGATGTCCACCCTGCCCTCGACGCCGCAATGCTCGGCCGAGCCGCGGCCGTTGGCGCCGACGAAGCCGACCGCATGGCTGTCGTCGACCATAACCATCGCGTCATACTTCTCGGCGAGGTCGCAGACGCCCTTCAGATTGGCGATGATACCGTCCATGGAAAAGACGCCGTCGGTTGCGATCAGCCGGAAACGGCAGTCTTTGGCCTCCTTCAATCTCGCCTCCAGATCGGTCATGTCGTTGTTGGCGTAGCGGAAGCGTTTTGCTTTCGAAAGCCGGACGCCATCGATGATCGAGGCGTGGTTCAGCGCATCGGAGATGATCCCATCCTCCTCGCCGAGCAGCGTCTCGAACAGGCCGCCATTGGCGTCGAAGCAGGAGCCGTAGAGGATGGTGTCGTCCATGCCGAGGAAGGAGGAAATCGTCGCCTCGAGCTGTTTGTGTTCTTCCTGCGTGCCGCAGATGAAGCGCACCGAGGCCATGCCGTAGCCATAGCGGTCCAGGGCCTGCTTGGCCGCCGCGCGTAATTCGGCGCTGTCGGCGAGGCCGAGATAGTTGTTGGCGCAGAAGTTCAGCACCTTGTCGCCGCCAACCTCGATCTCGGCCGATTGCGTCGAGGTGATCACCCGCTCGGATTTATAGAGCCCCGCCGCCTTCAGCCCTTCAAGCTCGCTGTCGATATGGGAGAGGAATGCCGCGCTCATGATCAGGCCCTGTTGAGATTTGACAGGGACTGTCGCCCCGCGCGAGCGAAAAATCCATCGCAAAAGCGACGCCTTGGCGGCGCCGCGGCCGGCGACCAGAATGCAGCCCCGGAATGCCGTCAATGACGGATGTTCAAATGCAGATATCTCGAGAAAGAACGCGATAACCATTTCGCGAGCTTTCCAGCGCCGCTGCGGTCGCTAGGTCCTTGATTTCCAAACCTGTTAATACTTTCAAGCCAATGGTTATCGCACCCAGCAATCTGTCGGCGAGAAGGGCCGTCCCAAGAAAATGTCGCAGCAGCCGGTGCAAGCCATTTCGAGCAGGCTCATATTGCTGATCAAGGCCGGCTATTGGCTGGCGCTGTTGATCATCGCCACCATGGTGATGGCGTCCTTCATCCTTCTTCAGCAGATGATGGCTGCCCAGCGCCACAACGATTCGCTGCTCGACATCGTCGGCACGCAAAAGGCGCTGTCGCAACGCATCGTCTTCCTTGCCGGTGCGGCGGGTGCTGCTTCGCGCGACCAACAACCGGCTCTGATCACCGCATTCAAACAAGCGACGGCGGAGTTCGAGAAGAACTACGATCTTCTGCTCGATCGGGTCGCCGCCGATCCAACATCGCCGGCACGGTTCGATCCAAAATCGGTCCAGAACGTGCTTTTCGCCAAGCCGTTCCATCTCGACTATTTCTCGGTGGGGCTTATCGCCAACGGCGAACGCCTGGTCTCGGGGTTTGAATCGCAGCTCGGCATGGCCATTGACGGCGGCTACAAGGGCGGCAGCGAGCGCATCAAACTCGACGCTTCCGTCGCCAATGCGACCCTGTCGGGCTACGCTGCCCTTGGCCAACGCATCAGCGCCGACGCCGATGCGCGGTCGGACACGCTTCTCAATCTCCATCGCACGCTGTTCTACGCCACGATCGGCGTCATCGTTCTGGTGGCGCTTTTCATCTTCAGGCCGATGTCGAACGCCATTCTGCGCAAGACGCATGACCTCATGGACGCACGCAATTCCATGGCCTTCATCGCCGTGCATGACGGGCTTACCGGCCTCTACAACCGCACCTTCCTGACCGACCATTTCGACACGTTGATCAAGAGCGCGCAACGCCGGCGGGAACGGCTTGCGGTGGTCCAGCTCGACCTCGACCGGTTCAAGCAGATCAACGACACGCTTGGCCACGCCGCCGGCGACTACGTGCTTGTGGTGACGGCGCAGCGCATGCGCGATGCCTGCCGGGCGTCGGATCTCTGCGTGCGCCTGGGTGGCGATGAGTTCGTGATGATCCTCAACGGCGCCGGCGGCACCGAGGACATCAACATGACCGCCAAGCGCATCCTGGCGCAGATCAACGAGCCGATCATCTTCCAGGGCGCGACGATCCTTCCGGGCGCCAGCGCCGGTATCGCGGTCTATCCTATCGACGCCAACAATGCGCAGGATCTGCTCGTCCATGCCGATCTCGCGCTCTACTCCGCCAAAAAGCAGGGCGGCGGCAGTTTCTCGTTCTTCTCCGAGGAGTTGCGCCGCGAGCTCGACCACCGCAAGCAGCTCGAGCATGACATCAGGATCGCCATCTCGGAGAAGGAGTTCCAGGTCTATTTCCAGCCGCAGGTTTCGTTGTCGAACGGCACGATCAGCGGCATCGAGGCGCTGGTGCGCTGGACACATGCCGAGCGCGGCACGATCGCCCCGGGCGAGTTTATTCCCGTCGCCGAGAGATGCGGCCTCATGCCCGAGATCGGCCGCATCGTCATCGCCAAGGCGATCCACGAGGCGGCCGGCTGGAACCGCGACGGCATTGCCTTCGGCCGGCTCGCCGTCAACGTGTCCGGCTCCGAGTTGCGCGAGCCCGATTTTGACGCCTTCCTGTTCAACACACTGGAAAAGGCCGGCCTGCCGCCAGAAAAACTATCGCTGGAAATCGTCGAATCCGTCATTCTCGACGACGAGAAGACCGGCATAGCAGCAAAGCTGCGGCACATTCGTGCAGCAGGTGTCCATCTCGAGCTCGACGATTTCGGCACCGGCTATGCCTCGCTCAGCCATGTCAATCCGAACGAGATCGACCGACTGAAGATCGACCGCCGGTTTGTCCAGAAAATCAACGAGAACGGCGACAACACCAAGATCGTACGCGCCATCACCGAACTCGCACGCGGCCTTGGCATCTCGATTGTCGCCGAGGGCGCCGAAACAGAGGCCGAGCTCGATTCGTTGATGGCGCTCGGCTGTGACCAGGTGCAGGGCTATTCCATCGCCTTCCCGATGCCGCAGGAGAAGGCGCGCGAATGGCTGGTCGCGCGGACGCCCAGGAAGGCCAGGTTGACAGTGTTGCGGGGAAGCCTGGCGTAGGCGCCAAACTTGACAATCAATGTGGCGAGGGCGTCGGTGTCGATGCTGTTCATGGACTTATCAAGCGTATACAGCGATGCAGAAGGGTAAAGATTGCACGGGCGGGGCCCTCGTATCGGCATGCCCATGGCGGTCAATTTTGCTGCATCGAACTCAAGCTACCCCTACCGCAAGGCGGGCAGGTTTTTCAGAGGATTGAGCATTGGCACCCCAAGCGGTGCGAAATGCCGCTCGTTGTCAGTCAATATCGTCAATCCGTGGACCTCGGCAGTCGCCGCGATCGCTATGTCTTCAAATCCTGGCCTATGCGCCCTTGTCCGGTCGAGGATGGATCCGGCAGCGTGTGCGGCACGCAAATCGAAGGGAAGTATCCTCTTGAAGTAGAGATGCTCGATCGCTTGCCACCACTTGCGCAGCAAGGCTGCTTTTGTCGTTGCGCCTTCGCGCTCGGCTTTGGCTATCCCCGAAACGATCTCGGATGCCGTCACGACGGACAGGAACAGATGTTCGCTGGCTTCGTCGAGCCAGTCCGCCAAGGCTGCCCGATCAGTCTTCTTGGATGGGGCCATCGCCGAGATGATGTTGGTGTCCAGCAGAAACATCGGATCGAACGCCCGCGTCAGAGGGCAACCTTGCGGGCAGGCTTGCGGGAACGAGGCGGAATATCATTCTCGCTCCCGGGAAAAGCCGCCAGCAATCGCCCAAAACTCGGCACCCGCGACAGCCTTTCATAGTCCTCAAAAGACAAGATCACGGCCTGCTTGCGACCGTGACGCGTGATGACGGCGGGCTCTCCGGCGATGGCCTGATCGACCACCGCTGAAAGCGTCGCCTTGGCATCCTTCAACTGAATCTCGCGCATGGTGTTCACCCCCACAGTATGACTATTGTGGTCATATAGCACCTGAAGATCGTCGATACAATGACTTGCAGTCGGTCACGCTATTTGCCCAACATTGGCGCGCAGCGCCGCAAGCACTTCCGCAAACCCGACCAGCCTCTCATCCGGCAATCCGGCCCGCAGCCGCTTGTCGAGGCGAGTGCGGCGGTGCGCAATTGAGGAACATCGCTTCGCCGGCTTCGATCAGCGCGACCTTGTGAACCCGGCGGTTGTCCGGATCGCGGCGCCGCGCCAGCAGGCCTTGCGCCTCCATCGCGTTGAGATGATGGGGCAGTGTCGCACCCTGGATGCCGATCATGCCAGCAAGCTCGGCGGCATGGGCGGCGCGCACCGGACTTAGGCGGAAAGTGGCTCTTTCTCTGAAGGTTTCGGCTGCGCGCCGACGGGCTCCTCAGATCCGCAATCCAAATCTGATGCCATCGTAGATGGCGGCGTGGATGTTGCGCGAGGCGACCGCGTCGCCGATGCGCAACAGCACGAAGCCACCTTCCCGATTGCGCTCCGGAAAAATGTCGCCACTGCTGACCAGCCGCTCGTAGTCGACCGCGCCGCCATTCTTCGACAATGGCTTCAGCGCCAGGTACAGGTCATCAAGCGGCGCGGTGCCGTGCTCGACCACCACCTGGTCGACCCGCCGCTCGCCACGCCAGCCATCGGCGAAGTCGGAAGCCAGTTCGGCGATCAGCTGGTTGCCTTCGCGCCGCACCGAGCGCAGCCGCGTGTTAATGGTGACGGTGACGCCCTTTTCCTGGAAGGCGCGCATATAGGGCACGTGGTTCATGCCGCCCATTTCAGGGGCGAAGAAGCGCTCGGGTGAAACCAGCTCCAGTCTCGAGCCGCTGTTGGCAATGATCTCGGCTGCGCCCATGCCTTGATGGCCGCCATTGTCATCATAGAGCAGCACGTTCTCGGCCGGCTTGGCGCTGCCGGCCATGATGTCCCAGCTCGAGGTGACGAGATTGTCGCCGGCCGCCAGCGGCGGGTTCTGCGGCAGGCCGCCGGTGGCGATCACCACCACGTCGGGCGACAGCGCCAGCACGTCGTCCTTCTCGGCCCAGGTATCGTAGCGGATGTCGACGCCGAGCCGGTCGAGCTCGGCCAGCCGCCAGTCGATGATGCCGATCAGTTCCTTGCGGCGCGGATTCTGCGTTGCCAGCCGCACCTGGCCGCCAGCCTGGCTCGACGCCTCCAGCACCGTCACCTCGTGCCCGCGCTCGGCGACGACGCGCGCCGCCTCCAGCCCGCCGGCGCCGGCGCCGACGATCACCACCTTGCGCTTTGGGCCTTCGGTCTTCACGATAATGTGCGGGATCTCGGCCTCGCGGCCGGTCGCCGCATTGTGGACGCAAAGCGCCTCGCCGCCCTCATAGATACGGTCTAGGCAATAAGTGGCGCCGACGCAGGGGCGGATCTCGTGCTCGCGGCCCTCCATCACCTTACGGATAATATGCGGGTCGGCGATATGGGCGCGGGTCATGCCGACCATATCGAGCTTGCCGGTGGCGATGGCGTGACGCGCGGTGGCGACATCGGAAATGCGCGCCGCATGGAAGGTCGGGAACTTGGTCGCCGCCCTCACCTCGCCGGCGAAATCGAGATGCGGGGAAGAGCGCATGCCGGTCACCGGGATGACCTTGGTCAGCGCCGCGTCGCTCTCGATCGAGCCACGAATGATGTTGAGGAAATCGACTTTGCCGGAGCCGGCAAGCCGCCTGGCGATCTCGACCCCCTCGTCCTTCGACAGGCCTTTTTCGAAATCCTCGTCTGCAACCATGCGGATGCCGACGACGAACTTTTCGCCAACCGCGGCCCGCACCGCATCGAGCACCATGTTGGTGAAGCGCAGGCGGTTGTCGAGCGAGCCGCCGAACTCATCGTCGCGCTGGTTGGTGGCAGGCGACCAGAAGCCGTCCATAAGATGACCGTAGGACTCGAATTCGATGCCGTCGAGGCCGCCTGCCTGGCAACGCTGCGCCGCCGCCGCGTAGTCGGCAACGATGCGCTCGATGTCCCAGTCCTCGATGGTCTTGGGAAAGGCGCGGTGCGCCGGCTCGCGCACCGGCGAAGCCGACAGCACCGGCAGCCAGTCGGCCTTGTTCCAGCCGGTGCGGCGGCCGAGATGGGTGATCTGGATCATCACCTTGCAGTCATGCTCGTGACACGCGTCAGCCAGCTCGCCAAGCCATGGCACGATACGGTCGTCATAGACATGCAGATTGCCGAAGGCGGCCGGGCTGTCGCGCGAGACGATCGCCGAACCGGCGGTCATGGTCAGCGCCATGCCGCCCCTGGCCTTCTCGGCATGGTAGAGCCGGTAGCGCTGCTTCGGCATGCCGTCCTCGGAATAGGCTGGCTCATGGCTGGTCGACATGACCCGGTTCTTCAGCGTCAGGTGCTTGAGCCGGTAGGGCTGGAGAAGCGGATCGTTACTGGTCATCGTCTTCCTGCGGTTTCAATTTGTGCTAATGAACGGCCCAAACGCGCCGCGCCTGAAGGATTGCCGCGCTCTTTCAACATTCTATTCGCATTCGCCGCCAGAGAGCTTCCGGCGGCAGCAAGGAGCCGCTCATGATCGACACCAAAGCCCTCACCCAGCTCGGCGCGCATGTCGAGACGCCACAGAGCCCGGACGCGGCGGTCCTGGAAACCGTGCCATTTGCGCGCGGCGACGGCCCACCGGCCATCGTGCGCTTCACCTGCCCGGAATTCACCTCGCTCTGCCCGGTCACCGGGCAGCCGGATTTCGCCCATATCGTCATCGACTACGCCCCCGACGCGGCTCTGGTGGAATCGAAGTCGCTGAAACTGTTCATGACCTCGTTCCGCAACCATGGCGCCTTCCATGAGGACTGCACCGTCATGATCGGCCGCCGCATTGTGGCCGCGACCAAGCCCCTCTGGCTGCGCATCGGCGGCTACTGGTATCCGCGCGGCGGCATCCCGATCGACGTGTTCTGGCAGACCGGCGCGCCGCCGGAAGGCGCCTGGCTGCCCGACACCGGCGTGGCGCCCTATCGCGGGCGGGGTTAAGCCAAGTCCGTCGCACCGGCCCATGGCGTCAGTTCAGCGGCAGCCGGCGGTAGCGGCCGGGATTGTTCGGATCGCTGAAATGATGCATCGGCCCGTGCTCGGCGAAATGCGCGGCCCAGCGCTTCATCGCCGCCGGGTCGAGCTCGACCCCTAGCCCGTCACCTTCCGGCACGCGCACCGTGTTGGCTTTCTGCCGGAACGGACCGTCCTTGATTACGTCGCCGATCTGCCAGGCAAACAGCGATTGCGACGCCTCGGTGATCCATGGCGTTGCCGCCACGACATGCAGATAGGCCGCCGTCATGATGCCGAGATCGTTCGAATAGCACCAGAAGCCCTTGCCCATCGCTTCGCAGGCGGCGATGAACTTCAGCGTCTTCGACAGGCCGCCAAGAGCGGCGAAATTGCAGACGAAATAATCCGGCGCGCCAAGCGCCACCGCGCGCCTGAGATCCGGCACATGCGTTGAAAACGGTATGCGCGAATGCTGGCGAAGTGCCGCCATCTCCTCGAAGGTGGCGACGGGATCCTCGTAGTTGCGGATGTTGAACGGCTCGATCTCGCGCAGCACCCAGCGCGCCGATGTCAGCGACCACTGCATGTTGGAATCGAGCTTGATTTGCGCCTTGTCGCCGAGAGCCTCGCGCAGCATGCGCACGGTCCTGATCTCGAGCTCGGGATCGCCCATGATCAGCTTGCCCTCGAAGATCGTCGAGCCATGCTCCTCGCGCATCTTGAGGCAGTAATCGACAATCGCTTCGGGCGTCATCTCGCCGCCTGCCCCGCCCTGCGCGGCGGCGCGAAAGGAAAAATATTCCGAAAAAGGAATGTCCTTGCGCACGGCGCCGCCAAGCACTTTGTAGAGCGGCATGCCGAAGACCTTGCCCCGGATGTCCCACAGCGCCAGTTCGACGGCGCCAAAGGCGACGGAAGCGGCGTTCTCGCCGGTGTTGGCGGTGATCTGCCATGGCGGCACGCAGCGCGCCTCGCAATCGGCAATGTCGAGCGGATCGGCGCCGATCAGCGCCGGCGCGATCTCGGCCTTGATCACCTCGCCGAAATGCCACCATGGCGCCTCACCCAGGCCGACCACGCCTTCGTCGGTCTCGACCTCGATGATCGATTTCGAGGCGCCGCCATAGAGACCGGCCGTCCACCAGAACGGCGCGTCGAGCGGGACGTTGACATGGGTGACACGGATATTGGTGATCTTCATCGCTTCCCTATTCGCACTGGTATTGACTGAGCGCCCATTCCCCGGTCACCGACAAAAGGTCCGATATCTTCCAGTCGCCGCCGACCTTCCTGAGCTTCCATTCGAGACGATGCGCGTTGCCTTCGACGAAGAAGGCGACGACCACCTTGGCCTCGTCGCCATTGACCGCCTCGATGGTCTTCAGGCTCCTGTCGATCGCGAGCTTGTCGTAATCGGCATTGTCGAGCGCCATGTTGGGATCAAGGCACTCGCCCTGCCCGGATTTGCGCAGCGCATCGCTCTTGTCGAGCACGGTCCTGGCCGGGTCGATGAAATTCTTGCGCTCGGCCGGGTCGAGCTCCAGCCCGAGATGCTCGTAGAACGGTTTTACCACGGCGGTCGGCGAGCCGGGCAGCACGGGCGCTGCTGGTTCCGGTGTCGGCGCCGTTGCCGCCGGTGGGGGCGACGTGTCGGCCGGCGCATTGCCGGCGTCGCCGGACGGCGCGTTCAGCGGCGGCGCGCCGAACAGACCTTGCGCCAAGGCGCCGCCGTTCAGCCCGGCCGCCAGCATCGAGACCAACGACAATGCCAGGACAAGGCGACCAAGCACTGCATCACTCCGCCGCCGGACCGGGCATGCATTCCAGCGCGCTGAGCGTCCAGCCGCTGGATTTGGAAGCGATGTCGGCGACTTTCCATTTGCCATCGACCTTCTTCAGCGACCACACCATTTCACGTTTGGAATCATCGCCTTCCGGAAAGAGGTTGAAGGTCACCGTCACATTGGCGCTGTCGCCATCCACCGCTTCCGACAGCTTGAGCGTCTTGGCGACCGTCTTCTCGTCATAGTCCTGCGCGTCGAGACCTGGATCGAAGTCGATGCAGGCGACCTCGTCCGGATTGTTCTTGATGGCCTGGTCGTTGAGATCGAAAAGCTTGGTCACCGGCTCGGTGAAGCGGTCGCGGTATTGCTCGTCGGCCTCGAACTTGACCTCAGGCACATAGAAAAACTTCACCGCATTGGATGCCGGCCCGGCCAGGGCGGCCGCGGGTGCTGCGATCGAGAGGGCGGCGGCAAGCACAGTCAGTCTCATCCGATAATCTCCAGGCTTTCGTGGTGGGGACCGTTCCATACCACGAATCCTGTATGCCGGCTTTTTTGCGGCCCATGAAACCCTCGTCCATTGGCAGAGGGTTCCTGAGCTGGCAGCTCACTCAGGCGTCGAGCCAGACATTCTGGAGATCCATCTCGAAGGTCTGGTGGACGGCGTAGTTCTTCACCTTCTTGTTCATGTGGCTGTAGAGCTTCTGCCAGAAGGGCTGAATGATGACGCCCGAATCCTGCAGGATCTGCTCGACGTCCTTCATCACCTCGCGGCGCTTCTCAACGTCGATGAGCGAGAGCGCCTGCTTGAGCTTGGCGTCGAAATCGGGATTCGAATACGCCGTTTCATTCCAGGCTTCGCCCGTGCGATAACCGAGCGCCAGCACCTGGACACCGAGCGGGCGCATGTACCAGATCGTCATGGAATAGGGATATTTCGTCCAGTCGTTCCAGAAGGTCGAACCCGGCAGCACGGTGCGCTTCACCTTGATGCCGGCGTCGCGCAACTGGCCGGCGATCGCGTCGCCGGTGTTCTTTTGCCAATCGTCCTCGACGGTGATCAGTTCATGCTCGAAATCGGCCTGTCCGGCCTCGGCCATCAGCTTCTTGGCGCCAGCCGCATCGCGTGTCTTCTTGGGCAGCGCGTAGTATTCCGGATGGATCGGGCTGACATGGTGATTCTCACCGACAGTCCCTCGCCCGGCATAGCCAAGTTCGAGCACGGCCTTGTTGTCGACGGCCATTTGCAGGGCGTTGCGCACCCGTTGGTCATCATAAGGCTTGTGCGTGATGTTGGTGCGGGCAACGAGCGTCGTCGCTGTCGCGACCTCGGATTTTTCCAGCCCCATCTTGTCCAATATGTCGATGAAATCGGCGGGGCTCTCGAAGTTGAGGTCGATCTCACCGGAATCGAAGGCATTCACCGTAGCGTTGAAGTCGGTGCCGTAGTCGATGAATTCGACGCTGTCGAGCGGCGCTTCCCCGCCCCACCATTTGCCGTTCTCGCGACGCTTGACGACCGCTTTCTGGCCGACATCGTAAGAAACCAGTTCGAAGGGTCCGGTGCCGATCGGCTTTTTGATCGGATCCGCGCCATCGGCATCGAAATCGCGGTGGACGATCAACGCCGGATAGTCGGTGAAGTTCGGGATCAGCGAGATGTCTGGCTCGTTCAGTTTCAGCTTGACGGTATTGTCATCGGCCTTGGTGATCGCCCCTTCCCTGGCCTTGCCGGTCTTCTCATCGATCAGCGCCCCAACGCGCGCGGCCATGGAATTGCCAGCGGCAGCTTTCTCGCACCAACGCGTCAGATTGTAGACCACGTCGTCGGCGTTGAAAGCATCGCCATTGTTCCAGGTGATGCCCTTGCGCACATGCAGCACATACTCGGTGGCGTCGTCGTTGACGTCCCAGCTTTCGAGCAGGACCGGCTCGAAGGTGAATTCTCTGGTATAGCGGACAAGCGGCTCCAGCCAGCAGCGTGAAATGTTCGCCAGTTCCACCCAGTCGTAGGTGCGTGGGTCCTTCTGCGCCTTCACCGACATCGATATGTGCAGCGTTCCGCCTTTCTTCGCCTCCTCGGCCGAAGCCTGTTTCGGCACGGCAAGACTGATCATGCCATAGGCAAGGCTCGTCGATGCGCCGAAGGTGCTTGCCAAGGCAAGAAACTCACGCCGGTCCATGCGACCCGCGCGCGTCTCTTTCGCCATTGCCTCGATGGCGCCCGGCACACGATCGCCATTGCTCCTGAAGAGTGTCATTTTTTCCTCCCTTACGGTTCCGTCAGATCTTCGCCTGTCCATCAACTAACGCTGTCCGGCAGCTTCTCCTCGCGCAGCGCGATCAAATCTCTGAGACCGTCGGCGATGCCCTCATCGAGCTTCGGCTCCTCGTAGTCGGCGAGCATGTTGCGCGCTTTTTCGCGGCCGCGCGTATCGTGGTCCTTTGCCCCCTCGGCCTTCCACTGTTCGAACGAATTGAAGTCCATGATGCTTGGTATGAAGAAGGCCGACTGGAAATGGTCGAGCGTGTGCTGGGTGCCGAGGAAATGGCCCTGCGGCCCGACCTCGCGGATCGCCGCCATGGCCTCCTTGAAATCGTCGAACGGGAGGCCGCCGGCATATTTGTACCAGCCGACAAGCTGTTCGCAGTCGGTGGCGAATTTCGAATAGCCGCAGGTCAGGCCGGCCTCGAGCCATCCGGCGGAGTGCCAGATGTAATTGGCGCCGGCAAGGATGGCGGCATGCATCAGCATGTTGGCCTCGTAGCCCGCCTGAGCGTCGTTGAGCTTCGAGCCGACATGGAAACCGGACGTGCGCCATGGCAACCGGTATTTGCGCGCCAGTGCGCCCATCACATACATCATCTGGGCCGCCTCCGGCGTGCCGCCCATCGGCGCACCGGTCTTCATGTCGACCGTTACCATGAACTGTCCGTAGATCTGTGGCGAACCCGGACGCAGCAGCTGCGTGAAGGCGACGCCTGCCAGCGCTTCCGCATTGACCTGCGCGACCGCTCCCACGGCGGAGGCCGAAGTCGAGGCGCCGCACAGGGCGAAGGGCGCCAGAATCAGCGGCTGGTTGTGGCGCGCATAGACCTTCATCGCGTCCAGCATGGTGGCGTCCCACACCAGCGGCGAGTTGCAATTGGTGATCGACACCAGCACCGGGTTGTCGCGGACATAGTCCTCGCCGAAGACGATGCCTGCCATCGCCATCGTGTCTTCGGCGCGTTCCCTGGAGGTCACGATACCCATGAACGGCTTGTCGGAATGCTTCAGCGCCGAATGGATGATGTGGAGGTGACGCTTCGGCACCGCAATTTCCATCGGCTCGCAGATGATCGAACTCGACGAATGCAGCGCCGGGGCCATGTAGGCGAGCTTGTGGAAATTGTTGAGGTCGGCGAGCGTGCCGTAGCGCCTGTTGTTGTCGAGATCGCGCACGTAAGGCGCGCCATACATCGGCACGAAGATCGAGTTGTTTCCGCCGACGCGCACGGAACGCTCGGGGTTGCGCGCATTGAGCGTGAATTCCGGCGGAACCTTCGAGACGAGTTCCATCAGAAGAGCGCGGTCGATGCGGACGCGTGTCTCGGAGACATCGGCCCCCGCCGCCTTCCACATCGCGATCGCCTCGTCGTCGCGGAACTCGCATCCCACTTCTTCGAGAATGGAGAGCGATTCCTGATGGATCAGCTCCACCGCCTCGTCCGGGACCATCTGATAGGTGGGAATCTGGCGGACCAGGGTCGGAAACGACGCTATCGGTGCGCCCCGCAGCGCCTTGCGCCCGAGGCGGCCGCCACCGCGTCGATTGGTGTGCTCTGTCACTTCAACGGCCGGTGCGCTCATGGCAACTCCCATCCTCCCCAGGCATCAACTTAGCGAGACGAAATATGACTGTGACGCTGGAAAATCCTGATCTCTTGTATAAGCTCTGCTTATGCGAAGCCTGCGCCACCTCTTGCCCTCGGCCGGCAGCCTGATCGTCTTCGAGGCGGCCGGGCGGCTGTCGAGCTTTACCGCCGCCGGGCGCGAGCTCGGCATGACGCAGGCCGCCGTCTCCTATGCCGTGCGCGGGCTGGAGGAAAAGCTCGGCGCCAAGCTGTTCCAGCGCCGCCACCGGCAGGTCAGCCTGACCGAGGCCGGCGAGCGCTTTCATGCCGACGTCTCGCTGGGGCTCTCACACATCCGCAAGTCGGCGGAGGATCTGCGCCAGCAGGCGAGCGGCGGCCATGTGACGCTTGCCGCGTCGACGGCCTTCGGCTCGTTCTGGATGATGCCGCGCCTGCAGCAGTTCCGCGACGAATTGCCGGGCGTCGACCTGCGTATCCAGACCGCCGACCGCGACCTCGACATTATCGCAGAAGGTATCCCGCTCGCTGTGCGCGGCGGAGAACCCAGGGAATGGCCGGACTATCATTGCCTGCCGCTGGCCGACGAGGAGATATTTCCCGTCGCCGGCGCCAGCTATGTGGCGAAGTTCGGCCTGCCCCGGACCGTCAAGGAATTGCTATCACACCGCCTGATCCATCTGGAGGAGCCGTTTCGCGAGGCGGCGAGTTGGGAGGAGTGGTTCCAGTCGGCCGGGGCCAGCCTCAGCGAGGCCGACGCCGGGCGCGGCTTGCGCATCAACGACTACGCGCTGGTGATCCAGGCGGTGATGGAGGGGCAAGGCATAGCGCTTGGCTGGCGCCACCTTGCCGAGCGGTTGCTGGCATCGGGCCTGCTGGTGAGCGCCACCAGCCATGTGATGAGAACCGGCAAGCGTTTCCACATCATCTGGCCGAAGAACCGCGAACTCAGCGACAACGCCCGCAAGGTACGGGATTGGCTGGCCGCGCAGGCGTGAGGGCGACGGCTCTGAACATCTTTGATTCTGGCGGGACAGTACCCCCCTCTGGCCTGCCGGCCATCTCCCCCGCAAGGGGGGAGATTGGCAGTTTCAGCGCTTCGCCAGCCTTCAGACGTTGGAGATTGGCGAAGGCCGAGGCGGCATCCGATCTCCCCCCTTGCGGGGCCCTTGCGGGGGAGATGTCCGGCAGGACAGAGGGGGGTGGGACGGAGCGCAACGGAGCAGTTTCGCGCCTTGCACAGACCAATGCAATTCTGCCCCTCCCGCAATCGCATCGAATCCGCCTATAGTGTTCCCATGCCCATCCGCCAGCTTTCCGAAACGATGATCAACCAGATCGCCGCCGGCGAAGTCATCGAGCGTCCGGCGAGCGTGGTCAAGGAACTGGTCGAAAATGCGCTCGATGCCGGTGCTGCCAGGGTCGAGATCGTCACCGCGGGCGGCGGGCTAAACCTGATCCGCGTCACCGATGACGGCTCCGGCATTCCGGAAAAGGAGCTGGCGCTGGCGATCGCGCGCCACTGCACTTCGAAGCTCGCCGACAATATTCACGACATCCGCTCGCTCGGCTTTCGCGGCGAGGCCTTGCCGTCGATCGGCTCGGTGGCGCGGCTGTCGATCCGCTCGCGCACGGCGTCGGGCGACAGCGCCGCGGAGATCGGCATCGAGGGCGGCCGCGTGTCCGCCATCAAGCCGGCGGCGGCCAATCGCGGCACCACGGTCGAGGTGCGCGACCTGTTCTTCGCCACGCCGGCCCGGCTCAAATTCATGAAGGGCGAGCGCGCCGAAAGCTCGGCGACCAGCGATGTGGTCAAGCGCATCGCAATCGCCTTTCCCGCCGTGCGCTTCACGCTGGCCGGCTCCGACCGCTCGACGCTCGAGCTGCCGGCGACCGATGACAGTGCGGAAGGCCGCTTGCGCCGTGTCGCGCAAGTGATGGGCGCCGACTTTCCGGACAATGCGATCGCCATCGATGCGGTGCGTGACGGCGTGCATCTTGCCGGCCATGTCTCGATCCCGTCCTTCAGCCGCGCCAACGCGCTGCAGCAATATGCCTATGTCAATGGCAGGCCTGTGCGCGACAAGCTGATCGCCGGTGCCATTCGCGGCGCCTTCGCCGATGTGCTGCCGCGCGATCGCCATGCGGTGACCGTGCTGTTCCTGACCCTCGACCCGGCCATCGTCGACGTCAATGTCCATCCGGCCAAGGCCGACGTGCGCTTCCGCGACCCCGGACTGGTGCGCGGGCTGATCGTCGGCGCCATCCGCGAAGCGCTCGCCAATGCCGGCATCCGTGCCGCCACCACCGGGGCCGCCGGCATGATGGCGGCATTCCGGCCGGGTGCCGCCTCCTACGCGCATCCCGGCCCGGCCAACGGCCATCGCAGCTACGAGGCTTCCTACCGCGCCTCCGGCTTTGCCGGTTTCGACCGCTCGCCGCAGCGACCGCTCGACATGGGGTTTGACGGCGTTGGAAATGGCGGCTTCCGCGAGAACGACCAGGCGGCGTTCGATGCCGGGCCGCTGCACAGCGCCGACGCGCGGGCCGGGCTCAATGAAGCATCT
This sequence comes from Mesorhizobium sp. WSM4871, assembly GCF_055811295.1. NCBI lineage: Bacteria > Pseudomonadati > Pseudomonadota > Alphaproteobacteria > Hyphomicrobiales > Phyllobacteriaceae > Mesorhizobium > Mesorhizobium sp. WSM4871. The sequence goes on along the minus strand of NZ_JBVVPU010000010.1, from coordinate 238,206 downwards.
GAGACGCTGCTTGGCACCGCGCTCGGTGCTGCCCGCGCGCAGGTGCATGAAAACTACATCGTCGCGCAGACCAGGGATTCGCTGGTCATCGTCGACCAGCATGCGGCGCATGAGCGGCTGGTATATGAAGCCTTGAAGAATGCGCTGCACTCCCGCGCGGTACCGTCGCAGATGCTGCTTTTGCCCGAGATCGTCGATCTGCCGGAGGAGGATGCCGAGCGGCTTGCCATGCATTCCGAAACGCTGGCCCGCTTCGGCCTAGGCATCGAGCGCTTCGGCCCGGGTGCGGTCGCGGTACGCGAGACGCCGTCGATGCTCGGCGAAACCAACGTCCAGCAACTGGTGCGCGACCTCGCCGACGAGATCGCCGACAACGACACGGTCGACACGCTGAAGGAACGGCTGGACAAAATAGCCGCGACCATGGCCTGCCACGGCTCGGTGCGTTCCGGCCGGCTGCTCAAGGCAGAAGAGATGAACGCGCTGCTGCGCCAGATGGAGGCGACGCCTGGCTCCGGCACCTGCAACCACGGCCGCCCGACTTATATCGAGCTCAAACTCGCCGATATCGAGCGGCTGTTCGGACGGCGGTAAGGCTCTGGCTTACGAGATTCGCTGGCGCAGACCCCCACCCCGCTGCTTTGCAGCGACTCTCCCCACAAGGGGGAGGGTAAGATCCGGCGCCCTACCTCCCCCCTGTGGGGAGGTCGGACCGGAGGTCCGGGTGGGGGTCCGAAAAGGACCGCTTTTCAGCGGTCCTTTTCGATTCATGTAAACCTTCCAATCCCCTGATTCACCTCTTCAAATTCACCACGATGACGCCGCCGAGCGCCAGCGCGCCGCCGATGATGCCGAGCAGCGTCGGCACTTCGCCCAGCCAGAAAAAACCGATCAGGGTGGCCACCGGCGAGACCAGATAGAGGAAGTTCGAGGCACGGGCGGCAGGCAGGCGCGACAGGGCTGTGGCCCAGGCGGCGTAGGCGATGAGGCTCGGCACGATGCCGAGAAAGACGACGGCGCCCAGGCCAGCAGTGTCGGCGACCGCTGCCTGCGAGAGTGCATTCGGCAGGAAGGGCGCCAGGCACAGAGCGCCGAGCACCATGTTGGAGGCGGCGATGGTCAGCGGGTGATGGCGGGCAAACAGCGGCTTCTGGACGATGGTGTTGACGGCCGAGCACAGCGCCGAGCCCAACACCAGCAGCGCACCGGTATTGAAGTGCAGGCCCTGCCCTTCGCCCATGGCGATGATGCCGATGCCGGCGAAGGAGATGGCCGTGCCGGCCCAGGCCATGCCCGAGAAGCGTTCGCCGAGCAGCGCCATCGCCATGATGGCGGTGAAGATCGGGCTGACATTGATGATGAAGCCGGCCGCACCCGCCGAGACGGTCAGTTCGCCGAAATTGAGCATTGCCGTATAGAGCGCGACGAAGACGGTACCGCCAAAGGCGAAGCGCCACCATTCGGCGACCCTGGGCAGCGCCGGACGCTTGACGGCAAGGAAGATCGCGGCCGGCACGGCGGCGATGGCAAAGCGCAGAGCGCCGAGTTCCAGCGGATCGAAGGCGGTGAGACCGGCGCGGATGGCCGGGAAAGCAGAGGCCCAGCCGATCACCGTGAGCGCCACCGCGATGGCCGCCGTGGTGTCCATGCGCTGTGTCGAATTCAACGTGCCGGTATAGACGCTCATCTCGCTGCCCTCGCTCTTTGCTGCCATAGAGAGAGAAAACGCCATTCCGGAGCGGTTGACAAACGACCAAATCGAGGGTCACCTGTGAGTATGGATCACAGCTCAGAACAGATGCTACCGCTTGAGACCTTGCGCGCCTTCGACGCGGCGGCCCGCACGGGCAGCTTTTCCGCCGCTGCCGAAAAGCTCAACCTCACCCATGGAGCCGTCAGCCGGCAGATCGCCAAACTCGAGGGCTGGCTCGGGCTGAAAGTGTTCGACCGTGGCGCGCGCGGGGTGTCACTCACCATCGAGGGAACCCGCCTGCATCTGCGCACCACCGAAGCCTTCGCGCTGATCGCAAGCAATTCGGACCGCTGGATCGAGCCGCGCGGCACCGCCGTGATACGGTTGGCATCGATCCCTTCGGTCAGTGGTCTGTGGCTGATGCCGCGCATGGCCGCGCTTGAAAGCAACCCCAGCAAGCTGCGCATCGTGCTCGATGTGGACAACCGCCAGGCCGACCTTGCCGACGAGGGCATCGATCTTTCGGTCCGCTGCGGACGCGGCCGCATTCCTGGCCGCGTCTCGGTGCAGCTCTTCGAGGAACATGTTTTCCCCGTCGCCTCTCAGGAGTTCGCCAGGGAAATTGGCCGCGGCGACCCTGCCCGGCTGCTCAAATACCCGCTGATCAACGATTCCGACGCTTCGGCCTGGCGCGCCTGGTTTGCCGCGCAGGACATGGACTACCGCCCGCGCCCACAGGACCGCCGCTTCGAGGATTATAATCTGGTGCTCGATGCAGCAGCCCACGGGCTCGGCATCGCGCTGGCAAGGCCACCGATGACAGTGGATCAATTGAAGTCGGGCCGCATTGTCGCGGTCGACGAGCGCAGCGTGCTGAGCCCGATATCCTACTGGCTCGACCGGCCGCTGGGACGGCCGCGCGCCGCGGCAGCAGACCTCGCTCGCCGCATTGCAAGCCAGGCGGGCCTTTCTGCCGAAAAGATCGAGGATTTTATCGCAGCCGAAGGATAAGACATCCATTTGCCGGCTTGATCGACCTGGCGCTCAGGGGAAACGTACGTGACCAAATCCGGTGTCACTTCGCTCCAAGCTTGACCTTGCCAGGATTTATGGCGATGACATCGTCATGAATTTCGGCGCCACCCCATGATGAACCGTTTCGAAGGCCCCGGCGGCAAGGAAGCACGTATCCGTTATCTCGACGGCGACTTCCAGGTGACCAGTCCTGGCGCCTTCGTGCGTTGCGCCGTGACCGGCGAGAGCATCCCTCTGGACGAACTCAAATACTGGAGCGTCGCCAGACAGGAACCCTATGTGAGCGCAACCGCTTCGCTGCGCCGCGAAATCGAGGCGCATCCGGAACTGCGCAGCCGCCGCTGATCAACCCTTCAGCTTGCGCTGCCGCCAGGCATCCAGCGTCTCGCCGATGATGCGCTCGGGCACGTGCTCGGGTTCGAACACGGTGTCGATCTCCAGCACCTCAAGCTGCCGAAGAAAATCGGCTGAGGCGGCGTCATGGCGCAGCCGGGCGGCATCCTTGGCGGTGGTGACGAGGCCGAGCCCCTCGCGACGCGCCGTCGCCGCCAGTTCGGCAAGTTCGTCCCCGCCATAGAAATGATGATCCGGAAACGAACGGGTCAGCGCCACCTCGCCGCCGGCTTGACGGACCGTGTCGAAGAACTTGTCGGGGTGACCGATGCCGGCAAAAGCCAGAAACCGCTTGCCGGCCAACCCCGTCTCGCGGCTTGGTTTTGTACGCGCCTCGAAGATAGGGCGGGCGGCCCGCGCGGCCTGGCGCACGACCGCATCGGCCCCCGTGCCCTCGCCCATCTTGAGGAGCCCGCTGGTGAAAACCAGCTGGTCGACGATGTTTGCCCGCAGCGGCCCGCCTGGAATGACACGGCCGTTGCCGACGCCGTAGCGCGCGTCGACGACGACCAGCGCATAGTCGATATGGATGCGCGCGCTCTGGAAGCCGTCATCCATGATCAGGAAGTCGCAGCCATGCTTCTCCAGCAAAAGCCTGGCGCCGGCTGCGCGGTTCGGCGTCACAGCCACCGGCGCGTGTTCGGCCAGCAGCAGCGGCTCGTCGCCGACATGCCTGGCGGCGTCGTGATGCGGATCGACGACATGCGGCTCTCCAAACGAGCCGCCATGGCCGCGCGACAGGAAACCGGGATTGAGCTGCATGCGCCTGGCCTGTCTTGCCAGCGCGATCGCCACCGGCGTCTTGCCGGTGCCGCCGACGGTGAAGTTGCCGACGCACAGCACCGGCGCTTCGATCTTCTCGCGCGCCGCCGAGCGCATGCGGCGGCCGGCAACGAGTGCATAGATCGCGGACAGCGGCGTCAGCGCCAGCGCCCGCCAATCGGGTTCCTCCCACCAGAAGGGTGGTGCTTCGCTGGCCACCTTAGCGGCCGTTGGCGCCCTTCAGGCGCGACTTGACGACCAGCGGCTGGATGTAGGGTTCGAGCGAGCGCAGCGTGTGCGCCAGCGCGCCGCGCATCTCGTCGACAGTCGCCGCACCCGCCGCCATCATCTCGTGGCGCGCCGCCTCGTTGGTCAAAAGAAAGTTGACGGCGCCAGCAAGCATGTCGCGGTCGCGCACCAGCTTGGCGCCGCCGCTGTCGAGCAGGCGCTGGTAGGCCTCGCGAAAATTCTGGACATTGCGGCCGGCGAGCACCGCCGTCTCGAGCATGGCCGGTTCCAAAGGGTTCTGGCCACCTTCCGAGGTCAGCGAACGGCCGACGAAGGCAATTTCGGTCAGCCTGAGATAGAGCCCCATCTCGCCGATCGTGTCGCCAAGCAGAATATCGGTGTCGGCGGTGATCTTGTCACCCTTGGAGCGGCGGACGAGCTTTAAGCCCATGCCGGAAATCTGCGCGGCAAGCGCTTCGGCACGGTCGGGATGGCGCGGAACGATGATCGTCAAAAGACCGCGGTGACGCCTGTGCAGCATCGCATGGACCTCGGCGGCCACCACCTCCTCGCCGTCATGGGTCGATATCGCCGCCCAGGTCGGGCGGGCGCCGATCTGGCGCTGCAACGCGTGCAGAGCCTTTTCATCGGCCGGCGGCGGCGTGGTGTCGACCTTGAGATTGCCGGATACCGTGACCGGCCGGGCGCCAAGCGAAAGAAAGCGCTCGCCGTCGACATCCGACTGGGCGACGACATGGGCGAGATTCTCGAACAGCGCCTCGGCGATGTTGGCGCGTTTCTTCCAGGATTTGAACGAGCGGTCCGACAGCCTGCCATTGACCAGCACCTGCGGCACACGGCGCGCGCCGAGTTCCAGGATGGTCATCGGCCAGATCTCCGATTCGGCGATGATCGCCAGGTCCGGCCGCCAATGATCGAGGAAGCGGCTGACCGCCGGCTTGAGGTCGAGCGGCACATATTGATGGATGATACGGTCGCCGAGCCGCTCATCGGCTACCTGCGCCGAGGTAACCGTGCCCGTTGTCAGCACGATGTTGACGCCGTAGTCGAGAATGCTCTTGACCAGCGGTATGACGGCCAGCGTCTCGCCGACACTTGCCGCATGGATCCAGATCACCGGCCCGTCGGGGCGCTCGCGCCCGGCGATGCCGTAGCGCTCGCGCCGTCGGTTTCGGTCTTCCTTGCCCATGGAGGTGCGCCAGGCGACGTAAGGTCCGATCAGCGGATAGGCGGCGGCCCCCGCAAAACGATACGCCGTCAGGAAGGCGCGCGCCCAGCGCTCGCTCATTTCGGGCCATCCACGAGACGGTAGGCCTCGGCGGTCGCGGCATTCAGCGAGGCCGTGACCTCCTGGCGCTTGCGTTCCATTTCGGCATCATCGGCATCGGCTGGAACGAACACAGGCGCGCCGACGATGATCGAGGAGCGGCCGAAAGGCAGGTTTATCGTGGTCTTGTCCCAGCTCTTCTCCAGCACCTTGCGGCGGCTGGTGGCGATGGCGGCGGGAAGGATCGGCCGGCCCGAAAGCCGCGCCAGGAGAACAATGCCGAGCCCAGCGTCGCGCGGCGTGCCATGGGGAATGTCAGCAATCATGGCGACGTTCTTGCCGGCGGTGAGCGACTTTTTCAGGGCAATGAGCGCCTTGGCGCCGCCCTTGTCGAGATGCCTGGAGCTGTCGCGTCCGCCGGAGCCGCGCACCGCCTCGATGCCGAATTTCTCGATCATCAGCGCGTTGAGCTCGGCATCGGCGCTGCGCGACACCATGGCGACCAGGGGCCGTCCCTTGGGGTAATAGGCCGGGGTCAGGAGGTGCTGGCCGTGCCACAAGGCAATGATTCCGGGTTCGAACTCGGCATAGGCGCCGCCAGATATCTTCGCCGACCCGTCGACCACACGGTTGGTCAGGCGGACCAGGCGGACGAACTGGGCAAGCAAGCCGACAATGATGTTCTTGACGAATCGCGACTGCGCCAACGGCTCGCGAATCTTGCGCCAGAGCGTCTTGGGCGTGCCACCGGGATGCCTTTTGACCGCGGACCTGGTGGCCGACCCTTTCACTGCCTCATGCTCCATCGATTTCAACCGGCAGCCTTGCTGTCGGGGTCGAGCAGTCGGTGGAGGTGAACCACGAAATAACGCATATGGGCATTGTCGACGCTGGCTTGCGCCTTGGCTTTCCATGCCGTCTGTGCGGATTGATAGTCCGGGTAGATGCCGACAATGTCGAGCGCGTCGAGATCGCGGAATTCAGTCCCGCCCAGCTGCTTCAGCTCGCCGCCGAACACCAGGTGCAAAAGCTGCTTCTTTCCGTCTTCCGCGGTCATGTCGATCCTTCACATATCGTGAGTTTGTGACAGGTCTAGACCAAAGCCGCCGACTTTGGAACCATTGATGTCCGTTCAGCCCTCAAGCCCGGCAATCACGCCGGCCAGCACGGCAAGGAGTTCGCCGCTGCCGGCGACCAGCGCGCCATGGCGGATCACCTCGCCGGCATAAAGCGGCGCACGGCCGTTCTGGTCGAGCAAAGCACCACCCGCCTCGCGCAGGATGAGATCGGCCGCGGCGATATCCCAATCATGCGCGTTGGGCTTGATGAAGGTCGCATCGAGCGTGCCGTTGGCGACCATCGCCAGCCGGTAGGCGAGCGAGGGAATATGGGGCGCGCGCTGCAGCCGGCTCTGCCATTGCGCCGGCATGAGGTCGATCAATTGCTTCAGCCCGCCGATCTCGACCGTCGCTGTGGGGCCGCGCACGGCAATGGGCTTGCCGTTACGGAACGCTCCCTGGCCTGGCAGCGCCCAGTAGGTCTCATCCTTGGCCGGGCATTCGAGCACGCCGGCCAGCGTGCGGCCGTCCTCGACAACGGCGACGCTGACGCACCAGGAGCGAAGGCCTTCGAGGAAACCGCGCGTGCCGTCGATCGGATCGACGACGAAGGTGCGGCGCGCGGCAAGCCTTATCGGGTCGTCCGCCGTTTCCTCCGACAGCCAGCCATAGTCCGGCCGCGCCGCCAAAAGCGTGTCACGCAGATAAGCGTCGGCGGCATGGTCGGCCTCGCTCACCGGCGAGGTGCCGCCCTTCATCCAGACTTGCGGATTGTTGCCGAAATAGCGCATGGCGATGGCGCCCGCCTCGCGGGCGGCGTCGCGCAGCAGCGGCAGATCCTCGCCGGCCCCGGCTGCCGTGATCGAATCAAGCTCCGGCAAGGGTCATTCCTTCGATCAGCAGCGTCGGCGCTGCGGTGCCGAAATTGCGATCGAGATCGCTGGCGGGAACCATGTTGAGGAACATGGTCTTGAGGTTCGAGGCAATGGTCACTTCGGCGACGGGATAGGCGAGCTCGCCATTCTCGATCCAGAAGCCGGAGGCGCCGCGGCTGTACTCGCCGGTCACCATGTCGACGCCCTGGCCGAACACTTCGGTGACGTAGAAACCGGTTTTCAGTGACTTGATCAGCTCTTCCGGCGTCCGTTCACCGGGCTCGATGGCGAGGTTGGTCGATGACGGCGACACCGATGAGCCGCTGCGCGAGCCGCGCCCGTTGGTGACGAGGCCGAGTTCGCGCGCCGCCGAGGTCGAGAGGAACCAGTGGTTGAGAACGCCCTTGTCGACCATGAACAGCTTTTCGCCCTCGACGCCCTCGCCGTCGAAGGGACGCGACGCCTGGCCACGGCGGCGCAGCGGCTCGTCGGTGACGGTGATCGCGCTGGCGGCGACTTGCTTGCCCATCATGTCGCGCAGGAACGAGGTCTTGCGCGCCACGGACGCGCCGTTGATGGCGCCGGCGAGATGGCCGGCAATGCCGCGCGCGACGCGCGGATCGAACACCACATCGACCGGTCCGGTCGCCGCCTTGCGCGCGCCGATGCGCCGCGCGGCGCGCTCGCCGGCCTTGCGGCCGATATCCTGCGGCGCGTCGAGGTCGGAAAAGTGCTGGCGCGAGGAGAATTCATAGTCGCGCTCCATGCCGGTGCCCTCGCCGGCAATGACGCTGGTGGAGCGCGAAAAACGCGACGCGACATACTGGCCGACGAAGCCGTGCGAGGTGGCCAATACCAGCCCGCCCAGCCCGGCGCTGGCGCCGCTGCCGGCTGAATTGGTGACGCCCTTGACGGCAAGGGCCGCGGCTTCCGCTGCGAGCGCCGCCTCCTTCAACTGGTCGGCGGAGACTTCTGTCGCGTCGAACAGATCGAGATCGCGCGGCTTGTGGACCAGCAAGGCCGGATCGGCGAGGCCCTGGTAGGGATCTTCCGGCGAGACCTTGGCCATGGCCACGGCGCGTTCGGCCAGCGCCTTCGGATCGGATGCCGCCGTCGCCGAGACGCTCGCCACCCGCTTGCCGACGAAGACGCGCAGCGACACATCCTCGCTCTCGGACGCCTCTGTGGCCTCGACCTTGCCAAGCCGCACCGACACGCCTGCCGAGCGGCCGCGCACGGCGACCGCGTCGGCGGCGTCGGCGCCGGCGCGCCTGGCGGCCTCGACCAGGGCGGCGACGCGGTCGGTCAATTTCGCTGCGTCAAGCGTATTCGTCATACTGGTGATCCTGCTTTTTCAGCCGGCTATCGGGGCGGCCGTTGCAGCACCATCTATTGTCCCGATGCCGCTTCTGCAATGGGCGATGCGGCATGTGCGCCACTACGACCATCGACAGGCGGCCAACTCCGACCGTCGACAGCGAGCCGCAGGGCACAGCCAATGCCAGCCCGTCAACACCGTGAATAAGCAGATGCATTGCGTTCCGCGGCCGCACACTGGATAGTTTCGGCAATGTTGCAGGCCCTAGCGACACACTGGCCCCAGATCCTCGCGATCATTTCAGGGGTGATGGCGACAGTCGGCATCGTCCATGCCGTCATGACGAAGGAAGACGTGCGCGCCGCCACCGGGTGGGTGGGCGTGATGCTGCTTTCGCCATTCCTTGGCGCAATCATCTATGCCATCGCCGGCATCAATCGAATCCGCCGCGCGACGATCAGCGCCATGCGGCCCTTTCCCAACGAGGCCGCTTCGGCAAAGCAGGACCCCGACACCGCCACCGAGGCACTAATCGCGGCACAATACGGCCAGCGGTTTGCCGGACTGAAAACGCTGGGCGACAGGGTGGCGCGGCGCCCCTTGACTTATGGAAACACGATATCGGTGCTGCGGACGGGCGACGAGGCCTATGGGGCGATGTGCCGGGCGATCGACAATGCCGAGCGCAGTGTCCTTCTCGAGACCTACATCTTCGACAACGACTCCGCCGGGCAGCTTTTCGTCGAATCGCTTGGCCGTGCCGTCCGCCGCGGCGTGACCGTGCGCGTGCTGATCGACGCGGTCGGCGTGCGCTACTCGGTGCCCAGCATCCTCAAGCAGATCAAGGAGGCTGATATTACCGTCGATCTTTTCAACGGCAATATCGTCATGGGCCTGAGACTTCCCTATGCTAATTTGAGAACCCACAGGAAGATCCTGGTCATCGACGGCATGGTCGCGTTCACGGGAGGCATGAACATCCGCAAGGGCTTTTCAGCCGAATTCGCGGGCCCCGACAGCTCCAGGGACACGCATTTCCAGGTGACCGGCCCGGTGGTATCAGACCTTTTCTCGGTTGCGGCCGAGGATTGGCGTTTCGCCGGCAACGAGGCACTGAAAGGCGACATCTGGCAAATAAAGGACCTCTCGCCGCCGCCCGGCCAGCCGATGATGGTCCGCGCCGTGGCAACAGGGCCGGATGCCAGCATCGAAACGAACCACAAATTGCTGATCGGCGCATTTTCCGTCGCCCGCAAATCGATCCGCATCATGTCGCCCTATTTCCTGCCGGACCGGGAACTGATCAGCGCGCTGACGACAGCCGGCCGGCGCGGTGTCGAAATCGATATCGTCGTGCCGGCCGTGAACAACCTTTTCCTCGTCGACCGCGCGATGACGGCCCAGTTCGACCAGGTGCTGAAGCACTATTGCCGCGTTTGGCGCCACGAGGGCTCGTTCGACCATTCGAAGTTGATGTCGATCGATGGCGTGTGGGCCTATGTCGGATCGTCCAACCTCGATGCCCGGTCGCTGAGGCTGAATTTCGAGATCGACATGGAGGTCCTCGACGCCGGCTTTGCCTCGGAGGTCGAGGAGAGGATCGCTTCGGCGATCGCCCGCGCCGTACCTGTAACGCTCGAAGCCCTGCGAGCACGACCATTCATCGTTCGCCTGTTCGACCGTGTGCTGTGGTTGGGCTCGCCCTATCTCTAATGCATGTCGCGCAAAAGTGTGCAGCGGTTTTGCGGTAACGACATGCATAACAACAAGAATCTAAAGCGCGTCGCATGAGGCCGGTCGAACGTGACGCGCTTCAGAAGCAAGGAAATAAACAGCAGGCGCATGCATAAAAACGAACGCAGCCTTCCGGAGAGCGTGCTCGTGTCCATCCGCGCCAGAAATGCGCGGAAGGCAAAATCCGAGCAGCGCAAGCGCACTGACGACACCGAAATGGTGGTTGCCTCCTATAACGTCCACAAATGCATCGGCGTCGACCGGAAATTCGACCCCGAACGCACCGCTCGCGTCATCCGGGAAATCAGCCCGGATGTCATCGCGCTGCAGGAGGCCGACAACCGCTTTGGCGATCGTGCCGGGCTGCTCGACCTTGCCCGCCTCGAAATGGAAACGGGACTGGTGCCGGTGCCGATTGCCGGAAACGGCAAGGGACATGGCTGGCGCGGCAATGTGCTTCTGTTCAAGCGCGGCACCGTGCGCGACGTGCACCAGATCAAGCTGCCGGGGCTCGAGCCGCGCGGGGCGCTCGTTGCCGAGATCGATCTCGACGACAAACCGACGCTGCGCGTCATCGCGGCCCATCTCGGCCTGCTGCGCCGCTCGCGCTCCGAGCAGGCCCGTGCCGTGCTCGACATCATGAGCAGTGCCGACGAAAGGCCGACGCTGCTGCTCGGCGACCTGAACGAATGGCGGCTGGGAAACCGCTCCTCCCTGAACACGCTGCATACGACCTTTGGCCCGTTGCCGCCGGCGGTCCCCACCTTTCCATCGAGCCTTCCGCTCTTGGCGCTCGACCGGATCATGGCCAACCGGCACGGGATGATCTCGGCCGTCGAAGCGCACGACACCCCGCTTTCGCGGGTTGCCTCCGATCATCTGCCGCTCACGGCCTTCGTGCGCCTGTAAGGTGGCTGTGTGGCCATGGCCCCTCCCGCAATCAAACCGGCTTGGCGCCAAGCTCGCCTGGCGGACGGCCGCATGACTGACGCACCACCAGCCGGCCTCATTGCTTAAAGCAATACTCGCGGTGCCATTCCAAAAACCGAGGATGCGGGCGTTCAAACTGTCGGCCCGGCGGAAGCGCGCGGCGGGTCTTGTTGATGAACGCTTGCACGCTATCGAGGTCGTTAACCTGTCGCGAGATAAGAATTTCCAGATCGTCGGATAGGCTGATCAAGCCGCGATCGAACATCCAGTGCGCCGTACCGGACAGCGCGATCCCATTGTTGATGACGTCGGGTCCATTCGCTTCGACCGGTCGAATATGGGCGGCTGAAACCTCCGCTCGCCCGCCGCCATTTATCAACTTCAGTCCCGTGATCGCGCACCGCTCATCATAGGCGCGCAAGACGATGCGGCGGAAAATCCGGTCCCGCACAATTCGCGATCCGATGTAGCTTACGCGATCACGGCTCTGGTCGAACTCGAATGGTGCCTGCTCGTCCTGAAAACCGGCAGATGTGCCGGGCTCATCAACGCGCGGCAGCAACTCATTCGTGTCCAGACCCAGATCGACAATGCGGTTGAAATCGGCTGGACTGATTGGGCGGACGGCCGACTGAGCGCGGCCGGAAATCCGTCCCTGGTCGTTGAATAAGCCTCGCTCAACGAGACCATCAGGTCCGTTAAACGGAACAGGATTGACGAAATCGAGATAGGTTCCGGGCTCAATCAGAGCGAGGTACATGTCGGGCGTCACAGGATCGGGAATGATCTGTTGGACTTTGGCTACGGCGTAATAGCCACGCGTATCGTTTACCTTGCTAGGCTCGTAATAAATGATCCAGCCGCCGACGCAGGCTTCGACGCGGCTTAGATACGGGCGAGGAAACTGGTATTGCTCAGCGGGGCGGTCATTGTAGATCGAATCTGGGCGATGAATGAAAACCCCGAATCCCATGATCTTCCTGCAATGCGTTCTTCGGCGAAATCAGCCTCAGATGTAACACCAAAATTCGATCTTGGAAGCTTAGTTCAGGCCGGAGGAATTGCTGAGCGCAAGTGGCGCTATTGCGCCGCCGCTTCCGTGAGCTGTCGGCAATATTGTGGAAGCCGACCCGTATCCAGGTTGGTCACGCCGAGCAGGAGCCCCTGCCACGGGGGTGATCGGACGCACCATTGAGAGAGGGGCGACGGAGCCAAGCCGAACGAGCGGGCGCGGCGGGCGATCTCCACGTCCGACAGGCAGGCTTTTGTCGAGACAATGACCGCCAGGCCGGCGGTGGCTTCGACTTTCAACGACTCCGACCCGACCTGTGCAAGGCCCTCGAGCAGGGCCTGCCGCCGAGACGCGTAGAGGCGCTTCATGCGCCGCAGATGCCGAATATAGTGCCCCTCGCGCAGGAACTCGGCCACCGCGCCTTGGAGCGCCAGGGCCGGAGCCGGAGCCAGGCAGGCGCATACGTCACCGAACCGGCCAGCCAGTTCGACAGGCGCAACGACGAACCCGAGGCGCAGAACCGGGCTGATCGTCTTGCTGAAGCTGCCAATATGCAGGACCCGTCCACCGTGATCGAGCGAAGCGAGCGCTGGAGCCGCCCGGCCGGTCAGCTGCAGCTCGCTCAGATAATCGTCCTCGATGATCCAGGCGTCGCTCCGCCGGGCCCAAGCGAGCAACGCAAGCCTGCGGCTCAGCGACATCGTCATCCCGAGTGGCGCATGTTGCCCTGGCGTGACGATCGCCAGCGCTGCGTCCTGAGCGCTCCGGACGCCGGAAGCGACATCCAGGCCTTCAGTGTCGACCGGAACGGCCGTCACGGAGATGCCGGCCAGGTCGAGCGCTTTGCGTGTGATCGGGAAGCTCGGATCCTCGATCAAGGCTCGCGATCCCTCGACCCGCAAAGCGCGCACCGCCAGACCGATGGCCCCGGAATAGCCTGCCGCGATGAACACCTGGGCGGGACTGCACCGAAGACCCCGCGCGATCCCGACATAGGCCGCGATTTCCTTTCGCAGCTGCGGATCACCCCGGGGATCGGGATAGCTTACCGGCGCGGCCGCCGCCCGCCGCGCCGCTCGCGCGAAGACGCGCGACCACAGCTTGAACGGAAAGGCGTCTTGCGAGGGCACGCCCATCTGGAAGGGCAGAGGCGGCGTTCCATAGCTATGGAACAGCTCCGGCAGGGGCGGCACGTCTGGCGACCACAAGGGCGCCGACGAACGCGGCGGGCCCTCGGCGACGCGGGTGCCCGCCGCGCCGGCGCCGACTGCGAACTGCTCGTCGATGAGGCGCTGGTAGGCGACGCGTACGGTGCCGCGCGAGACGCCGAGCTGAGCGGCCATGTCACGCCAGGAAGGAAGCTTTGCTCCCGGGTCTAGCCGCCCGGTCTCGATGGCGTCCCGGACCGTCCGGTAGATCTGTGTCGCCAGCGGCGTCCTTGCGGCGCGGTCGAGATGGATGGACACAGTGGCCATAGCGCGATGGTACCATCATTCCCGCCAATCTTGGTCCTGTTTCATGACCAGAGCCGGACATATGTACCGACCACGCCACGTGACAGATGACCGAGGAGACAATTCCGATGAAGGCAATCGCAGTAACGGATCAGGCCGCGGGAACGGCCGGGATGAAGCTGGCGGAGCGATCCGAGCCACAGGCAGCGATTAACGACGTCGTCGTTCAGGTTCATGCGTCGGGATTCGTCCCGACCGAGCTGACGTGGCCCTCGACCTGGACCGATCGCGTCGACCGTGACCGGACGCCATCGATCCCCGGGCACGAGCTGGCCGGAGTGGTCACCGCCCTCGGCTACGGCACGACGGGACTGTCGGTGGGCCAGCGGGTGTTCGGCCTCGCCGATTGGTATCGCGACGGCACCCTGGCGGAGTATGTGGCCGTCGAGGCACGTAACCTCGCGCCGCTGCCGGGCGACGTCGACTTTACGGTAGGCGCTAGTTTGCCGATCTCGGGCCTGACTGCATGGCAGGGTCTGTTCGACCATGGCCGCCTTCGGGCGGGGCAGAGCGTCCTTGCGCACGGTGCGGCCGGCGCAGTCGGGTCGATGGTGACACAACTCGCGCGGGAGGCCGGCGCCTACGTCATTGGCACCGGGCGCTCCGCCGACCGTCAGAAGGCTCTCGACTTCGGCGCGAACGAGTTCGTCGACCTAGAGAACGACGCACTGGAAGACGTCGGCGGCGTCGATCTGGTGTTCGATGTCATCGGCGGCGACATCCAGAAACGGTCCGCGGGCCTGATTCGAGCCGGAGGGACACTGGTGACCGTCGTCGGGCCGCCCGACGCGCGGCCCGCCAATGGCCTGGCGATCGACTTCGTTGTCGAGTCCGATCGTGCTCAACTGAATGAGATCGTCCAGCGGGTGCGGGACGGACGACTGCGGACGAACATCGGCAACATCTCCACCCTCGACGATGCCGTTTGCGCCTTCAACCCGACCGAGCGACGCTCGGGGAAGACGATCATCCGCGTTCGTCCGTGAGCGACACGTGAGGCGGCGCGATGGTGCGCTCAATCTCCCCCTTTGCGGGGGAGATGCCCGGCAGGGCAGAGGGGGGTGTGAAGGATCGCCAGCGTTCGGGGCGGGCAACCGTCATGGCGGTGCAGTTGCGATTTCGTCGATAGGCTGGCGGGACAGCGCCCCCCTCTGGCCTGCCGGCCATCTCCCCCTCAAGGGGGGAGATCGGCAGCTCGGGCCTTGGCGCTCATTTGCAATGTTGGTGGTTGGCGAAATCATTGATGACGGCCAATCTCCCCCCTTGAGGGGGAGATGCCCGGCAGGGTAGAGGGGGGTCGGTTCGACCGGGCGCGGCTTCCTCTCTTACGGTAGTGGAGGTTGGCGCTTTACGCGCAGCGACCCCCTCTGTCGCCTTCGGCGACATCTCCCCCTCGAGGGGGGAGATCGGCAGCTCACCCCACCCGCTTCCCCCGCCTGCCCTTCACCATCGCACCCGCCCTCGCCTCCATCACTTTCTCAATCTCCCGCTTCAGCTCGTCCTTGATATCGACCGTTTCGTTCATCAGCGCGTCGATCTTCATGAAGTCGAGCACGCGGTATTTCGAGACGGCCGGGCGCACCAGAATGTCGGGGCGGCACTGTTTGAGCTTGTTGGCGATGATCGACTGCATCATCAGCTGCGTGGCGCCGAACATCAGGTCGACGGAGGTCGGGTGCTTGCGCTCGGCCTCGGTCGGCCCGCCGACGACGTCGACGGCGATGATGATGTCGGCGTCCTTTTCGATGAGATCGAACGGCACGGGGTTGTAGATGCCGCCGTCGATCAGCAGGCGGCCGTCGCGCGTCACCGGGCGGAACACGGCGGGAATGGCCGCCGAGGCGGCAAGGGCGGAAGGCAAATCGCCGTCGCTGATCACTTTCAGCCTGTGGCCGTAGTAGTCGGTCGCCGTCACCTTCAGCGGGATCTTCAATTCGGCGAAGGTCTCGGGGATGGCTTCGGGCAGGAACGCCTTGAGGATGCGCTCGACATTGAACTGGCTGACGCGCAGGCCGCCCTGCAGCGCCTCGGCGAAGGTGCCGGGCCTGGCGCGCCACATGCGGGTCGCCACCTCTACCCGGCGCGAGAGGATCGAGCGCGTATAGTCCTGCATCTCCTTGCCGGTCATGCCCGCGGCCATGCCGGCGCCCATGATGGCGCCGATCGAGGAGCCCGATATCGCCACCGGCCTGATGCCGAGCTCGTCCAGCGCCTCGATGACATGGATATGCGCCAGCCCGCGCGCGCCGCCGCCGCCAAAGGCGATGCCGAAGGTGGGGCCGGTGCTAGTGGGCATGTTGCGTGGCTCCTGCCCGCAGGGCTGGTGGAGAATTGTCTAAGTTGGCGCTGCCCCTCACCTGCCTGCCGGCATCCTCTCCCCGTATAGGGACGGGGAGAGGGGCGCTGTCGTTGCCGGTTTCGCCAATCACCAGCGTTGCAGGAAGCGCGCCGAGGCTGCGGCCGGCCCCCTTCTCCCCGTCACTATACGGGGAGAAGTGCCCGGCAGGGCGATGAGGGGCGGCGCCAGCGCCTGGAAAACGAGGCGGATGCAAAGCCTGAAGCGATTGCCCTGCCCCGCTCATCCCTTGCTCCCCAGCTTCGGCCCCACCACCATGATCGACGGCTCGGGCGACAGCAACTTCTTTGCCACCGCCTTGACCTGATCCAGGCTCACGCCGTTGATGAGCGCGGCGCGGCGCTGGATGTAGTCGATGCCGAGCTTGTCCAACTGCAGTTCGAGCAGCGTCGCGGCAATGGAGCCGGAGGAATCCAGATTGCTGATGGCATAGGCGCCGACCATGTATTTCTTGGTTGCCTCGAGCTCGGCTTCGGTCGGGCCCTCATCGGCCATCTCCTTGACCACCTTGCGCACCAGCGCCAGCGTCTCGGCCGCCCGGTCGGAGCGCGTCGCGGTGGTG
Source organism: Mesorhizobium sp. WSM4871 (assembly GCF_055811295.1). Taxonomy (NCBI): domain Bacteria; kingdom Pseudomonadati; phylum Pseudomonadota; class Alphaproteobacteria; order Hyphomicrobiales; family Phyllobacteriaceae; genus Mesorhizobium; species Mesorhizobium sp. WSM4871. The sequence goes on along the minus strand of NZ_JBVVPU010000010.1, from coordinate 221,448 downwards.
ACGACCAGGGCGTTGGCGTGCTGATGGTCGACCAGGCCGGAGCTGGCGCCGTAGGCCAGGCCGCGCTTTTCGCGCACTTCCTGGTAGAGGCGCGAGGTGAAGGCCGAGCCGCCGAGGATCTCGTTCATCAGCGCGGCGGCGAAGAAATCCGGCGCCTGGCGGTCGACGCCGGGATAAGCGAGCTGCAGCGAGGTCTGCGGCAAATCGTAGTCGACCTCGACATGCTCGCCCAGCCTGGGAGCGACATCGGCGACAGGGGCGAGCGTCTGTTTCTCCGGCAGGTCGCCGAAGACGGCGTCGAGCTTCTTCTTCAGCGTCTCGGCGTCGATGGCGCCGACCACCGCGACATGCAGGCCGCCGCGGGCGAAATTCGCCTTGTGGAAGGCGGCGAGATCGGCCGGGGTGATGGTGGCGATGCTCTGCCTGGTGCCCTGGTCGGGCCTGGAATAGGGATGCGCGCCGTAGATGGCGCGCAGCCATTTGGTCTGGGCGATCGTGTTGGGGTCGCGCTCATTGGCGATGATGCCGGACAGGACCTGGGAGCGGATGCGGTCGATCGGCGCCTGGTCGAAGCGCGGATGGTTGATCGCCATGCCGAGCAGGTCGAACGCGCCGTCGCGCTCTTCGGCCAGCATGCGCATCGAACCATAGGTGCCGTCGCGCCGCGCATCGAAGCTCATCTCGGCGCCGACCTCGTCCAGTTTCGCCTGGAAGGCCTCGCTGTCGAGATCGCCGGCGCCCTCGTCGAACAGGCCGCTCATCAGATTGGCCAGCCCCTCCTTGCCCACGGGATCCTGCGTCGAGCCGCCGTCGAAAGCGAAGCGGATGGCGACGATGGGCACGGAATAATCCTCGACCAGCCAGGCGGTGATGCCCTTCTGCGAAGTCACCTGCTGGATGTTCATCGCCGCGCGGGCGGTAAGCGGGGGCAGGATGAGGAAGAGGATGGCGAGGAGCAAGGTGGCGAGTGTCCTGGCGGCGCGCCAATTGCCGAGGTCCGCGCCGCCCCTCATCCGCCTGCCGGCACCTTCTCCCCGTATAGTGACGGGGAGAAGGGGGCTGGCCGCGGCCTTGGCACCCTTCTTGCAATGGTGGCGATTGGCGAAACCGTCGATGACAGTCCCCCTCTCCCCGTCCCTATACGGGGAGAGGATGCCGGCAGGCAGGTGAGGGGCTGCGCCGTCGCCCGTAGTGGAGGCCAAGCTCGTCATCATCAATTCCCCGCCTGTGTCTGCGGCAAGAGATACCCTGTCGTCGAATGGTCGAGCTTGAGATAGCGCGCGGCGACTGCCTTGACCTCTTCGGCGGTGACCTTTCGGATGCGGTCCGGCCATTCCTGGACATCCCTGACATTGCCGCCGGTGGCCAGCGTCGCGCCATACATGTTAGCCATGTCGTCCTGCTTGTCACGGGCGAAGATCATCGACCTGATGTAGCGGTCCTTGGCCTTCTCCAGTTCGCTGTCGGTGACCCCGCCGGCGGCGATGCGGGCGATCTCGGCGTCGACGGCGGCCTCGACATCTGCCAGCTTGGCGTCGCCGCGCGGTGCGCCATAGACGGTGAAATTGGTGGCGTCGAGCATGGTGCCCTGGAAATAGGCGCCGGCAGTGGCGGCGATGCCTTGTTTGACGACAAGCTGCTGGTAGAGCCGGCTGCGGTTGCCGCCGCCGAGGATCTCGGCCAGCAGATCCAGCGCCTCCGCCTCGCCGGGCTTTGCCGTGTGATAGGACGGCACCACCCATTGCGTGGTGAAGGCCGGCACGGAAACGCGCGCGTCGGTCAGCGTCACCGTGCGCTTCGTGTTCTGCTCCGGCTCGACCGGCCGAATGCGCGGCGGCAGGTCCGGCCCTCGCGCGACCTTGCCATAGGTCTTTTCGGCCAGCGCCTTGACCATCTCGGGCGTCACGTCGCCGGCAACGATCAGCACGGCGTTGTTGGGCGTGTAATATTTGTCGTAGAAGGCCTTGGCGTCGGCGCGGTTCAACTGCTCCATCTCCTGCATCCAGCCGATCACCGGAATGCGGTAGGGCTGGTTCTGCCACAGCGTGGCGTCGACCTCTTCCTCCAGCACCGCCTGCGGGTTGCTGTCGATGCGCGAGCGGCGCTCCTCCAGGATGACGTCGCGCTCGGTCTTGATGACATCGTCGGTGAGGATGAGGTTGCGCATGCGGTCGGCCTCGAAGCTCATCATCTCACCGAGCGCCGACGGCGCCACCGTCTCGTGGAAGGCGGTGTAGTCATAGGAGGTGAAGGCGTTGTTGGAGCCGCCGATGGCCGAGACGGCGCGGTCGAACTCGCCGGCGGCATGGTTGGTCGTCGCCTTGAACATCAGATGCTCGAAGAAATGCGCGATGCCGGATTTGCCCGGCGGCTCGTCGGCGCTGCCGATCTTGTACCACACCATATGGGTGACGATCGGGGCGCGGTGATCGGGGATGACCACCACCTCCATGCCGTTGTCGAGCAGGAAATTCGTCACCGTGCCATCGTCGGCGGCAAGCGCCGGCGTCGTCGACAGAGCCAGTGTCAGCAGCGTTGCGCGCAGCCATTCAGAAGGTTTCATCGATGGCTCCGGTTGTCGTGGCGAGACGATAGGCAGGGTCTTGGGGACAAGCAAAGTGAATTGTTCGTCATTTTCGAGGCTGCCAATGGCGGCCAACCGCCGCATTGGGCGCAGAATTGTCCATGATGCGCGAGGCGCCCCCCTCTGTCCTGCCGGACATCTCCCCCTCAAGGGGGGAGATCAGCACTTCGCCTGCAGCGATTTTCCTGCAACGCGAGCGGTTGGCGAAAGCGGTGGTGACGGCCAATCTCCCCCCTTGAGGGGGAGATGTCCGGCAGGACAGAGGGGGGCGCGAAGGAACTCGACCGTGCAAAACCTCCGCCCTCTCACCCAACCTCGATGAACCGGATCACCGTCTCGCCATAGCCCCGCTCATCCACCACCGAAAATCCCGGCCCAACCTCAAACGGCGCCGATGCCGCCTCCTCGACCACGCAGAGCGCGCCCGGGAGCAGCCAGCCGCCGGCCCTGGCCGAGCGCAGCGCGCGCTCGCCGAGGCCTTTGCCATAGGGCGGATCGGCGAAGACCAGGCCAAAAGCCGAAAGCGTGCCCGCCTCGCCCAAGGCGCTGGCGTCGCGTCGAAAAATCTTGGTGCGCCCCGTGAGCCCGAAAGCCTCGACATTGGTGCGGATCAGGCCGCGTCCTTCGGCCGATTCCTCGATGAAGACGCCATAGACGGCGCCGCGCGACAGCGCTTCGAGGCCGAGAGCGCCGGTGCCGGCGAACAGGTCGAGCACCCGCGCGCCCGCAAGGCTTTGCGGAAAGCGATGCGCCAGCACGTTGAACACCGCCTCGCGGGTGCGGTCGGTGGTCGGGCGGATGGCATGATCGCGCGGCGTCGCCAGCGGACGCCCGCGAAACTCACCGCCGACGATTCTCATCTGGTCCTGGGTCTCATCTGGTTCTGGGACCCTTGGGGCCACGTGGACGCTCACCGCTCCTGCCGCCGCCATCGGGACGCTCGCCACGCGGCTTGCCGAACGGCTTTGCGCCAGCCGGCTTGCCATAAGCCGGCTTGAACGAGGCCTTGCGCGCCTTGGCCTCGGCCGCCTTGGCGGCATCGGCTTCCGCCCTGCCCTTGCCTATGGGACGCGCGCCCGGCGCCATCCAGACATTGGTCTTGCGCTGGCCCGGCGGCTCGATCGGCCGCTGCTCGCGCTCGGATTTCTTGCCGCCGCCCGGCTTGCCGCCAAAGCGGGGCTTGTCGCCAAAACCGCCGCGCGGCTTGTCGCCAAAATCGCTGCGCTCAGGCCTAGGGCCACGCTCGCCAAAGCTCTTTTCCGGCCGCGCGCTTCTTTCGGGACTTGTCGAGAGCTTGCCCAGCGCCTCGTCGCGGCTGCCTTCGCGACGCTTGCGGTTCTTGATCAGCCCGCCCTCGCCGATCGGGCGGCGATCGACCCCGTCGCGCGTGAATTTCGGCCGCTCGACCTCCTCCGGGCGCGGTTCGGTGCGCCGAACCGGCTTGTTGGAGAAGGGCTTTGTGATCTCGGCGTCGAAATTGGCGCCGGATTCCTCGACCAGGCGCTCGCCGAGCTGGTCGCGCAGCACGCGGCCCTTGATCTCCAGCACATGGCCCTCCGGCAGTTCGTCGAGCTGGAACGGCCCGTAGGAAATGCGGATCAGCCGTGTGACATCGAGGCCGAGGGAACCGAGGATGTTCTTGACCTCGCGGTTCTTGCCTTCGCGCAAGCCGATGGTCAGCCAGGCGTTCGAGCCCTGCTCGCGGTCGAGCGAGGCCTCGATCGCGCCGTAGAAGACGCCATCGACGGCAATGCCTTCACGCAAGCCGGCGAGCGCGCTTTCCTCGACCTTGCCGTGGACGCGCACGCGGTAGCGCCGGAGCCAGCCGGTGGCCGGCAGTTCGAGCACGCGCGACAGGCCGCCATCATTGGTGAGCAGCAGCAGACCTTCCGTGTTGATGTCGAGCCGGCCGATCGTCATCAGCCGCGGCAAATCCGCCGGCAGCACGTCGAACACGGTTTTCCGCCCCTCGGGGTCGCGGTTGGTGGTCACAACGCCGGCCGGCTTGTGAAACAGGAACAGCCGCGTGCGCTCGATCGGCGGGATCTCCATGCCGTCGAGATGGATAATGTCGCCCGGCATGACGTTGAAGGCCGGCGAAGTGAGAGCCCGGCCGTTGACCTTGACGCGGCCGGCCGCAATCAGCTCCTCGGCATCGCGGCGCGAGGCAAGGCCGGCACGGGCCAGCCGCTTGGCGATGCGCTCGCCGGCCTCTTCCGTTGCCTCGGCGAGACGCGGGCGCGGCTTGAAGCCTTGTGGGCGATCGCCGCCGAAATCGCGCTTGGGACGCTCGAAGCGCTTTTCGCCATCCGCCGCTGCGGCAGCAGGCCGGTCGCCACGCGGCTTGAACTCGCGCTTCGGCCGTTCGCCCTCGGCTGCCATCGGACGATCGCCGCGCGGCGCGTAAGGCTTGCGCGCGCCCTCGCGCTTCTCATAGGGCCTGCCCTCCGGGGGCTTGCCTTCCGGGCGCGGACCTCTGTGGAACGGTCTTTCAGCGCGCGCCTCGCCCGGCTCGCGCGGCTTGTACGCGCGTTTGAAATCGCGCTGCGGCCGTTCGCCTTCGGCGGCAATCGGACGATCGCCGCGCGGCGCATATGGCTTGCGCGGGCCTTCCTGCTTCTCGAAGGGCTTGCCTTCGGGACGCGGGCCTTTGCGAAACGGCTTGTCACCGCTCTTGAAGTCGTGCTTCGGCCGCTCGCCCTCGGCCGCAATCGGCCGGGCGCCGCGCGGCGCATAAGGTTTCTTGGCGCCGAAAGACGGCTTGCCGCCCTTGCCGGCGGCGCCATCGCGGCGCGGCCCCGTCGCTCTCGGACCGCTTTTGCCCGGGCCTTTCTGGCGCGGGAATTTCTTGTCGTTGTCGTCCATGTGGCCTTCTCGTTTGCGCCGCTACAGCGCCGTGGGTCCTCACGGACGCGCAAATGACGCTGCAGTACTTTGATTTTGCGCACGATCCCCAGCGAAACCGATTCCGGTTTTGAGGGATCATGCGCTAGATAACAGGATCGCGCAGGAGTAGCGAGGGGATAATCGGAATGGAAACCGCGTGAAGCGGCCGGATTTCATGGCGCTGGCGCTGCGCGAGGCCGAAGCCGCCGCCTCACGCGGCGAAGTGCCGGTCGGCGCGGTCGTCGCCAGTGGCGATACGGTCTTGGCAAAGGCCGGCAACCGCACCCGCGAGCTTGCCGATCCCACCGCGCACGCCGAAATGCTGGCGATCCGCGAAGCCTGCCGCAAGCTTTCCAGCGAGCGGCTCACCGGCCACGACCTCTATGTCACGCTGGAGCCTTGCGCCATGTGCGCCGGCGCCATCTCCTTCGCCAGGCTGCGCCGGCTCTATTTCGGCGCCGTCGACGAAAAAGGCGGCGCGGTGGTCAATGGCGTGCGCTTCTTTGCCTCGCCCACCTGCCACCATGTGCCCGACATCTATCCGGGTCTGGCGGAAAGCGAGGCAGCCTTGCTGCTGAAGGATTTCTTCCGCGAGCGGCGGGAACCCTGAACGGGTCGCCGCCGTCAAAGCGACGAAATGTCTGCCGTACTTACCAGGATGGCATCCAGTCGAACCAGCCGCTGCCGCTCTTGCTCTTGGCGGCCGCTTCCTTCTTGAGGCGGCGTTCCTTCTTGTACTCGTCCTCGCCGAGGTCGTTTTGCGGCGCGGTGCCGGCGGCAACACGATATTGCACGGGCGGTTCGCTGAGATATTTGCGGGTGTTGGGATCACCCTGGTTGGCTTCGGCCTGGCGGCGCTTGATCTCGTTGGCGCGACTCTTGCTCGCGTCCGAATCCGACGGAGTCCAGCGCGGCGGATGGCTCGATGCCGAGTCCGCGATCGCCTTTTTCACCGAGGCAGGATCGGTCTGCACGTCATCGACGATCTGCGACTGGTAGGACGGGTCGTCCTGATGGGCGGTGGCATCGGCGCGCAGCCGGGCGCGGCGCTGCTCGGGCGATTCGGGCCAGTCGGCGCTCGCCGTCTCGATGCTTTCCTGCGGCGGCGGCAGGTTTTCCTTCTGCCCCGGCGCGGGCTTCACCAGTTCGGGACGCGGCTTGTAGTCGATCCGTTCCTTGCGCTGAGGCGAGATGGTAAAGGCACTGGTCAGATCGCCGGCAAGCTGTTCGCCCGCGGTCTTGTCGGTACCGTAGGTCGGAGAACCCATGCAGCCGGACAAGGCGAAGCCCGATACGACAAGCGGCGCCAGCAGCGCAACGCGCACGCAAGTTCTCTCGGTCATGCCAAAAAGTCCCACTCTAGACAGCCTCTCGATCGCCACCGGCCAAAGGTCCGGTCCCCATCGTCCAACCACTTGCGACGGAAATCCGGCGACAATTTGTCGGCCGGAGTTTCGCGTATTTACCTCAACCACCCGTTAAGGGCAACGCGCGCGGGCCGATCAGCCGCCCGCCGTGGCACTTTTGCACCGGCTTATATATGCCGATGCATGTCGTTGTCCCAAAACCGCTACACACTTTGGGCGACATGCATCAGACACGCCCAAGCGCCTTCAACTCATGCAGCACAGCGGCATCCCGTGCCGAAACATCGGGAAATTCCGCGTCGCTGCCGACATCGGCGGTATAGCGCCAGGAGCGCGCGCATTTGACCAGGCCCCTCGCCTCGGCCTTCTCGACCACCACGGCGACGCCCCTGACATCGTCCAGCGTGAAGGCCTCTGCCGGCGCCTGGCCATGGACAATGACCAGGTCGCTGGTGATCGCCATCTCGGCCATGTCGACATCCGAAATGGCTGCTTCGAGTGCCGCATCGTTAAGGGTGACGACCGGCACCGCTTCCAGCGACGAACCTATGACCTTCTGGGCGCGCGCGATCTCGAGTGCACCGGTGACGACACGGCGGACCTGCCGCACCTTGCGCCATTTCTCCGCCAGCGCCTCGTTCTTCCAGTCAGCCGGGATTTGCGGAAACTGGTCGAGATGCAGCGAGACGGCTTCGGGATGACGGTCGAGCCAGGCCTCTTCCATGGTGAAGGGCAGCATCGGCGCCAGCCATTTCACCAGGCAGTCGAAGAGATGGCGCACCACCTGCACGGAAGCCTTGCGCTTCACGCTGGACGGCGCGTCACAGTAAAGCGCGTCCTTGCGGATGTCGAAATAGAAGGCCGACAATTCGACGACCATGAAGTCGAGCAGCGCGCGGGTGATGCGCTTGAATTCGAAGGCGTCGTAGCCCTGGCGCACGAGTTCATCCAATTCGGCGAGCCGGTGCAGCATCAGCCGCTCCAGTTCCGGCATCTGGTCCAGCGGCACCTCCTCACCATCGTCATGGGCGAGCGTGCCCAGCATCCAGCGGATGGTGTTCCTGAGCTTGCGGTAGGCGTCGATGTTGGTCTGCAGCACGTTCTTGCCGAGCCGCTGGTCTTCCCAGTAATCGGTCGTCACCACCCAGAGCCGCAGGATGTCGGCGCCCGACTGCTTGATGACGTCCTGCGGCACGACGGTGTTGCCGAGCGACTTCGACATTTTGCGTCCTTCCTCGTCCATGGTGAAGCCATGGGTAACGACGGTGTCGTAGGGCGCCCTGCCCCTGGTGCCGCAGCTTTCGAGCAGCGAGGAGTGGAACCAGCCGCGATGCTGGTCTGAGCCTTCGAGATAGACGTCGGCCGGCCATTTCAGGTCCGGACGATCCTCGAGCGTGAAGACATGGCTCGAGCCCGAATCGAACCAGACATCGAGGATGTCCATCACCTGATGCCATTTCGAACCATCGTGGTTGCCGAGGAAACGCTCCTTGGCGTTCGCCGCGAACCAGGCGTCGGCGCCTTCCGTCTCGAAGGCGTCCATGATGCGCTGGTTGACCGCGTCGTCCTTCAGCACATTGCCGTCCTCGTCGGCGAAGACGGCGATCGGCACGCCCCAGGCGCGCTGGCGCGACAGCACCCAGTCCGGGCGCTCCTCGATCATGGCGCGGATGCGGTTCTGGCCTGCCCCTGGCACGAAACGGGTGTCGTCGATGGCTTTCAGCGCGCGGCTGCGCAGCGTCGTGCCGTCGCCGAGATCCTTGTCCATGTAGACGAACCATTGCGGCGTGTTGCGGAAGATGATCGGCTTCTTCGAGCGCCAGGAATGCGGATAGCTGTGCTTCAGCCGCCCGCGCGCGAACAGCGCGTTGCGCTTGATCAATTCGTCGATGACCGCCTGGTTGGCGTTGCCCTTCTTGCCGTTGTCGTCGATGACGCGCGCCGGCCCACCCTCGCGGTCCGGACCGAAACCCGGCGCGTCCCTGGTGAAGAAGCCGGCGTCGTCGACGGTGAAGGGAATTGTCGTGTCGATGCCGCGTGGGCGCAACTCCGACGCGGCGTCCATCCAGGCATCAAAGTCTTCGCGACCATGGCCAGGCGCGGTGTGGACGAAGCCGGTGCCGGCGTCGTCGGTGACGTGGTCGCCGGCGAGCATCGGCACGGGGAATTCGTAGCCACCGTTCAGACCCTTGAAGGGATGCGAAAGCGTAAGACTTCCAAGCTGTTCGGCCGAAACGCTATGAAGACGATTCAAGGTGACCTTCGCCTTGGCGGCGGCATCCTCGGCCAGCGCGTCGGCGAAGATCAGCTTTTCGCCGGGCTGCGGACCGAACGCATTCTCCGCCGCCGTCACCTCATAGAGGCCGTAGGCGACGCGCGGTGAAAAGTTGACGGCGCGATTGCCGGGGATGGTCCAGGGTGTGGTCGTCCAGATGACGACATGGGCCTCGAGCAAGTCGAGCGCGGTCTCGGTCAGCGTTGCCGGCTGACCGTCTTCAGGGGCGGTGATCACGGGCCGGGCGAGACTTACGACGGGAAACTTCGCCCAGATCGTGTCGCTCTCATAGTCCTGGTATTCGACCTCGGCCTCGGCCAGCGCGGTGCGCTCGACCACGCTCCACATAACAGGCTTGGAGCCACGGTAAAGCTGGCCCGACATGGCGAATTTCAACAGCTCGCCGGCGATGCGCGCCTCGGCGTGGAAGGCCATGGTCGTATAGGGATTGTCGAAGTCGCCGACGACGCCCAGCCGCTGGAACTCGCCGCCCTGCACCTTGATCCAGTGCGCGGCGAAGTCGCGGCATTCCTTACGGAACTCGTTGACCGGCACCTCGTCCTTGTTTTTGCCCTTGGCGCGGTACTGCTCCTCGATCTTCCATTCGATCGGCAGGCCGTGGCAGTCCCAGCCGGGCACGTAGTTCGCATCGTAGCCGCGCATCTGGAACGAGCGGGTGATGACGTCCTTGAGGATCTTGTTCAGCGCATGGCCGATATGGATATTGCCGTTGGCGTAGGGCGGGCCGTCATGCAGCACATATTTGGTGCGGCCGGCGGCACTTTCGCGCAGCTTGCGATAAAGGTCCATGTCCTGCCAGCGCTTGACCAGAAGCGGCTCCTTCTCGGGCAAGCCGGCGCGCATCGGGAAATCCGTCTGCGGCAGATAAAGCGTCTTGGAATAGTCGATCGTTTCAGCAGTATCGGTCATTGTGGTGTCGGTCATTGATCTGCCATGTGCGTTGCCCGGCGGCAAAGGTGCTCGGGCGTTGAACTATCATGATCTGGAAAAAGCGCGAGAGGCCACGCGCAAAATTCCCGGCGGTTCCGGCGGCGGTCAGGCCGCCCGGAACACCGGGCTTGTAATTCGTATCGCAATCGCGAAGGCGCGGGTGAGGTGCGTCATGAGCGGGCTTTTAAACGAGGCCGGCCCTATTGAAAAGCCCGAACTCTGACGCTTCCCCTAGGAGCAGGTACCAATTGCGTCTATGTTTGTCGGGCAGATGGCGTTGGAGACCGCCATCTCCGTTTGCATTCACAGTTTGGCGGGCCGGAAGGAACGAAATGTGACCCTGACGATCACCGAATCCGACCGCGTCCCGCGACTTGAACGTATTTCAACGATGGCGGAGCGCGTTTCCGGCAACCATGAAAAGGCGCAGCGCTGGCTGCGCAAGCGAAGTCGGGTGCTCAACGAGGCGCCCATCGATCTCCTACAATCCGAAACCGGTGCCACGCTCGTCGAAGAGGAACCCAACCGCATCGGCTACGGCATATTCGCCTGAACCATGCGGCTGCGCGCAGTGCTGCGACGTCACATCGAGAAATCAAACCGATAGGTCGTCGACACGCCGACGGTGAACTGGTTACGGTCGCCGCGCTCACTGACCAGGCTGGAATCGGCCGCCGGACCCATCAGGCGCGAATATTCCCCGAACAGGCTGGCTGTCATCGGCTCGGTCACCTTCCAGGTCACCGCGCCGCCGAGACCCGCCGATTTCACGCCGCCGCCGGGATGGTATTCGCTGAGGCCGGAAGCCACGGCCTCCTCGGCATTAACCCCGTAATAGGTGTCGAAATAGTCCGATGAGGCGAACGAAACACGCGGCCCGCCCGAAATCCTGACATCCGGCGTCACATCGTAGAACGCATCGGCGGCAATGTCGGCGACAAAGCCGTTATGGGCGCGAATGCCGTGGCGCAACTCGGCGCGGGCGCGCAGCCAGTCCAGCGGATAGAATTCGAAGAAGCCACCGGCCTCGCCACCCCAGCGCACCGGGTCGAGGCCCTTCAGCTCATCGGCGTCGCCGCCATCGCGCGAAAACAGGATCTTGCCGGTCAAGCCTGCGCGGACGCCGCCATCGTCGACCAGCGCCAATGAAATGTTGTCGTTGCGTGAGGTGAAGCGGGCCTGCGGGCCGGCCTTGCCGAGCGAGATGATCGGCTGGGCGCCGAGCATATAGCTCTTGGCGCCTTCGAAATCCGGGGCGACAAGGCCGGTGGCGCCGACCGTCAGATACCAGTCGCCGGAGAGCCAGCCGAAAGCGCCTTCGCCCGCTTCGGCGATGCCTGGCGCGGCCAGCATGGAGGTAGCCAGAACGAGCTGGAACGCTTTGACGGAACGCATTGTCACTCCATACGCGAAACACGCCGGCGATAACACCCGGCATCACTCAAGCCATGGCGGCAGTTCGGTAAAATTTGACTTAACACCCGTAACATCGAGACGCTTCGGCATGTCGCGAACCATATGGCGCACCAATATCCCAGACCGAACCTCAGACGCCAGAAGCCGCTCCAGAGAGATTACAGATAGTCGCGGACGAACGTGCCCGCGCTGTGGAGCGCGCGGCGACCGGCGTTCAATCCCGCATTCCAGACCGGCCAGGCGTGGATCATATGCGGCCAGATTTCGAGGCGCACCTTGACGTTAGCCGCGCCGGCGGCTTCCGCGAGCCGCGTTGCATCCGACAACAGCGTCTCGGCGGAACCGACTTGTATCAGCATCGGGGGAAATCCGCCCAGATCGGCAAACAGCGGCGAGATCAGGGGATCCCGCCGGCCAACACCAGGGGGAACATAGGCGACCGCCAGCTCCTCCAAATATGCCCGGTGAATAGTGGGGTCGATCGCGTCCTTGGTCGACAGTGTCGCGCCGGACATCGAAAGGTCCGTCCAGGGTGAAACCAGCCAAAGACAGCGCGGTAGCCGCTCGCCTGCCGCGCGCAATCTGCTGACCAGGCACAGAGTGAGGTTGCCGCCCGCACTGTCTCCGCCAACCACAATGCGATCCGGTGCGATGCCCTCCCGGCTCAGGAGGCGCCATGCCGTGAGCGCGTCTTCATGCTGCGCGGGGAAAGGATGTTCCGGTGCGCGTCGATAGTCGATCGCAAGGGTGCGCATCCCCATTGCCCGACCTGCCTCGGTCGCCATTCGACGATGGCTTTTGAGCGAGCCCGAGCAGTAGCCGCCGCCGTGGAAAAAGAGCAGAACCTTATCCCTGTCGCTCCCGGGCGCCAGGGACCATTCTCCGGCGAGGCCGTCAAAAACCACATCCTCGCATCGGATGTCATCGGCGATCGGCCAGACCGAGCCGACCTCGTCGAGCCGCGCCCGGCGTTCGTCCCAGCCCACCGGTCGTGGCTTTGACGCCAGCAATTCGCGGACGGCGTTGATCTCGCTGTGATCGAGCTGTTCGTCGGCATAACTCATTTTGCTTCCCCACCAAAACGCAGAAAAAGGCGCACAGCAGCAACCAAACGTTATCGATAGAGCGCCGAATGCCGGCTTGCAAATACAGCGACGGACCGATGACACGATCATCATGCGATCAGTCAGACCAACAGCAGAGAGAAATCGCCCGATGCGCCGTTGGCGGGCGGACATTATGAAACCTTCTGAATTTTAAGCCGTTGTCGGCGGATGCCAGAGGCCAAATTCAAAGCGAAACCGCCCGGCCGCGCCAAACCGCGCGCTGTCAATGCGCCGCTTCCGGGGAAATCGCACAAAGAAAGGCCGCGCCCAGAGAAATCCAGCCAAAAGAAATTCAGCCAAGAGAAATCGAGCGAAGAGAAGGCCCCAAGTGTCGAATCTGCCCCTGAGGTTGACGGCCAGCCAGAACCGCCGCCGGAAGCCGTCGAACCCGATCCTCAGCTGACGCCCGAGGAGTCCGAGCAGGCGCGCAAGAAATATCTGCTGAAGCGCTTCTGGATCAGCGCGCGCGGTTACTGGGGCCGCGGCGGCGACAAGCTTGCCTGGCCTTTCACGACCGGTCTATTGATCCTGATATGCGTCAATGTCGGCTTCCAGTATGGGATCAATGTCTGGAACCGCGCGATTTTCGACGCCATCGAGCAACGCAACGCCCGCACCGTCTATTTCCTGAGCGCCGTTTTCCTGCCGCTCGTGTTCGGCAGCGGAAGCCTCGTCGTTGCACAAGTCTATCTTCGCATGACGATTCAGCGCCGCTGGCGTTCCTGGCTCACCACGGCGGTCATCGCGCGCTGGCTCGCAAACGGCCGTTACTATCAGTTGAATCTCGTCGGCGGCGACCACCAGAATCCCGAAGCCCGCATCGCGGAGGACCTGCGTATTGCCACCGAATCCCCTGTCGACTTCATCGCCGGTGTCCTCAACGCGTTTCTGTCGGCCTCGACCTTCATCGTGGTGCTGTGGACGATCGGAGGGGCGCTGACCCTGACGATGGCAGGTTCGAGCGTCACCATTCCGGGCTTCCTCGTCATCACGGCGGTCGTTTATGCCGCGATCACCTCCACTTCCATGACGGTCATCGGACGCCATTTCGTCCACCTTTCCGAGGAAAAAAACCAGGCGGAAGCCGAGTTCCGCTACACGCTGACGCGCGTGCGGGAAAACGGCGAAAGCATCGCACTGCTCGGTGGCGAGGAGGAGGAGCGCAGCGGTATCGACAAGAATTTCGGCCATGTGCTCAGGCAATGGGCGCTGCTCACAGGCCAGCACATGCGCACGGCGCTGGTGTCGCAGGGGTCGAGCCTGTTTGCGCCGGTCGTGCCGATCTTGCTCTGCGCTCCGAAGTTCCTCGAAGGAAGCATGACGCTTGGACAGGTCATGCAGGCTGCCTCCGCCTTTGCCATCGTGCAGGGCGCGTTCGGGTGGCTGGTCGACAACTATCCCCGTCTCGCCGACTGGAACGCCTCCGCCCGGCGCATCGCCTCGCTGATGATGTCGCTCGACGGGCTCGAGCGTGCGGAACAGAGCGGCTCCCTGGGGCGGATCCAGCGCGGCGAAACCGAAGACGATGCGATGCTCAGCCTCGACAATCTCTCCGTGACGCTTGATGACGGCACCTCCGTGGTCAAGGAAACTGAGGTCGTGATCGAACCGGGCGAGCGGGTGCTGGTGGCCGGCGAATCCGGCACAGGCAAGAGCACGCTGGTGCGAGCCGTCGCGGGTCTGTGGCCGTGGGGCGGCGGCAGCGTCAATTTCCACGCCGAAAGACGGCTGTTCATGTTGCCGCAACGGCCCTACATCCCTTCTGGCACGCTTCGCCGCGCGGTCGCCTATCCAGCGGCCGCCGACAACTGGACAATTAAGGAGATCAAGGCCGCCCTCGACAAGGTGGGGCTCGCCTATCTCGCCGCAAAGATCGAGGAAGACGCGCCATGGGACCAGACCTTGTCCGGTGGCGAAAAGCAGCGGCTCGCCTTCGCGCGTCTCCTTTTGCACAGTCCCGATATCGTCGTGCTGGATGAAGCAACCTCGGCGCTCGATGAAAAGAGCCAAGGCAAGATGATGGAGGTACTCCTCCACGAATCGCCTGATGTCACCATCATAAGCGTGGCGCACCGAGCCGAGTTGGAGGCCTTCCACAGCCGCAAGATCACATTGGAGCGGCGAAAGGGCGGCGCGAAGCTTGTCAGCGATATCGAGCTTGTCCCGCGCAAGCGCAAACGGAACCTGTTCACGCGCGCGCTGTGGGGATCCGGTGCTCCGACCGACAGGCGGCGTGAGGTGGAGTAGGGCCGTGATGGCCTGGACAGAGAATTGAACGACTGCCTAGGTGCAGCGCTCGCAACCTGTTCGCTTTACCGGCAAGCCTATCGGCGTTACCCTCCAAGCCGGCAAAACGCCAGATAAGCTTGGGGGAGAAGGGCGATGACACTGCACGGCGACGCATTGAAGGACGCGATCAGCCAGACGAAAGCGAAATGGGGATGGTTCGTCGCACTCGGCGTGCTGCTTTTGATCTTCGGCGGCATCGCCTTCGGCAATCTGTTCATCGCCACGGTCGCCTCGGTCTATGTCGTCGGCTGGCTGATGCTGATGGCGGGCGTCATCGAAATCATCCATGCCTTCGGCGTCAAGACATGGGGCCGGTTCTTCTACTGGTTGCTTAGCGGCCTGCTCTACGCCGTCGCCGGGTTCTTCGCCTTCTATAATCCGCTGCTGGCCTCGGCAGTTCTGACTTTCCTGCTGGCGGTCGCCCTCCTCGCTTCAGGGGTACTCAGGGCCTGGGTCGGCTACAAGCACAAGCCGGAAAAAGGCTGGGGCTGGCTGGTCGCGGCAGGCGTCATCAGCGCGCTGGCCGGCCTGGTCATCGCCATGGGCTGGCCGGTCAACAGCCTGTGGGTGCTGGGGCTTTTCCTGGCCATCGACCTGATCTTCCAGGGCTGGAGCTTCATCGCCGTCGGACTTGCGCTGAAAAAGTAATGGCCCTGAAGAAGTAGTGGCGCTGAAGAGGCGCTGAAGAAATAGTCGGCATCGATTACGACAGATTGAGCAGCGTCACTGCGATCAGCGCCAGCGCGATCCCGACATATTGCAGCGAGGACACCTCTTCCTTGAAAACAATCACGCCGACCAGCACGGCGCCGGCCACGACGATGGTGTTGACCAGCGCTCCTGTGACGGCGAGGTTCAGTCGCGTGTTGATAAAGGCAAAGGCCCCGTAGGAAAGCGGCGACAGCAGCATGACGTATGCCATGCTGCGGCCGCTGCCGGTCTTGCCCCAATGCGCGCTCAGCCCATCGCACAGGATGAACATTCCGGAGCAAAGGAGCACCACGCTCCACACAAAGGCGTCGATTTTCATCGAGCAGCATTGGGCGCGTTGGCGGCGGCCTTCAATGAACCGCTTCACGCTCCGTCGTATTTTTCGATTTTCGGCCGTGCGTGGTCAAAAGCGTCAAAAAGCGACCGCGCTATCCAGGTCCGAAAGCGGCCTGACGCCGGCAAGCAGCGCCCTCGCCTCGGCCTCGTCGCGCTTCATCTGCGCGACCAGCGCGTCGAGCCCGTCGAACTTCACCTCCGAGCGCAGGTAGCCGAAGAAGGACACCGCGCAGATCTCGCCGTAGAGATCGCCGGAAAAATCGAAGACGAAGGTTTCCAGAAGCGGTGCGCCATTGTCGTCGATGGTCGGACGGCGGCCGAAGCTGGCGACGCCGTCATGCAGCGCGCCGTCGGCGCGGCGGAAGCGAACGGCGTAAATCCCTTCCTTCAGGGTCGCTTCCGGCCAGAGCTTCATATTGGCGGTTGGAAACCCCAGTGTGCGGCCAAGCCGCTTGCCGCCGATCACTTCGCTTTCGACCGTGAAGCGGTAGCCGAGCAGGCCGGCCGCCTCGGCCACCTCGCCCTCGCAGAGCAAGGTGCGAATGCGGCTCGACGACACCACCTCGGCGCC
This sequence comes from Mesorhizobium sp. WSM4871, assembly GCF_055811295.1. Classification (NCBI taxonomy): domain Bacteria; kingdom Pseudomonadati; phylum Pseudomonadota; class Alphaproteobacteria; order Hyphomicrobiales; family Phyllobacteriaceae; genus Mesorhizobium; species Mesorhizobium sp. WSM4871. The sequence goes on along the minus strand of NZ_JBVVPU010000010.1, from coordinate 204,956 downwards.
CTCGTCGCGGAAGGCGTCGACCAGGGTGACACCGAAGCCGTGGCGTTCGCCGGCCGCCATCAAATAGGCAGGGCCACCTTGCCTGTCCTTGCCGAAATGGAAATCGAAGCCGGTCACGGCATGACTGATGCCGAGATTCCGGTCCAGCACATCGGTCACGAAGGCTTCCGCCGATAACGAAGCGAAGTCGCGCGTGAATGGCTGTTCGACGAGCGCGGCAAAGCCCAGAAGCGATAAAAGCCGCGCCTTCATCGGCGGCGGCGTCAGCACGAACAATGGGATTTCGGGCCGGAACACCTTTCTCGGATGCGGCTCGAAGCTCAGCACCAGGGCCGGCACGCCGCGTCGCCGCGCCTCGGTGAGCGCGCGCTCGAGCACGGCCTGATGGCCGCGGTGAACGCCATCGAAATTGCCGATCGCCACCACGCCGCCGCGCAGATCGGGCGGAAGCGGCGAAGTTGCGGAAACGCGTTCGAAGGCTACGGTCATTTCGAGGCTTCCATGGCAACGACCCTACTGTAGTCTCGGTCCTACTGCAGTCACGGCCCTACTGCAGTCTCGGAATGACGGCGACCGGCTGGTAGCCGTGCATTTCCAGAAAGGCGGCGAGCCTGGCCGGATCCGGCTGCAGCGGATCGCCATAATCGCGGGCGTGGATGCCACCCGATACATAGAGCACATCGAAGCCATTGTCGGCAGCGCCCTTGATATCGGTCATCATGCCGTCGCCTATGGCCAGCACTTCCGAGCGCTCGACCGGGCGGCCGAGCAATTCGGCGACCTCCCTCAGCGCGACATCATAGACCGGTGCAAAAGGCTTTCCCGCAATCAGCGTGCGTCCGCCAAGCTGGGCATAGTCGCGGGCGAGTGCCCCCGCGCACCAGATCATCCGCTGACCGCGCTCGACCATGATATCGGGATTGGCGCAGATGAAGGGCAGGTTCCTGGCGCGTAGCCGCCGCAGGAGATCGGCGTAGTCTTCCGGCCTTTCCACCTCGTCGTCGAACAGGCCGGTGCAGACCACGCCGGAGGCCTCGAACTCCTCGACCAGATCGACGTCGAGACCGTCATAGAGCGTGAAATCGCGGTCGGCGCCGATATGGAAGATCTTTCGCGGGCCCTCCATGATCAGGTCACGGGTCACGTCGCCGGAGGTGACGACGCGGTCGTAGGCGGTGGCCGGAACGCCGATCGCGTTCATCTGGGTCACCACGTCGGCGCTGCGGCGCGGCGAGTTGGTGATGAGTACCACGGGTATTTCCATCGCACGCGCGGTGGCCAGCGCCTCGGCCGCGGCGGGGAAATGCCATTCGCCATTGTGGACCACGCCCCAGACATCGCAAAGGATAGCCGCGTAGGCTCCCGACAAATCCGCGAGCGAGCCGATGATCTCGGGCGAATGCGCCATATCACTTTCCCAGGTCATGATGTTTGCAGGAGCCGCAACCGACGGTCCGCCGCAGCCGGGTCTGGATTAGCTGAAGCTCTCGGCCCTGTCACCAGCTTTCGCCAATGGCGGCTGGCATCGAGATGAACGCTCCCGTCCATTCAAAAGCCACCGTGTCGCCCGCGCCGGACCAGGAATGGCCAAGCGCCGGATCGGGAAAATAGTTAACCGACTTTGAAAAGGTGAGCTCGTCTTGGATATATTTTAGCAATCTGAAATTTATGGATCGATGGCACTGTTCCGCAATAAATGGGGCTTGCTGGGGCAATCAAGGGCATGTTGGGCAAATTCTGGCGGGATCGGCGCGGCAACTACGCGTTGATGACGGTCATCACCATGGTGCCGCTGATGGGTGGGCTGGCACTCAGCATCGACTATTCGCAACTGCTTCGCCAGAAGCAGGACGCGCTCAACGCCCTGGACGCCGCGGGCATCGCCACCGCTCAACAGATCGTCTCCGGCGCCAGCGACAGCGATGTCAAGGCCTATGCCAAGAATTTCTTTGAAGCCAATCTCGCCTATGTCGATCCGGCGGATACGGTGCTTACCGTCACCTTGCCCAACAACAATGCCGGCGGCGGCACGCTGAAGCTTTGCAGCGTTCTGACATATCACCCCTATTTCCTGCCGACCTCCGCCATGCTGATCGGCGGGACCGCCAAGGACACGACCTATACGGCGTGCTCGGATATCCGCCTCAAGAACACGCTGGAAGTTGCCCTCGTGCTCGACAATTCCGGCTCGATGAGCAATCTGGGCTCCGGCACTGGCCAGAAGCGGATAGATCTGCTGAAGGCAGCCTCCAAGCAGCTTGTCGATACGCTGGCGCTGCAGGCGCAGCAGATGAAGCAGATCAGCAAACCGGTGCAGTTCTCTCTCGTGCCATTCGCGGCGTCGGTCAATGTCGGCCCCACGCATGACCAAGACAGCTGGATGGATCAGTACGGCACCTCCCCGATCCAGCATGAGGATTTCGACTGGACGACGATGAGCGCGGCCAACGATCCAGCCAAATACGCGGAGAAGATCGATGGTGCCTGGTACAAGCGCGGCACCGGCTGGGGCGACACCGAGAACCAGCCGCTGACCCGCTTCAGCCTATACGCCGACATAACGGTCGAGTCCGGCCGCGAAGAGGTGCCGAATTCGAGGCAATTTGTCTGCGACAAATACAAGAGAAACGGCACCTGTGACGACGGCCATTGGACCCCGGAATACATCTACACCAACAGCCGCTATGCGAGCTGGCAGGGCTGCGTGGAAGCGAGGCCGTACCCGTATAATGACGACGACACGACGCCGGATACCGCCACGCCGGCCACGCTATTCGTGCCGATGTTCGCACCCGACGAAGCCGGCACGCTTTGGCGCGATTTCAACCGTGATGGTGTCGATGATGTCATCCCCCTTTCCTATAATTACGGCAACAACTGGTGGGCCGACTGGCCCTACACCGCCGATCCGACCGCCGCGCAACGGCAGTCGGATATGCGCAAGTATTTCCTGGTCAAGCCTTACGGCTCAAAATCGGCGAACGCGGGCGATGGCCCGAATTCTTCCTGCACGACCAACCCGATCACACCGTTGAAGGACGTCAGCCAGGACGCGGGGAAACTGGAGATCGAGGACGCCATCGACGCCATGGCGCCGAACGGCAACACCAATGTGCCCGAGGGCCTGGCCTGGGGCTGGCGGACCGTGTCAAGCAACGAACCGTTCACGCAAGGGCGGCCCAACAGCGAAAGAGGCAACGACAAGGTGGTCATCGTCTTGACCGACGGCGCCAACACCTACAGCGCCGTCAGCGACAGCAACTATGCCAACAACAGGTCGACCTACGCTGCTTACGGCTACACCGGCGTGACATATCCGGGGTCGGGAAGCGTGACCCGGCTGTTCATGAACACAAGCTACAATGTAGGCAAGACCACCTATACCAGCGGCAATTACAACGCCGCACTCGACGAGCAGATGCAGACCCTTTGCACCAATGCGAAGAATTCGAACATTCTCGTCATGACCGTGGCGCTCGACCTGTCGGCAACCGACGACAAGAATGCGCTCGACGCGCTGAAGAAATGTTCCTCGGACTCGCGTTTCCGCAAGGATGCGACCGACCCGACCAAGCCAGCCAAGCTGTTCTGGAACGCGACCGGAGCAACGCTGTCGGACAATTTCAAGGAAATCGCCAATGAATTGTCCAACCTGCGCATCGTCGGCTGAGTGCTACAGCGTCCTTTGCGCGTCCAACGGACGCGCGGCGCTGTAGTCTACATCGGCCGCCTTATCTGTTGCGCCCGCTCCGGTTCGACCACCCTGCGATAAAGGTGCCAGGTCGCGTGGCCGAGGATAGGCATGACCACGGCGAGCCCGGCAAACAGCGGGATCGAGCCGATGACCAGCAGCACCGCGACGATCAAGCCCCACAGCGCCATCTGCAGCGGGTTTGCGATCACCGCGCGCGCCGAAGTCTCGATGGCCGAGACGGCGCCGACATCGCGGTCGAGCAGCAGCGGAAAGGCAATGACAGTCGTTGCCAGCACAACCACCGCAAAGACGAAGCCGGCCGCATTGCCGGCAAGGATCAGCGTCCAGCCCTTGCTGGTCGTCAGAACCTCGCGGATGAAGGCGCCGATCGAGGCCGGCGGCTGGTCGCCGAACAGGCCGGTATAGATCGCCTGGGCCGTGTACAGCCACAGCAGGAACAAAGCGAGCAGCATGACGCCGATCGCCGCGATCGCCGGCAGTGCCGGCGAGCGGCGCACATCCAGCGCATGCCGCCAGTCGGTGTTCATGCCGAGCTCGCGCCGACGGCTGATCTCGTAGAGGCCGATAGCGGCAAACGGACCGACCAGGGCAAAGCCCGACATCAAGGGATAGATGAGTTGGATGGCGTTGGCACCGGAAGTCCACCGCGTCAGGATCAGGCCGACGATCGGGTAGATCAGGCACAGGAACACGTAGTGCGAGGGCTTGGCCCAGAAATCGTCGGCGCCGAGCCGCAGCGCATCCCAGAGGTCCGCGCTGGTGATGCGGCGCACCGTGGGCTGCACGTGCATTCCACGCGCGTCCGCCATGACATGAAAGCCGGCCATAACCTTCCTCCCGTGTGTCGGGGCGGTCACCGCCTGGATGGCCGCCCGTAGCTGCCACTTCTCATACAAGCACCATGATAGTCGATTTAGGCGTGGTTGTCGCCAAGTCGATGGTCGCGATGGTAAATCCGGTTATAGATTTCCTGCGCCGCCATCGAGCAGTTCCGCGCGGCGCACCACACCTTGGCGCCGCGCGGCTGAGATGCATGACAAAAGCTAGGCAGCGAAGCGATCGATCACCTCGGCCAGCGCGACGTGGCCGAGGCAGGCGCCTGAACCAGCGGGGTTTTCACCGTCCTCGATAGCTTGTGCGTAAAGTACGGCCGGATCAGCTTCGATGCGGCGGCGCAGTCCAGCCAGCTTTGGATAGGCGGCTGCGTCGACCGCCTGATGGAATTCCGCCCAACGTGCCACGCCAATCAACGTAGTATCTGCCAGTGTCAGCCGGTCGCCGGCCAGAAAGCCGGTATCGGCAATCATGGCCTCGAGCTTGTCGTGGCGCTCGGTGATGGCCTTGCGGCCGAAGTCGCGCAACGTCGCCTTCAGCGCTGGTTCGTCCGCCACCATTTCAAATGCCACCCAGAGCGGACTGAAGGCAGCAGTGAAACCGGTGTTCACGAAGGCCATCAACTGGTGCATCCGGTCGGCTTCCGGCGAGCTAGGGTCGAAGCTGATGCGACGCTCACCGTCGCGGGCTTCGAGCCATGCGGCAATCGCCATGGTCTCGGTGAGCACCCTGCCCCTGTCAGTGATCAAAACCGGCGTTTCCTGCCGGCCGTTGATGCTGGCATAGGCATCGTTCTTCATCTCGGTGAGCATGTCGACGCGACACAGGCGGTAAGGTTGTCCGACGCGTTCGAAGGCAGCGACAAGCCCCATCGAACTTCCAGCCGGGAAGCCATAAAGGAGGATAGGTTCCATTTTTTCTCTTCCATGATCTAGGGGTCACGCCGCGCAGCGAAACTTGACCCTAAACGCTGGTCGCCCCATGTAAATTACGCACTATTCTGTAACCAAGCCCGCTACAGGTCCCCATGAAAGATGTCGTCTCGCGCTGCCCGATCGAAGAGACCATGCGTGTGCTCAGCGGGCGCTGGCCGACCCTGCTGCTCTACTATCTGAAGGACGGGACCAAGCGGTTCAGCGAACTCAGACGCGACAACCCGACCGTGTCGCACCGCATTCTGGCGCTGGAGCTGCGCAAACTTGAGGAAGCTGGGATTGTGCGGCGGACGGCGCATCCGGGCTATCCGCTACGCGTCGACTACGACCTCACGGGGCCCGGCCGCAAGCTTGTGCCGCTGATCGATGCCTTGGGCGCCTGGTGGGAACATACAGAAGACGATCGGATCAACCGTCCTCCGACCTCGGAAGCAAATCTCGATACAGCCGCCTAGAACCATCGGTTCGACTGACATTTTCGCCGCCCTGCCCGGCAAAAGCCATGATCGCGACTATGTCAGGCGGGCATGACCTTTGCGAAAATCGAGAATCAACAAGCAAACTTGAACCGGCGCACGCTGCTGACGGGCGCCGGCCTTGCCGCGCTCGCCGGCATCGCCGCCTGCAGCACCGTCTCGGTGCCGGTCGGCGAAGGCGCAGGTGTGTCGTCCTCGGCCACGGCGATATTGGCCGGAATCCGCGCTGCCGCCGGGCTCGGACCGCTCGCGCCGGATGCGCAACTCGAACAGGCGGCTCTCCAGCAGGCCGGCTACATGGCGTCACGGGCGCGCATGAGCCACACCACGGGCTGGGGCAAGGATTTCGCCTCGCGCATGAAGGACAACGGCGTACGGGGCGCCGCGGCCGAGAACATCGCCGAAGGCCGTTTCGACCAGCAAAAAGTATTCGACATCTGGATGCATTCGGCCGGCCACCGCCGCAACATGCTCGATCCGGATTTCAGCCGCTTCGGCCTCGCCTATGTGCGCGACGGGCGCGACAGCGCGATCCGCTATTGGTGCCTGGTACTGGGGGCATAGTACGTTCCGCCACCTGCCGCTAGTTCTTGCGGCCGCCGAGCAATTTTTCGATGTCCTGCGCCGAGATCGGCTTGCTGAAATGATAGCCCTGCATTTCATCGCAGTTGTTCTCGCGCAGGAAGGCCACCTGATGGTCTGTTTCAACGCCCTCGGCAATGACCCTCAGATTGAGCTTTTGACCCAACGAAATCACGGCGCTGGCTACAGCCTGATCATTCTCGTCGGTGGCGAGATCGTTGATGAAGGACTTGTCGATCTTCAGCCGCGCAACGGGAAAGGTTTTGAGCGCACTCAGGCTTGAATAGCCCGTTCCGAAATCGTCGATGGATATTTGAACGCCGAGGTTTTGCAGTGCGTTCATCGCGGCGACCGCCACGTCGATGTCCTGCATGATAAGGCTTTCGGTCACCTCCAACTCGAGATATCTGGCCTCTAGACCGCTGGCCCTGAGCGCATCAACGACACGGCCGATCAGGTTCTTTTCCCTGAATTGCCGTGCCGACACATTCACGCAGACGGTCATGGGCGGCAGGCCTGCGTCCTGCCACGCCTTGTTCTGCCGGCAGGCTTCGTGCAGAACCCAGTCGCCGATCGGCACGATCAACCCTGTCTCCTCGGCCGTCGGAATGAAGGCGCCAGGCGCCACCATGCCCCGCGTCGGGTGTTTCCAGCGGATCAACGCTTCGACCGCGAAGACCTGCCCCGATCGAAGATCGACCTGCGGTTGATAGAGCAGCGTGAACTCGGAACGGGCAAGCCCGTTTCGCAATTCCTCCTGGAGCACGAATCTCTCTTGCGCCCTGGTGTTGAATTCGGGCGCGTAGAATTGGAAATTGTCCCGGCCGAACTCCTTCGCGCGATACATGGCTGCGTCGGCATTGGCCAGCAGCACATCAGGGTCCGTACCATCCTTGGGATAGTTCGCAATGCCGATGCTGGCTGTCGCCCTCAGCCGATGCTCGCCGAGGTGAACCGGCTCCGCAATCGCCGCCCGGATCTTTTGCAAGCTCTCGGAGATGAGATCGGCATTCGCCGGCTGGTCGAACAGAACAATGACGAATTCGTCCCCGCCAAGCCGCACGACGGTGTCGGTGGCCTTGACGCATTCGACCATGCGGCCGGCTACAATCTTCAGGAGTTCGTCTCCGGCATTGTGGCCGAGCGTGTCGTTGACGAGCTTGAAATTGTCCAGATCGATGAACACCACCGTCACCCAGCGATCGTATCGCTGCGCATAGAGGACCGCTTGCGAAAGCCGGTCTTCCAGCAAGGCGCGATTGGGAAGCCCGGTCAGCACATCGTGGTTGGCCATGAAGTGTATCTGGTCCTCGGCCAGCTTGCGCTCGATGGCGATCCCGGCAATACGCGTCGTGAAATCGATGAGCCGGGTCTCGGCCTCGACCGGTGCACGCACCGTCATCGAATACATGGCAAAGACGCCCAGCACCGCGCCCTGGTGTGAAAGGATCGGGGTCGACCAGCACGAACGATAGCCGTAGGGGCTTGCCAGCTCACGATAGTCTTCCCAAAGCGGATCCTGCATGATGTCGGTGACAATGACCGGCTCGCGGCGGTAGACGGCAGTTCCGCACGACCCGGTCTTGGGGCCGATGGCGACCCCGTCGATGGCGCTGGTGTAGTCTTTCGCCAAATTCGGCGCAGCGCCGTGCCGCAAGTGGACGCCGTCCTTGTCGAGCAGCAGGACCGAGCCGAATATTCCCTTCAACTGCGACTCGACGAGGTGCATCAGGCGCGTGAGCACATCTTCGAGCGGAGCGCTCATGGCGATCATTTCCAGGATTCGCGCCTGCCCGTCTCGAAGAACGTCGGCTTGCTTGCGGGCGGTGATGTCATGGGCGATGCCAACAAGGCCGAATATCTCGTTTTGGGCATTGCGTAATGGCACTTTCGTCGATGAAAGCCACTTGCCGGCACCCGTCGCGTCGACAACAAACTCTTCCTCATTGATCATCGGTCGTCCGCTGCGCAGGACGTTCTGCTCGATGGCACGAAACGTCCGCGCAAGATCCGGGCTATGGAGATCAAAGTCGGTCAAGCCGATTATGTCGCTGGTCTTTTCGCGGCCGCTGTCGGCGGCAAGAGCTTTGTTGACCACGACGAAGCGGCTTTCCGTGTCCTTGACCCAGAGATAATCCGGCACCCAGTCGATCAACGTTTGCAGCGAGATGAGCTCGTCGACGATCTGGCGGTTGGCAATAAGCGCCGTGATATCCTCATGCGTGGCCACCCAGCTGCCGTCGGCCATGGGCTGATGACAGATCTGAATTGTCCGACCGTCGGCGAGGTCGTTGCTCCAGATCCTTGAATGGCTCGCCGAATTGACCGACCGGGCCAAAGCGAGATAGGCGTCTGTGGCCATCGCGGATGTTCCGGCGGCGACGCGGAGCTCGACTATGTCGGCCAACGTCAAACCCGGCTGCAGTTTCTCAGGCGCTATGCGGTAGATTTCCGCATAGGGGCGGTTGCACAGGATCAGCCGTTCATCGACGTCGAAAAAGCAGATCCCGTGCGAGATGTTGTCGATCGCCGTCTCAAATCGCAGCGCCTGTCCTTCCAGCGCCGCGATCGTGGCCCTGAGATCGCGTTCGAGGGTTTCGTTCGAAATGGTCGCCAGCTTTGCCAGCGCGGCAAGATTGGCCGACTCCGGCGCCTCGGAAACTTGCCTGGATGATTTCGTGGCCAAACAGCGTTCCCCCGATCTGGCGGCTCGAACAAGCAACGCCGGTCCGCTCGCAACGAAAAGCAACTGCATAGTGGTCGGGATATACTAATGGCAGGTGAACCAACTTACTCGAAGTCATGACATCTGACGCCGGCTTGCCGCGGAAGATCATCAACCCTGCCGTACCGAGGGTACGACCGGTGTCCAGCCGGTGCCAGACGTCAGTCCATATGCGCGGCGGGTGCGCCACCGGCGGCCGGACCAGCCTTTGGCTTGCGCAGCAGGAAAACAAACGGGACGGCAAGCAACGTCATCATCATCAGCAGCTTGAAGTCGTTGACGTAAGAGATCATCATCGCCTGGATATTGACCATTCTGTCCATCTGGGAAAGCGCCGTCGGATCGCCGCCTGCCGCCGCTGGCGAGATTGCCCACAGGTTCGGGTTGAACGGGTTGATGAAGGTCGAAAGCTCGCTGTGGTTGACCTGGGTGTTGCGCACCAGGAGAACCGTCACGACCGAGACACCGATCGACGAGCCGAGATTGCGCACCAGGCTGAATAGCGATGTGGCATCGGTGCGGTAGCGCGCATCGAGCGTGGCGAAAGCCACGGTCGACAGCGGCACGAACACCATGCCCATGCCCAGGCCCTGGATGACGCCGGAGGAGAGGATCAGCCAGTTGTCCATCTGCGGCGTGAAGCTGGACATGGTGTAGAGCGACTGCGCGGTCAAAAGGAAGCCGATGACGACGAGGATCCTGGCATCGATCCTGTGCATGATGCGGCCGACCAGGAGCATCGCAATCATGGTGCCGATGCCGCGGGGACCTATGACGACACCGATGGTCATGGTCGGGTAGCCGAAGATGGTCGCCAGCATTGGCGGCAGCAGCGACATGCTCGCCAGGATGAGCACGCCCATGACGAAGATGAACGCCAACCCGGTCACGAAATTGCGGTCGAGGAATATCTTGGGATCGATGAAGGGATGTTCAGCCGTCATCGTGTGAATGATGAACACCCAGAAGCCGGTCAGCGAAAGACCGAGCTCGATCCAGATCTCGACCGAGGAAAACCAGTCGACCTCGCCGCCGCGATCCAGCATCAGCTGCAGCGCGCCGACGCCGAGCGATAGCATGGCGAAGCCGAAGAAATCGAAGCTGCGTATCCGCCTTGCAACGGCCGGCAAGTAGGCGGCCATGCCAAGGAAGGCGAGGATGCCGACCGGCAAGTTGATGAAGAACACCCAGCGCCAGTTGAAATTCTCGGTCAGCCAGCCACCAAGCGTCGGGCCCAGGATCGGCCCCAGCATGATGCCGGCGCCCCAGATGGCCATGGCCTGGCCGTGGCGCTCCTTCGGGTTGATGTCGAGCAGGAAGGTCTGCGACAGCGGCACGATGGCCGCGCCGAAGACGCCTTGCATGAGCCGGAAGAAGACCATGGTCTCCAGGCTCCAGGCGATGCCGCACAGCATCGAGAAGATGGTGAAGCCGACCACCGACGTCAGGAACAGTTCCTTGCGGCCGAAGCGGTCCGCCAGCCAGCCAGTCACCGGCGTCATGATGGCGGCGGCAACGATGTAGGAGGTCAGCACCCAGTTGATGTTGTCGGGAGAGGCGCCAAGGTCGCCGGTCATGGTCGGCAGCGCGACGTTGGCGATCGTGGTGTCGAGCGCCTGCATGATCGTCGCCAGCATGAGCGCAACGGTGATCAGGCCGCGGTGCGGTACTTCGCGAAAGGATTCTGGCGTGCTCATGTGATGCGGAACTTCCGACAGGTAACAAAAACGTGTACACAAGAGCGACGTGCGTCCATTTGGACGCACAAAGTACGCTCTCGTACTTCGAGTTCGCGCATCGTGCTTTCCGAAAATCGATTCCGATTTTCGGGCCGATGCGCCAGGTTTCCGGACGGCGAGGCCTTCCGTGTGGAGAGACCCTCATCGCGGTGGGACGCGATCTATCGATGTGGGGGTTACATCGACCGAGCGTCTCGATTGAGCGGATGCCCGCCGCCCGGAAACCTGAGGACCGAAAAGGCCCGCGTCGGGTTGTCCGGGTTTTGGCCAGCCCGCAACGCGGCCCGGTCCACACCCTCAACCCTTCGCCAACCTCCCATCGGACCAATCCTGTCATTCACCTCGCCAAAATGACGAGTACCGCTGTTTAGTGCTCGCCCGCCGTGGCGTGGCCGAAGATCTTGGGAAAACCGCGCGCGACGCCGGTATCGACGGTTACGGTCGCGCTCATGCCGGTGCGCAGCGCCATCTTGGCATCGGCATCCGTCAGTTGCAGGCGCACCGGAATGCGCTGGGTGACCTTGACCCAGTTGCCGGTGGCGTTCTGGGCGGGCAGCAGCGAAAACTCGGCACCCGTGCCGGCGCCGATCGCCTTGACCGTGGCTTCGAAAGTCCGGCCCGGATAGGTGTCGACAACGATCTCGGCCTTCTGGCCGGGCTTCATGTGGGTGAGCTGGGTTTCCTTGAAATTGGCGTCGATCCAGGTATCGCCGGTTTCGACCAGCGAAAACAGCGGCGTGCCCGAGCCGACATACTGGCCGACCTTGAACGACGAGGCCTGGCTGATGACACCGTCGGCAGGCGCCTTGACCGTGGTCTGCGCCAGATCGTAGGCAGCCTTGTCGCGCGCGGCGAGTGCCGCCATCACGGTCGGATGCTTGTCGGTCTCGATATCGGGATTGCCGCCAAGGGCCGCCTTGGCGCTGATAATGCCCTGCTGGGCCACAGCCAGTTGCTGCTTGGCCTTGTCGAGATCGTTGCTGGCCTCATCCAGCGAAGACTTGGCGTTGATGCCCTTGCGGGAGAGGTCGGCGGCGCGGTCGTACTGCGACTGCGCATAGCCGACCTCGCTGGCGTCGGATTTCTCCTGCGCCACCGCCTGGCTATAGGCCGCGCGCAGTTGCTCGACGTTGAGGCGGGCCGCGGCCACCGCCGCGTCGGCCTGGGCCAGCGCAATCCGGTAGGGCTCGGGATCGATGGCGAACAGCACATCGCCCTGCTTGACAGACTGGTTGTCGGCGATATCGACCTGAACGATGCGGCCCGCCGCATCCGAGGCGATCGACACCTTGGCCTGCTGGAGGTTGGCGTTCTCGGTCTCCTGGTAGCGGCCGCCGGTCACCCAGACGTAAGCACCGCCGGCGACAAGGGCTACGGGCAGCGCGACCATCAGCAGGAAACGGCCAGGGCGGCGCTTCTTCTTCGGCGCCACCGGCGCCGGTGCTACCTCTGGAGCGACCGCCACGGGGGTTGCCGCCGGCTGTGCGGGAGCTTCCATCTCCAGCTCAGCCACATTCTCGTCTATCTTGGCTACCGCGTTCATGCTGCTGCGCCTTCCGCACTCTTGATTTTTCCGCAGGACGCCTCGGCGTCCGTCAGGTTCTCGACCATCACTTCCAACGCCTTGATCAGGACGCGGCGATCTTCCGGCGACACGCCGGTCAGCGATACTTCATAGACCTCGCCGGCGAGGCTCTTGACCTCGGCATAGGCTTCGCTCGCCTTGGCAGTCGGAAAGATCATGCGGACGCGGCGGTCGGCGGCGTCGGAACGACGCTCGATCCAGCCGCCCTCTTCCATGCGGTCGACCAGACGCGATACGCTGATCGGCTCAATTTCGAGAAGCTCGGCAAGCCGCGCCTGGGTAATGCCTTCTTCCTTGGCAACACGGACCATAAGCCGCCATTGCGCCGAGGAAAGGCCAAGCCTACTGGCGCGCGTCTCGAAGAGCTTGCGCATCAGGCGCTGCACGTCGTGGATCAAAAAGCCCAATCTGTCGATGCCGTCGGAAACCATGAGCGGTATATATAATAAGCGTGCTTACCATTCAAGGCGCCGCATTGTGCCAGAAGCCGGCAAATCTGCATGACAGCCGTGCGATGCGATCCTGGTTAGCGAATAATGAACGGCAGAGCGCTTGGTCTAAGTGAAGTTCCTCTGGCCAGTCCCAGTGCAAATTCAAAGGCGGTTGCGGATCAGCATGGTGACGACGAAGAAGGCGCCGAGCGAGCTGGTGATGATGCCGATCGGCAGTTCCTGCGGCGGCAGCAGCGTGCGTGCGAGGAGGTCGCTGGCCAAAAGCAGCACCGCCCCGAACAGCGCCGAGCTTGCGATCAGACGCAGATGCAACGGACCTGCCAATGGCCGGCACAGATGCGGGATCATCAGGCCGACAAAGCCGATGACGCCGGCGACCGAGACCAGGATCGCGGTCGCAAGCGCGGCAGCGAGAAAGGTCGTGCGGCGCATGAGCCAAACGTTCTCGTTTCGATTTTCCTCGATGAGAGGTAAGCCGCGGCAGGCGCCGACCGCGGGAAGCCCGCTATAGCTCCAGGTTCCAGTTCTGGCCGACCAGATCCTTGCCAAAGGAATGGTGGCGTTCCTCCTCGGCAAGCTTGAAGCCCGCCGCCTCATAGATGCGGCGCGCCGAGACGAGAATGTCGTTGGTCCACAAGGTCAGCGTTCTGTAGCCTTTCGCACGGGCAAAGCCGATGCATTCCTCGACCAGCCGCTTGCCGATGCCGAGGCCGCGCGCCGAAGGTTCGACATAGAGCAGGCGCAGCTTCGCCACCTCATCCGACTTGCGCACAAGAAAGACCGAGCCGACCAGCTCGCCTTCCCGTTCGGCGATCCAGCTGCGCTCCCATTTCGGATCGAAGGATTTCACGAAAGCGCCGAGGATCTCGGCGACCAGCGCCTCATAGGTTTTGTCCCAGCCATAATCCTGTGCGTAAATGAGGCCCTGGCGACGCACGATCCAGCCAACATCACCGACCTGCAAGGGCCGCAGCAGATAGGGCACCTTCGGCTCGGCACTGTCGCCGCCCAGCAGGCGCTGTACCGTCTGCATGGCCTTGACCAGCCTGTCCTGATCCGATGCCGCCAACCGATCGAGCAAAGCCGCGACCTGATCGTGCGAATCCCGGTTCAACGGCGCGAAGGCCCGCCGCCCGGCCGGCGTCAACGCGATCGACGAACGCCGCGCATCGGCTTCTATCGCGGCGCGCTCGACCAGGCCGCGCTCCTCGAACTTCTTCAGCAGCCGGCTGAGATAGCCGGGGTCGAGGCCGAGATCGCGCGCAAGATCGGAGGCGGTCAGGCCATCGCGATGCGCCAGCTCATAAAGCACCCGTGCCTCGGTCAGCGAGAAAGCGCTTTTCAGCCACCCTTCGTCGAGCAGCCCGATCTGGCGGGTGTAGAAACGGTTGAAGGCCCGCACCGCGTCGATCCGTTCGTTGCCGGAGTGATGATGAATCGTCATGGGATTCTCCTGTCCGCAAAGGATCAATCAATTATTTGACTTAGTCAAGTATCTGGAGACAGGGCCAGAACATCGCGATGTGGACGATTATCTTAATTGCCGGATCAGCCCCTCGAAACCATCGGCCAGATGAGCGGCGCCGGCCGCGAACATCTTCACGAGGTTTTTGGGCCGGCCAGGGGTCTTGTTGGCATCCAGCAGCACGGCCCTGCCCTCATGCATGACGAAATCGAACTTGCCCTAGTCGAAGCCAAGTTCGTATCGCAGCGCACGCATTTCCTGGGGAACAGGCACCGGCTCGCGGCGGATCGTTTCGGACGCCTTGACCAGGGCATTCGGCGAGACGTAGCGGGTGCAGCGTTCGCTCTCTCCGCAAAACACCCAGAACCGCGCCGCAAAACCATCAGGCTCCTTTTCCGGAATGAACTTGTCCACGACCAGATCGTCGCGCTCGAAGACGCCATCGGGAACATCGCCTAGGGAATCATAGACCTCATAAGGCTGCAGTGTCGGCACCTCCGGAAAAGGTAGCGGCTTGCTTGCGCGCTGCGCTCGCCGATTGAGAAGCCTCTCAGGAATGCCCTGATTGTTGAGATTGCTTTTGACGATGACCGGGCCTTGCCAGGCGTCTCCCTCGTTCACCAACGCTCCGCTGACCCGTCGCTTGGATATGTCGGCCGTCGCGACATTGAGGCAGAATGGAAAACTGCGGGCATAGTCGAGATAGTCCGCGGGCGTTATCGTCGCATCGACATGCAGAACGGCAATGTCGGCGCTGGATGTCTTCGACAGACCTTGCTCGATCCGGATCGAGTGGCCACGCCTTTTCAGCGCCCTCAGAACATCGAAAAGCATGTACGGACTGTCCCTGCGCAGCAGGATGTCGCGACCGCTCTGGAACCTGTCATGTTCATGAGTTATCACGACGATACGCGCCACAGCCGCCCTTTTCGCTTGCCTACCGATTTCCATTAAGCGATGGCTAATACCAAAGCCAGAATTCTCGGTTTGCAATCGACTTGAATGACAAATCATTGGGACAATTATCATCGTCATTGGATGCTTCTGGACGCGCCGCTTCGGCCGACCCCGGAAACGGTTGCAATATTCGAGCGCGAGCTTGATCTGGCCGACGCCGACGTTCTCCTCCTGGGAGTGACGCCCGAACTGGCCGTGCTGGGCAGATCGATGCTGGCGGTCGATCAGTCGGCGGCCATGATTTCCGGCGTATGGGCCGGCGACGATGCCTCGCGCAGGGCGGTGGCCGGCAATTGGCTGGACCTGCCCGTTGGCGGCGCAAGTGCCGATGCGGTCATCGGCGACGGCTGCCTGTCGGCCGTCGATTCGAAGATGGCCCGCGATACGCTGCTTGGCGAAATCGCAAGGGTGCTGAAGCCCGGCAGGCGCGCAGCGATCCGCGTTTTCGCCAGCCCGGAAACGACCGAGGACTTGCCGGGCATCGAAGCCCAGGTCCTGGCTGGCGACATCGAGAATTTCCACGCGCTCAAATGGCGGATCGCGATGGCGTGCACGACCGGCGGCTGCGACTGCGCAATCGAGGTACGGACGATCCGTGACACGTTCGACCGCCTGTTCCCCGATCGCGAGGCACTTGCCGCACGGACGGGATGGAGCATCGCGTCGATCAACACAATCGACGTCTATGCGGGTTCCGACACGAGCTACAGTTTCGCAAAGCTGGCCATGCTGGTCGATGAGGCGAATGTCTGGTTCGGCGACGTCCGCGTCGTGCCGAGCGGCTCCTACCCGCTGGCGGAACGGTGCCCGCTTCTGGTGCTTGGATCGCCGAAGCAATCGACAGAGCACAAATAGGATCATCTTCGGTGCCGATCGGCTCACGAGCGCCTTGACTCTCGCATGCCGCCAGCCTATTTCAGCGCCACGTTAGCACTCGCCTTTGGTGAGTGCTAACTCATATCCGGCATCGCCGGATGGAGGAACTGTCTCACCAGTCTCATTCGAGGAAGAAAAAATGGCAAAGTCGAAGTTCCGCCCGCTTCATGACCGCGTGGTCGTACGCCGGGTCGAATCCGAATCCAAGACCGCCGGCGGGATCATCATCCCGGATACGGCGAAGGAAAAGCCGCAGGAAGGCGAGATCATCGCCGTCGGCTCCGGTGCCCGCGACGAAGCCGGCAAGCTCGTCCCCCTGGACGTCAAGGCCGGCGACCGCATCCTGTTCGGCAAGTGGTCGGGCACCGAAGTCAAGCTCAATGGCGAAGACCTTCTGATCATGAAGGAATCCGACATCATGGGCATCATCGGCTGAATATCGGCCTCACGTTCAACTTGAATCTTCGGGCTTAATCCAAGCCCCTGCCAGGAGCTAAACATGGCTGCCAAAGACGTAAAATTCTCCCGCGACGCCCGTGAGCGCATGCTGCGCGGCGTCAACATCCTCGCCGACGCGGTGAAGGTCACGCTCGGCCCCAAGGGCCGCAACGTCGTCATCGACAAGTCGTTCGGCGCTCCGCGCATCACCAAGGACGGCGTCACCGTCGCCAAGGAAATCGAGCTTGAGGACAAGTTCGAGAACATGGGCGCGCAGATGGTCCGCGAAGTTGCTTCGAAGACCAATGACATCGCCGGCGACGGCACCACGACCGCGACCGTTCTGGCGCAGTCGATCGTCCAGGAAGGCCACAAGGCGGTTGCCGCCGGCATGAACCCGATGGACCTGAAGCGCGGCATCGACCTCGCCGTCAGCGACGTCGTCGCGACGCTGATCAAGAACGCCAAGAAGATCAAGACCTCGGAAGAGGTTGCCCAGGTCGGCACGATCGCCGGCAACGGCGATGCCTCGGTCGGCTCGATGATCGCCGAAGCGATGCAGAAGGTCGGCAATGAGGGCGTCATCACGGTCGAGGAAGCCAAGACCGCGGAGACCGAACTCGAAGTCGTCGAAGGCATGCAGTTCGACCGCGGCTATCTCTCGCCCTACTTCGTCACCAACGCCGACAAGATGGTCGCCGATCTGGAAGACGCCTACATCCTTCTCCACGAGAAGAAGCTCTCCAACCTGCAGGCCATGCTGCCGATCCTCGAGGCTGTCGTGCAGACCTCGAAGCCGCTGGTCATCATCTCGGAAGACGTCGAAGGCGAGGCTCTGGCCACGCTCGTCGTCAACAAGCTGCGTGGCGGCCTGAAGATCGCCGCCGTCAAGGCGCCGGGCTTCGGCGATCGCCGCAAGGCCATGCTGGAAGACATCGCCATCCTCACCGGTGGCCAGGTCATCTCGGAAGACCTCGGCATCAAGCTCGAGAATGTCGGCCTCAACATGCTCGGCCGCGCCAAGAAGGTGTCGATCTCCAAGGAGAACACCACCATCGTCGACGGCGCCGGCAAGAAGGCCGAAATCCAGGGCCGCGTCGCCCAGATCAAGCAGCAGATCGAGGAGACCACCTCGGACTACGACAAGGAGAAGCTGCAGGAACGTCTCGCCAAGCTGGCGGGCGGCGTTGCGGTGATCCGCGTCGGCGGTGCGACCGAGATCGAAGTCAAGGAAAAGAAGGACCGCGTCGATGACGCCCTCAACGCGACCCGCGCGGCCGTCGAAGAAGGCATCGTTCCCGGCGGCGGCGTCGCCCTGCTGCGCGCTTCGCTGAACATCAAGGCCACCGGCGCCAATTCCGACCAGACCGCCGGCATCAACATCGTGCGTCGCGCGCTGCAGGCTCCGGCCCGCCAGATCGCGGCCAACGCCGGTGCGGAAGCCTCGATCGTTGCCGGCAAGATCCTTGAGAACAAGGGCGCGACCTACGGTTACAACGCCCAGACCGGCGAATATGGCGACATGATCGCCATGGGTATCGTCGATCCGGTCAAGGTCGTGCGCACGGCTCTCCAGGATGCGGCCTCGGTTGCAGGCCTCTTGGTCACCACCGAAGCCATGATCGCCGAGGCTCCGAAGAAGGAGTCGGCTGGCGGCGGCATGCCTGGCGGCATGGGCGGCGGCGGCATGGGCGGCATGGGCGGCATGGATTTCTAAGGAAATCCATAAAGCACGCCCATCAACTAACATTGCTCAAGCCCGCAAGCGGGCTTGAGTGGCGGCATGGATTTCTAATCCAGCCCTACCAACCTCTAAAAACGAAAGGGCGGCCGAGAGGTCGCCCTTTCTGCATTTAAGGCTTGAAGCTGCCAGGCCTACACGGGCGCATCCGCGCGTTGCCGCGCTTGGCCGGCAAGCACGGCGCCTTCGATCAGGGCGGCAACCTCGTCGGCCACCGCCAGCACCGGGGCGCGGTCGCGGGTGGCGCGCGCGATCACCATCAGCCCTTCCAGCGAGGATTCGACAAGCAGCGCCAGGACGTGCGCGCGGCGTTCCGGCACCCCTGCCCTGACGAAGGCCTCCCGCAGCAGGCCGATCCATTGCTCGAAGGCCGTGCGGCACAGTTCCGCCAACTCCGGCGTCGGCGAATCCAGCACGACAGGCGCGATCGGACAGCCGAGCGAGAACTGGCTGTCCTCCAGCATGCGCGCCACCGACTGGTAGATATGATGAACGGCCACGGCCGGATCGCGCTCGGCGGCGAGCGCCTCTGTGAGCCCCTCCGTCACCCTGGCGATGCTGTCGCGCGTCACCTCGATGACCAGCTGGTCCTTGCCGCCCGGAAAATGGAAGTAGAGCGAGCCACGGGGTGCTGCGCTGGCGCTCAATATGTCGTTGAGCGAGGTGCCGTGGTAGCCCCGCTGCCTCAGCAGCAGTCCAGTCGCCTCGAGCATGCGGGTCCGGGTGTCTTTCGCCATGTCAGCCTCTGTCAGGAGCCGGCATTATAAGGCCTTGCCAGGGATATGACAACCGGTCTATATAATATGTAGATCAGTCTGCATACAAACGAGGAGAGGTTCAGTGACAGTCCGTGAATCATCAGCCGAATGGCAAGGCACGCTGAAGGAAGGTTCGGGCCGCTTGCGTCTCGGCAGCGGCGTCTTCGAAGGCGCCTATTCGTTTCCGTCGCGTTTCGAGAATGGCTCCGGCACCAACCCGGAAGAGCTGATCGCCGCCGCGCATGCCGGCTGCTTCTCGATGGCGCTGACCGCCATCCTCGGCCGCGACGGCCACGTCGCCCAGAACATCCGCACCATCGCCAAGGTCCACCTCGGCGCGACCGAGGCGGGGCCGGCGATCACACGCATTGAACTCGAAACCGAGGCCAAGATCGCTGACATCGCAGAAGATGAATTCGAGCGTCTGGCGCAGTCCGCCAAGTCGGCCTGCCTCGTCTCACGCGCCCTTGCCGACGTGCCTCGCATCACGCTCAGGGCCTCGCTCGTCGACGCCGTCAAAGGCCAATGAAACCAGGAGAATGGAGATGACACAGGAACTTGTCATGGACGCGGCCGCGAACGAGCTGTCCAGCCGGACCGCCGAGATCATGCGGCGCTACAACGAAGTGTTCCAGCGCCACGACCCGTCGGCGCTCGCCGAGCTGGTGGCTGAGGGTTGCGTGATCGAGAACACCGTGCCGGCGCCGGATGGCGCGCGCCACATAGGCCGCGAAGCCTGCATCGGGCTGTGGTCGGCGATCGCTACCCAACCGGGCACGCGTTTCGAGGTGGAGGAAACCTTCGTCGCCGGCGAGCGGGCGACGATCCGCTGGCGCTATTTCATGGCCGACGGCAAGTCGCTGCGCGGCGTCAACCTGATGCGGGTTGCGGGAGGGCGGATTGTCGAGGCGATGGGCTATGTGAAGGGGTAGCGCCGGCCTTCCGCCCTTCGCCACGCCCAAGTCCATATCGGGCGGCGGCGGTCTGCAATCTTTCGTCCGATCTTCCCCGGGGCGATTTCATCCGGAGATGGCAGCCCAAGGCTGCTCTCGCCTGCCGATTGGCATCGGCGAACAGGCTACCGCCCTACTCGCCTCAACGCTGAAATTTGCAGGAGAAGGAACGTGCCACACCTTCCTGCTATAATCGTGCACCCTGGGAGGGGATTGCGTCAAGCCGGGATACTTGTGGCATGAAGTCGGCCCTCGATTCGCATCAAAGGAGCCTCGAACCTATGTCAGCTTCCGCCAGCTTGTTTTCACAGTCGTTCTTTCACGGGACGCGGGCCGATCTGAAACCCGGAGACCTGATTGTCGTAGGTCACCAGTCCAACTTCGCCGAGGCCAAGCCGCTGTCCTGGGTCTATTTTGCGGGTACGCTGGACGCCGCTATCTGGGGCGCCGAACTCGCCGCCGGCAATGGGCCGGAACGGATCTATGTCGTGGAGCCGACCGGGCCGATCATGGACGATCCCAACCTGACCGATAAGAAGTTTCCCGGCAATCCGACGCTGTCCTATCGCTCCCGCGAGCCACTGCGCATCATTGCCGAAGTTACGAAGTGGCAAGGGCATCCACCTGAAAGGCTGCAGCAGATGAAGGATGGGCTCGCGCGCTTGCAGGCGGAAGGCACCGCTGAAATCATCGACTAGCCTGATGGGGAGGACTGTTTTCCTCGCTACCTCTCGGTCAGCGCCAGCTTGGCGCCAAGCATGACGAAGGCGCCGGCGAAGGTGCGGCGCATCCAGGTCATCACCATCGGCCGCGACACGACATGGCTGCGGATAGAGGCGGCGAAGATGCCGTAGCCGACGAAGACGACAAAGGTCAAAAGCATGAAGACGCTGGAAAGCTCCAGCATCTTCGACAGCGCATGCGGCTCGGTGGTGCTGACGAATTGCGGCAGGAAGGCGAAGAAGAAGATCGACAGTTTCGGGTTGAGGATGTTGATCAGGATGCCCGAGGTGATCACCTTGCCGGCCGAGCGCGGCGCGACATCCTGCCCGACGTTCAAGCCGCCGCTCTCCTTCAGCGTGTTCCACGCCATGTAGAGCAAATAGGCGACGCCCAGATATTTCAGCGTCTCGAAAGCGAGTGCGCTGGTGTGCAGCAACGCCGCCAGTCCGGTGATGGCGGCCGCCATATGCGGGATGATGCCGAGCGTGCAGCCGAAAGCGGCAATGATGCTGGCTCTGGTGCCACGCGAAAGGCCGGCGCTCAGCGTGTAGAGAACGCCGGTGCCGGGCGAAGCCACGACAATCAGCGACGTCAACAGAAATTCGATGCTCACGGGATGATCCTCCACGACCTGCCTGGCAAGCAAGTTATCGGGCCGAAGGTCGGCGCACAAGCGGTGGCGATTGGCGAGGAAACGGCGCTACGTCGGCAGCCCGTGCGCCTTGCGTGCCATCAGGCAATCGTCGTCGCCGGGCATGCAGGCGCGGCAGACATCCGGGCGCAGCTCGTAGATGCCGCAAGCAGTGTGCTTGCCAACCTCACCGGAAAGGGCTGAACAGCGCACGCCGTCGCAGCGCATGCCGGCTTCGTTCGAGGACACATATTTTTGCGGAATGCGGTCGAGCTGCGCGTCATCCTCGGTGGAAAAGCGCGGCCATTCGGCCGAATAGGAGCAGCAGGCACCGCAGCTCTGGCAGTCGAAGAGAGTGGCAGCTTCCTGCAGGGAAGAAAAGTCCGTGGCGATCGCCGCGGCAAGCTGCCCTGGCCGGACAGGATCGGCGTGCCGCGGCAAGGCTGCTATTTCTTCTTCTTGGTTTTGCGTGACGGCGCTTCGGCCGGCGTTTCGAACAAATCGACCGCAGCCCCGGTGGCTTCGCCTGCTTTCGGCGCGGCAGCCGGCTTGGCCGGCTTTGCGGCGGCAGCCGGTGCTGCCGGCTGGTCCTTGGCGGAAAACTTGATGGCCATATCAATCCTCGTCGGAAAAACGCGATGCCGGCGCGCGCGGGTTGCGCAGGCGGCCGATCAGCGCCGAGACCGCCGTGATGTTCATTTCCTCCGGCGACCAGTTCCTGGCCTCCGCGATATGATGCGGCGCCAGCTCGCGATGCGTGCTGCCGCTATAGGCGGCATCCTGATAGGTCTCACGCTCACGGGTCTTGGCATTTTCCCGCGCATATTCGATCAGATAGTTCGGGGCCTCGGCGCGGCCGCGCACGCCGACCCGCACCTGGGCATCGCCATGGGCGCGCTTGCAGCGCTCCAGTTTCTCCAGCACGCGCCGGACATATTCAACCGGCTTATCCAGGACCTCGACCATGTCGGCGATGGTCGCATCGGCGGCGATCGGGGTTTGCGGCACGCGCTTGGTGGCCATCAGCGTTTGCCCGCGCGTTTCGGCCCAACGCCCTTCGGCACGCCGGCAAGGGCCGCGGCAGCAGCCATGTCCTCGGCTTCCTTTTCCAGGCGCAGTTCGCGCAGCCGCGCGGTCTTGGCTTCGCGGGCCTGGCTGACGGCATCCTGCTCGGAAACGATGCGGTTGAGCGACATGGACTGGGTGCGAGTCTTGCTGAAAATGGATTCAGCCTGATCGCGGGATTTGTTCGAAGTGGCGGTCAAAGTCTTTCTCCTGTCCGGAGCGTGATGCCGAAACATGCCAGACCGGTCTTTCGGCCAAGACCAGGCACAAAGCAATACGGCGTCGGATTCAAATTACGGAAACCTTAGCATATCGGGCGGACGGGCGATGCTCTTTCGATCCGTGCCCGAAACGAAAAAGGCCAGGCATTGCCTGACCCCTCCTCCGCCAATCACCGGTGCCAGTACATCCGTGGTCACCGGCGAGGCTGAATTCCGTCATTGTTCATGCATGACGTTATCGCAAAACCGCTGCGCAGTTTTGCGCGACATGCATTCAGGCCGCCTTCAACTGGTCGGCCGACATCTTGCCCGACTTGTTGTCGCGGACCATCTCGTAGCCGAGCTTCTGGCCTTCGACGATATCGCGCATGCCGGCGCGCTCGACGGCCGAGATGTGGACGAAAACGTCTGCCGAGCCATCGTCAGGCTGAATAAAACCAAAACCCTTGGTGGCGTTGAACCATTTTACTGTACCGGTGGTCATGAAGAACCCTTTCCCTGGCAAATATTCGTTCGCCGTCGCGCGAATGCACAACAGCGTTTGTCTCGATTTTTGATGGGAGAAGTTCGTCAAAGGCGCGCTTGACGCGCGGATAACAAAAGTCGTTCAAACAAACATCGACAAATTTCCTATAGACGTCTTTTGACGCGATGTCAATTTTTGGTAGTGTCTTGGTTGGATGCGGTTGCACCGAAGCTGGGCAAGCACGGGCCGTACAAAACGAAAGCCGTCGCCTGATGCCGATAAAAGACAGCACCGGGAGGGCCGCGTGAAACGCGCGTTTCTATTCGGGCTCACGGCCCAGCTGATCTTCATCGGCGCGACCTTCCTTGTTTTTGATGATCTGATGATCCCGATGGCGCGGTCTCCGCTCATTGGCATTGTCGCATTGTGTTTGGGCACCGCGAGCGCATATTTCGCTTGGAAGGCGACGGCTCATCCGTCATGGCTGGTCAAAATCGGGATGTGGATTGTTGGTTTTCTTGCCATCTATGCTTTGATCCCCATCATCGAAATCGTCTTCGTGCTGATCATTCCGCTTATTTCAAACTGAGACACTGCCCGATTTTTTGCATGGCGCCCCCAGTAGAGATTCGCTGCCGGCGCCTGAGTGTGGATCGTGCGCTAAAAGCGCCGGCTTAAAAAAAAGCACGATACCTGGAACCTTTCTGGTTCCTGCGCATTTTGATTTTGTCAGCAGTTCAGAGAGCAATTTCGGAAAGGCTGACAAAAGGACGCCTCCCGCGCAATAAAACGCGCGAGGGGCGTTCTTCTTTATGGGCTCAAGCAAATTATTGTTTTTATGGGCTCAAGCAAATTATTGTGGCGAAGGCCTTGCCACTAACCGTTCCTGGCCGGTCGGGCGGACGACGATCTCGTTGACGTTGATGCGCGGGTGCTGGCTCGCCGCATAGAAAATACCGGCCGGGCGGCGGGCGGCAACTGCCACCTTTGCCCCCGGCGGCGGCTGGCGAGTGCGGCGGCTGTCGCCGCGTCGATGCGCACGATACTCTTGGAGTCCTGTCATCAGTCCTGTTCGTGCGGTCCCGGTTCCGGCCAGGTCTCCCTGGCAGCCTCCTCATACCAGTGCCGCATCGCCGGCGTTGAGAGCACGGCGTCGACATAAGCCCTGATATCCGGCGCCAGTTCGCCGCCATAGGTGTCGAAGCGGGTGACGATGGGCGCATACATGGCATCGGCCGCGGTGAAATGACCGAACAGGAACGGCCCGCCCTTGCCGTATCCCTCCCGGCATTGCCGCCACAGGCTTTCGATTCGCGCCCGTTGCGCCTCGCCTTCGACATCGAGCGGCTTATAGGCCTTCGGCCGACGCAGATTCATCGGCCAGCCATAGCGGACCTCGCGAAAGCCGGAATGCATCTCGGTCGCCACTGAGCGTGCCAATGCGCGCGCCTCGATAGCGGCCGGCCAGAGCTTCTTCTCGGGATAGAGGTCGGCAAGATATTCGAGGATGGCGAGAGTTTCCCAGATGATTCTGCCATTATGATTCAGCACCGGCACCAGCCCGGTCGGCGACACCTTGGCAAGGTTGGCGGCGGTTTCAGGCGTGCGCAGGCGCACGAATCCCTCCTCGAACGGGATCTCCAGATGCTTCATCGCCACCCATGGCCTCAGCGACCAGGACGAGAAGCATTTGTTGCCGATAAAGAGCGTGAATTCAGCCAAGATAGTTGCTCCGTGTTGAACGCGGCGGGCTCAATTTTCCTGTGCCGCAGCTATTTGTGCTCTCGGTGCGACACCGGCGCGGGCTCGGATGGCGGCGACAGCCTTGGCGATATCCGCATTGACCAGCACCGCCTTGTGGCCAGCCTCGATGGCGAGATCGACCTGCTCCACCGGCAGTCTCAGCCTGGTGGGGATGGCGTTCAGCCTGACCTGCATTGCCTGATCCATATCTGCAAAGGACAGATGCTGGACCACGAGCCGGACATCACGGCAGTTCCAGCCGACGGCCGAACCGCGATAGGCGGACACGGTCGAGGCGGGCAAGCCGCAGCGGTAGCGCACGAGTTCGCCCTGCCATTGCGAGACGGCCAGCGTCAGCGCGTCGAATTCGTCGCGCACCGAGGCGGCGAGCGTGGTGCTGGTCGTAACGTTGAGCAGTTCGCTGGCCTTCGGCCCGTGCAGCGACTTTGCCCAGTTCCGGTCGCTGCCGCTGCCGGCATCTACGACGATGAAGATCAGCGTCGTCAGCCGAACGGCGGCCGACGGCGAGAGCGGTCCGTAAGGCGTGCTTGCGGCGTAGCGTTCGAGCGCGAAACCAGTGACGCCGATATTGTCGGTCAGGCCACCGTCCAGCAGCTTCACATAGTCGCGCGGGCCGGCATTCTGGTAGGCATCGAGCGCGGCGGCGTAAGCCTTCAACCTCAGCGGCGCGTTGTGATCGGCAAGCGCCCGGCTCAGCCATTGCGGCCTTTGATAACCGCAATCCGGGCTGGTCGCGGCGACGACGATCGGCGCGAAGACGATCGGCACCGCGGCCGAAGCCGCCACCGCATCGGCAAGCCGCACCTTGTCGAGGTCGCTGCACAGAGCCGCGAAGGTGTCGTAGGTGAACAGGAACGGCGTGCGGTTGTAGATGTCGGAAGCATTGATCCACACGATAGGGCCGGCGGGCCTGCGGAACGCGTCGAATGTCGCGCCGTCGAAGAGATGGTCGTTCAGCCATTTGGCGAAGCCGCTGCGGTCGTTGACGCCGCCATAGTAGGCGCGCACGAGATTGACCGGCGAAATTCTTTCCCTGAGGTCGGCTTCCGCATTCTGGATCAGGAACCGCTCGCGAAAATCGCGGTAGCCGTCCTTGCCCTTGTAGCCGAAATAGGCGGCGGCCACCGCACCGCCTGACGCACCGGAGATCATCCTGACATTGTCGACGAGGGTGCGCCTGCGCGGCCGCTCGTCGATGACGATGTCGTCCAGCGCACGCAGCACGCCGTAGGAGAAGGCCGCGGCCCTTGTACCACCGCCGGAGAAGGCGAGGCCGACCACGGTCGAGCCGTCGTCACCCGGATCGGGAATGTAGGTCGGCGACGGTTGGCCGGCCTGGGGAGTGAAGACGTTGATCGGCCCGACATCGTCGGCGACGCAGCCGGCCAGAAGTACCGAGGCCACAACGGCACAGACAAGGTGAAAACGCATCGAACTCCCCGGCCTGTCCTCGTACGCAGCCGGGCAGAACCTAGCCGCATTGCCTCGCCCGGCGCAACCAGTCGCTCAAGAGATTACACGGCATGGAACCGAAGCCGCACCGGCCCGTTCTGCCTCCCGCGGACGAAACAACCCCAGGAGATGCGCACAATGGTGAACAAGGATCAGGTGGCGGGCGTGGCCAAGCAGGTCAAAGGCTCGGTCAAGCAAGCCACCGGCAAAGCCACGGGCAACCGGCAGACCGAGGCCGAGGGTGCAACCGACAAGATCGCCGGCAAGGTGCAGAAGGGCTATGGCGACGTGAAGGACAAGGTGAAGAAGGCGCTTTGATAGGGCATTGCGCCACCGAGGCGACGAGGAAGGTGGCTTCGGCTGCCTTTTTTTGTTTCTAGAACTCCTTGGAGAAAGCATTGGTGAAAGCGACTTCGCCATGGTCGCCGGTTGCCTCGCCCAGCACCACATCCATGCCGTCACTGGTCACCCGCGCCAGCGCGAAGCCGCCCATATAGGCGGCTTTCGGCTTGAACAGATCGACCCCGTCGCTGCGGTAGATCATCGGCACCTCGTGCTGGTGGCCGTGAAAGATGGCGATGACATTGTAGCCCTTCAGCGTTGCCAGCAGCGCCTGCCGATCCGCCTCGCTCCACCAATGCGGGGCGCCGGCGCCTTCATCGTCAAAGGTCCGCCTGGCCGGATCCCACCGCTCGATGGAAAAAGTGTCCCAGCCATAGTGCTGGAACAGGATGACGGGGCGGCCGTCGCCGGCATAGGTCGCCAGATCCTGCCTCAGCCATGGCAGGCTGGAGACCGCGCCATGGCCGGTGTCGCCGGCGAAGCGGTGCGTCTGGACGAGGTGCAGGCCACCCCAGTCCCAGGAATAACAGTCGGTATCGACATCGTACTCGGTCGCCGGCACCGGCGGCTTGAAGAACACGCCCGGGCGGTGGTTGACCTCGACATAGTCGCGCAATTCGCGCCGGTACCAGTCGACATGCGGCGGCGGGCCGTTCTGGTCGAGATCATGGTTGCCGAGCCCGACATAGACCGGCATGTGCACGCGATCGGGGCCGACGCCTTGCTGATAGCGTTGGCTGAACTGGAGAAGCTGCGTGCCCTCGCTAGGCTCGGTGATCTGGCCGCCGCCATCGTCGGTCATGTCGCCGCCGACGACGAGGCCGAGCGGCGTGGCGATGCGGCTGCCGGCCGAGCGCAGGCCGGTGGCGACGCCGCCGATTTCGGCAGGCCATTGCTTGTCGCCGATGCCGTTCAGAGCCGCGACACTGCGCAGCAAGGCCGCGTCGGTCTTGCCTTCCTGCTGGCAATTCGGGCTCAAGCCGCTGGCCATGCGGCAGGCATGGACATCGGCGATGAACAGAAAGGTGGCGTCGATGGGCTGGACGCGCTGCCCGGTCTGACTGAGCGCGGGACGCGCAAAGGCTCCTATCGCAGCAAACCCCACGGCTTGCGCCAGGAAGTTGCGCCGGGAGACCGATTTCGACGAGCGGCAATTCTTCATGCACTGAAATTCGCATGACCGGCGCCCGGCCGTCCAGTCTCGCACCGAATTCCATCGGCCATCGACAGCGTGGCGTCAGTCTGGCATTCCTTTTGGGCTAACGCCCAAGTTGTGAAGGAAAGAGGAGGCCCTCATGAGAGTTGCCGCCATCGGCATTACATTTGTCATCCTGGCCACGGCGAACACCGCGCACGGCGCCGAATGCATAGACGCCAAGGCCGCCAAGGCCGGCTTCATCCTTTCGAAGCCGGGCATAAGCAGCGAGTTTCGACCCGCGGCCGGCGGAATGATGCATGTCGCCAACACATATGAATCCGCCTCGCCGCAGACGCAATTCCTGTTCGGCGGCCTGATCGAGGTGTTTCGCGACAGCAAGACGGGTCAGCTTGCGATGATCCCCTTTTCCGATCTCCGAAAGCTGTTTCCGCTCAAGGCAGGGGCGAAAAGCAAGACGATTTTCGTTCGTCTGGCGCCAAACAAGCAACCGAAAGGCACGGAGACGCTGGAACTCGCCGTCAAAGGCAAGGAAACGTTCAGCCTGGGCACCTGCAAATACAATGTGCTCGCCGTCAAGGAGACGATCAAGAACCAGGCCGGCGAAACGCTGGATGAGTTCACCGCGCTCTACGCGCCCGACCTGCAGGCGGTTCTCGCCAAACGCTACGACGAGGGCACGAGCGCCGAAAGCGTGGTCGGCTATGAGGTGATCAAGCCATTGGCGGAGTAGGTCCGCAGCCTGAACACTGGAGCGTTGGCGGGACAGCTGTCCCGCCGGCATCAAAGGGTTTTGGGTCGCAGCAGCACCCGGCGACGTCGCTTCGTAACTGCGCCTCCTGACGATGACGAAGCCGGGGAAGCCCTCTGCTCCAGCGCGTTCAAGCAATCGCGCAGCACGCCGGCGTCCTGCGCCGTCTTGGCCATCGACATGGCGCCGGAATAGACAGCGACTGCCAGCGCCGCGAAGTGCTCGGGATCGATGCCCCCACCTGCTTGCCGGTCGGCCCTGGCCTTGTCGGCGATCGCCTGGCGCCATGCCGAAAAGATGCCGGCAAGGGCCATGCGGAAATCCGGATCAGCCAGCGACAATTCATGCGCCAGATTGTTGAGCGGGCAGCCGCGCACGAAACCCTGGCTCTCAAGCTCCGCCGCCACAGCCTCGAACACCCTGCGCACGCCCTCGCGGGCCGAGGCAGCCGCTTGCACCGGGGCGATCCAGGTTTCCTCGACGGCAGTTGCCACCCGCTCCTCGATCACCGCCAAAGCCAGCGCCTTCTTGGTCGGAAAATGGTGGTGCAACGCGCCACCGGTGACGCCCGCCGCCGCCATCAGGTCGCCGATGCTGGAGGCGTGATAGCCGCGCGCCTGGAAGGAGGCTTCCGCCACGTCGAGCACGCGTTTGCGCATGCCTTCGGGATCGTTCGTGCGCTTCCGGGACCGCGTTGTTGTGGGAGAGCCGTTCGCTGCTGACATTTCCCAGAGATAGCAGATTGACAAAACAGGACAACCGGTCTGTCTTAAAACAGGACGATCATCCTGTTTTGGAGTCGAGCGATGAACCTGCCCCTGAATGCGCCGCCGAAATCCGGCCTCAACGCCTCGCCTGTCGTCGAACTCAGGCAATATGTGCTGAAGCCCGGCCAGCGCGAGACGCTGATCGGCATCTTCGACGGCAGGCTGATCGAAGGCCAGGAAGCGGCCGGCATGACCATCATCGGCCAGTTCCGCGATCTCGACCGCCCTGACATGTTCGTCTGGCTGCGCGGCTTCGGCGGCATGGCCGCGCGGAAGGACGCTCTGACCGCCTTTTACGGAGGACCGGTATGGGCTGCCTGGCGCGACGCCGCCAATGCGACGATGATCTCGTCCGACGACGTGCTTCTGCTCAAACCGGCGTGGCCTAGTGCCGGGTTCGACCTGCCGGCATCGCAGCGGCCGAGCCCGTCGGACGATGAAAAACCAAACTATGAGAGCTACTTGAAGGATATCGTTGTCATCCGGATTCATCATTTGCGACCGGGCGCCGAGGCTGGTTTCGCCAAAGACTTCGAAACGAAAGCCGTTCCGGTGCTCAAAACGCTCGGTGCAAAGCTGCTCGGCGCCTTCGTCAGCGAGCATGCCGAGAACAGTTTTCCGCGACTGCCGGTGCGGGCTGGCGAGAACGTCTTCATCAGCGTCACCGGTTTCGACAGCACCGAGGCGCATGCCCGCCATGAGGCAGCCTTGGCCGCCTCGCCCGAATGGCAGGCGCTACAATCAGACCTGGCAAAGCCGATCGAGACGTTGCGGCTGTCGCCGACCGCGCAATCGCTGCTCGGCTGAAGTTCATACGCTGCACCTTCAACCGATTTGCATCCACATCCCTCACAATCTCCGCTTGAAGCCTTTTGTGCAACGCGATACGCCGTTGCCGAATTCGACAGACCGGAGAGACAAGTGAGCGCGCCAAAGACCAGAACCGAAACCGATACATTCGGTCCCATCGAGGTCCCGGCGGACCGCTACTGGGGCGCGCAGGCGCAGCGCTCCCTTGGCAATTTCAAGATCGGCTGGGAGAAGCAGCCGGTCTCGATCGTGCGTGCGCTCGGCATCGTCAAGCGCGCGGCGGCGGAAGCCAATATGGAGCTGAAGCGGCTCGATCCGGCG
Source organism: Mesorhizobium sp. WSM4871 (assembly GCF_055811295.1). Taxonomy (NCBI): domain Bacteria; kingdom Pseudomonadati; phylum Pseudomonadota; class Alphaproteobacteria; order Hyphomicrobiales; family Phyllobacteriaceae; genus Mesorhizobium; species Mesorhizobium sp. WSM4871. The sequence goes on along the minus strand of NZ_JBVVPU010000010.1, from coordinate 174,256 downwards.
ATCGGCAAGGTGATCATCGAAGCCTCGCAGGAGGTCATCGACGGCAAGCTCAACGAGCACTTTCCGCTGGTCGTCTGGCAGACCGGCTCGGGCACGCAATCCAACATGAACGCCAATGAGGTGATCTCTAACCGGGCGATCGAGATGCTTGGCGGCGTCATGGGGTCGAAAAAGCCGGTGCACCCCAACGACCACGTCAATATGAGCCAGTCGTCGAACGACACCTATCCGACGGCCATGCATATCGCCTGCGCCGAGCGCATCGTGCACGATCTCCTGCCGGCGCTGAAGCATCTGCACAAGGCGCTTGAAGCCAAGACCAAGGCGTTCGCCCACATCATCAAGATCGGCCGCACCCATACGCAGGATGCCACTCCCCTCACCCTTGGCCAGGAATTCTCCGGCTATGCCGCGCAGGTCGCCTCGTCGATCAAACGCATCGAGTTGACACTGCCCGGCCTGCAGGAACTGGCGCAAGGCGGCACAGCCGTCGGCACCGGCCTCAACGCGCCGGTCGGCTTTGCCGAGAGAGTGGCGGATCGCATCGCCGCCATCACCGGCATCGCTTTCGTCACCGCGCCGAACAAGTTCGAGGCGCTGGCGGCGCATGATTCCATGGTGTTCTCGCACGGCGCCATCAACGCCTGCGCCGGCGCGCTGTTCAAGATCGCCAACGACATCCGTCTGCTCGGCTCCGGCCCGCGCTCCGGCCTCGGCGAACTGTCGCTGCCGGAAAACGAGCCCGGCTCTTCGATCATGCCGGGCAAGGTCAACCCGACCCAGTGCGAGGCGTTGACGCAGGTCTGCATCCAGGTGTTCGGCAACAATGCCGCGGTGACCTTCGCCGGCAGCCAGGGCCATTTCGAACTCAACGTCTACAATCCGCTGATGGCCTATAATTTCCTGCAGTCGGTGCAGCTTCTGGCCGACGCCTCGATCTCGTTTACAGACAATTGCGTCGTCGGCATCGAGGCGCGGGAAGACAACATCAAGGCCGCGCTTAACCGCTCGCTGATGCTGGTAACCGCGCTGGCGCCGACCATCGGCTACGACAATGCCGCCAAGATCGCCAAGACCGCGCACAAGAACGGCACCACGCTGCGCGAGGAGGCTTTGGCCACCGGGCTGGTCAGCGAGGCGGACTACGACCGGCTGGTGCGGCCGGAAGATATGACGCATCCTGGGTAAGAGGGGCGGTCTGAAAGACACGGCTAATCACAAGCGGGCCAATCACGATAGCTTTACTGCGGTGAACGATCTGTCACCACATATGCATCTTTGGTGAACAGTGGTCCTCCTCTATCTGAATGGGCATCAATCCCATTCGGAGACCCGCCATGTCCACCAACACTTCCGTCGCCGGTACCGGCACCGCTTCAAGCGCTTCAACCACGATCCTGCTCGGCCGCATCCTGCTGTCCGTCATTTTCCTGCTTTCCGGTTTCGGCAAGCTCACCGCCATTGCCGGCACCGCTGGCTATTTCGGCAGCCTCGGCCTGCCGCTGCCGACCGTAACCGCCATCGTCGTCGGCCTGATCGAGCTGCTTGGCGGCCTTGCCATCCTGGTCGGCTTCCAGACGCGCATCACTGCCTGGGTGCTAGCGATCTTCACCATCGCCACGGGCCTGGTTGCCCATACCGGCTGGGCCGATCAGATGCAGATGATCAGCTTCATGAAGAACCTGGCGATCGCCGGCGGCTTCCTCGTACTGGCTTCCTCGGGCGCCGGCGCGCTCTCGATCGACGCCAAGCGCGGCTGAAGCAGGCCAGAGATTATCTATGGAAAAAGGGGCGCGGAATTTTTCGCGCCCCTCTTTCGTTGTCTGGGCATACGTCCCGAACCAGCGATTTCTGCTAGACTGGTACCGGAACAGGCCGACCGGCCGCCGACAACGGAGGTGACCATGCCCCGTAATGTGCTGCTTCTCATTTCCCGGCTGCTGCTCGCCGCGCTGTTCGTTCCGTCCGGTTTCCACGCGCTCGCCGACATCGCCGGCACCTCAGGCTATTTTGCCGGGCTTGGCCTGCCGCTGCCGACATTGGCTGCCTGGGGCACCGGCCTGTTCGAGCTGATCGCCGGGCTCGCTATCCTCATCGGTTTCAAGACGCCGATCGTGGCGCTGCTGCTCGCCGCCTTTTGCGCTGCCGCCGGCTTTATCGGCCATTACGGCCAGGGCGGCGGCGATCCGACGCTGACCTTCATGCATTCACAGATGCTGATGAAGGACATCGCCATCGCTGGCGGTTTCCTGGCGCTGGCGATGGCGGGCGCCGGGGCATATTCGCTCGACGGTCGAGCGTTTGGAGTCGGCGCCGACGTCACCTGACCGCCTCAGGTGCCCCAAAAATTGGCCAGAATGATCTCGCGCCAGACGCGGGTCGGCGTCACCCAGGCATCCTGGGCGTTGTACTTGCCTGCATAGATCACGGCGGCGATGTCGGCCTCGGGCATCAGCCAGAGCCGCTGTCCGCCATTGCCGAAACCCCCATACCATGATTTCGGGGCGGCGAATGCTGGCGCCGGTGCGTCGCCGGTGAACCACAACCGGCCATAACCAAGGCCGTCCGGCGTCGAGATCGCAGGCGTGAACGACGCCTCTATCCAGCCTTCGGACACGATTGTTTGTCCGTTCCACACGCCCTTGCGAAGAAGCATTTGGCCGATCTTCAGAAGATCCGGCGCGGTCAACCGGAGCCCGGATGCCGCCGAAGCAACGCCGTCATTGCCGGCTGACCAATGGAAGCGCTCGATGCCGAGCGGCGTGAACAACGCATCACGCGCGAAGTCCGGCAGCGATTGACCTGTGCCTCTCGCGATGATCGCGCCAATGAGCGCAACGCTGCCTCCGGAATAGATCCAGCGGCTTCCGGGCTCGGCAATGATCGGCCGATCGAGGACGAAGCGATAGCGATCTGGGGCGAGTTCCATCGCGATCTCGCTGTTAAGCGGATCGCTGTAGGGGCGGTTTTCATCCCATTCCATGCCTAGCGTCATCGTCAGCGCATGGCCGATCGCAATCCTGGCGCGAGCCGGATCCTGGGCAAGATCGGCATATTCCGGAAACTGCGCTAGAAGCGTCGCTTCGGGCGGCGGCACCAGTTGCTTGTCGAGCGCGATGCCATAGAGCAAGCTGACAATGCTCTTGGTCACCGAGCGCAGATCGTGCAGTGCGCCGGCGTCGAAGGCGACATGCCCCAGCGGGCGACCCCACTCCTCGTCGATACCTTGCGTATAATGCTCAAGGAAGACGCTCCCGGAATGGGAAGCCAAAACGACATGCAGGTCGCGTAGCAGGCCGGACTCGATGCCTGCAAGCAATTTGCGCTTGATTGCCGGATCGTAACCGAGTGCCTCGGCTGCGGAACCGGACGATGGCTCTGCACTGCTCATGGATTTTTCGCTCCGCGTTTGCCCACCGCCACGAAACTCCGGATCATTTTACCGAGGCATCTATTTGACGAAAACGGCCTATTTCACCGAAACGCTGGGCCCGCCCTCGACCGCCAGCACCAGCCGGCGGTTGGTGACCCTCGCCAGTTGCGCCAGCCGGCCGGCCGGCCGCTCGCCGTAGAGCTGTGTCTTATAAACATATCCGAGCCCACGAGACGCTCATGAATAGGGGGTTGGGGGGTGTAGGATTAATTAAAA
>NZ_JBVVPU010000010.1:0-170597 GCF_055811295.1 Mesorhizobium sp. WSM4871 | reverse complement strand
CCATTTTCCCCCTAACCCGGGGCCCCCCCCCCCCCCCCCCCCCCCCGCGGGGGTTTGGTCCCCCCCCCCTTGGGCCCCCCCGGCCGGGCGGCCCGCGCGCCTTTGCCCGGGGCGCGCGGCGCCGGCAGCACCAGCGCCAGCGCTCCATTGGGGCGGCTTTCCCATTTCAGCCTGGGCATGACGCCAGGCATCGCCGCGGTCAGCAGGTAGACGACGCGCATCGTTGCGGCCAGCACGCGGGCGCGCTCGAGGTAACGCGGGCTCGCCAGCGCCTTGATTTCCGGTGCGATGGATTCGTTGAAGATACCGTCGTGGCGATAGGCATTCGTCAGCGCCAGGAAGGCGCGGCCGGGATGGTCGACGCCGATGAAGGAAGCGTGGGCGATGATGTTGAGCGACTGCCTGCCGCGATATTCGGGATGCGCGCGCCAGCCGATATCGGCAAGCAGGCAAGCCGCCTGCCGGTAGCGCGTCTCGTTCTCCGTTTCATCCAGCCCGAAGGCGGCAAAGGCCTTGCCTGTCCATTCGACCAGCTCATGCGCATGGGTGACCGAGCGCGAGCGCAGCCGGGCGAGTTCCTCCGAGGCGGAGATCAGCGGATCGGCCTTCTGCTCGGCCTCATCGAGCAGCGAATAGAGAAAGCCTTCGCGCACGCCCAGCGCCGAAACGATGATCCTGGACGGCTGCATCACTGCCATGATCTCCTGCAGCACGATGGCGCCATAGGGCAGCAGCGAGCGGCGGTTCTTCGAGATGCCCTCAATGCCCTTCACCTTCTCGATCTCGCCCTTGGCCACCTGCTTGAGGAAATTGGCGGCGCTGTCGATGCCGATCTCGTAATGGTGCATGACGGCCAGCGGATAGTTGGTCATTTCCATGTGCAGCCGGGCGAGGTTTCGCCAGGTGCCGCCGACCGCGTAGAATGGCCGGCCTTGCCCGCCCTTCAGCAATTTCGCCTTCGCCAGCTCGTCGCGCGCGATCTTTGCCGCCTGAGACAGCGAATTCCTGGCCATGTCCTGCAAGCGCAGGCCGCCCAGCGGCAGCGTGATGCCGTCGCCGATCGCCTCGCCTTCGACGTCGACCAGTTCGAGGCTGCCGCCGCCGAGGTCGCCGGCGATGCCGTCGGCCGGATGGAAGCCGGAAATGACGCCGAGCGCCGAATAATGCGCCTCCTGGCGCCCGCTCAAAACCTGCACCTCGGTCTTGAGCACGTCTTCGGCGCGGTGGATGAAGTCGGGACCGTTGACCGCCTCGCGGGCGGCGGCGGTCGCCAGCACATACATGCGCTCGGCGCCGGCCTGTTCGGAGAGCGCGCGGAACCGCCGGAACTCCTCCATCGAGCGGCTCACGCCCTCGGGGTCGAGCTTTCCCGTCGAAACGATGCCGCGACCAAGGCCTGCAAGCATCTTTTCGTTGAACAAGGTGGTCGGCGAACGCGCCAGCCCCTCATAGACGACAAGGCGGATCGAGTTCGACCCGATGTCGATGATGGACAGCGGACGGCGGTCTTGAAGCCGGCCCTGGGACGTCGCAATCATCAGCCGGTCGCTGCGCCGTTTTTCTTGCGGCGCTTGAACTGAGCGATGCGCTTGGGCGCGTGCGACTTCAGCGCATCTCCCCGTCCGGAAAGGCTCGGATTGGTCATGAAGTATTCCTGCGCGTTGAACGGTTCCTCGCCCTCCTCCAGCACGACGCGCCGGGAAGTTCCGTCAGCCAATACGTCGAAACTTTGCTGGTTGTCCATGATGTTGCCCAGCATGATCTGGCCAAGAACCTGTTCATGCACAGTTGGATTGGTGATCGGCACCATGGTCTCGACGCGACGGTCGAGATTGCGCGGCATCAGGTCGGCCGACGAAATGTAGACGATCGCCCCGTCCGACGGCAGGCCATGACCGTTGCCGAAGCAATAGATGCGGCTGTGCTCGAGGAAACGGCCGACGATCGACTTGACCCTGATGTTCTCCGACAGGCCCGGCACCTGCGGCCTCAGGCAGCAGATGCCGCGCACGACGAGGTCGATCTCGACGCCGGCGCGGCTGGCATCATAAAGCGCGTCGATGATGATCGGATCGACGAGCGAATTCATCTTCATCCAGATGCGCGCCGGTCGGCCACCGAGGGCATGGCCGACCTCGTCCGAAATGTGCTTGAGGATGCGGCCGCGCAACGTGAAGGGCGAGATCGCCAGACGCATCTCCTCGGCGGGCTCGGCGTAGCCGGTGATGAAATTGAACAGCTGCGCGACATCGCGGGCAATGGTCGGATCGGTAGTGAAGAAGGACAGGTCAGTGTAGATGCGCGCGGTGACCGGATGGTAGTTGCCGGTGCCGAGATGCACATAGTTGCGCAGCCTGCCGTCCTCGCGCCGCACCACCAGCGACATCTTGGCGTGGGTCTTCAGTTCGAGGAAGCCGAACACGACCTGGACGCCGGCGCGCTCAAGGTCGCGCGCCCAGCGGATGTTGGCCTCCTCGTCGAAGCGGGCCTTGAGCTCGACCAGCGCCGTCACCGACTTGCCGGCCTCGGCCGCGTCGACCAGCGCGCGCACGATCGGGCTGTCGTTGGAGGTGCGGTAGAGCGTCTGCTTGATCGCCACAACTTCGGGGTCGGCCATCGCCTGGCGCAGGAACTGCACCACCACGTCGAAGGATTCATAGGGGTGGTGAACAATGATGTCCTTTTCGCGGATGGCGGCGAAACAGTCGCCGCCATGCTCGCGGATGCGCTCGGGGAAGCGCGGATTGTAGGGCCTGAACTTGAGGTCGTCGCGGGGAACGGCGACGATCTCGGAAATCTGGCTGAGGGCCAGCGGCCCGGTGAGCACGCTGATGCGGCTCGACGAGACGCCAAGCTCGCCAGCGACGAAGTCGCGCAGTTCAGCCGGCATCAGCATGTCGAACTCGATGCGGATGACCGAGCCGCGGCGCCGCCGCTTCAGAGCCGTCTCGAACAGCCGCACGAGATCCTCGGACTCCTCCTCGACCTCGATATCGCTGTCGCGGATGATGCGGAACGTGCCGGAACCCTTGACCTCGTAGCCTGGGAAAAGCTTACCGATATAGAGGCCGACAGCCTCTTCGAGCGGGATGAAGCGGACATGCTGCTTGCGGTCCGGCAGGCGGATGAAGCGCTTCAGCGCCACCGGCAGGCGCAGGAGCGCGCTCATCTCCTCGCCATTCTTGCGATGGCGCAATTGCAGCGCCATCGAGAAGCCGAGATTGGGAATGAACGGGAATGGATGCGCCGGATCGATCGACAGCGGGGTCAGCACCGGAAAGACCTGTTCCTGGAAATGGTCCTCCAGCCAGGTCTTTTCATCCTTGGTCAGCGCATCGCGGGTGATGCTCTCGATGCCCTCCTTGTTGAGCAGCAGCATCAGCGCCGAGAGGCTCTTCTGCTGATCCTCCTGCAGGCGCTCGACCTCGCGCAGCAACTGTTCGAGCTGCTGCTCGGGCGTGCGGCCGTCCGGGCTCTTCAGGGCGATGCCTTCGCGCACCTGGCCGGCGAGGCCGGCGACGCGGACCATGAAGAACTCGTCGAGATTGGCGGCCGATATCGACAGGAAGCGGACACGCTCGAGCAGCGGATGATTGACGTTCAGCGATTCCTCGAGAACGCGCCGGTTGAACTGCAGCCAGGAAAACTCGCGGTTGACGAAACGGTCCGGGTTGCCACCTTCGGGGCTTGCCGTCTCGACATTGATGAATTCGCTCTGGACCGGCTTCAGTTCGTTCATGGTTCCTATTCTTTCCACCCGCTTGCCGGCTTAACTTATCCTCTGACAGGCTTTTGCGACAGTTTCATTTCATCGATCTTGCAAAGAGACCGGTTATGATCCAGATGCAATTGCACGACATGAAGGAGACGACGATGGCAGGCGGTTCCATTCCCCACTTCCAGAACGATGCGGGCCATCCGGCGATCGACATCGGTGTCAGGGAATTCATGTGCACCGGCGCCAATCCGCCTTTCGACCATCCACATGTGTACCTCGACATGGGCGACGACAATGAGAAGGTCTGCCCCTATTGCTCGACGCTCTACCGCTATTCGCCGCAGCTGAAGGCAACGGAAACGCAACCCGCGGGATGCCTGTATATCGACCAGGCCGCCTGAAGCGCCTGCCACACAAATGGACGACACGCGGTCCCGGCAGGTCCTCATCGCCGGAGCCGGCATTGCCGGGCTAACCGCGGCGCTGGCATTTTCCGAGCGTGGCTATCTGGTGCGGCTGTTCGAACAGGCTGAGCAGCTTGAGGCGGCGGGCGCCGGTATCCAGCTTTCCCCCAATGCGACGCGCATTCTTCGCCGGCTGGGCGTGCTCGACCGGTTGCTGCCGGCGGCGGTGCGGCCGGAAGCGGTGGTGCTCAGGGATGCCGCCACGCTGCGCGAGCTGGCGCGGGTGCCGCTCGGCGAAGTAGCCGAAAGGCGCTGGGGTGCTCCCTATCTCGTCGCTCACCGCGCCGATGTTCAAGGCGCGCTGATGGCGCGCCTTGCAGAACAGCCCGACATCAGCCTCGTCATCGGCGCGCGCGTCAGCGGCGTCGTCCCGGGGCCGCATGTCACGGCGATGGCCGAGATTGCCGGCCAAACCGTTGAAGTCGGTGGCTTTCTGCTGATCGGCGCGGATGGAGTTTGGTCGAAGATCCGCGACCTCGGCGCTTCGGCCAGGAATGGGTCGGCAAAGGTTGGGGCTTCTGCCCAAAACGCCTCAAGCCGGTTTTCGGGCGAGCTTGCCTGGCGCGCCACGGTTCGAGCCGACAGTGTTGCCGGAGAAGCCTTTGCCGCGATGGCCGCAACCAACAATGTGACCACATTCCTGCATCCCGGTTTCCACATGGTTGCCTATCCCGTCAGCCATAGCAGCGCGTTCAACCTGGTCGCCTTCACCGTGGGCGAGATCATGGCCGAGGGCTGGTCCGGCCGCGCCGACCCGGAGATCCTCGCCAGCGCCATGCGCGGCACGGCGGCAGCGCTGGTCCGGCTTGCCGAGGATGCCGGCCCGTGGACGGCATGGCCGGTCCATACCGTCGACCAGCGCCAGCCGTGGACGACGCCCACCGGGATCGCGCTGATCGGCGACGCGGCGCATGCAATGACACCGTTTGCGGCGCAGGGTGCGGCGATGGCGATAGAGGATGCCGCGACCCTTGCTGGTCTTGTCGCCGCCTCGCCCGCCGATCCCACGGCCGCGCTTGCGGCCTGGGAGAAGATGCGACGGCCGCGCGTCGCGAAAGTCGCCCGGCGCGGCGCGCTCAACCGTCTCGCCTGGCACGCCTCGGGCCCTGTGGCGATCGCCCGCAATGTGGTTCTGAGACTGCGGTCGCCGGAAAAGCTCGCGGCGGATATGGACTGGCTCTACGGGTGGCAGCCGCCTGACCGGCCCACACCAGCAAAATCTTGACGTAGTGCTATTTTGTAGTTACATTTTTGCAGTTACACGAGGGCATAGATTGCGATTTGAATGGGATGCCGAAAAAGCAGCGTCTAACTTGCGCAAACATGGCGTGAGCTTCGAGATTGCCACCCGCGTTTTCCTTGACCCCTTTGCCTTGACGATCCAAGACCGAGTGGAAGAAGGCGAATATCGCTGGCAGACCATTGGCGTCGTCGACGGAACATTCGTGCTGTTGTTGCGCATGTTGACCGGGAGGAAGACGGGATCGATGTGATCCGCATCATTTCAGCGCGGCAAGCCACACCCAAGGAGAGACGAAGCTATGGGCAAAATCGTCCGACATGAAATCGACCCGGCGAATCCGCCGGCGTTGACAGCGGCCCAGAAAGCCGAGATCGCGGCTCTTAAGGCGCGACCGGAGAGCAGCATCGACACGAGCGATATCCCCGAGTTGACCGAAGAGTTCTGGCAGAACGCTGTCCGCAATCCTTACTTCAAACCCATCAAGCAGCAACTGACCCTTCGTCTCGATGCCGATCTCGTCGCCTGGTTCAAGAGGCGGGCACCGGATGGTCGCGGCTATCAAAGTGCGATCAACAGGGCGCTGCGCGAATATGTTGCGAAACAGGATCGCAAAACCGGCTGATCGGCCGGGACAACCTTTCAGTTATACAGCCGCATCGACAGGCCGAGCGAGGCCGGCAGCGGGTTCCACCAGCCTGTGCGCAGGCCAGCGGTACGCAAGGCGGCCGCCGTCCAGGTGTTGCAGCCGATCACTGCGTTGAAACGGCCGTTCGCCTCGTAGAAGCGGTCGAAACGGGAATAGGCGGCGTTCTCGACCACGATCGGACCATTCGGCCCCTGCTGGAAACTCGCCGCGATGAAGTCGAGCAGTGCTGTAAAACGTTCCTCGCCGACATCGAAGCCAGCGACATCCGGATGCGGTTCGGCGATGTCGCCGGCGATGTCGACATGCATCACCGAGGCGTCCGATGTCAGCGCCTTCATCACCGGCACGGCTTTCACCTCCGACCAGGTCGGCGTCTCCAGATAGAAGGCGCGGCCGCCCCAGCCGAAGACGATGTAACGGACCTCCGCCGCGTCGGCCGGAATGCCGGCATCGACCAGGAAGCGGAAGCGCTGGCGTACGCCGTCGTCGACAGGAATCGCGATATCGGTGTGGATCGGGTTCTTCAGCACAAGGATGTGCCGCGTCGCGGCGGGACTGGCGACGGCCGCCTGCCATAGCGGCCGCGGCACCAGAGCGCCCAGTGTCACGGCGAGCGCGATTGCCACTGCCAGCATGCCGAAAAAGCGCCCGAGCTTTCTCACCAGGCCCGGCCTTGCGATCTGGCCGCTACGCGACGGAGTGCGATCGCCGGCACGCCATAGCGATGCAAAAGAGCCCGGCCGGGTTGCGGCCGGGCTCTTTCGAAGTGCTTGGGACCGCTCAGTGCAGGATCTGCGACAGGAACAGCTTCGTGCGCTCGTGGCGCGGATGGTCGAAGAACTCGGCCGGCGTGTTCTGCTCGACGATTTGGCCCTGATCCATGAAGATCACCCGGTTGGCGACCTTGCGGGCAAAGCCCATCTCGTGGGTGACGCAGAGCATGGTCATGCCCTCTTCGGCCAGCCCAACCATCGTCTCCAGCACTTCCTTGATCATTTCCGGATCGAGTGCCGAGGTCGGCTCATCGAACAGCATGATGCGCGGGTTCATGCACAGCGAACGGGCGATCGCCACGCGCTGCTGCTGGCCGCCGGAAAGCTGTCCCGGGTATTTGTTGGCCTGCTCCGGGATCTTGACGCGCTTGAGGAAGTGCATGGCGATTTCCTCGGCCTGCTTCTTCGGCGTCTTGCGCACCCAGATCGGCGCCAGCGTGCAGTTCTCGAGAATGGTCAGATGCGGGAACAGGTTGAAGTGCTGGAACACCATGCCGACTTCGCGGCGCACCTCGTCGATCTTCTTCAGGTCGTTCGTCAGTTCCTTGCCGTCGACGACGATCTTGCCCTTCTGGTGCTCCTCCAGCCGGTTGATGCAGCGGATCATGGTCGATTTGCCCGAGCCGGAAGGTCCGCAGATGACGATGCGCTCGCCGCGCATCACCTTGAGGTTGATGTCCTTCAGCACATGGAATTCGCCGTACCATTTGTGCATGGCGACGATGTCGATGGCGACATCGGTGGTCGAGATATGCATCTTTTTGGCATCGACCTTGATCTCTTCCGCGCTGACGGCATTTTCGATGGCCATGACGGGATCCCCTTGTTCTCTTGTTTAGCGTTTGTAGCCGGTGTCGAGCCGGCGCTCCGTGTACATTGAATAGCGCGACATGCCGAAGCAGAACAGCCAAAAGACGAAGGCGGCGAACACCAGGCCTGACCTGGCCGTCTGCGGCGTTGCCCAATTGGCGTCAGAGAAGTTCTGTTTCACGATGCCGAGCAGGTCGAATATCGAGATGATGAGGACCAGGCTGGTGTCCTTGAACATGCCGATGAAGGTATTGACAATGCCCGGAATGACCAGCTTCACCGCCTGCGGCAGCACGATCAGGCCCATCTTCTGCCAGTAGCCGAGGCCGAGCGAATCGGCGCCCTCATACTGGCCCTTCGGGATTGCCTGCAAGCCGCCGCGTATCACCTCGGCCATATAGGCGGCGGCAAACAGCGACACGCCGATCAGCGCCCTGAGGAACTTGTCGAAGGTGACGCCGGCCGGCAGGAACAGCGGCAGCATGACGCTGGCCATGAACAGAACGGTGATCAGCGGGATGCCGCGCACCGTCTCGATGAAGATGATGCACAGCATCTTGACGATCGGCATCTTCGAGCGCCGGCCAAGCGCCAGCACGATGCCGACCGGCAGCGACACGGCAATGCCGACGAAGGACAGGGTGAGCGTCACCAGCAGCCCGCCCCACCGCGACGTCTCGACATGCGGCAGGCCGAACATGCCGCCGACCAAAAGGACGAAGGATACAATCGGCAGCACCAGGAACAGCAGGATGGCGTTCAACCCCTTGCGCGGAATGCGAGGGATCAGCATCGGCACCAGCAGCGCCACGAACAGGATGCCGACCAGGATCGGCCGCCAGCGTTCCTCGATCGGATAGGTGCCGAACATGAACTGGCCGAACTTGGCGTTGACGAAGGCCCAGCAGGCGCCGGACCAGCCGTCCGGCTGGATGCCGCCCTGCGCCACCGTGGCGCATACGGTGCGGTCCGCGCCGGTCCATTGGGCGTTGATGAAGGCCCAGTTGATCACTTGCGGCAGGATCATCGCAACCAGCGCGATGCCGATGATGGTCAGGATGGTGTCGCCGGTCGACGCAATCAGGTTCTTGCGCACCCAGGCGCCGAGACCCCGCTCGCTTGGTGGCGCAGTCTCGGCCAGCGCCATCTCGGTGCGCACCCAGGACATGTCATGCTCCTGCATGTCGCTACCTTTCCACCAGCGCCATCCTGGCGTTGACCACATTCATGATCGCCGAGGTCACCAGGCTGAGCGCAAGATAGACAGCCATCATGATCAGCACGCCCTCGACCGCCTGACCGGTCTGGTTCAAAACCGTCCCGGCGGTCGCGGTGAGGTCCGGGTAGCCGATGGCGATGGCCAGCGACGAGTTCTTGGTCAGGTTGAGATACTGGCTGGTCAGCGGCGGAATGACGATGCGCATGGCTTGCGGAATGACGACAAGCCGCAGGATCGATCCCGATCGCAGCCCGAGTGCCGCGGCCGCTTCGGTCTGGCCCTTGCTGACGCCCCTGATGCCGGCGCGCACGATCTCGGCGATGAAGGCGGCGGTGTAGAAGGAAAGCGCCAGATAAAGCGACAGGAACTCCGGCCTGACCTGGAAGCCACCGGCCAGGTTGAAGGTCGATTGTTTTGGATAATCGAAGCTCAGCGGGAAACCGCTCAGCGCGTAGGCAAGCAGCGGCAGACCGACGATCAGCGCTGCGGACGTCCAGAACACCGGGAATTGCTGGCCGGTCGCCATCTGCCGCTGACGCGCCTTGCGGGCGACGAACCACGCCATGGCGATGCCGACAAGCAAAGCAACGAAAATCAGCCAGGAGCCGTCGCCCCAGACGGCGCGCGGAAAATAGAAGCCGCGTTGGTTGAGGAAGGAGCCGAAGGGCAGGTGGTAGCTCTCGCGCGGCGGCGGCAGCACGGCCAGCACCCCGGAATACCAGAAGAAAATAACCAGCAGCGGCGGGATGTTGCGGAACACCTCGACATAGACCGTGCAGATCTTCCTGATCAGCCAGTTCTGCGAAAGCCGGCCGATGCCGATGATGAAGCCGATGATGGTCGCGGTGATGATGCCGACGACGGCAACGATCACGGTGTTGATAAAGCCGACCAGAATGGCGCGGCCATAGGTCGAATCCGACGAATAGGCGATTGCGCTCTCACTGATGTCGAAGCCGGCGCGGCCCTTGAGGAACCCGAAGCCGGAAGCGATGTGCAGGCGCGTCAAATTGACGATGACGTTATGGGCAATCCACCAGACCAACGCCACCACCGCGATGATGACCAAGGCCTGGAAGAAGAGACTGCGAACTCTCGGATCGTTGACGAAGGAACCGCGGCTTGGCTCCTCGCGAAGAATTTCCTGCGATGCCATTCAACCACCCTTCTGGCGACCACCCTCCTGGCGACCATCCCCTGGAAGAGAAACCAGGAGGCAGACGTCTGCCTCCCGGATCACATTTCGGTCAGCGGATCGGCGCGCCATATTGCAGGCCGCCCTTGGTCCACAGCGCGTTGATGCCGCGCGCGATCTTCAGTGGGCTGCCCGAGCCGACATTGCGATCGAAGATTTCGCCGTAGTTGCCCACGGCCTTGACGATGTTGACGACCCAGTCGTTGGAGACGCCGAGATCGGTGCCGATCTTGGTTTCGGCTTCCTGGCCGAGCACGCGCTTGATCTCGGGATTGTCCGAGGTCTTCATCTCCTCGACGTTGGCCTTGGTGATGCCTAATTCCTCGGCGTCGAGCAGCGCGAAATAGGTCCACTTGACGATGTGGTACCACTGGTCGTCGCCCTGGCGCACGGCTGGTCCGAGCGGCTCCTTGGAGATGATCTCGGGCAGCACGACGTGGTCGGCGGGCGCAGCAAGCGTCAGCCGGATGCCGTAGAGGCCTGACTGGTCGGTGGTGTAGACGTCGCAGCGGCCCGCGTCATAGGCGGCGTTGACCTCTTCCAGCTTTTCGAAGACGACCGGGTTGTACTCCATCTTGTTCGACTTGAAGTAGTCGGCAAGGTTGAGCTCGGTGGTGGTGCCGCTCTGCACGCAGACGGCCGCGCCCGAAAGCTGCAGCGCGGAATTGACGCCCGGCAGTTTCTTGGCGTTGATCATGAAGCCCTGGCCGTCATAGTAGGTGACGCCGATGAAGTTCAGGCCAAGGGCCGTGTCGCGGTTGATGGTCCAGGTGGTGTTGCGCGACAGGATGTCGATTTCGCCGGATTGCAACGCGGTGAAGCGCTCCTTGGCGCTGAGCGGGGTGAACTTGACCTTGGAGCCGTCGCCGAAGACGGCGGCTGCGACCGCGCGGCAGAAATCCGCGTCGATGCCTTGCCAGTCACCCTTGTCGTCCGGCGCCGAGAAGCCGGCCAGACCGGTCGAGACACCGCATTGGATGAAGCCCTTCGCCTTGACATCGTCGAGCGTGCTCGCCGATGCGGCCGAAGCCATCACTCCAAGCGTGGCGGCGCCGAGAATGCCGATTGCAATGTGTTTCATGACCCACAGACCCTTTTCTGTTTTCAGGCAAAGCCCGATCTTTTTCCCGTGTGAACGCAGCTCCGGTTCCGGCCCATTTCCGAAACCCCGCATCGTAGCCGACGCGCTGCCTCCCATTCACAAACTGCATCGAAGGCGATTATTCCTGTGAGGTCAAGGAAAATGACCGAAAGCGAAAGACTTTGAAAACCAATTGCCTGAAATGCCTGAATTGCAGACAAACGCATCGGAAAGCAGCAAGCCACGCAAACAGAATTGGCCGACTCGGACCAGCCCGATCCGGGTTTCCCCTAGGGCATCATCCTTGCGATCTACTTGGCATTACGGCCACTTGGCCAAGAGAATTGGCATATCCGATGATCGCCGACTGGCGAGCGCCGGCTGTTGCACGGCCAATGCCGCCGCACTATGGCTAGCGTCTCACCACAAGGCGAAGAAGAATGGCACAAGACGGCGTCGACAGCATGGGCATCAACACGCGGCTTGCCCACTCCGGCAACAATCCGCACGACTATTTCGGCTTCGTCAATCCGCCCGTCGTGCATGCCTCGACCGTGCTCTATCCCAATGCGGCGGCGATGGCGGCGCGCAGCCAGAAATACACCTACGGCACGCGCGGCACGCCGACCACCGATGCGCTGGCTGCCGCCATCGACGCGCTGGAGGGTTCGGCCGGCACGATCATGGTGCCCTCGGGCCTGGCGGCGGTGATGGTGCCGTTGCTGGCCTTCCTGTCGTCTGGCGATCATGTCCTGATCGTCGATAGCGTCTATCACCCGACCCGCAATTTCGCCGACACGATGCTGAAGCGGCTGGGCATCGACGTCGAATATTACGATCCACACGCAGGCGCCGGCATCGCGTCCCTGATCAAGCCCAACACAAGGGTGGTGTTCACCGAATCGCCGGGTTCCAACACGTTCGAGGTGCAGGACATACCGGCCATCGCCAAGGCAGCACATGCCGCGGGCGCCATCGTCATGATGGACAACACCTGGGCGACGCCGCTCTACTTCCGCCCGCTCGACCACGGCGTCGACATCTCGATTCACGCCGCGACGAAGTACCCTGCCGGCCATTCCGACGTGCTGCTCGGCACCGTGTCGGCCAGCGCGGATTGCTGGAAACAGCTTTGGGAAACCTTCAACACGATGGGGTGCTGTGCCGGACCTGACGACGTCTACCAGGTACTGCGCGGCCTGCGCACGATGGGCGTGCGCCTCGACCACCATCAGCGCAGCGCACTCGCCATTGCCAACTGGCTCGAGGGCCAGAAGGGCGTAGCGCGCGTGCTGCACCCTGCCCTCCCCAGCCATCCCGACCACGGGCTGTGGAAGCGCGACTTCCGCGGCTCGAGCGGCATCTTTTCGATCGTTCTGGCGGGCGGCGGGCAGAAACAGCAGCATGCCTTTCTCGATGCGCTGAAAATATTCGGCCTCGGCTATTCCTGGGGCGGCTATGAGAGCCTTGCGGTGCCGGTCTTCCTCGGCGACCGCACCGTCGCCAAAGGCCCTTATGACGGACCGCTGATCCGCCTGCAGATCGGGCTGGAGGATGTCGACGACCTCAAGACCGATCTGGCGCGCGGCCTGGCAGCGGCAGGCGCGGTTACCGTCTGACATCCTGGCAGCGAACGACCTTGGCTAATCTTGATCCGCCTTGATGCGGTGCCGATGGGCGGCCTGCTTTGCCCGATTCCCACACAGCGCCATGCTGCACCAGCGGCGCCTGTGCCCGCGCGTGTGGTCGGCAAAAAGCAACGTGCACGTCGGACCCTCGCAGGCCTTCACATGTAAAAACTCCTCGGTGCAAACAAGCTGCGCCAAAGCTTCCCCGACAGGAAGCAAGAGCGCCTCGGGCGTACGCCACTTGCGCGCTGCCTCAAGCTGAAGGGGCATATCCCCATCGGCGGGCGCCGGGACGATCCGGCTGAAGGTCTCATCGCCCTCGAGCAAGCGATTCAGCGGCTCCAGTTGTGCAAGATCGCCGGCGGCAAGGGGACGTCCCTTATGTTCGCGCACGAAACCTCGGAACCATTCCCGCAGGCGCCTCGCCTGATCGGCCGTCCTGTCAAGTTCGCCCGGAAGGGCGTGCCTGCGAATGCTGTCGAGCGCCTCTGGCGGCACCAGGCGCGCCTGATCGAGCCAGTTCAGCAATCCCTCGCCGTCATCGATCCAATCGACCGGCGTTGCGATCGAGTTGAGGAAGTCCAGGCCAAGCGCGTCGCCAATAAACATTGCAGGTGGGCGGGACATTACAACTCCCATTGCGCATCGGCGGCAGGCCGGGCGTCAATCAGCGAACACAAGCCCGTGATAACCCCTCCAAAGCCAATTGACAAGTTATGGTCATATTGTGTAACCGTCATAAATCAATTAAACAGGTTACTGCGTGACAAACTCTATCCGGAAGGAGAGCTAAGATGCCGTCGAGTGATTTGAGTATCGTGCTCGTCCATGGCGCCTGGGCTGACGGGTCGAGTTGGGCCAAGGTCATCGCGCCGCTCG
This sequence comes from Mesorhizobium sp. WSM4871, assembly GCF_055811295.1. NCBI lineage: Bacteria > Pseudomonadati > Pseudomonadota > Alphaproteobacteria > Hyphomicrobiales > Phyllobacteriaceae > Mesorhizobium > Mesorhizobium sp. WSM4871. The sequence continues at coordinate 156,941 of NZ_JBVVPU010000010.1, read as the reverse complement.
CTGCACATGGCCTCAAGGCTGTCGCCGCGCCGCTGCCGCTGACATCGTTCGAGGACGATGTGACGGCGCTGGACCGGGCGCTGGAGCGTATCGCCGGGCCTGTCGTTCTGGCCGGCCACGCCTATGCCGGCGCGGTGATCGGAGCGACCCGCAGCGAAGAGGTAAAGGCGCTTGTCTATGTGGCGGCACTTGCGCCCGACGAGGGCGAGACAGTGGCTGACGTTTTCTACCGCGCCGCACCGCATTCCGAGGCGCCAAAGCTCGCGCCAGACGATCACGGCTTGATCTATCTGCCGGAGGCCGCCTTCGCGGCTGCCTTTGCACAGAATGCCTCGCCGGAGGAACTGGCGGTGCTTCGAGCGGTCCAGCGGCCAATCTCACCAGCGTGCATCACGGTCGCCATGCCGAGGCCGCTGTGGAAGGACAGGCCGGCATGGTTCCTGATTGCCGGCGAAGATCACATGATCGTCGCGGAGACCCAGCATTTCCTGGCGCGGCGAATGAAGGCCCGGGTGTACGCGCACCCGGTCGACCACACGCCGATCGTCACTGCGCCGGGTTGCGTCGTCGAGGTTATCCTCGAGGCGGTGCGTGCCTGCGAGGAGCGGACCTGAGTTTCAACAGTCCGGCAACATGCGACGGGTTCGGTCGCCTCAAACTTCAGCAATCTTCTTAATCCCAGTTTTTCGATTACAGGACGGAGAGAACAATGAGCTCAATCACCTACCGCAGAGCCGATGTGGACGGCTTCAACATCTTCTATCGCGAAGCCGGCACCCCCGGTGCGCCAAAGCTGCTTTTGCTGCACGGCTTCCCCAGCGCCAGCCACATGTTCCGAGATCTCATTCCGCTACTTTGCGACCGCTTCCATATTGTTGCACCCGATCTGCCGGGATTCGGCGGCTCCGACATGCCCTCGCCCAAGGTATTCGCCTACACGTTCGACCACATTACCGAAATCATTGACCGCTTCACCGAGGTGATCGGTTTCGACCGCTATGCCCTCTACGTCTTCGACTACGGCGCGCCGACCGGATTTCGGTTGGCAATGAAGCACCCCGACCGTATCGCCGCGATCATTTCGCAGAATGGCAATGCCTACGAGGAGGGCCTGAGCGACGGCTGGAGCCCGATCCGGGCCTATTGGCAGGACGCTTCGCCGGCCAATCGAGATGCGCTGCGCGCCATGCTCAGACCGGAGACGACCGTGTGGCAGTACACACACGGCGCCGATGTCAACGCGGTCTCTCCCGACGGCTACTCGCTCGACAATTTCTACCTCGCCCGGCCGGGCGCCGACGAAATGCAGCTCGACCTGTTTGGCGACTACAAAAGCAATGTTGCCCTCTACCCGGCTTTCCAGGCCTATTTCCGCACCCACAAACCGCCTTTCCTCGCGGTGTGGGGCAAGAACGACCCCTTCTTCCTGCCACCAGGCGCCGAGGCGTTCAAGCGCGACATGCCGGACGCTGTGGTTCGTTTCTTCGACACCGGCCACTTTGCTTTGGAAACGCATGCCAAAGAGATCGCGGCTGCGATCAGCGACTTTCTGCGATGATCAGACCACGAGCAATCGGAAGGACTACCATGTCAAAATCCGTTGCCGTCATCACCGGTGCCTGCCGGGGCATCGGCCATGGCACCGCCATCCGGCTCGCGCGCGACTTCTCCGCCCGCCGCACACTGGATGACCGGCTCGACGCTGCGCATGGATGGCGGCGAGGTGAAATCGATTTGAAACGCGGAACATGGAGGATGAACAAATGATTTCCTGGGATCGCGTGACGCGCGCCCACGTCTTGCGCGCGATGGAAGAATACGACCGGCTGGGCGCGGCGCGGTTCTTCGCCGAACATGGTTTCGCTCCGACAACGAGTTACGAACTAGCCTGGCAAGACCGTCTTTACCCACCGAAAGCGATCCTCGGAACGGCCTACGAGTTCGCCACCGGGGGGCGACTTGCCTCAAGCGAGTTCGAAGGCGGCAAGACCGGCGCAGTGAAGGTGCTGGGCAAGCTGGGATTCACCATTCAGGCAAAGCAGGCCGGCTAGCCCATTCGATTTCAACCTGCGCCAAGCCGGTGATGCCCGCCGGCCTTTGGCTGCCCGGCGGCTGGTGAAACGATTCCGCAGACGCCGGCAAACTATTGGCGCAATTGAGAAAGCGAAGGCCGCTGGCGGCATCCCGTCCGGGCGTCGTCGCGCAATAATATTCTCTCCAGCCTCAAATGTACGGATTGGTTTGACTTCCAAATCCGCCGCTTCAGCCGCATTGCGGGAACCGCAAATTTCTCTCGCATTCCAGAGCTGACCATGGCCTTCCGTCTTTTCGTTCCCATTCTCGCCGGCGCGACGCTGCGCGAGCGCATCATCGCCTGTATCGGCGCGACGATCGGCATTGCGCTGACGGGTGCGATCGGCGGCCTGGTGCTTGGCAACGGCCCGCATGTGCCGCTGCTGGTGGCGCCGATGGGGGCATCGGCGGTGCTCTTGTTCGCGGTGCCGGCAAGCCCGCTGGCGCAGCCCTGGTCGATCATAGGCGGCAACACGATCTCGGCGCTGGTCGGGGTGATCGTGGCGCATTTCGTGCATGAGCCGGTCCTTGCCACGGGGATTGCCGTAGCACTTGCCATCGCCGCCATGTCGTTCACACGCTGCCTGCATCCGCCCGGCGGCGCAGCTGCTCTTACCGCTGTGTTCGGCGGGCCGGCCGTCATCAATGCGGGTTTCCTGTTTCCCTTCGTCCCGGTGGCGCTGAACTCCGTCGTGCTGGTGGCGCTCGGCTACGGCTTCCACATTCTGTCCCGACGCAACTATCCGCACGTGCCGGTCCCTGCCCCCAGGAGCGCGCATGGAACCGTCGACCCGCCGGCGCGGGAGCGGGTCGGCTTCCGGCCCGAGGATATCGATGCCGCGCTCGGCGCGCTGGAGGAGACTTTCGATATCGACCGCAACGATCTCGAACGGTTGCTGCGGCAGGTCGAATTGCAGGCGATGGTGCGTTCGCACCGGACCTTGCTGTGCGAAGACATCATGTCGCGTGACGTGATTTCGGTCGATGAGCAGGCGCCTGCCGACGAGGCCCGCCATTTGCTGCTCGACCATAACATCCGCACACTGCCGGTCGTGGATGGCGAAGCAAGGCTGGTTGGCGCCGTCGGCTTACGGGAGCTGACGCGAGCGGCGGGGGCTGTGAAAGGCGTGACATCGACGGCGGCGACCGCTTCGGCAAGCGCGCCGGCGATGAGCCTGCTGCCCGTGCTCACCGATGGGCGCAGCCACGCCGTCGTTATCGTCGACGACGACAGGCGCATCCTGGGCCTGATCACGCAGACCGATCTCCTGGCGGCGACGGCGCGGGTGCAGGCTGCAAACACGCCAACGGTGCAAGCGGCTCAATAACCGCTGCCTGGAAGGGTGTTCGGGAACCTTTTTGCAGAGGAAAGGTCGGCGGAACAAGGATGAATCCCGCCGAAGGCATCGGCGAGCCTGACGCTGAAGACGGCCGAAGCGGTCGACTATTTCTGCCGCTTCCATCCCAACATGAAGGGTCGCCTTGTGGTCAGGCCTTGATCCTGCTCCGCTGCCCCGTCCAGCGCCAGTGAGGCGCGCCTGGCTTCGTCAGGCCGCGTGACATGCGTCCACGAGCCGTCATAGCTCGGCTTGCGCCGCGCGATCCAGGCGTCCAGCCCTTCGCGCAGATCGGCGGTCGGGGCCATGCGGGCAAACTGCTCGGCCTCGACCAGCAAGCCCTCGGCAATGCTCTGGTTGAGGCCGCGCGCCACTGCCGTGAGGATGCTCGCGACTGCCGCCCGAGAGTGGCGGCCGATGCGATGGGCGAGATCGAGCGCGGCCGGCATCAGATCCTCATGCGGCACCACCTGGTTGACGAGGCCGATCTCTAATGCGCGCTGCGGCGAGAATGCCTCGCCCGTCAGCAGCAATTCGAGCGCGCGCTTGCGCCCGGCCAGCCGCGGCAAGCGCTGCGTTCCGCCAAAGGTCGGCGGCATGGCAAGATTGATCTCGGGCTTGGCGAAAAGAGCTCGTCTGCTGGCGATGGCGAGCGGCACCGCTTCGGTGATCTCGCAGCCTCCACCAAAGGCAAGGCCATTGACGGCCGCGATGACGGGTTTGCGGAAGGCTTCCAACCGCGCCGTCAGCCGCTGGCCGCGCATGACGAAGTCGCGCAGCGCGATGTCGGCGCCGCCGGCAACGCTGACCGAGAATTCAGGAATGTCGGCGCCAGCGGAGAAGGCCCGCTCGCCGGCGCCGGTGAGGACGACCGCGAGGACGGTATCGTCGACTTCAATCTCGTCGAGAACCGCAAGCAGCCGGTCGATCAGGGCATAATTCAAGGCGTTGAGTTTTTCGGGGCGATTGAGGGTGAGCACCGCGATCCCGTCGCAGCTTTCGCTCAGCACAAGGTCGGTCATATCTTTCCCTTTCCGGCATGCGATGGCCGCAAAGGATCAGGTTCCTCATTGTATGTATATTTACTAGACGGTATACATGGCTACATGGCTGACGCTGCAAGCCCTACCCGCAAGCGCATTGTCGACGCCGCGACGAAGCTCTTCTATGGCCAAGGCATCGGCCGCGTCAGCGTCGACGCGGTGGCCGAAAAGGCAGGCCTGACCAAGCGCACGCTTTATTATCACTTCAAGAGCAAGGACGAGCTGATCGCCGCCTATCTCGATGGCCGCGATCAGCCCAATCTTAAACAGATGGCCGGCTGGTTCGACGATGCCGAAGGCGGCGCGGACAAGAAGGTGGAAGCGATCTTCACCAACCTGGCGCGCGTGACCCGCCACCCCAAATGGAAAGGCTGCGGCTTCCTGCGCACGGCGGCGGAACTGGCCTCGATGCCCGGACACCCGGCGGTCAGGGCCGGGGCGCGGCACAAGACCAGGTTCGAGACATGGCTGGCCGGCGAATTGTCGACCCACGGCATCGCTGAGCCGCAAATGCTGGCGCGCGAGATCGTGCTGCTCATGGACGGCGCCTTCTCGATCATGCTCATCCATCGCAATCCCGACTATGTCGAAGCGGCCGGACACGCGGCCGGTGTGTTGGTCAAGGTGAGAATGGGGGCGACTTAGATATCGGCGCGGTCTCAATGAACTGCCGCTGAGCGCCAGACCTTCTCGATCGTGGCCATAACGGAAGGGCTCCCCTGGTCGCTCGTCTAGACAAAGTCCTCGCAATGCGCGAGCATCCACGGCCTCGTGCACGAGCGGCCATTGATGCCTTCACCATGGCGGATGCAATATCCGAAATCGACTGAGGCCTTGGTGGTGTGGCGCAGACGAGTAGGATGACGGATGCCAGTGTTGCCCTGTAAATCCAGGCCGGCACGCTCACTTTTCTGGGTGCTTGCGGTTGCAAGCCTGTCCGGCTGCGCGGGCGGGGTGCTTGATCCGCAAGGCCCGATCGGTGCCGGCAACCGCACGATCCTGCTCAACTCCCTGGCCGTGATGCTGGTCATCGTCATTCCGACGCTGGTGGCGCTGCTTGCCTTCGCCTGGATGTTCCGCGCCTCCAACAGCAAAGCCCGCTACGATCCGGAATTCACCTATTCGGGCCGCATCGAGCTGATCGTCTGGTCCATCCCGACGCTCACCATCCTCTTCCTTGGCGGACTGATCTATTACGGATCCTATCATCTCGATCCGCGCAGGCCGATCGCCTCCAGCCAGCCGCCCCTCGAGATCCAGGTGGTGGCGCTGGACTGGAAGTGGCTGTTCCTGTACCCGGACCAGGGCATCGGTACGGTCAACCAGCTGGTCGTCCCTGCCGGCGTGCCGGTGCGTTTCAAGCTGACTTCGGCCAGCGTGATGAACACCTTCTTCGTGCCCCAGCTCGGCAGCATGATCTATGTCATGAACGGCATGCAGACCGAACTGCATCTGCAGGCCGACCGCGAGGGCGATTATTTCGGCCAGTCGGCGCATTTCAGCGGCGACGGTTTTTCGGACATGAATTTCCGCGTCCGGGCGGTCTCCGCCGACGCCTTCTCCAGCTGGATCGCCACCGTGCGTGGCGCGGGCGGCGTGCTGAACGCCAGGGCCTATAGCGACCTTGCCCGGCAAAGCATCAAAGTGCCGCCCGCCTCGTTCGGCCATGTCCAGCCCGGCCTGTTCGATGCGGTCGTGCGCCAGACGCTGCCGCCGGGTCCGGGGCCGAGCGAAACCGCCGCCGGCGAGACGCGGATCAGCCCCAAGGCGCAACCGGCGGCGGGCGCGCCGGCCATGGCCCATCAGCCGCAGCCCAAAGAGGGAGAATGACGATGCTTGGCAAGCTCGACTGGTCGGCCATTCCCTTCGATCAGCCCATCCCGCTCGGCGCCGCACTCGTCGTCTTCCTGGCCGCAGCGGCAGTGCTGGGCTGGATAAGCGTGAAGGGGTACTGGCCCTATCTCTGGCACGAGTGGCTGACCTCCGTCGACCACAAGCGCATCGGCGTGATGTATATCGTGCTGGCGATGCTGATGCTGCTGCGCGGTTTTGTCGACGCCATCATGATGCGCACGCAGCAAGTGCTGGCCATTCACGGGCCCGGCTATCTGCCGCCGGAGCACTACGACCAGATCTTTTCGGCCCACGGCACGATCATGATCTTCTTCGCGGCGATGCCCTTCATGATCGGGCTGATGAATTTCGTCGTGCCGCTGCAGCTCGGCATTCGCGATGTCGCCTTCCCGACGCTGAATTCGGTCAGCTTCTGGCTGACGGCGACCGGCGCCCTGTTGGTCAACATCTCGCTCGTCGTCGGCGAGTTCGCGCGCACCGGCTGGCTGCCCTACGCCCCACTGTCGGAGACGACCTATTCGCCGGGCGTCGGCGTCGACTACTATCTATGGTCGATCCAGATCTCCGGCGTCGGCACGCTTCTGACCGGCGTCAACCTGGTGACGACCATCCTCAAGATGCGCGCGCCGGGAATGGGCTATCTGCGCATGCCGATGTTCTGCTGGACATCGCTTGCCTCCAACCTGCTCATCGTCGCGGCGTTCCCGATCCTGACCGCAACGCTCGCCATGCTGACGCTCGACCGCTATCTCGGCTTCCACTTCTTCACCAACGAAGCCGGCGGCAACCAGATGATGTTCGTGAACCTCATCTGGGCATGGGGCCATCCGGAGGTCTATATCCTGGTGCTCCCCGCCTTCGGGCTGTATTCCGAAATCTTCTCGACCTTCTCCTCGAAGCCGCTGTTCGGCTACCGCTCGATGGTGGCGGCGACGCTGTTCATCTGCATCGTCTCCTTCATGGTCTGGCTGCACCACTTCTTCACCATGGGTGCTGGAGCCGACGTCAATGCGGCGTTCGGCATCGCCACCTCGGTCATCGCCGTCGGCACCGGCGTGAAGGTCTACAACTGGCTCTTCACCATGTATGGCGGGCGCGTCCGTTTCGACACGCCAATGCTGTGGGCGCTGGGCTTCGTGACCACCTTCACCATCGGCGGCATGACGGGCGTTCTGCTCGCCGTCCCGCCGGCCGACTTCATGCTGCACAATTCGCTGTTCCTGGTGGCGCATTTCCACAACGTCATCATTTCGGGCGTGCTGTTCGGCGCCTTCGCCGGCTTCACCTACTGGTTCCCCAAGGCGTTCGGCTTCCGGCTGCATGAGGGCTGGGGCAAGGCGGCGTTCTGGGTCACCCTTGCCGGCTATATCCTTGTCTTCGCCCCGCTCTATGCGGTCGGCCTGCTCGGCATGACGCGGCGTCTTCAGCACATCGACATGGACATCTGGGCGCCGTACCTCAAGGTGGCGGCGTTCGGCATATTGGTGATGATCGCCGGCGCCGCGTGCCAGATTACCCAGCTTGTCGTCTCGATCCGGCGCCGCGAGGAGCTGCGCGACGAGACGGGCGACCCCTGGGACGGGCGTTCGCTGGAATGGTCGACCGCCTCGCCGCCGCCCGCCTTCAACTATGCGCGGCTGCCGCAGGTCGAAAACGAGGAGCCCTACTGGACCATCAAGCAGCGGGCCCTCGAGGAGCAGAGCCCGGCCGACGAAGAGAGCTACGAGCCGATCGAAATGCCGCGCAACAGCCCGACAGGCTTCGTCACCGCCTTCTTCAGCACGCTGATCGGCTTCGCGCTGATCTGGCACATCTGGTGGCTGGCGATCGTCGGCTTCATCGGCGCCTACGCCACCTTCGTCGTCTTCGCCTGGCGCGACCATGGCGACTACGAGATATCAGCGGACGAGGTCGCGCGCATCGACAGCGAGCGCAAGGCCGCGCAGCTTGGCTGGCTGCGCAGGCGGGAGCGCGTGGCATGAGCGACGCGACGGGCGCCTTTTCCAGCGATATCGCCGCCGGCAGCGCGACACACGATGCGCACCGGCCGGGCCATGGCCACGGGAACGCGCATGGCTGGGCGACCGGCCACGGACAAGGCGGCCCGGCTTCGAAATTCGTCACAGTGGCCTACGGCTTCTGGATCTTCCTGTTGTCCGACATCATCATGTTCTCGGCCTTCTTCGCCGCCTACGCCGTGCTCGCCAAGGCGACCGCCGGCGGACCGACCGGCAAGGAATTGTTCGACCTCACGCGCGTTGCGGTGCAGACCGGGCTTCTGCTCACCTCGAGTTTTACAGGTGGTCTCGCAACGCTCGCGACCCAGCGCCGTTCGATGGCGGGCACCCAGTTCTGGCTTCTGGTCACCGGCCTGCTCGGGGCGGCCTTCCTGTTCCTGGAGGTGCAGGAGTTCGCGGCGATGGCCGCCGAGCAGGCCGGCCCCTCGCGCAGCGCCTTCCTGTCCGCCTTCTTCGCCCTTGTCGGCTGCCACGGCACCCATGTCGGCCTTGGCCTGCTCTGGCTCGGCACCATGATGGCGCAGCTTTGGGTCAAGGGCTTCCGGCCGGAGATATTGCGGCGGCTGCACTGCTTCGGCCTGTTCTGGCACGCGCTCGACATCATCTGGGTCGCCATCTTCACCCTGGTCTATCTGCTCGGAGCATCGTCATGACCGACATCGACAGCCGGATCGACGAAGACCTCGATCGCCGTGATTCGGCGCCGGGCGAGGAGAGCATCACCGAGCACGAGCCGGCAGGAGGGCTGCCGGGCTACCTGCTCGGCTTCGGCCTTGCGATCCTCTTGACCATCGCCTCCTTCCTCGCGGCGCAAACCGGCCTGATCTACCAGCCGGCGGTGATCTCGGCTCTGGTGGTGCTGGCGATCGCGCAGATGGGCGTGCACCTCGTCTTCTTCCTCCATCTGACCACGGGGTCGGACAACACCAACAATGTGCTGGCGCTTGCCTTCGGCGTGCTGATCGTCACGCTGGTCGTGCTGGGGTCGATATGGATCATGGCTCATCTCAACCAGAACATGGCTCCGATGAGCGCGCATCAGGCGGAGATGATGCCTTAGCCGACAAATCAAGGCATCGCGGCCATCCACGCCGTCCCGGCCAGCAGCGTCACCAGCGTCAGCGGCAGGCCGACCTTGAAGAAGGCCATGAAGGACAATGTTTTGCCCGCCGCCCGCGCCTGCTCGGCGACGATCAGATTGGCGACGGAACCGAGCAGCGTGAAATTGCCGGCCAAGGTCGAGCTCATGGCCACCACCAGCCAGGCGCGCTCAGGATTTTCCAGGCCGGGAATGAACGGCCGCAGCGCCAGCACCGCCGGAACATTACTCATGATGTTGGACAGCACCGCGGTGAAACCGGACAGCCGCCAGACATCGCCCAGGCCGAGCTCTTTGGCCGAGGCGACGATGTCGGGCGTGAGCAGCGTCTTCTCGGCGCCGGCGACGACGATGAACAGGCCGGCGAACATGAACAGCAGCGGCCCGTCGATCTCGCGATAGATGCGCGATGGCTTGATGGCGCGGGTGACCAGAAGGATGGCGCCACCGATGAGCGCCGCCTTGGCGACCGGAACCCCGGCAAAGAAGGCGATCGCCAGGCCGATGCAGACGACCACCGCTTTCAGCACCTGACCCGGCAGCATGCGGCCGCGATAGACTTCGGGGCTAAGCTCGATCCGGCGCACGAATTCGGCCCGGTAGACGATGCGCACGATGACGATGACGGCGACGAGGCCGAACAGCGCCACCGGCGCAAGTGCCGCCGAAAAAGCCGGATAGGAAATCCCCGACAGCGCGCCGATGACCATGTTCTGCGGATTGCCGGTGATGGTGGCGACGCTGCCGCAATTCGACGCGGTGGCCGTGGCGATCAGGTAGGGAACCGGGTTGCGGTTGATGACGCGGGTGACGTGGACGACGATCGGCGCCATGACCAGGCAGATCGCGTCGTTGACCAGGAAGGCCGACAGGACACCGGTCAGCACCGTCACCATGACCAGCAGCATGAAAGGCGCATGCGCATGCTCGATGGCGAAAGCGCCGAGCGCACGGAAGGCGCCCGACACCTTCAGATGCGCGACGACGATCATCATGCCGAGCAGCAGCGTGATGGTGTCGAAACTGATGGCGCGGTAGGCCTCCTCCATGGAGAGCGCGCCGATAGCGATCATCGCAGCACCCCCGAGCAGCGCGATGCCCGCCCGGTCGAGGCGCAACCCGGGGATCGTGCCGATGGCAACGCCGGCATAGGTCAGGATCAGGATCAGCAACGCCGCCGCGCCCATCAGTGTCATTCGCAGATCGCCCCGTTCAGATCGCCCTGTTCAGATCGGCCGTCCCCGCATTGGCGAATACGGTCCACCCCTCTTCGACCGCGGACATGGAATGAACGCAAGCACATGAGGAGTCCGCGACGTCGGCGAATCCCTTCGCCGACCGGACGATCAGCGATATCCGAAAAAAGACCGGCTTCGCCAGCCTTTCCGGTGCAAATTGGAGCATATGTGTCCGGATTGGACCCAGAATAAATTGGCGATCCCGACGGGATTCGAAGCCGGCGCTCTATCCAGCTGAGCTACGGGACCGCTGCGCCCACCGCTGGATTATCAGCCATTGCCGAGCCGCGGATAGAAGTGCGGGCGCGTCTTCCTTCGTTTGCATGCTTCGGCGATATTAGTGAGGGTGCATATATCTGAGGCCGGAGCCCCCCACCCCCAACCGGCGAGGCTCGGTGCCGAAATCTGTCCGCACCGGAGCGGGCACCGGGCCGCTGCTCTCGCCCTGCCAACGGTCGTGATGCCAGCACCAAGTCAATTTCTTGACGCCGAAGACAGGGCACTCTGCCAACGAGTGGCCGATCAAGTAACCGCCGATGCAAAATGGTACAGCACATCGATCGACAAGCATGTTCTGGCTTCAACCATACTGAGCCTCTTTCAGCATGGCGTCGTCAACGAAGCGAATTTGCTCGCACATGTTCGCGCGCGCCGCCACGACTTCACAAAGCAAACCGGCTAGGGCCGGCCCGCCATGGGGCCGCGCGGAGCTGAAGCATCAGCGAAATTGTCGAAGCTCTTTGACCTGAATGTGGCGTCCCGCAAAGCACCGCGTTCGCGCAGGTCCGCATAAGCCATTGAAAATATTGGCGATCCCGACAGGATTCGAACCTGTGACCATCGGCTTAGAAGGCCGGTGCTCTATCCAGCTGAGCTACGGGACCGCTGGGCCGACCTGAGGGCCGGCTGAAACCATGCGCTGGAATCAACTCCCGGCGTTGCCGGTCAATGCGTCCAGGGCGTCCTGCGGTCATAGCGGAAATTCTCCGCATAGGAAATCTGGCGGCGCTTGGTTTCCTTCGGCTCCTCGACGCGGTAGGCGAGGCCCTCCTTCTGCGCATAGGCGACCGCTTCTTCCCTGGTGTCGAAGGTGAGCCTGATCTGGCTGCGCATGTCGCCCGACGTGGTATAGCCCATCAGCGGATCGATCTTCTTGCGCATCTCGGGATCGAATTCGAGCACCCAGTGGCCGGTCTTGGCCTTGCCGGATTGCATCGCGGTTTTGGCTGGGCTGAAAATGCGCGCGGACATGGCCACCTCATTGCTGTGCAAGGCAGCGTCGCTACCTCTGGCCCGTCATTACTGCGCAATGGGGGCGGCGGCAAGGTTTTTGCACTTGCGTTGCCGAGCCGAAATCACTAGGCAACAGACCGTTCGGAGTGTAGCGCAGCCTGGTAGCGCATCTGGTTTGGGACCAGAGGGTCGGGAGTTCGAATCTCTCCACTCCGACCATCCAATCTCCCCCCTTAAATCAAAACTGTCTGTAAGCGAGCTCGCCGGGCGAGAACCCCAACCGCCTACACTCCCGGCGAGCCTACTACCTGATTGATACGCATCAGGACCGGGATTAGCCGGCAAGCTGGGCGCTGCAAGATGGATGCCAGCTATTGTTTCCCGAAATGGGACAGCGGCTGGGTGGTCAATCGATGATGCGGCAACGCAAACACGCTCGCTACCAGCCTCAGAGCACGCTTTCGATATCGGTCTTGGTGAAATCGTCGCCGACATAAAGCAAGCGACAGGCATGCTCCTTTGCGACCTCATAAGCGAAGCAGTCGCCGAAATTGAGCGCCGCCGGGTGGACGCCCTTGCCCCATTGGCTGTAGATCTCGGCAATTCGGCGCGCCGAAGCCGGCGTCACCGTCACCACTTCGAAGCCTAGTCCGTCGATCAGGCTCGACAATTCCGCAGCGATGCCGCGCCGCGCCGCTACGATCAACGCCTCGGCCATGGTTCCGGCGGAAATCAAAAGATCGTCCGCGGCTTCGATCGCAATGCAGGCGCCGGCCTCAGGCTCGTCCAGGACGATCGCCATCAATGCCGAAGTGTCGACCGCGATCATTCCGGCAAGCCATCATCGCCATAGAGAAAATCCTGACTTCGTGCGGCGGAGGGGCCGCTGGCTGCCTTTGCACCGCCCGCCGCGCGCATAGCCTCCAGCAAGGCCCGGCGGCTTTTGCTGTCCGGCCGGGACCGGAGCGGGACCAAACGCACGGCGGCATGGCCATGGCGGGTCAGGATGATTTCATCCCCCGCCTCGGCACGGCGCACCAGCTCGGTCAACTGTCCCTTGGCGTCCGTGACGGATATCTGCATGCGCGGCTCCTATGGTATCGTTGTAGTCGATATCAAAATAATGGTCCATTTCAATCGAGGGATGAGCAGAGCGGAGCGCCTCCCGTGGATCCGTTCAAACGCTACGCGCTTTAGATATCGAACGCGCCCTGCCCTTCATCCATGGCGCTGACGGTCTCGGCGGCGAGGGCGCGGGTGATCGGCGTCTTGCGTTCTAGCGCGGTGCGGTCGAGCCGCTCGACGACCCGCATGGCGGTCGCCAGCGAGCGCTCGATGCGGCGCACCAGATATTGCACGACATGCGGCTCGACCTCGATCTGGCGGTCGGCGAACAGCTTGGTGATGACGCCGGCGAGAAGCAGGTCGTCGGGTTCGTGGATCTCGACCGTCGCCGCCGCCTTCAGCCGCGAGGCCAGATCGGGCAATCGGACACCCCAGGCGGATGGGAAGCGCCGCGCGGTCAACAGCAGGGTCGAGTGGGCGCCGCGCACCGTATTGATCAGATGGAACAGCCCCTCTTCATCCACCGGGCCGGCGTCGACATCGTCGATCAAGGCCGGGCGGGCGCCGAGCTCGGCGATGCAACCGCCGATGCGGCCGGCATCGACCGCCACCGCGCCGGCATGGGCCTGCCAGATCGAGGCCAGATGCGTCTTGCCCGAGCCGGCCGGTCCGGCCAGCACCACCACCGGCGAGGGCCAGTCCGGCCAGCGGTCGACCAGCTCAACCGCCTGGCTGTTGGTGCCGGAGACGACGAGATCATCGCGCGAATAGCCGGTGCCATGGCCGAGATCGAGCGGCAACTGGCGTGGCGGATCGATCTTGTTGTCGCTCATCCCTCTCAGCCGCGCGGCGTCCCCCTGCGGCGGCTGGGCGGCAGCGGCGGAGCCGGCTCGGCGCCGTGCCCCTTGTAGAGCGGCGATTCGAGATAACGGGCGATCGCAAAGCGCACCAGAACCGCGACCGCCGCCGAAGCCGGCACCGCGATCAAAAGACCGACGAAGCCGAACAGCGCGCCGAAGGCAAACAGCGCAAACATCAGCCACACCGGATGCAGGCCGACGCTTTTGCCGACCAGCCGCGGCTGCAGGATGTTGCCCTCGATGAACTGACCGACGAAGAACACGCCGGCCACCGCCGCTACCATGGTCCAGTCGGGCCAGAACTGGACGAAGGCGACGCCGACGGCCAGGACCAGCCCGGTCAGCGAGCCGACATAGGGGATGAAGGAGATCAGCCCGGCGAACAGGCCGATGAGGATGGCGAAGTTCAGTCCGGTCAGCGTCAGGCCGGTGGCGTACATGGCGCCCAGAACCAGGCAGAGCGTGCCCTGGCCGCGGACGAAACCGGCGGTGGCGGTGTTGACGTCGCTGGCGATCGCCCTGACGGTCTTGACATAATCACGCGGCACCCAGCTGTCGACGATCGCCACCATGCGGTCCCAGTCGAGCAGCATGTAGAAAGCGACGACAGGCGTGACCACGAACAGGCTGACGATCGACACCAGCGCCACGCCGGAACTCCAGATCGAGGTGAACACCGTTGTCAGCAGGCCGAAACCGGAGGTTAGCAACGAGTTCAGCCCGTCGCGCAGGCCATTGGCGTCGACGCCGAATTTCTGCTCCAGCCATTGCGGGTCGAAGCTGGTGATCAGCGCCTGCAATCGCGTCAGATATTCCGGCAGTTTGCTGGCGAAATCGGCCATCTGCGAGGCCAGCACCGGAACCAGGATGACGAAGGCCAGCACCAGGACGACGATGAAGGCAATGAGGATGACCACCGTCGCCATGAGGCGCGACAGGCCGAGCCGCTGCAGCCGGTCGGCAACGGGATCCAGGAAATAGGCCAGCACCATGCCGGCGACGAACGGCAACAGGATGTCGCTGAAGACATAGAGGAACAGCGCCAGCAGGACGGCGGTCGCCAGCCAAAAGAATATCTGCCGGCGCAATGCCACGGACGCAGCATAGTCGACCACCGCCGCCGCGGCGGCTTCCTCTTCAGTTGCCCGGTGTGGAGCCTTCGCCATAGCCGCTCATATGCCTCAGCCAAGCCACGAGATAGGCCGCGGCCGAAGCCACGGTCAAGACCCCGGACAGGATTATGAGCGCCGGCCTCAGCGGGTCGAGGCGAATGCCAAAGGCGAGTTCGCCCAGCACCACGGCAGCCAGCGCGATCTGGATGGCGGTGTTGGCCTTTGATACGAACAGCGGTTTCATCTCGACCGGATGGGCCATGACGGTGGACAACAGCACGGCGCAGACGATCAACGCATCGCGCGACACCATCGTCACCACCAGCCACAGCGGCAGCTCGCCGATGAAGCCCATGACGACGAACACCGAGACCAGGAGCAATTTGTCGGCCATCGGGTCGAGATAGGCGCCGAGCCTGGAATGCTGGTTGAAACGGCAAGCAATGAAGCCGTCGACGCCGTCGGAAATGCCGGCGACGAGAAAGCCGGCGAAGGCCCAGTCCCAGCGCATGTCGAGCATCGCCAGCACCACGGCCGGCACCAGCACCAAGCGCATGATCGTGATCAGGTTGGGGATGGTCAAGGCGATGTCCCGTCGCTTTTGTTGAGAGATAGATGATGGAGATGGCGGGTGGGCGCAAGTACCAGCCTATTGCATTCTTCAAGCGAGCGGTTGGCGAAAGCCGATGTGATAGTCGATCTCCCCCATTGCGGGGGAGATGCCTGGCAAGGCAGAGGGGGGTGCTGTCCCTCGGCGTATCGGTAGGGAGCGCTCGGCACAGCCGCGAAGGCCGCGATCTTTCCCACCCCCCTCTGTCCTGCCGGACATCTCCCCCGGAAGGGGGGAGATTGGCTCACCCCGAACGCCGCTTTTATCGGGGGCAAAGCTGCCTCGTCCGCGCCGTTATCCTTGCGAGCCGAAACCATTCATGCGAAGAGCCCGCAAGGGAAAACAGAGACGAGCCGGATATGACGAAGCGCGACACAGCCAAGCGCAAGAACGGGCTCACCTATGCCGAGGCGGGCGTCGATATCGACGCCGGCAATCTGATGGTCGAGAAGATCAAGCCGCTGGTGCGCGCGACGCGCCGGCCGGGCGCCGATGGCGAGATCGGCGGCTTCGGCGGCCTGTTCGACCTCAAGGCGGCCGGCTTCACCGATCCGGTGCTGGTTGCCGCCAATGACGGCGTCGGCACCAAGCTGAAGATCGCCATCGATGCCGGCAAGCACGACACGATCGGCATCGATCTTGTCGCCATGTGCGTCAACGACATTGTCGTGCAGGGCGCCGAGCCGCTGTTCTTCCTCGACTATTTCGCCACCGGCAAGCTCGACCCCGACCAGGGCGCCGCGATCGTCGGCGGCATTGCCGATGGCTGCCGGCAGGCCGGCTGCGCGCTGATCGGCGGCGAGACGGCGGAAATGCCCGGCATGTATCACGGCAAGGACTATGACCTTGCCGGATTTGCCGTGGGCGCCGCCGAACGCGGCCAGCTTCTGCCCACGGACGACATCGTCGAGGGCGACGTGCTGCTCGGCCTCGCCTCGTCGGGTCTGCATTCGAACGGCTTTTCGCTGGTCCGCCGCATCGTTGCCACCAGCGGGCTTTCCTGGAGCGATCCGGCGCCCTTCAACGATGAGGTGACATTGGCCGAGGCGCTGCTCGAACCAACCCGCATCTATGCCAAGTCGATCCTCAAGGCGATCCGCAACACGCATGGCATCAAGGCGCTGGCCCACATCACCGGCGGCGGCTTTCCCGAGAACATCCCGCGCGTGCTGCCGAAGGATTTTTCGGCCGAGCTCGACCTCGACGCCATCGAGGTACCGCCGGTGTTCTCCTGGCTGGCGAAGACCGGAGGCGTGGCGCCCGAAGAGATGATGCGTACTTTCAATTGCGGCGTCGGCATGATCCTGGTCGTCGCCTCCGGCCAGGCGGCGCAGGTCGCCGCCGTCCTGCAGGAAGCCGGCGAGACGGTGACGCCGATCGGCCGCATCGTGCCGCGCCGCGACGCCGGCGTGATCTATCGAGGCTCGATCGACCTATGAACGCGCGCAAACGCACCGTGGTGCTGATCTCGGGACGCGGCTCCAATATGACGGCGCTGATCGCCGCGGCAACGGACCCCGCCTATCCGGCCGAGATCGTCGGCGTCATTTCCGACCGGGCCAATGCGGCCGGGCTCGGCATCGCGGCGGCGCGCGGCATCCCCACCAAGGTGATTTCGCGATCCGACTATGCCGGCAAGGAAGCGCATGACGGAGCGATCGACGCCGCGCTGGCCGCCTTCGGCGCCGAGATCGTGGCGTTAGCCGGCTATATGCGCATCCTCGGCGCGCGCTTCGTCGAGAAATGGCAGGGGCGGATGATCAACATCCACCCTGCCCTGCTGCCGGCCCTCAAGGGGCTGGACACGCATGCGCGTGCGTTGCGCGCCGGCATGCGCATCCATGGCTGCACGGTGCATTTCGTCACGCTGGACATGGATGACGGCCCGATCATCGCCCAGGCGGCGGTGCCCGTGATGGTGGGCGACAATGAGGATACGCTGGCCGCGCGCGTGCTCAAGGCCGAGCACCGGCTCTATCCGCTGGCGCTAGGCCTGGTCGCCGAGGGCAAGGCGCGTATGGAAGGCGGCCGCACGGTGCTTGCGCATTTCGCCGACGATGCCGACAATGGCACGTCGGTGGTGATGGCGCCCGACCCGCTGCGCGAGGAGACCGACCTGGAACATCTGGCGCGGATCACACCCTGAGCGCCTGCCTCGAAGACTGTTATCGTTGAAATTGGTAGCAAATATTGCTACTTCGTCTTTTAGGAGACATTTTCATGGCGACAGTCGAGAAAGTCAGCGTGGCGCTTTCCCCGGAATTACTGGACATGGTGAAGGGCGCCGTGGCCAGCGGGCGATACGGGTCGGCGAGCGAAGTGATCCGCGAGGCGTTGCGCGAATGGCGGCTGCGCCAGTCCTTGCGAGAGGCCGAAGCAGAACGGCTACGCAAGGCTTGGACGGAAGGGCTGGAAAGCGGCCCATTCGCTGCTTTCGACATCGAGGACATCAAGCGGAAAGCCCGCGGCCGGCTCGTCGACGCTGTCAAGAAATAGCCCATGGCAGGCATGCCGATCATCCGCAGCCCGGCGGCGGAAAATGACCTGATTGATATCTGGCTTGCCATCGCCGAGGACAGTCCGCCAACTGCGGATCATTTTCTGAATGCCATCGCCGAGCGCATCCTGCAGCTTACCGCCTTTCCCGAGTCGGGACCGCGAAGACCAGATATCGGGGTCGACACGCGAGCACTGACCATTGGCAACTATCTCATCCTTTATCGTCTCGCCGAAGGATGGATCGAAATTGTTCGCATCGTGCACGGCGCTCGCTATGTCTCAACGCTGTTCTAGACTAGAATCCGAGAGCCAATGGATATCTTCAACAAGCTGTCGGCAGCCTTTGATGTCACGACAGGGACAAAGTATGGTGGCCCGTAAGGTAGGGATATCAACGTCGTGATTCCTTGGTCCTGAACAATGCCAACCAGACAACTGCTTTTGCTGCGTCACGCCAAGTCGAGTTGGGATGATCCGGCCCTTGCCGATTTCGACCGGCCGCTCGGCCCGCGCGGGCTGAAGGCAGCGCCGCTGATGGGTCGCGAGCTGGCCAGGCGCGGCTGGCTGCCGGACCTGGCGCTGGTGTCGCCGGCGTTGCGCACCCGCGACACATGGCGGCTGGTTTCGGCGGAATGGAAGGCGAAAACGCCGGCTGAATTCGTCCTGGCGCTCTACGAAGCAACGGCCGCCGATATCCTCGCCAAAGTGCGCCAGGCGGATGCGGCCGCCGGGACCCTTCTGGTGGTCGGCCACAATCCCGGGCTGGAAGAGTTCGCGCGCCGGCTTGCCGGCGTCGGATCGGACGCTGAAGCGGCGAAAAAGCTCGAAGAGAAATTCCCGACCGCAGCACTTGCCCGTCTTGAAGTCGGCGGCGACTGGGCCGGTCTCGCATTTGGCGGCGTCCGGCTGACGCATTGCCTGCGGGTGAAGGATTTGGGCTGAGTTCGGGTCCGCCCGGCCGCGGTTTGAAAAGCTTATGCCGAACAAAGACCTGGCTCCGGCTGCTGCCGATCTGATTAAACCTCCGCCAACCGACAGCCAGCCCACAAAAACAGAGCGGCGGGCCAAGCCCGCCGCCTTGATGGTTCGACGTGTGGCGATCGGGTCCGCAATCAGCGACCCCAGATGCCCTGGCCGGATTGCGGCTGGACGGCATCGGACGTCGCCTTGGCGCCATTGTGCTCGACCGGCTTGCGGATCGAAGCCGTGTACGAGTTGTCGACATTGGCAGGCGCGGTAACCGCCGGCTGGTTGACGTTATCCGAACCATAGTGGTCGCTGCCGGCGAAGGCGCTGCCCGTGGCAACGAGGATGGCGGCGGCGGTAAGAGCGATCTTGGTCATTTTAGGTACTCCAGTATTTTCTGTTCTGTCCGTCTGGTGGCGTGCCTTGGGAGGAATTCGCGTCGCTCGGACCACCCCGAGATGGGTCGGCAGCGCTATCGTTTCCAGTCACGAAGTTGTGCCTGAAAAACCTCTGATACCACGGTTGAAAACTGCAGGATGATTACCTCCGCCACAATCTTTCCCCGTGATATCATATGGTTAGGCGAATGCGCCGCGCGTCAGCGCCCGGATTTTCCGAGCCAGCGTTCACACTGTACTGCACAATGCGTCAACAGAAATCGAACCGAACGGTTCGGTTTCGATGTCGGTCTCGCGAAAAGTCGCGTGATGTCGTACCCGACCACATGGCTTTACGCGGCAACGGGCTCCGCGCCAGTACCGGGATTGCGCTTGACGCGTTCGCTGGCCAGAAGCACGATCGGACAGTCGCAGGCCGCCACGACCGCGCCCGCCGTGTCACCGAAAAACACATCTTCGCCCGGACGTTGAGTGACACCCATCACGACGATCGCCGCCCCTTTGGCCACTTCCCTGATAATCGCCTTGTCGGGTGTGACGCGGGTATGGATCGAAGTGTCGACAGGCACGCCATAGCGGCTGGCCAGGTCGGCGATATCCTTGAGCACAGCCTCCTCGCGACGATGCGAGACAGGTGTCGCTCTGCGACCCTTGGCTGATCCCTGCGAGACATAAAGAATCTTGACACGAGCCCGATTTGGACGGGCGAGCGCGAGTGCGAAATCAGCCGCGCGGCGGGCCACTTCGGTGCCGTTGACAGGGACCAGGATGCTCGTGCCGGTCTTTAGCGTCGGCATCCTGTCGGTGGCGCCGCCGCCATTCAGTACCAGGCAGAGCGGCCCATCGAACCCGTCGGTAATCTCGTTGAGAGCCGGCGTGAACGAGCCCTTTTCGGTCAAGACATTGTCGAGGCCGACCAGCAGCATGCCGAAACCCTTGCGCGCTTCCTCGGCAATGATCCCGGCTGTGGCCTCGGATTCGGTGCGCGCCGTCAGATGCACCTTGTCGACCAGCGTGTCTTCGGTTCTCTTCACGGCCTCGGCGCTTTTTTGCGCGCCCCTCTTGATCTCCTTCAACGCACGCTGCGGTCCCTTATTGGCGGCTGGTCTGTCGAGCCGGCCGTTCTTGAGATGCAGCAAGGTGGTGGGCATGCCGCTGCCGCCGCCGACCAACCCGGCAAGATAGGCGGTGAACTTGCCGATCCGGCTGTCGTCGACCAGCACCAGCAACCGCTCCAGTTTGGAGACGAAGCCGTACTCATCCAGGGCCTCGCGCTCGACACGCTGCTTCTCGTCCTGGCCAACCGGCAGTCGGCCAAGCGCCCAGCGCAGCATGGGCGGCATGACCAGCGTGGTGATGACCGCCATGGTGACGATCATGGTGAAGAGGTTGTGCGACAGGATGTTCATCGACAGTCCGATGCTGGCGACGATGACCTCGGTCGAGCCGCGCGCATTCATCGCGCTGCCCACCGCTGTCGCCTCCTTGAACGACATTCCGGCGAGCCTGCCGCCCAGAAATGCGCCGCCGAACTTGCCAAGGCTCGCAATGACGACCAGGGCCACCGTAAGCAGCGCCAGCGTCGGGTCCGCCAGCACCGTGAGATCGGCTGACAGTCCGGCCGTGCCGAAGAAGACCGGCATGAACAGCGCGGTGATGACGCCGCGAAGCTGGCCCTCGATGTGGCTGGACAGAATCGGGGATTCGCCGACCAGGATACCGGCGACAAAGGCGCCGAGCACGGTATGGACGCCGATCATGTTGGTGATCAGCGCCATCACCCCCATGATGATGAGAATCATGGTGATCACCGCATATTCGCTGCGGAAGGAATCATTGGTCCAGCGGATCAGCGTGAACACCATTCGGCGGCCAATGGTGAATGAGAACACCATGAATATCGCCACGGCGGTAACGGTCGTGGCGAGCGGCAGCAATTCCAGCCGGCCGTTGGTGGCGATTCCGAAGGTGATGGCGATGATCAGCCAGCCGATCGTGTCCTCGATGATCGCCGAGGAGACGATCACCTGGCCGAGATTGCGGCGCATGAAGTTCATCTCGCGCACGACCATGGCGACGATCTTGACCGACGAGATCGACAGCGCGGTGCCGATGAACAGTCCGGCGACGACGCGTTGCGTCGGATCGGGCAGCAGACTGTCCGGCAGGAATTGCGCCAGCGCAAAGCCGCAGGCGAACGGCACGACGACGCCGGTTACCGAAATGGACACGCAGGCCACGCCGACCCGGCGCACCAGCCGCAGATCCGTCTCCATGCCAGTCAGCAAAAGCAGCATGAGAATGCCGAGTTGCGAGACGGCGTCGATCATGCCCTTCTGCGCGGGGTCGCTCGGAAAGATGAAATGCTGCTCGGATGGCCACAGCCAACCGAACAGCGAAGGTCCGAGCAGGATGCCACCGATCAGCTGGCCCATGATCGCCGGCTGGCCGTAGCGCTGCAACACTTCGCCGAGGCCGCGCCCGATCAGCAGAAGAAGAACGATTTCGGCAACAAAAATGCCTTCGCCCGAGCCGCCCATGCCTGACGGCTCGGCTCCGGCGGCCGCCGCCCAGGCCCCGCTCGCTGTCGGGAACAGCAGCGCGAACGACACCAGCGCCAGGACAATAGAACCTGTCGACGCCCGAGAATCCATGAAAGCTCCGCCGCACTGTACTTGCCGGAGAACGCGCGAAAGCGGTTTGCGTTGCCCCTATACGTGCACGTCGCCGAAGGAGAGTTCTCCGTCGTCACCGACCGTCAGGAAGGTGGCGACAACCAGGCCAGAGTAGAGGGCGACGACCAGTACGACAATAACCAGGCCCGGAATCGGCCCAAGCGCAGCCGCGCTGACCGCCTCGCGCAGCGAGCCGACGAAGCCGACGCGGCCGCCTTCCGTGAGGAGGCTTGGCGTCGACAATTTGAGTATCCAGGCAAGCAGCAGGATCATCAGCATGTGGATATAGTTCCGGCGCAGGCGGCGCGCCAAGGCGACCCGCTGGGATATGAGAAATTTGGGAGCACGCAGGCTTTCGCCGACGATAAGCAGCCAATCCGACGCGAAATCCGGCTGTGGCGAAAATATCTGTGCGAAATAGTGGCGTTCCAACTGTCGCACACGGGCTCGGTAGAAGTCGAAGAAGCGATACCGCCGCGCCTCTATCCACAGCAGCAGCAAGACGAGCAGCATGGCGAACAACAGCACGCCGTGATGCGCGCTGGCCGCCGAAAGCGAGACCGAGAGCATCGCCGCGACGACCGTTATCGCCCAATTGCTGGTGCGATCCAGACGGTCGCGCCATCCAGCCATGCGTGCGATCTCGGCGCGATGGAAATGCGACATCGTGGCGACGAGTTCGCCAGATGAAAGCGTTCCGCCGATGGGTTCCGGAGCCGCCAATGCATCCGCCATGGCCATATCTCCTCCGCAGCCAAAAACAGCCTGATTGGGTAATCGTTCCAAATTGATACCCGCTTCGGCAACGCGCCGATCACTTCGGGTGCGATGCTTCAGCAGGCTTTGCGCAGCCAGACCTTGTTGTCGTGCACGGCGGCGCCGCCATAGGGCGCCGGCGCGTCGGCGCCGGTCAGCACGTTGATGCCCTCGCCGCGCTCATGGGCGCTGTTCGGCCAGATGCCTTCGGCCACCACCACGCCGCGCTTGATACCGTCGAACAGTTTGGCGTGCAGCACCACTTCGCCGCGCTGGTTACCGACCTCGACACGGCCGCCGTCGGCAAGCCCGAGTGCCGCCGCGTCGTCCGGATGCAGCAGGAGTTCCGGCCGCCTTTCCTTGGCTTGGGACACCGGCGTCTCGGCAAAGGTCGAGTTGAGGAAATTGCGGGCCGGCGAGGTCGTCAGCCGGAACGGGTGCGCCTCGTCCGCGACCTCGATCAGGTCGACATGATCGGGAAATTCCGGCAACCGCTCCACCGGCCCGAACAGGCCCATGCTTTTAGGCGGCCGGTTGGGCGCCGCCTGGCCGGTCCAGTTGGCGCGAAAATGGAACTTCTTGTCGGCATGGCCGAAGCCGGTGATGAAATGCGCGGCCTCGAAATCCGGCTGCAGGTCGACCCATTTGTCTTCCTTCAGACTGTCGAAACTGCCCAGCCCGCGCTTGCCCAGGATGATGTCGATGTGCTGCTTTTCGGTCAGGCCAAAGCCCGGCTGGTCTGCGACGCCGAGGCGCTTGCCGAGTTCCTCGATAACGAAATGATTGGTGCGCGGCCCTTCCGGCGGGTCGATCAGCTTCGGCCCCAGTGTGATGTGCTGGTTGCCGCCGCCCTTGTAGATGTCGTTATGCTCCAGGAACATCGTCGCCGGCAGCACGACATCGGCGAGCTTCGCCGTATCGGTCATGAACTGCTCGTGCACGCAGGTGAAAAGGTCGTCGCGCAGGAAGCCCTGCTTCACCAACCGCTGTTCCGGCGCGACATTGGCCGGATTGGTGTTCTGGATAAGCAGCGCCGTCACCGGCGGGCCGCCATAGAGCGCATCCCTTGCGCCAGTCAGCACCGGGCCGATGCGCGAATGGTCGAGATAGCGGATCGAGGGATCGCGCATCTTGGTGCCTTCCAGCAGCTCCTGGTTGAGCTTGAAGATACCGGAATTAGAATGGAAAGCGCCGCCGCCCTCATACTGCCAGCAGCCGGTGACCGCGGCGATCGAGGCCGCGGCGTGCATGTTGACCGGGCCGTTGCGCTGGCGCGAAAAGCCGTAGCCGAGGCGGAAATATGTTTTTTTCGTCGTACCGACCAGACGGGCGAAGGCTTCGATCTCGGCGACTGAAAGCCCGGTTATCGCGGCCGCCCATTCCGGCGTTTTTGTCCGCAGATGCGCTTCCAGGCCCTTCGGATCGTCAGTGTACTTTTCCAGATAGGCGCGGTCGGCCATGCCTTCCCTGAACAGGACATGCATCACCGCGCAGGCCAGCGCGCCATCGGTGCCGGGCTTCAGCACCAGGCCGAGGTCGGCCTGCTTCATCGTCGCGTTCTCGTAGACGTCGATGACGACGATCCTGGCGCCGCGTTCCTTGCGCGCCTTGATGGCGTGGGTCATGACATTGACCTGGGTGACCACGGCATTGGTGCCCCAGATCACCACGCAGTCGGATTTGCCCATCTCGCGCGGGTCGGGACCGCGCAAGGCGCCTGCCCCCATCATCCAGCCGGTCCAGGCCAGATTGGTGCAGATCGAGCTGAAGAAGCCGGAATATTTCTTCGCATGGCGCAACCGTTCGATGCCGTCGCGCTGTACCAGCCCCATCGTGCCGGCATAGAAGTAGGGCCAGACCGTCTCCGAGCCGTATCTTGCTTCCGCCGCAATGAACTTCTCGGCGACAAGGTCGAGCGCCGCCTCCCAGCTCGCGTCCTTCCACGTCCCGTCGCCCTTGGCGCCGGCGCGAACCAGCGGCTTCAGCAGCCGGTCGGGGTGGTGGACACGGTCAGCGTAGCGGGCGACCTTGGCGCAGATGACGCCTGATGTGTAGCTGTTGGCCTTGGCGCCATGGACGCGGCCGATGCGCTTGTTGTCGAGCAGTTCGACCTCGAGCGCGCAGGTCGACGGGCAATCATGCGGACAGGCGGAATGGCCGATCCTGAGCTTGGCGTGCT
This sequence comes from Mesorhizobium sp. WSM4871, assembly GCF_055811295.1. Classification (NCBI taxonomy): domain Bacteria; kingdom Pseudomonadati; phylum Pseudomonadota; class Alphaproteobacteria; order Hyphomicrobiales; family Phyllobacteriaceae; genus Mesorhizobium; species Mesorhizobium sp. WSM4871. Next base: position 131,926 of record NZ_JBVVPU010000010.1, on the reverse strand, counting down.
GATTCATTTGAGCAAACTAGCCGTTTGTGACGGCGACGTGTAGGGCCAGATGGCTGCGGATCAGAATTGTGTTGTCAGCGCCGTGAGCCATTCCGGCGAGGCATTGACCAGTGCCGTTTCAAGCGCCTTGTCGAAGCCCGACAGGATGGCGGCGGCAGTCAGGACGAGCAGGATGCCGAGCGCAACCTTCAGCCCGCTGCCGGCGCCGGCGATGCGGCCTCGCCAACGCATCAGGGTTTCTCGGGACAGCATGCCGAGGATCAGCAGCGGCGCCGCCGCGCCAACACCAAAGAGAACCATGGTGGTGGCGACATGGACGAGATCCCTGCCTTGTGCCGCCAGGACCGACGCCGCCCCCAGAGTTGGCCCGACGCACGGACTCCAGACCGCGCCAAGCAAGATGCCGACGCCGAACTGCCCCCAAAGACCGACCGACGAAAACGCACCAAAACGGTCCTCGACCCAGTTGCCGGCCGGGCCGGCGGCCAGCGCGACACGAGCCTGAAATGCCGGCACGATCAATATCGCGCCGAGAACCAGCATCAGCACCGCGGCGGCGCCGCGAAAGACACCGCCATCAAGCCCGATGGAGAACCCGATCGTGGCGACGAAAAGCCCTATGACCGTGAATGATATGGCAAGCCCGGCGGCCAGTGCGACCGGGCCATGGCGATGCTGGCTGACGGCGGCGCCCAGCACCACCGGGATGAGCGGAAGCACGCATGGCGAGAGCGTCGAAAGCACGCCGGCCAGAAACGAAAAGCCTAAGCCGAGCAGCATCGCAGCCGCTCAGATCGTCTTGTCAAGCAACTGCTTGATGGCATCCGCCTTGGTCACGCCGACAAGGCGGCCGACTTCGGTTGCGCCCTTGAAGGTGATAAGCGTGCTTTGCATGCGCGCGTTGAACGCACGCACGACGTCCTTCTGCGAGTCGAAATCGACCTCGAATACGGCCAGGTTTGCGTGCTCTGCCGCCGGCAGCAGTTGGCCGAGCACCTGCTTCTGCGCCTTGCACGTCGGACACCAGGAGGCGGTAATCTCGACCAGGATCGGCCGGCCGGCCTTTTGCGCTGCTTCGAAGGCTTGCCGCGTGTAGGCCATTTGGTCGGCAGCCTGTGCCGCCGGAGCCGAAACGAGACCGGCTATTGCGGTCAGAGCGACGAGGAAGGTGCGGCGGTCGAGCATTTCTTGACTCCTAAAAATGCTGGCAGGCAGAGTCCCACCATTGCGAGCTGAGGCTACGACCTATATTCGCGCCGGCGATGCCAATCGTTACAGCCCTACGGCAATACACCCCCGTCAACGCCTCAATTCCGCCTTTTCTGCCGCCGCCGGCGCGACGAATTTTTTCGGGGATGGGCTGCTATTCCGCCGTGCCTTCCTCATACTCCGCTGACATCGACAGCCATTTTTCCTCGTGGCCAGCCAGCTGTTGCGCAAGCTGCGAACGTTCCTTGGCCAGTCGCGTCGCGGTCGAGGGATCCTTTTCGTAGACCGCCGGATTGGCGAGCTCGTCCTCGATCAGGTCGATGCGCTTGCGGATGCGGTCCATCAGCGCTTCGGTGGCGCGGATTTCCTTGGCCAGCGGCTCGAAGGCGGCGCGGCGCGCTGCCGCATCGCGGCGGCGGTCGGCCTTCGAAGCCTTCTCCGCCTCGCGCTTGCCGCGGCGGTCGCCGGACACGCCGGTGACCAGCGTCTTGTAGTCCTCGAGGTCGCCGTCATACGGGTTGACCGCGCCGTCCTTGACCAGCCACAGCCGGTCGGCCGTCGCTTCGAGCAGATGGCGGTCGTGCGAGATCAGGATGACCGCGCCGGGAAACTCGTTCAGCGCATGGATCAGCGATTCACGGCTGTCGATATCGAGATGGTTGGTCGGCTCGTCGAGGATGAACAGGTTCGGCCCCTCGAAGGCCGACAGGCCCATCAGAAGGCGCGCCTTCTCGCCGCCCGACAGGTCCTTGGCGGCGGTGTTCATCTTTTCGGTGGTCAGGCCGAACTGGGCGACGCGGCCGCGCACCTTCGATTCCGGCGCCTCCGGCATCAGCCGGCGGACATGTTCATAGGCGTTTTCCTCCGGCCGGAGATCATCGAGCTGGTGCTGGGCGAAGATCGCCACTTTCAAGCCAGGCGCCACCGTCATGGTGCCGGTCTCCTGCTTCAGGCGGCCCGACAAAAGCTTGGCGAAGGTCGACTTGCCGTTGCCGTTGGCGCCGAGCAGCGCGATGCGGTCGTCGGCATCGATGCGCAGCGTCATCTTTTTGAGGATCGGCTGCCCCTGGGTATAGCCGACATCGACATTGTTCAGCGCAATGATCGGCGAAGCGACAGTTTTCACCGGCTCGGGGAAGGAGAACGGTCGCACCGTGTCGTTTACGATCGCGGCGATCGGCTTCATCTTCTCCAGCGCCTTGATGCGTGACTGCGCCTGCCTTGCCTTGGAAGCTTTGGCGCGGAAGCGCTCGACAAAGGATTCCATGTGCTTGCGCGCGGCTTCCTGCTTGACGCGGCCCTTCTCCTGCAATTCCTTCTGCTCGGTATATTGCCGCTCGAACTGGTCGTAGCCGCCGCGCCAGAAGGTCAGCTTCTTCTGGTCGAGATGGACGATCGAGTTGACGGCGCGGTTCAAAAGATCGCGATCGTGCGAGATCAGCAGCACAGTGTGCGGATATTTCGAGACGTAGTTCTCCAGCCACAACGTGCCTTCGAGGTCGAGATAGTTGGTCGGCTCGTCGAGCAGCAGCAGATCCGGCTCGGAAAACAGCACCGCTGCGAGCGCAACGCGCATACGCCAGCCGCCGGAGAAGGACGAAGCCGGGCGTCTTTGTGCCGCATCGTCGAAGCCGAGGCCGGCCAGAATGGTGGCCGCGCGGGACTCGGCGGAATGGGCGTCGATGTCAGCCAGCCGCATGTGGATGTCGGCAATGCGGTGCGGATCGGTCGCCGTCTTTTCCTCTTCGAGCAGTGCCGAGCGTTCGAGGTCGGCCTTGAGCACGATCTCGATCAGCGGCTCTTCCGTACCCGGCGCTTCCTGCGCGACCTGGCCGATGCGGGTGTTCCTCGGCAGGCTGATCGAACCGGTCTCAGACGGGAAATCGCCGGTGATCGCCTTGAACAAGGTCGTCTTGCCGGTGCCGTTGCGACCGACAAGCCCGGCCTTGGTGCCGGCCGGCAAGGTCAGCGAGGCATGGTCCAGAAGCAGACGTCCGGCCATGCGCAGCGAAAGGTCGTTGATAACAAGCATGGCCGCGCTTTCGCACAGGACGTCGCCGCTTCGCAAGGTCCGGAGCACCGGTTCGGTCGCATGGGGCACAAAAACGCCAGCCGTGGACGGCTCGATGCCTTCGGCTCAGCTTGTCACCGTGGAAGGCGGCTGGTCTTCAGTGATCGCGCCATGACGCTGCGGCAAGACTCAGCTATCTCTTGCTGTGCGGCGGACCTGATACCCGCCTGGCCGGCGCCATCTCTTCCCCTCCCAAGCGGCGCCGGCCACCGCTCTCATCTCGCGGCAGCCAGTCATTGGGCCGGGGGCGTGCCGGGTTGATCGCCGCCGGTCGTCGACTTGGGTACCGGGTTCTTGTCGACTTGCGGGTTTTGATCGACGGGGGCCTTGGTCGGTTGAATGTTGTTGTCACAAGCAGCGAGAGCCAGCGCTGCCGCCAAAGCCAGGATTGAGAACCTCTTCATCGCGACCTCCTTTCGCCCCGCCTCTTCTTCTCCTTGGGCAAACGAGACGTGTGCCGATTTGGTTGCGTGGGAACAAAACGCCTCCTCTCTGGTTGGTTCACACCAATGGAGGATTGCGATGATGATCCGCCTGCTCATAGCTGGGACTATCGCCTACGCGGCCTATCGCATCACCAAAAAGGTGATTGACGATGTGCCCGACGATTTCGAACCGTTCCCGCCGCCACGGGATGACCGGAAGGTTCTAAGACGTCAGTCGGCGGCGATGGGCGTGGAACCCCAGCGTTAGAGCCTGCCGCGCAGCCAAAGCTCTTCCCGCTCTGCCAATGCTCGGCGAATGCAAGTCCTGCGCTGAAACCGTTGCGAACAAAGCAGAAACGATGCTTGATGGGCAATGAACCTTGCTGCCCGTGATTCGACCTTCATGCCTGCCTACCTCGCCAAGCTCAACGCCGAGCAGCGGCTGGCGGTCGAACATGGCGACGGCATGGTCTCCCGGCCGCTGCTGGTGATCGCCGGCGCCGGTTCCGGCAAGACAAGCACGCTGGCGCATCGCGTGGCGCATCTGATCGTCAGGGGCGCCGATCCGCGCCGTATCCTTTTGATGACGTTTTCGCGCCGCGCAGCATCCGAAATGGCCAAGCGGGTCGAGCGTATCGCAGGCGAGGTGCTGGGCCGCGATGCCTCAATCATCACCGATGCGCTCACCTGGGCCGGCACCTTCCACGGCATCGGCGCGAGGCTGCTGCGCGACTATGCTTTAGAGATCGGCCTCGACCCGGCCTTCACCATCCATGACCGCGAGGATTCCGCCGACCTGATGAACCTTGTCCGGCACGAGCTCGGCTTCTCCAAAACCGAAGCCCGTTTCCCGACCAAGGGCACGTGCCTGGCGATCTATTCGCGCGCCGTCAACGCCCAGGCGCCGCTTGGCGAGGTCCTGGGTTCGGTATTCCCCTGGTGCGCCGGCTGGGCCGAACAATTGAAGGCGCTGTTCGCCGGCTATGTCGAGGCCAAGCAGGCGCAGAACGTGCTCGATTACGACGACCTGCTGCTTTATTGGGCGCAGATGGCCGGCGAGCCGGAGATATCGGCGCATCTCGGCGGGCGTTTCGACCATGTCCTGGTCGACGAATATCAGGACACCAATCGCTTGCAGGCCTCGATCCTGACGGCGCTGAAGCCTGACGGCTCCGGTCTCACAGTGGTCGGCGACGACGCGCAGTCGATCTACTCGTTTCGCGCGGCGGAAGTGCGCAACATCCTCGATTTCCCCAAGCAGTTCGCGCAACCGGCCGAGATCGTCATGCTGGAACGCAATTACCGCTCAACCGAGACCATACTGGCCGCCGCCAATGCGGTCATCGGCGAAGCATCGGAGCGTTTTACGAAAAACCTGTGGTCCGAGCGCAAATCGGCGGAAAAGCCGAAACTGGTCAATGTCCGCGACGAGACCGAGCAGGCGAGTTACGTCTGCCAGGCGATCCTGGCCGAGCGCGAGGCGGGCACGGCGTTGAAGGCGCAGGCCGTGCTGTTTCGCGCCTCGCACCACAGCGGGCCGCTGGAGATCGAGCTGACGCGCCGCAACATCCCGTTCGTCAAGTTCGGCGGCCTCAAATTCCTCGACGCCGCCCATGTCAAGGATATGCTCGCCGTATTGCGCTTTGCTGAGAACCCGCGCGATCGCGTCGCCGGTTTTCGCGTGCTGCAGCTTCTGCCCGGTATCGGGCCTTCGGCAGCCAATGCCATCGTCGAGACGATGGCGACGTCGCTCGACGAGGCGATGGGCCTTGCCCGCTATCGGCCACCGCAAAGGGCCGCGGAGGACTGGCCGGGTTTCGTCGCGCTATTCTCGCAGCTGCGGGCCGGGTCGAAAAAATGGCCGGCCGATCTCGAGCAAATCAGGTTCTGGTACGAGCCGCATCTGGAACGCATCCACGAGGATGCAACGATGCGCCGGGCGGACCTTTTGCAGCTCGAACAGATCGCCGCGGGCTACGCTTCGCGCGAGCGCTTCCTCACCGAACTGACGCTTGATCCGCCGGACGCGACCAGCGACGAGGCCGGCCCGCCGCACCGCGACGAGGATTATCTAATCCTGTCGACCATCCATTCGGCCAAGGGCCAGGAATGGAAAAACGTCTTCGTGCTCAACACCGTCGATGGCTGCATCCCGATCGACCTCGGCGTCGGCTCGAAGGAAGAAATCGACGAGGAGCGCCGGCTGCTCTACGTGGCGATGACGCGGGCCAAGGACAGCCTGCACCTGGTCATGCCGCAGCGTTTTTTCGTGCATGGCCAGGCGGCGCGCGGCGACCGCCACGTCTACGCCTCGCGCAGCCGCTTCATCCCGGCCTCGATCCTTGGCGCTTTCGAGCAGACGGCGTGGGCAAGCGTCCAGGCCAAGGACGATCCGCGCCGCCAGCCGCAGGTTCGCATCGATCTCGGCGCCCGCATGCGTGGCATGTGGAAGTGAGTGAGTAGCGAGATCAGGTAACTATTCACCCCGATAGCGAAGCGGCCGGCGCAGAACGAGACAATCCCATTCCGGCGACATGGAACCTAGAAAGGCCATCCGCGTTTCTGGGCGTCCGATCCCCAGCCGGAAGAGCGGCGTTCGCCGTCATCTCCGCCCAAATCGAGAGGCCCGTATGCACGACAGGATGTTCTTCACCCCGGTTGCCGTCACCGTCGGCGCTGGTCACAAGCGCATGATCGCGTCGCTGTTCGACATGCATGAGTTCCTGACCGAGTTTCCGCCATCGCGGCGCCGGCTGAGTTATGGCGCGGCGGTGAAGGCCTGCGAAGCGGCACGCGCCGGCGAAATCTCGGCTGAGGCGGCGCGCGATGCACTGATCACCTTTGCGGTGACGGCCGGTATCCTGTGGCCGCCCGTCCAGCCGGCCGTCTCGGTCAAGCCGGTCGCGCACGGCTTTGGCGGCTACGCCACCTGACATCAGGCAACCAAGTCTCAGGTTTAGGCTGCGTTCCGGAGCGCTGGTTGATGCGGGCGCTAGATCAGGCGCCTGCTGACGCTCAGTCGGGTCACCGCGGTCACGAGAATGGCACCGACCATGAAATACAGGGTCGCCACGACGTCACCCTGATGGAAGTGGTATCCGGAATTGAGAAGCGCCAGAACCACGGCGAGGAATGCCACGAGGCGCAAGGGTTCATTGGTCATGCGTGCCAACTTTCGCTGTTGCTGCAGGGCGGCCACCCTCAAGGCCGCGCGCTGAATATGATGTTTGGGCGCGTTTTGCAATCTGGCCAATCACCCCATCGTTCGTCTCTTGGGGGACGCCCGTTGCGTTCCGCCCAGAAATCAGGCGAAGGCCCTGCCCTCCTCGCTGCGCTGGAACAGCATCAAGTCCAATCCCAGGCTCGGGCGGCCCAGAATGGTCAGGATCGCATGCGCCTGGCCGCGGTGATGGGTCTGGTGGTTGAAGACATGATCCAGCGCCGGCGCCAGCCGCTGCGAGACGGTGCGCATGTCGGAGACGGTCATGTAGGTGAAGCGGCCGGTCAGCGCCTTCTCGCTCAAGGCCCCGACCCAGTCGATGATGCGCTTGTCCTCGGCCTCGCGCGCCATGCGCAACACGGGCAAGGCCCGGTGCAGGACGGCGTCGAGACTGGTCGGCGCGTCGCCCTCGCCGGTGAAGCGCTTCATCCAGATGCGATCGGCGGTGAGCAGATGGTTGAGCGTTCGCATCATCGATCCGAAGAAGGTGCCGACGTCGCGGTTGAACTCCTCATCGGTCAGGTCGTCCGCGGCATCGTAGATGCGGCCATTGGCCCATTGATTGTAGGCCGCAAACATCATGAAATGCTGCTTCATCTTTCTCTCGAAATCTCGTTTCGCCTGCCTAACTAGACCGCAAGGACGCCGCCGCCAATGACCATTCTGCTCTATGACCTCGTCGGACGCGATACCGCGCGTCCGTTCAGCCCGCATTGCTGGAAGGCGGCGATGGCGCTTGCCCACAAGGGGCTCGACATATCAAGCGTGCCGACGCGCTTTCTCGAAGTGCCTGCCGTCGAAGGCGGCGTCTCGAAGACCGTTCCGGTGATCCGTGACGGCGATCGTGTCGTCGCCGATTCCTTCGCCATCGCGCTCTATCTCGACGATGCCTATCCCGAGCGGCCGACATTGTTTGCCGGAGACGGCGGCAAGGCGATGGCACGCTTCATCGAACGCTGGTCGCAATTGACCATCCATCCCTATGTCACGTCAGCGGCGATAATGGACCTGCACGCCATGCAGGACGAGGCGAACGCCGCCTATTTCCGAAGCAATCGCGAGCAGCGTTTCGGCAAGAGGCTGGAAGAGGTCGAGGCGGTGCGCGACGCCGGGCTGGCCGCCTTCCGTGCCTCGCTGGAGCCGCTGCGCTCGATGCTCGCCTACCAGCCTTTCATCGGCGGGCAGTCGCCGCTGTTTGGCGACTATATCGTCTTCGGCGCACTGCAATGGGCGCGTATCGCTACGCCCTACCGCCTGCTCGACGACAGCGACCTCGTGGCGCAGTGGTTCGAGCGCTGCCTCGACCTGCATGACGGCCTCGGCCGCAAGGTGGCGGCGGCGGCATAGGGCAGTAAGGCAGTAGGTATGCGCGCCGTGGTGACTTTTCCTTACTGCCTTACTCCCTACTCCCCTACAAAGGCAGCGACGCATTGACGCCAGGTCCGCAATTCCCCGACGATTTTCGCGCCGCGCTGGTCGATCTCTTCCTGTGGCGCCGGGATGTCAGGCGGTTTGAACCGACGCCGCTTCCGGAAGGTGCGCTGGAGCGGCTGCTCGACCTCGCCAGCCTTGCGCCCTCCGTCGGGCTGAGCCAACCCTGGCGCTTTGTCGTGGTCGAGAGCCCGGAGCGCCGTGAGGCCGTCAAAGCCTGCTTTGAACGCTGCAATGCGCAGGCATTGGCATCGTTCTGCGGCGAACGCGCCGCGCTCTATGCCCGCCTGAAGCTCGCCGGCCTGAATGAGGCGCCTTGCCAGTTCGCGGTTTTTGCCGATCACGCAACCGGGCAAGGGCACGGGCTCGGCCGCATGACGATGCCCGCCACCATCGAGTACTCGGCGGTGATGGCGGTCCACACGCTGTGGCTGGCGGCGCGCGCCGAGGGCATAGGCATGGGCTGGGTCTCGATCCTCGATCCGGTCGAGATGGCGAGGATCCTCGACACGCCGCCGCAATGGACACTGATCGGCTACTTCTGCCTCGGTTACCCCTCGCAGCAGCACAACGTGCCCGAACTGGAACGAGAGGGATGGGAGGTCCGGCGTCCTCCCATCATCATGGTGCGCTGACCACTACCGGCGCGAGTCAACGCCGCGGGCCTTGGCAATGGGCCGGGCGACTTGTATAGAGCCCGCCACCTCAAGTTCCATTTCTCATCACAAGGACCATCGCATGGCGCTCGAACGCACCTTTTCCATGATCAAGCCGGACGCGACGCGGCGCAATCTTACCGGCGCCATCACCAAGATGCTGGAAGATGCCGGCCTGCGCGTCATCGCCTCGCGCCGGGTGTGGATGAGCCGCCGCGAAGCCGAAGGCTTCTATGCCGTCCACAAGGACCGTCCGTTCTTCGGCGAACTGGTGGAATTCATGTCGTCCGCACCAACCATCGTGCAGGTTCTGCAAGGGGAGAACGCCATCGCCAGGAACCGTGAAGTGATGGGCGCCACCAATCCCGCCAATGCCGCCGAAGGCACCATCCGCAAGGTGCATGCGCTGTCCATCGGCGAGAATTCCGTGCACGGCTCCGACGCGCCGGAAACCGCCGCGCAAGAGATCAAATACTGGTTCTCGGACACCGAGATCGTCGGCTGAGCCGGCATCGCCAAATCCGATCGAAAGGCCGGCCGTTTCGTCGGCCTTTTTATTGGAATGCCGAACCATCCCGCACTCCCGCTGGGGTCTCGGCTACGATAAGGTAGGTTGGGACACAAGGTGGAACCAACCTGACCATGACCAGCGCCATTCCCGGCTTCTTCCAGGGCACGGAGATGCCAAACAGCGGCTGGTGGGAAGCGCTGTGGCCCGACCCCGCAGGCGTGCTCTCTGCAATCGGGCTGACGCCAGGCATGGATGTGGTCGATCTCTGCTGCGGCGACGGCTGGTTCACCCTGCCGATCGCCAGGGTAGCCCGCCGCGTTATCGCCATTGATATCGACGCCGGTCTGCTCGAGATCGCCCGGCGCCGGCTGATCGACGCCGGCGCGACCAACTGCGAATTCATCGCCGGCAACGCCTACGAACTCGCCAGTCTGGTATCTCGACGGGTCGACTTCGTCTTCATGGCCAATGCCTTCCATGGCGTACCTGACCGGCCACGGCTGGCGCGCGCCGTGGGCGCGATGCTTGGTCCGGCGGGGCGCTTTGCCATCGTCAACTGGCACCAGCGGCCGCGCGAGACAACCACGGTGCTGGACGAGCCGCGCGGGCCGAGAACCGAACTGAGGCTGTCACCGGAACGGACCATCGCCGATGCCGAGGCAGGCGGCCTGAAACTTGCGGAACTGGTCGAGGTGCCGCCCTATCACTATGGAGCGGTGTTCGGGCCGGCGCCAAGTTGATAGGGCTCTCTATACTTGAATACGATCTTGTTGCACCAGACACCGCCGCCCATCGCCCATGTGTCGGGTTCTGGACACGCAGGCACCGACGTGAATTCCGTCCACGCTCCGCGCCTGGATTTTGGTTAGCTGATCAACAAAAAAAGCCGGAGCAGAACCCCGGCTTCTGTTTTTTGAACTGGCTTACGCCAGCTGAATAAGCGTCCAGGTAACCGCACGATCACCATATGGTGGCATGCGATTGCCCTTAGCTATTGGCGCAGTTGTCGACGGTGTGCTGACAACTTTCCAAACGCCGCTTTCTGGGCAAATTTCGCCAGTTTTTGCGGTCCGTCCTACGGCCATAGCCATTCTCCTTTCTCCCGCCTAGCTTGACAATTGGAGCACAAGGGAACAGCATGCCGAGGCTTGAGAAAGCACACGGACACAAGGGCGGCGAGACCCCCTGACTGTTCTCGGGGTGGTTTGATTTAGCGGATCAAGCCACCCCAACTCCTACGATTTGAATGATCCGCCTTCCCTTTCGTTGCGTCAATCTGCACTGCTTCTACATAACAGTAGAAGGTCGATTTTTTCGGTTGACGAATCGCAAGATAGTGGGTGATACCTACTAGTTAGCGACCTATATCTAGCATCTTCTTATATTTCTGGCACAACATGCTGTGGCCTGGCAACTGATTTTTTTGTCCAGCATTATGTTGTGAATTGTCGATATCCACTGACTTTCCACAGGTTATGACTCTGGGATTTTCCGAGCAATTTTGCTATGTTCACTATATGTTCTGATCAATCTAGCGGAAGCTAGACGGAATTGATTCCATGATTCGGGGCAGAACGCGACGCGGAATCGAATTCGGCTAGCTCGCGGCGTTGAACCGCAAAATATCTCGGCCGTCCTTGTCGGCGATGGTGAGCTTGCCGGCATCGACATGATAGGACGCCGCCTTGGCCAGCGCCTCGAACAGCGCTTTCTCTTCGGCCATGATATCGGGCGCGCAGGCCTTGAAGGTCGAGCCGATGCCACTGACGGCGATCGCCGAGCCATCGACCTTGGCGGTGGCGAAGTAGACGGTGAAGGGGCCGCTGCCGCCGGCCTTGCCGTCCTCACCGATCCTGAACGTCGCCTGCGGTTCTGAAATCACGCCGATGCCGTCGATATATTCGACAAGCTAGCTCTGCCCGAACACCGCGGCCGGTCTGTCGCTCGGCGTCACCATCTTCAGCATGACGGTCTGCGGCACGTCGCTGAGCGGATCGACCTGATGACGCGCGTCGGTGACAAACAGCAGCCGGTCGTCGACAGTGATGCGCGCCTGCAGCGCGTAGGTCATGTTGGGCCGTATCACCTGGGGATCGAAGCTGATCTCGAATTTGATCGGCACCTGGCCGGCCGGCGCCACCTTGCGTTCGCCGAGAATTGCGGCCGGCGCGTCGGCCAGCGAGACATCGGCAAGCTGGACAGAGAGCACGGCGTTGGGCGGCAGCGCGATGCGCTCGCGATACAGCACTTCGCCCTTCAAGACTTTCTCTGAAGCCACGGACAACTCCGGAACGGCCAGCATGCCGACGATCAGCGGCACGAAACCGAAGATGAGGAATTCGGCGATCCTGTCCAGCACGATCCTGCTCCCCATGGCACACCAAACCGGGCAGAAGGTCTCGCAGGATTGCGGTGGTTCCGTGACAACCGCGCAGCACTATTCGTGCGTAGGCCCCTTCCAGCGGCTTGCGGCTACCTCATCGCTCTCCTTGGCGTCGACCCAGCCGCCTTCCGAGCCGTCGCCACGGTGTTCCTTCTTCCAGAAAGGCGCGCGCGATTTCAGATAATCCATCAGGAAGTTCGCCGCCTCGAATGCGGCCTGCCGATGCGCGGAAGCCGCGACCACCAGCACGATGTTCTCACCGGGGCGGACCTTGCCATGGCGGTGGATGACGGTCAGCCCCTGCAGCGGCCAGCGTTCGGTTGCTTCGCCGGCGATACGGGCGATCTCGGCCTCGGCCATGCCGGGGTAATGCTCGAGTTCGAGTGCCGAAAGCCTGCCCGCCTCATCGCGGCAAAGGCCCGAGAACGTCACCACGGCGCCGATATCGGCACGGCCCCCGGTCAGCCGGGCGATCTCGGCGGCGATATCGAAATCGCCGGCCTGGATGCGCACGACAGGCACGACCGCGGTCGGCATTTCAGCCACCAGTCATCGGCGGGAATAGCGCGATCTCGCGCGCGCCCGCTATGCTTTCACGGTGCTCGACATGTTCCTGGTTGATGGCGACGCGGATCACATCGGGATATTGCAGCGCATGCTCGTATTCCTCACCGCGCGATTTCAGCCAGCGCAGGAGGTCTGCGACTGTCTCGATGCCATCAGGCAGTTCGACATCCTCCTGCGGCTTGCCGATCCGCTCGCGCACCCAGGCGAAATAGATGAGTCTCGTCGACATGCTACTCATCCATGATGTGCTTGAGGCCGGCGCGGAAATAATCATAGCCGGTGTAGAGCGTGACAAGCGCGGCGATCCACAGCAGCACCAGGCCGGTCTGCGTGGTCAGCGGGAAGATCTTGTCGCCGGCAGGTCCCGCCAGCAGGAAGGCGATGGCGACCATCTGGATGGCGGTCTTCCATTTTGCCAGTTGCGTCACCGGCACCGAGACCTTCAGCGCCGCCAGATATTCACGCAGGCCCGAGACCAGTATCTCGCGACACAGGATGATGATCGCCGCCCATAGCGACCAGCCGGCGATGCCGGCATGGCGGTCGGTATCGGCGGCAAGCAGCAGCAGGCAGGTGGCGACAAGCAACTTGTCGGCGATCGGGTCGAGCATCTTGCCGATATTGGAGGTCTGCTGCCAGGCGCGCGCCAGATAGCCGTCGAGATAGTCGGTGATCGAGGCCAGCAGAAAAATGATCAGCGCCGACCAGCGGGCGAAGTCGCTCGATTTCAGATGCCCTTCGAGAAAGAAGCACAGCACGACCAGCGGCACCGCTATGATGCGGGCGTAGGTGAGCATATTGGGCAGGTTGAATGCGCGCTGGGCCATATTTTCGAAACTCTTTCTGCCTGCGTACTCAAATCAGAAGCGAATGTGGGGGGTCAACAGGCGAGTTTTGATAGACCAGCCAAAAATAGCCGAATCCATCAGCTCTCGTGAGAATATTTATCCGCAATTAAATCGCGCAACTAAGTCAATATGATGCGCCGATCACGCCTGCCGTCAACACGCCCGCTGTCCCCTCACAGGCGCGGCGGGGCCAGTCGCGCCGCGGGTGCCCTATCGCAGGGTCGATGGTGGACGCGCTGACCGCACCAATAGCGGAATGACAGTTCTGGCTTCGCAACGAGATATTAGACGTCCAAAATGCTGGGACCGGGCCATACATTGACGCTGCGGTCGTGGCAGATCGGTCGCGTAAATCCCGATCTGCCACGTCAGTTGGTGTCGCCGTTGGTGATCCTACTTGACCAGTTCGAACTCGCCCGGCTTCCAGGTCTTGTCGAACCACGACTCCAGCGGGCCATAGAGGCGAAGAAGGACGTTCCAACCCTTGCCGGGAACTGTCTGGACCCAGTTGGCTTCATGGCCTTCCGGCGCTGTCGGACCGAACCAGACATCGACCGAGGAGTCCGCGTTGATCACAATGTCTTTCTTGTCGCTGCCGATGCTGGGGAATTGCTGGTCCGTCTGCAGCATCGAACGCGTTTGATTGTCATACGCAACGAACGACCAGAATTCTTTTGCCGGAATGTTTGGTGGCAGGTGGATCTTATAGGTCTTGCCGCCATCGAACGGTTTGCCGTCCTTGTCTGTGGTGGCGCCGGCGTATTGCGAGCCGATGCCGACGCGCTTTATCGCCATGGCCGGCGTGATACCCGTGGCATAGTAGTGGAACAGGACACGGGCATCCAGATAGCGAACGCCGGGCTGCAGAAGAAACTCGTAGTTGCCGCCGACAAAGCCGGTGAACCAGGCACTGTCCGGATAATAATAGGCGTCCTTCATGCGGGTCTTGAAGGTGATGGTGCGCGCCGTCGCATTGCCGACGGCGACGGCTTCAGTGAGGATCTTCTTCATCCGCTCGTCGGGTGCGAAGGGTTTGCCCTTTTCGATGCCGATGGCGGCGAGCTGTCCGAGCACTTCCGGGTGATAGGCCTCGTTCGGCTCGTATTGAACGATGCTGTTCACTTCCTCGTAGAAATGAAAGTCATTGGCATGGATGGTGTTGTACTCCTTGCCCGAGGTGTTGATGATCTTCATCGGCGGCGGGTTGTCGGCGTCCGAAAGAAGATGGACCTTGGCGAACTTCTTGGTGTTTTCGACGGCAGTCGCGGTGCTGCCATTCTCGAGGAAGCCGCGCCAGAAGAACAGGTTTCCGTAGGTCGATGTCCGCAATACGAAATAACCTTCGGGGACCTCGCCCTCGTAGCCCGGCGGCAAGAGCAGGTATTTTCCACCCTTGCCCTTGTCCGGGCCGGCATTGCCGACATCGCCGACATATTCGAACCAGTGGTTGTCAATCATGCCCAAGATGTTGGGTGGTGTTTCGATGACCAACGGACCCGCCTTGGTGTCCAGCCACATCAGATTGTAGATGCTTTCGGTGTTGCCGGTGAGGAACAACGAACGCGAATCCATCAGGTTTTCGAAGATCAGAATGGTCTGATTGTTGTCGGCGCCCTGGCTGGCCAATCCAACCCGCAGGGCTTCAACCGATGCGCCGGGCATGGCGTTGAGAAAAGTTTCGACGCCGCGCATGAAATCGAGATTGTCGTAGATCTTCTCCGATGTGGCATCATCCGGGAAGCCATCGAAAAAGTTCAGCTTGCCAAGCCTGGTGTCCACACTCTCCGGCGTAACGATCGAATCCGGTATCGGCGTCGTCATTTTCATCTTCGGCGCTTCGGCGGAAGCGGTGCCCAAGCCAATCAGGACCACCGCGGCGGTGGCGCAAAGCAATCTCGTGCGTTTCATGACTCTCTCTTTCACTTTCACGCCGGCAGGGGCGCCGTTCTTTTTCATCTTTCGGGGACGGAAGTATAATTCCGATGCGAAAACCAAACCCGTCCGGGCCGCTGTCGCGGTGCTGGCAAACAGCAGCGCCGGAACGAGAAGCACCGCCGTTTCGGGCCACTGGCGCGATCCATTGATTGCGCCAGACTAGGCCGGGACTATTGGATGATGCGACCACCTGTATGTAATTTACGTGGGCGCCAAGTGATTATACAGGAGGCCGACAAGGCCGATTACTTAAGAGTGTAATAAAGAACAACCGGAGGTTCAGTGTTGCGGTCGCGACTCTTTTAGGACCGCCTGAGAATACCTAGATGCCTCTGCCGACGTTCGACAGCGACTTCAACAGGGCGCGTGCCTGTGACGATAGGGGAACGACGTGGCCGCGGCCGGCCTTCATGCGCTCGGCCCTATCCTCAGTGTGCAGGCCGCCAGATCGACCTCACCCAACGAAAGGGGGATAATCTCGTTTCGTCGCAACTGCGTCAGCATGAGCAGCTGCAATGCGACCTTCAAGGTGCCCCCGTCATTCAGCGACTTGTAAAACGCCTGCCATGACATCGATGCGGAGTGCTCGGTACGATGGCGAACGACCAGAATCTTCTCAGTACATCGACGCAATTTCATTTCTCATGGAAATGATTGTAAACCAGCCTCGCCACCTGCTCGGAAATGCCGTCGACCTTGACCAGATCCTCCATCGCCGCCCGGCTGACCGCCTTGGCGGTGCCGAAATGCATGAGCAGCGCGCGCTTGCGGCCGGGACCGATGCCGCTGATCTCGTCGAGAGGGCTCTTGACCATCTCCTTCTTGCGGCGGGCGCGGTGTGAGCCGATGGCAAAGCGGTGGACCTCGTCGCGCAGCCGCTGGACGAAGTAGAGGACGGGATCTCGCACCGGCAGCGAAAACGAGTCCCTGCCCTTGACGAAGAAGCGCTCGCGGCCGGCGTCGCGGTCCTGGCCCTTGGCGATGCCGATGGCCACGACGCGATCCTCGATACCGAGATCGGCAAGGATCTTGCGCACCGCCGTCATCTGGCCCTGGCCGCCGTCGATGAGGATGACGTCGGGCCAGGCCGGAAAGCCGCCGACGTCCTCGATGTCGTCCTCCGCCTCGCCCGTGGTCTCGGCGCTTTGCGGCGTATCGCCATGTTCCTTCAGCAACCTGGAGAACCGCCGCTCCATCACTTCGCGCATCATGCCGAAATCGTCGCCCGGCGTGATCTCGGTCGAGCGGATGTTGAATTTCCGGTACTGGTTCTTCACAAAGCCTTCCGGTCCGGCAACGACCATGGCGCCGACGGCATTGGTGCCCATGATGTGCGAATTGTCATACACCTCGATGCGCACCGGCGGCTTTGCCAGGCCGAAAGTCTCGGCAAAACCGGTAAGCAGCCGCGCCTGCGTCGACGTCTCGGCCAGCCGGCGGCCGAGCGCCTCGCGGGCATTCTGCAGCGCATTGTCGGTGAGGTCTTTCTTCTCGCCGCGCTGCGGCACCGAGATCGACACTTTACGGCCGGCGCGGGTGGAAAGCGCCTCGGCCAGCAGCTCCTGCTCCTCGACGGCGTGCGAGAGCAGTATGGCGCGCGGCGTCGGCTTGTCGTCATAGAATTGCGCCAGGAACGAACCCAGCACTTCGGCTCCCTCCAGCGCCGGATCGGCCTTGGGAAAATAGGCGCGATTGCCCCAGTTCTGGCCGGTGCGGAAGAAGAACACCTGGATGCAAACCTGGCCGCCCTCCTGATGGATGGCGAAGACGTCCGCCTCTTCCACAGTTTGCGGGTTGATGCCCTGATGGCTTTGCACATGTGAAAGTGCCGCCAGCCGGTCGCGATAGATGGCGGCACGCTCGAAGTCGAGGTCTTCCGAGGCCTGCTGCATGGCGGCGGAGATTTCCGTCTTCACCTTCTGGCTGCGGCCAGAGAGAAAATCCTTGGCCTCGGCGACCAGCTCGGCATAGTCGGTGTGCGAGATCTCGCCGGTGCATGGCCCGGCGCAGCGCTTGATCTGGTAGAGCAGGCAGGGCCGGGTGCGGTTTTCATAGAAGGAGTTGGTGCAGCTCCTCAGCAGAAAAGCGCGCTGCAGCGAATTGATGGTGCGGCCGACGGCGCCCGCGGAAGCAAAGGGGCCGAAATAGTCGCCCTTGCGCGAGCGCGCGCCGCGATGCTTGTAGATGCCGGGCGAGACATGGTCGCCGGTGAGCAGAATATAGGGGAACGACTTGTCGTCCCGCATCAGCACATTGAATCTTGGCCGCAAGCGCTTGATAAGATTGGCTTCAAGCAGCAGCGCTTCGATCTCGGTGCGGGTGACCACGAATTCCATCGTCGCCGTCTCGCGCACCATGCGGCCGATGCGGCTGGTGTGGAAACGGCCCTGCGCGTAGTTGGTCACCCGCTTCTTCAGGCTGCGCGCCTTGCCGACATAGAGCACGTCGCCGACGGCGTTCATCATGCGGTAGACGCCGGGCCCATTGGGCAGCCGCTTGACCAGCGTCTGGATGACCTCGGCACCGACCATGCCGTCGGCATCGCCGGCATGCGGCGTCCAGTCGATGGCGGTGAAGGCCACATCCGGGCCAGAAGGCGCGACGATCCCCTCCGCAGCCTCTTCCTCGAGGTCGATTTCCGGGGGCAGGTCGTCGGCGGCGCCGCTGCGCGGTCTATGCTTTTGGTCTATGGGACTCATTCCACCATGCCTGTCACATCGGGCGTCTGCCATGCAAGATGCTGGCCGCCATCGAGTGCTATCATCTGGCCGGTGACCGAGCGCGCCGCCCAGAGATAGCGGATGGTGGCGCCGAATTCCGGCAATTCCGGGCCGCGCTTCAGGATCAGGCCGGCGACCTGCGCGGCAAAATCATGGTCTTCCTGGCGCATGTTCTTCAACGTCGGACCAGGACCGATGGCGTTGACGCGGATGCGGGGTCCCAGCGCCTGCGCCAGCATCTGGGTCTGCGTCCACAGCGCCGACTTCGACAGCGCATAGGAGAAATAGCGCGGCGTCGGCCGCCAGACGCGCTGGTCGATCATATTGACGATCAGTCCCTCCTGCCCTTGCGGCAGCGCGCGAGCGAAGGCCTGCGCCAGCAGCGCCGGCGCCTTGACATGGACGGCGAAGTGCCGGTCCCAGGCAAGCCAGTCGAAATCCTGAACCGTATCGTCCGCGAATAGCGAGGCGTTGTTGACCAGCAGCGTAACCGGCCCGAGTGCCGCTTCGGCGCGGCCCACCAAGTCGCCGACCGCTTCCATGTCGGTCAGGTCGGCGGCAACCACCGCGGCGCGGCCATTCTGGCCCTTGATCTTTTCCACCAGCGCCTCAGCCTCGGCTCGCGAGCGGTTGCAGTGAATCGCCACGGCAAAACCGTTTGCGGCGAGATCCTCGACGATCGCCTTGCCGATCCGCTTGCCTCCGCCCGTTACCAGCGCCGTTCCAGCGGCTTTGCTCATCCTGTCAATCCTTAATCGGGGCTCCGATTTCAGCCCGCCGGCAAAATATGGCCGGCCAAGGGTTAAATGCCGTTCGTACCTTGGGCAGCATTGTGGCAAAGCGGCCAGACCGGCCTTTCGACTCCGGCCGGGACTCGGCCTGCCGGACCGCAATATAGGGCGCTGGACTCCTTGCACCAAGCGGTGTGCAGCGCAGCATGGCAAAGCCTCCTGACACCGTCTGTTGCGCGGATGCAACGTCAAGGTTCGGCCTCATTCGTGCCGGGGAATGACCCAAGTTCAGGTTCGCTTCAGCCGCATTTTGACACGACATTTGGAACCGTAGAGCGCCAGACCCGTTTATCCCCCCGGACGGGTTGAGGGCGTTTGTGAAAGCAAGCCTGTGCCTGTGGCTTAAGGAGTAAAGAACAATGCAAGCCAATCTTAAATTCGCGCGACCGCTGGCGGTAGCGCTTGGGCTCTTCGCCCTCAGTGGAACCGCCTACGCCGCGGACGTCGTCTCGGAAGAGCCGCCGGCACCCGCGCCGATCGCGGAACTTCCCGTCGCTTCGTGGGCCGGTCCCTATGCCGGTGTAAGCGTCGGCTACGGCTTCAGCGGCCATGCCGATGCTGAGGATGTCGGCGTCGACGTCGATACCGACGGCTTCGTCGGCGGCGTTTTCGGCGGCTATCAGTGGCAGCAGGAGAACTTCGTCTACGGTGCTGAAGCCGATCTCGGCTATACCGGCATCAAGGGTGAAAGCGCCGGGATCGAATCGAAGGGCGGCTTCGAAGGCTCGCTGCGCGCCCGCCTCGGCTACGCCGTCACTCCGGAGATCCTGCTCTACGGTACCGCCGGTGGCGCGCTCCGGGACCAGAAGATCGAAGCCGCCGGCTTCAGCGACAGCAATACGATGCTCGGCTGGACGGCCGGTCTCGGTACCGACATCAAGATCACCGACAATGTGTTCGGCCGTGTCGAATATCGCTACACCGATTTCGGCAGCAAGGACTTCGACGGTATCGGCAAGGTCAAGTCGACCGACAACCGCGTCACCTTCGGCGTCGGTATGAAGTTCTAAGTCGTTCAAGCCACGACACGAAAAAGCCGGGCCTCGCGCCCGGCTTTTTTTGTGCCCTTGTGCTACATCCGCCTTTTTGACGTCCTCTTTTCCGCGACGCCCGCCGCGCTCCGCCCTCTTCCCAACCCCTGACGAAATTAGCCGTTGCTCCCGATCAAGGCTTATGGCTATAGTTAGTACGTGGCTCGCACGAACAAACAGTTCGATCTGTGACGACCGTTCAGCCGAGGCTGAGAAGGTCAAGTTGTGGGCAGGAACACTCGGTCAAAAAGGGGAATGCAGTGAACCGCTTTCAGAAATTCTCGACCGCGGCGCTCGTCGCGGCATCCTTTGCGCCGGCCGCACTTGCCGCCGATGACAAGCTGACGATCGGCATCGTCACCTTCTCGACGTCCGATGTCGACACCAACCAGATGGTCGACACCATGACCAACGAGGCCCAGTCCAAGGGCTGGACTGTGGAAACGCTCAACGCCAATGGCGATCCTTCGCAGGCGATCACCAGCATCAAGCAGTTGGCGACCAAGAAGGTGAACGCCATCATCGTCACGGTGTTCGATTCGACCGGCCTCGCCGCCGGCCTGCAAGCGGCGGCGGATGCAAAGATCCCGGTGCTTTCGGCCGGCGGCGGCATGGCCGACGGCATCGCGCTTTCGGCAAGCACGGGCGCCGCGCCGCCGCTGCTCGAATTGATGCTGAAGGACATCGGCAACACAGGGACCCTGCTTAATCTCACCTATCACCCCGGCATCCCGTGCCGCGAGCGCGCCGACGCCTTCGATGCTGCGGCCAAGGCCAATCCGGGTCTCCAGACGACCTCGCACGAGATCAGCATCCCGGGTGCCGCCGAATCCTCGCAGGCCGCGACCAGCGCCTGGCTTGCCGCCAATGCCAACGCCAAGGGGCCGTTCGCGATCTTCAACTGCTATGACGACAATGCCATGGGCGCGATCGCCGCGTTGAAGCAAAATGGCCGCAGCGACGTGAAGGTCTATTCCTTCAACGCCACGGCGCCCGCCGTGCAGGCGGTCAAGGACGGGACGATGACCGCCACGCTCGGCGTTGACCTGACCTCGGCCGGCAAGATGCTGGTCGACCAGATCCCCGACATATTGTCTGCCGGCGACCAGTGGCAGCCGAAATCCTTCGTGCCAGGCTACACGCTCGTC
This sequence comes from Mesorhizobium sp. WSM4871, assembly GCF_055811295.1. Classification (NCBI taxonomy): domain Bacteria; kingdom Pseudomonadati; phylum Pseudomonadota; class Alphaproteobacteria; order Hyphomicrobiales; family Phyllobacteriaceae; genus Mesorhizobium; species Mesorhizobium sp. WSM4871. The sequence goes on along the minus strand of NZ_JBVVPU010000010.1, from coordinate 110,980 downwards.
ACCAAGGACAATGTCGACCAGTTCATGAAGGACAATCCGCAGTAAGCCCTGCAGATTGCGGATCTGGCCGGGCCAGCCCGGCCAGATCGAAGTCCGATCATGAGAGCCGCCATGCAAGCTGACCATTCACTGCCTGAAACCTCCGCTCCGGCAGAGGTGCCCCGCGCCTTGCCGCCAACGCAAGCCGGATATCCGTCACCCGGCGCGCGCGAACGGCGCGCCATGCTGATGCGCCTGCTCGGCACCTACGGCACCATCATCGTGCTGGGCTCGATGCTGCTGATCTTCTCGGTGCTGCAACCGGGGACCTTCGCCACGATCGGGAATTTTCGCAATATCATCAATGACATGGCGATCGGCACCATTGTCGCGGCCGGCCTCACCGTACCGCTGGTGGCCGGCGATTTCGACCTCAGCATCGGCTATGTCGCGAGTTTCTGCGGGCTGCTCGTCGTCGGGTTATTGAGCAGCAGCGGCCTGTCGATCCCGCTCGCCATCGTCCTTGTCGTCGGCCTCGGCACGCTGATCGGCATCGTCAACGGCATCGTCGTGTCCAAGATCGGCGTGAACGCCTTCATCGCCACGCTCGGCACCGGGACCATTGTCGTCGGGCTGAACTACGCCTACTCCGGTGGTATTCCGCTGCAGCTCACGCAGAGCCGGGAATTCACCAACATCGCCATCGGCCGCATCGCCGGGGTGCCGCATCTGGTCATCATCATGGCTGTCGTGCTGGCGCTGCTGTGGGTCATCCTCAACCGGACGGTGCAGGGCCAGCACATCAAGGCGATCGGCGTCAGCCCGGAATCGGCGCGCCGCGCCGGTGTCGCAGTCGATCGCAGCCGCATTGTCGCCTTCGCCATCGCCAGCACCTGTGCCGCCATCGGCGGCGTGCTGATGGCTTCAAATCTCGGCTCCGGCCAGGTGACAGCAGGCGACGGCTTCATGCTGACCTCGTTCTCGGCCGCCTTCCTCGGTTCGGCGGCGCTCAGGGAAGGTCAGTTTCACATCTTGGGCACCTTGATCGGCGTGCTGACGGTCGCAGTCGGCAACAATGGTCTGGCCATGATCGGCGCGCCGATCTTCACCCAGTTCCTGTTCACCGGTTGCCTGCTCGTCGTCGCCGTGGCGCTCGGCGGCATCGGCCGCCGCTACGGACGGGGGTGAGCGAGATGGCACAATCAACGCTGCTTTCGCTCCGCCACATCTGCCGCAGCTTCGGCGGCATCCAGGCGCTCGACAATGTTTCCTTGGATATTGCCAAGGGCGACATCGTCGGCCTGGTCGGCGACAATGGCGCCGGCAAGTCGACGCTGATCAAGATCCTGGCCGGCGCGCATGATCCGACGTCCGGCGAAGTGGTTCTCGAAGGCCAGCCGCGAAGACTGTCGCCGCCCGCCGAGGCGCAGCGGCTCGGCATCGAGACGGTCTATCAGGATCTGTCGCTGATCGGCACCTTCACCGCGGCCGAGAATTTCTTTCTCGGGCGCGAGCTCGCGCTCGGCCGCGGCCCTGCCCTGCTGCGCTGGATCCGCCTGAAATCGATGGGCGACACCGCGATCAAGGGTCTCGATGAATTGCACATCGACATCCCCGGCGTGCGCTCAAAGACGGTCGAGCGCATGTCGGGTGGCCAGCGCCAGTTGGTGGCGATCGCGCGCGGCGCCTTCTGGGGACATAAGCTGCTGTTGCTCGACGAGCCGACCGCGGCACTTGGCGTGCGCGAATCGCGCGAGGTGCTCGACCTCATCAGGAGGCTCGGCGCCAAGGGGCTGACCATCGTCATGGTCACCCACAATCTCGATCACCTCTGGCAGGTCTGCAACCGCGTTGTGGTGATGCGCCGGGGCCGCAAGGCCGCCGATCTTCCGAGCGCCGCCACCAACATGGAAGAGGTCGTCGCCTACATCACCGGCGCCAAGGAAGCGATGCCGGCCCGCGTCGCCCCGCTGGAGGCCGGCGCATGAGGGCAGCCGACGCCATGACGCTCAACCGGCTGCTGGCCGATGCGCCCAACCGCTGGGGCCACTGGGGCGCCGACGACGAGATCGGCGCGCTCAACTATCTGACGTCGGACGAGGTCAAGCGCGGGCTCTCGGCGGCGCGCGACGGCCGCACCTTCACCCTCGGCGTGCCGATCGCCACGCAGGAGGGCGACCCGGTGTTTCCCGGCCGCTGGCCGGCCAAGCATTTCATGGTTGCCGACAAGGCCGGCTTCGTGAATGGCCATTGGCAGCCGCTCGCCGGCGGTCTCGAATTCGCCGACGACTATGTCACCGGCTTCGCCCAGGCCGGCACGCATTGCGACGCGCTCGGCCACATGTGGTTCGACGACAAGCTGTGGAACGGATTCCCAGCCAGCAGCACCAATGGCGGCATGACCAGGGCCGGCATCATGCCGATCGCCGAGCGCGGCATCGTCGGCCGCGGCGTGCTGCTCGACATCGCCCGCTTTCGCGGCAAGCCGGCGCTGGAGCGCGCCGAGACCTTTACGCATCACGACCTGATGGAATGCGCGCGGGCGCAAGGCGTCGACATCCTGCCGCGCAGCATCCTGCTCGTCCGCACCGGCTGGGTCGGCGCGCTGGCGGCGGGGAGCGTTGGCGAGGATTACTGGGAACCGGGCCTGACCTTCAGCCTCGAGCTGGTGCGCTGGTTCGACGAAATGCAGATCCCCTGCCTGGTCACCGACACGCTGGCCAACGAGACCACCTACGAGCCGAAAACGGGCCTGATGCTGGTGTTGCACGCAGCACTGATGCGCAATCTCGGCATCGTCTTCACCGAAATGGCGTCGCTGGACGCGCTGGCCGCCGACTGCGCCGAGGATCGCCGCTACGAGGGTTTCTACTGCGCGAGCCCGGCCAAGGTCAGCAAGGGCACGGGCGGCTCGGCAAACCCAGTGTTCATCAAATAGAACCCAACAAGACGGAATGACTTCCATGACTTCTGCAGACGACCAGCTCTGTTTCCTGCCGGCCACCGAACTGGCCGAGCGCATCCGGCGCCGCGACCTGTCGCCGGTCGAGGTGACGGAGGCATATCTGCGCCGTATCGAGGCGCGCAATCCGGTCGTCAACGCCTATACGCTGGTGCTCGGCGACGAAGCGATGGATGCCGCCCGCGTCGCCGAAAAGGCTGTCATGGCAGGCGTTCCGCTCGGGCCGCTGCACGGCGTGCCGGTCGGCATCAAGGATCTCGACGACGTCGCCGGCGTGCCGACCTCGATGGGATCGCGGGCGGTGCACAACCGAGTGCCGAAAGACAGCGCGACGGCGGTCGAGCGCCTGCTCGATGCCGGCGCGATCGTGCTCGGCAAGACCAACACGCCGGAGTTCGGCCACAAGGGCATCACCGACAATCTGCGCTTCGGGCCGACCAGCACGCCTTTTGCGATCGGCTACAATTCCGGCGGCTCGTCGGGCGGGAGCGCTGCCGCAGTGGCAGACGGCATGGCGGCGCTGGCGCAAGGCACGGATGGCGGCGGTTCGGTGCGCATCCCGGCCTCGTTCAGCGGCACTGTCGGCTTCAAGCCTTCCTTCGGCCGCGTCCCCTCGGTGACGCGTCCGGACGGCTTCCTGTGGGGGCATCCGCTGGTCCATATCGGACCGCTGGCCCGAACCGTTGCCGACGCGGCGCTGATGACCAAGGTGATGGCCGGACCGCACAGTCGCGACCCGCTCAGCCTGCCGGACGATGGCGTCGACTATGTCGGTGCGGTCGGCGGGCAGGCGCGAAAGCTGCGGATCGCCTACAGCCCGCGCCTCGGCAACTTCCCGGTCCACCCCGATGTCGCCGCGGTTGTTGCCGACGCGGTCGATGCCATGCGCCGGAACGGCGTCGAGGTCGATGAGGTCGAAGCCGATTTCAAGGCAGACCACAAGGAATTGGCGGCGCTGTGGGTGCGCACGATCTCGATCCACTACGCGGCCATCGCCGTATACTGGAAACAGGAAGGCATCGACCTGATGGGCGAGCACGCGGCGGTGCTGACGCCGCAGTTCCTCGCCATGCTGGAGGGCGCCTACAAAGTGTCGGCGGTCGAGCACGCACTCGACGACCTGCTGCGCACCGGCGTCTTTGACGGTCTTCAGGATCTGTTCGATACCCATGACCTGATCGTCTCGCCGACGCTGGCCATTCCACCGGTCAAAAATGCGACCGACGGCAACACGATCGGACCGACGTCGATCAATGGCGAGGCGGTCGATCCGCTGATCGGATGGTGCATGACCTATCCGATCAACTACACCGGCCATCCCGCGATCTCGGTGCCGGCCGGGTTGACGGCGCAGGGCCTGCCCGTCGGCTTGCAGATCATCGGGCGGCGGCATGCCGACGCGAGCGTGCTGGCGATGGCGGCGCGGTTCGAGCGCATGCAGCCGTGGTTCGGGAGTTACTTGAAGCTGGCGGGGCGGTGATCTCCCCCCTTGAGGGGGAGATGTCGCCAAAGGCGACAGAGGGGGTCGCCGCGCGTGGAGCGCCGGCGCCTTCCGCGACGAATCTATGCGAGACCACCCCCTCTGGCCTGCCGGCCATCTCCCCCGCAAGGGGGAGATTACGCATTCGGCCGCTTTCGCCAATCCCCAAGGGCCGATCCCTCTAAATCGGCAGCTGCAGCAGCTCCGAGATCACCAGTCCTGCCGCGCCGAGCAGGGCAGCACCGTCACCGGCATCGCCGGCGATGAACTCGATCGCACCGCCGGGCCGGGCCGGCACCATGGCGCGGACGTGGTCGGCGATCGCGCCGAGCAGGCCGTCGCCGCCGAGCACGACATCGCCATGCAGGATGAAGATGTTGGGCGCCACAGTCTGCTGCAGATTGGCGATGCCGACGGCGACGTTGCGAGCGTAGCGGTCGAGCAGCTCGGCCGCCCCCGGCAACTGGCGCTGCGCCATGTCGACGAGGCGAGCCGAATCGATCAGCTCGGGCTCGGGCAGAGCCGCTCGGCTGGCCTCGCGCCGCAGCCAGCTCACCGTGGCGATGGTGTCCCAGCAGCCGCGCCGGCCGCAGCGGCAAAGCTCGCCATCTAGTTGTACGAAAGTGTGGCCGAGTTCGCCCCCTGCCCCGGCGGTGCCGCGATAGAGATGACCGTCGAAAAAGAACGCGCCGCCGAGCACTTCACCGGTATAGACGACGGCGAACTGCCTGACGCCGCGTCCGGCGCCGAACCAGCGGTCGCCGACCAGCAAGGCGCGCGGATGGTGGTCGAGCTTGACCGGCAGGCCGAAACGGCGGCCGAGTTCGTCGGCGAGCGGATAGCGGTCGAGCGCTGGCGCCAGGTTGACGGTGACGATCGAGCCGCGATCGGTGTCGACCATGCCGCCGACGCCGACACCGATGCCGAAAGGTGTGCGCCGCGCCTTGGCGAGCGTGTCGCCGACGCATTCGGCGATGGTCTCGATGATCGGCCCGACCGGTCCCGTGCCGTCCGGCAACGCCATCTTGCGCTCCGCTTCGATCTTGCCGTCGAGCGTCGCCACGCAGGCATGGACCGCGTCCGGCATCAAAAGCACGCCGCAGATCGGACGGGCATTGGGCGAGAACCATAGCGGCCGCGCCGGCTTGCCGCCGCCAGGATTGGCGGGGATCGGGTCGCTCTCGATCAACACCTGATCGTCGATCAGCGGCTGCACTATGCCGGAAATGGTGGTGCGATTGACGCCCGCAAGCCGCGCCAGCTCGGCGCGGCTGGTGGGGCCGAGATCGAACAGCGCCTGCAGCACGCGGCCGCGATTGGTCGAGCCGACCATGGAGGAGGACAGCAGCGCCTTGCGCGGACGCGAAACCGGTTCCGCCCCCGACGCATCGCCAGGCGGCGCAAACAGCGCGCTGCGTCCGCCATTCGGGCTGTCGTCATCAGTCTTGGTCATTGCAGGGTTCACACAGGCGTTGCTGGAAACCGTTGTAGCCCAAGAGCTTGCCGGTTTCGAGAACTTTGTGCGAGACGGCAACAAACCGGTCGCAGGATGTGCTCAGCCCGGAATCGCCGGCTTCAACTCCGGAAACTTCTCATCAAAACGAGCCGCCCAGCGGATCAGCCGGCTGCGGCCCTTCTCCCATTTTCCGGCAAAGCGCAGCGAGAGATAACCGAGGCAGGCGCGCAGCGCTATCTGGCCGGTGGTGATCTTCTTCGGCAGCTTCGGTGGATTGGCGTTGAGCAGATCGAGCGCCGCGGTGATCTTTGCCCACTGGCGGTCGAGCCAGGGCTGATAGACCATGTCCTCAGGGCGGGTGCGCCGCTCATAGACCATCGACAGCGCGCAGTCGCAGATGCCGTCGGCTAGCGCCTCGAGCACTTCAGCATCGAGACGCTTGTCGGGATTGCGCGGCAACAGCGCGTTCTTCGACACCCGGTTGAGGTGCTGGGTAATGGCGCGGCTGTCGTGGATCGAGCGGCCGTCGTCCAGCACCAGCACCGGGATCTTGCCAAGCGGATTGGCGCCGGTCAGTTCGGCCGGCTTGTCCTCGGTCTTGACCGGCACGAGATCGATGGCGATGCCTGCATAAAGCGCCGCCATGCGCACCTTGGAGCTATAGGGGGACGTGGACGCATAAAGCAGCTTTGGCATGATCGGTTTCCTGTTTGCGGACAGTGCGTTTTACCGATCGCCTTTGACGAGGCAACGGCCAGCAGCGTAAAAATCGGCTGCCAGAGGCGACATCAATCGTGAGCGCGATCCGCGTCGAGACGCAATAAAAAAGCCCCACCGGACTTCGCCGCATGGCGAAGTCCTGGGAGCTGCGAAAGATACCTCCGCCCCTCTTTTCGAGCGCATCAATACCGAAACAAAGAGCGCGGCACCTTGACGGTATCCGCCCTCATATGTTCCGGCACCGGCGCGCGAAGAAACGCGACTACTTCTTCGCCTTGGCCTTGGCAGGCGCAGCTTTCTTCACTGCTGCCGAAGACTTCGCCGCGGCGGCCTTCGCCGGGGCCTTGGCCTTGGCGGGCGCTGCCTTCTTCGCGGCGGGCTTCGCCGCTGCCTTTGCAGCGGGCTTCTTAGCCGGCGCCGCTTTCTTTGCCGGTGCGGCCTTCTTCGCCGGTGCAGCCTTCTTTGCCGGTGCAGCCTTGGCCTTGGCCGGAGCTGCTTTCTTCACTGCCGGTTTTGCCGCGGCCTTTGCGGCCGGCTTCTTGGCCGGCGCAGCTTTTGCCTTAGGCTTGGCAGCAGGTGCTGCCTTCTTAACCGCAGTTGCTGCTTTCGCCGCCACTGCCTTTACTGATGCTTTCTTTGCCGGTGCCTTGGATGCCGGCGCTTTGGATGACGTCTTAGCCATGCGATGCCCCTTGCGTTGTGCCGATGGCCATTAGTGACCCGGCTTGTCATGCATATCTGACTCGCGTGCTTCTAGCCAGCGAAGCATTACAATGATTTTTGCAGCTTAAATTTTGGTTACGTCACGCGCACGACCATGCAGATCGTCGCAGAAATCCACGTGGGATCTTCGACTTGCGTGGTGAAGTTCTGCGATGGAAATTCCATGCGCTCTATCTTTGTCGGCCTTCTCGACAAGCGAAGGAACTTTTTCGAACGGCCTTCACCGCAAGCAAGGGCTGCTGATCGCGACGACCATGAAGAGCTGCAACGCAGCTCGCTTCGTCTTGACCAACACGACGAACTACAGGTGTGGACGAAAGCAACACGACGAGTGCCGCCGCATTACCTTGCGCGATGAAAGTGAGCTTTAAGCTCATATTTTTCGAGATCAGGATCTTGCTTTCGGCAATCGAGTTGGTGGTGTGAAAAATTGGCAATCCTCAGTCGGTCGAGCGCCGGTGCATCAGCCCGAAAGTCGGAATCCATTTTTTGCCCTACTGATCTCAGCCTATGAAAATAATAAGCATATTCAAACCGTTATAGCGCAGTTTGCGCGTCCAAATGGATGCACGCCGCTCCAAGCGGTTCGACCTGCAGCCGGCGTGAAGGCTCGGCCTGATGGAGGTGGACGGCGAAGGTGTCCCATGGCGGCGTGATGGAAAGCCGCACCAGGATGCGGCCGATCTCGCCACGATGATAGCCAGCGTGGAGAGCAACATGCATCAACATTTTCTGGCGTGACATCGACCCCTTGTCACCATCGGTGAACACGAAAGGCACGAGTTCCGATAGCTGTTCCGGTGAGACGATTTCGAGATAGTCGCGGTACCAGCGATCCGACGCCGCGACCGTCAGGCGCAATTCGCCGAGCGCCGGCGTGTCCACCGTGGTGTCAGCGTCATAGCTGTGGCTCCCGCCGACGAGGTGCGCCGAAAATATCCGCGCCACCACATGGCAATGATTGATCAGCCGTATCGCGACGTGGCGTTCCTCATAGTGCACATGCTGATCCAGGCTCGCGATTTTCTCCAGCAGTTCGTCGCTGGCCCAGGCCTGATACGCAAAAAAGGCCGCGAAGCAAGAGCAAGGCCCTCATGATTCGTTTCCTTCCGGTCCGGAAAATGTGAGTATGTCGTTTATATTTTCATATCTGCATTTCTTGGGGACAAGCAAACGTGTCTACTCGCATTGCAAAATCGCGTCCGCGCATGCGCAAGCAGCCACGTCAGGCGCGCTCGATCGCGACCGTCGAAGCAATCATCGAAGCCGGTGCTCATATTCTGAGCGAGCTTGGGTGGGTAGGCTTCACCACAAACAAGGTGGCCGAGGCGGCCGGAGTCAGCATCGGCTCGCTCTATCAATATTTCCCCGACAAGCTCGCCCTGGTCGAGGCCATCCGGCGCCGCCATTTCGATCATGTGCTGTCGGTCATCAGTGAAGCGGCGGCGGACGAAAAGCCGCTCAGGCAATTTGCGCGCGAGCTGGTGCGCGGCATGATCGCGGCGCACAGCATCCACCCGACGCTGCACCAGGTGCTGCTCGACGAGGCGCCGGGCGACCGTGGTTCACGGGCCGCCCATGCCGCATTCCAGTCACGCTATCTCGAACACTACACTGCCGCCGTGGCGCAGTATCGCAGGCGCAGGAAAGACAACGAGACCGTGGCACGAGTATTGTCATCGGCGGTCGAGGGCGTGATCCACAATGCAGCGCGCCGGGGCATGCTGGATGCCGCCGATTTGCAGAAGCAGCTCGTCGAACTGATCTGCGTTTACCTGTCTGGCGCAAATCGCTGACAAAGCCTGGCGAACCAGCGGCCCGACCGATCCACGGGTTCGGTTTCGGCAGTTCAGTATCCATTTCTGGTCTTCACGCCTGGTAGCCGAGGCAGATGGCGCCGAGCGCGACGACAGCGCAGGCACCGACGCGCCTTGGCGTCAGCGCCTCGCCGAGGAATAGCCTGCCGATGAACGCGGCGAAGACGACGCTGGTTTCCCGGACCGCGGTGATCGGGCCAGCCGGTCCGAGCGCGAAGGCGGCGACCACGACGCCATAGGCGAGCAACGCCAACAGTCCGCCGCCCAGCGCCTTCCAGGTTTCCGGCGCTCCGAAATCGACGGCAATCCTGCCGCGCAAGGCGACGAAGGTCGCCGGCAGCAGGGCGCCGTAGAGCACCAGCACCCATGCCGTATAGGCGCCACTGTCTTGCGAAACACGAACGCCGATGGCGTCGACCGTCACATAGGCGGCGATGATCGCGCCCGCCGCCAGCGCATAGAGGATCGATATCGTCGACGCCCTTCCCTTACCCAGTGAAAGCGCCATGATGCCGCCGGCAACCAGTGCAACGCCGAGGATCTCCGGCACGCTGAGTTGCTGGCCGGCCAGATAATACCCGCCGAGCGTGACCAACAGCGGCACGCTGCCGCGCACGATCGGATAGACCTGCCCCAGTTCGCCATATCGGTAGGCGGCAACCAGGAAGACGCTGTAGCCGACCTGCAAGCCGGCCGAGAGCACGACATAGGGCCAGGCCGCTGCCACCGGGAGTGCATGGAGAAGCGCGAAGGGAATGGCAACCAGCGTGCTGGAAAAACTCATGACGGTGACCGTCCACAGCCTGTCGGCCCCTGTCCGCAGGAAGGCGTTCCAGCTCGCATGGAGGACGGCCGCGAACAGCGCAAGCGCAATGACCGTCGTGCTCATTGCGGTGTGCGCGCGCTGGCGATGACGGCGGCGGCCGCCTTGCGGGCGTCGTCGATGGCGGGCTGCCCCATCTGCGCCATCAGCGTCGCGCCCTCGATCAGCATCAACAGCGCCGCAGCAGCGCTCTCGGCCTGCTTGGGCGCCATCGCCTTCTCGAGGATCGACTGCATGCGCTGCTTGAAGCCGTTCTTCTGCCTGGCGACAGCCTTGAACACCGGATGGCCGGGATCGCCGAATTCGGCCAGCGCATGCGCGAACAGACAGCCGTGGAAATCGGCGCTGCGGAACCAGCGCTCGTGCCAATCGAAGATTTTTCCAATCTTCTGCTCGGGCGTGGCGACCTCTTGCGCGAGGCGGTCGAGCTGGCGCTCGAAACGCCTGGCGCGATGCTCCAGCACCTCGACGATCAGTTCGTCCTTGCTCGGGAAATGGCGATACATCGTCATCTTGGCTATGTCGGCCTCGGCGATGATCCGGTCGATGCCGGTGGCGTGGAAGCCGTCACGCTTGAACAGCGCATAGGCGGTGTCGACGACATGCTGGCGTTTGCCAGGCGTGGGCGATGATATCATGGCCTTCACTCGGTGATGAGACAGGTCTGTCTCACACCTATGCGGCGAATCGCGCCGGCTGTCAACGCACCGAAAGAAAGCCTGCGGCGATGTCGCCGCAGGCTAAAGAAGAATTAGAAGAGGAATGCCGGGATCAGCGCAGGACGCGACAGCGGCCGTTATAGACCATCCAGCGGTCGAAGCCCGAGACGCAGAATTCGACATTGTCGCCGATCGAGGCAAAGCCCTGCCCTTCCTCGATCAGATACCAGATGGTGCGGGCGCGGCCGTCGGACAGGCTGACGGTGGCGCCGCAATAGCGGCGGCCGATCGGCCAGGTTTCATCGGCCGGCAGATAACGATGCTGGTGAATGCGCTGGAAATCGACGATTTCGACATCCGGAAGATGCGGCACGTGATGCACCTGATAGCTGAAGCGGTTGGTGATCTTTTTCAGCACCCAATCCTCGCCGCAGACGCTGCCGTCGTCGGAATAGACGCCAAGGTCGGCCGCGTGCACGGCCTGTGTGACGCCAAGCGACGTGCCGAGCGGTGTGCAAAGGGCAATCAGTGCGGCAAGGGCGGATCTGGCGAAGCGAGTCATGGCAGCCTCTTATGGTCGACTCAGCGCACTGTGCGGATTCGCCCGGCGGCGGTCAAGCGGTTGCACAGTCATCTCGGTGGCGTCGATGAACAAAGGGTTGCTGGCATTTACTCCCCCGCCAGCCACTCCATCCTCCAGTCCGCCGGCTTTTCGACGACCAGCAGCCGGTGCAGGGCTGGCAGCACAATGCGCAATTCGCCTTCCAGCGTGAATGGCGGGTTGACCACCACCATGCCGCTGCCGTCGAGGCCGGGTTCGGCCGACGGGGGTTTGATCTCGAAGTCTATGTCGAGCAGCTTCGGGATACCCGATTGCTTGAGCGCCTTCCTGAAGGCGATCACCGCCTTGCGGTCCTTCACCGGGTACCACAGCGCATAAATGCCGCCTGGCCAGCGCCTGTGCGCCTTTTGCAGCCCGTCGACGAGCCGGCCGAACTCGCCCTGCTCCTCGAAGGGCGGATCGATGAGCACGAGGCCACGCTTCTCCTTGGGCGGCAGATGCGCGCCGAGCGCCAGCCAGCCGTCGAGCTCGATCACCCGCGTCTGGAAGTCGCCGGCAAACAGCACCTTCAGCTTCGCGGCATCGTCCTGGTGCAGCTCGACCGCGGACAGCCGGTCCTGCCTGCGCAAGAGCTGCCTGGCGATGAGCGGCGAGCCCGGATATTTTTTCAACCCGCCATCCGGTCCGCCCTCCGGATTGAGCGAGCGGACCACATCGAGATAAGGAGCCAGCAGCGCCGCAGTCATGGCGCTGAGTGGGGCATCGATCAGCCGGCCGATGCCGCCCTGCCACTCGCCGGTCTTTTGGGCTTCGGTCGAAGACAGATCGTAGTGGCCGATGCCGGCATGGGTGTCGATGACGCGGAATGCCTTGTCCTTCTGCTTCAGATACTCGACGAGGCGGCTCAGCACGACATGCTTGACGACATCGGCAAAGTTTCCGGCGTGATAGGCGTGGCGGTAATTCATGCCATCAACTAACTCGATGAGCCGTTGCGGCCCCAGCGTGGCGGCGGCTGCGAGTTCGGGTTTTGCGGCCGGCCGCCGCCGAAGCGAAACGCCAGTACCAGCCCGATCAGGCCGACCGCCATCAAGGAGAAGCCGACCGGCTGCGCGCGGCTGTCGATCTCGCCGGCGCCGGCGCGCAGCACGAGGTCCACCGCCCGCATGGGGATGTCCTCGGCGTCGCCGGGACCGGCCGTGAAGGTATAAGGACCGGGACTGACCGTCTGGATCACGCCCGCTTCATCGCGAAAGATCTTGTCCGGCGATTGCGGGCTGGGCTGGCGCGGGTTTTCGGAATGGTTGAAGGCAAGCGTCGAGGCGAGCACGGTCCGGCCGCCGGTGGCGGCGGTCAATGTCAGCAGGGTGCGCTGTTGCGAGGCGACGATGCGCTCGGCCCTGGCGGTGAGGTCGACCAGCACTCTGACCGGCGCGTCGCTTTCGGCAAGCGGCACCGTCACCGGCTTGAACCGGCCCTGCTCATAAACCCGCCAGGTGCCGATCTCATGGCCGGAAAAATTGCTCATCGCCCAGGGATAGGCGATGCCGATGGCAATGCCGGCGAGCAGGATCAGGAGAAACAGAAAGCGCATTGTTCATTCCATGAGATAGGAGCGGGAGCGGCGGCGCACCTCACGCCTTGCGTTCCCAGCGCCGGTCCTGCGTCTGCTGCCAGTAGGTCACTGTGTGGCCTGCGTCCTTCATCGTCTTCCAATGGGTGCGCGCAGCCTCGACCTGTGTCGTGTCGTGACCGTCGAACAGGAACACGGCGCGTTCATAGCCGGCAAGTTCGGGCGGTGGCGCGCCATCGACGAGGAAGCGAATCTGCGCCTCGTTCGGATTTTCCTGACCGGTGGTCAGAAGGATCGGCTGCTCGGCGGGATAGGCTTCGCGGTCGGTCGCATGGGCCAGGAACGAATCGTCCCGGAACGTCCACAGATGCTGATCCAGCGCGTCGCGCCGCTCCTCGGTGCCGGTCTGCACCACGGCACGCCAACCGCGATCGACGCTGCGCTCAAGCAGGCCGGGCAGCGCATCCTCCAGCGTCGATTCGGTCAGGTGATAGAACAGGACTTCGGCCATGGTTGCGCCTTCAGAGACCTCACCCCTCGTAGTTGTCGCGCACCAGCCGGTCGAGCAGCCTGACGCCGAAGCCGGAGCCCCATGACTGGTTGATCTCGCTGGAAGGCGCGCCCATCGCGGTGCCGGCGATGTCGAGATGCGCCCAAGGCGTGTCCTTGACGAAGCGCTGCAGGAATTGCGCCGCGATGATGGCGCCGCCGTAGCGGCCGCCGATGTTCTTCATGTCGGCGTTCTTGGAATCGATCAGCTTGTCGTATTCGGCGCCGAGCGGCATGCGCCACAGCCGTTCCTGCGTCGACTGCCCGGCGCTGGTCAACCTGTCCGCCAGTTCGTCATTGTTGGAGAACAGGCCGGCATAGTGCTGGCCGAGCGCGACCATGATGGCGCCGGTCAGCGTCGCGAGATTGACCATGAATTTCGGCTGGAAACGGTCGTTGCAGTACCAAAGCGCATCGGCCAGGACGAGGCGGCCTTCGGCATCGGTATTCAGCACCTCGATGGTCTGGCCGGACATCGAGGTGACGATGTCGCCCGGGCGTTGGGCATGGCCATCGACGGCATTTTCGACCAGTCCGATGACGCCGACGACATTGGCCTTGGCCTTGCGTGAGGCCAGCGCATGCATGAGCCCGGTCACTGCGGCCGCACCGCCCATGTCGCCCTTCATGTCCTCCATGCCGGAGGCCGGCTTCATCGAATTCCCGCCGGTATCGAAGGTGACGCCCTTGCCGACGAAAGCGACCGGACTGTCCTTGGCCTTGCCGCCGTTCCACTGCATGACGGCCATGCGGGCGCCGCGCGGCGAGCCTTGCGCGACGCCGAGCAACGAGCCCATGCCGAGCTTCTTCATCTCCTTCTCGGCCAGGATCTCGACTTTGACGCCGAGCGCTTCCAGTTCGCTGGCGCGGGCGGCGAATTCCACCGGGCCAAGGATGTTGGCCGGTTCGTTTACCAGATCGCGCGCCAGGAGCACGCCGTCGATCACCGCCACCTCGTCGGCAAAGGCCTTTTTCGCCGCCGCCGGATCGGTGGTGTGGATGGTCACCTTGACCGGCTTTTTGGGCTCGGCCTTCTTGCCGTCATGCTGGCCGTCGCCATTGTCCTTTTTCGTCTTGTACTTGTCGAAGGCATAGCTGCGCAGCAGGATACCAGCAGCAAGTTGCGCCGCCTGCCTGCCGCCGGCGGCTGCACCCGGTAGATCGAGCACGACGGCTACCTCGGTCGCCTTGCGCAGGGACGTAGCGATGGTGCCGCCAAGCTTCAGCCAGCCATGGTCGTCGAGCCCTGACACCTTGCCGGCGCCGAGCGCCACCAGCCGGTCGAGCGACGTCCCCTCCGGCGCCAGCACTTCAACCAGGCTGGCGAATTTGCCGGAAAAGTCGGCCACCGGAAACGCCCGCTCCAAGGTTCTTGCCGGATCGCAGGCCTTTGCCGCCTCGCCGAGGCTGCTGTCGTCGGCCACCAGCACGAAGACGCTGCCCTTTTTGGGCGCTGCGAATTTGGCGAAGGCGATCGAAGGTCTGGAAGTCATCATGTCCTGCTTTCGGCGAAGTGCGTTGGGTTTTCAGGGGAGCGCGTTGAAGATGCACGACATTTGCCCGTTTTCCGACCAAAAAAACCACCCTCTTTTTCGATCCTTGATTTTGTTCGCCTTTTTGCCGGTTTTTGCCCTGCTATCCCTCATGACAGTTTCGAGATGACAGTTCCGAGCTTCCACGGGTGACGATCGCGGCGCGCTGCAAATCACCAGCCGCGGCCGACGATCTGCCGCGCGATCGCCTTGGCTTGGATACGGGCATTGGCGAAACAGCCGCGAATACTTGGCCGCATGCCGGTAAACCACAGGCCGGGCAGTTTCGGGTCGGTCTCGCCGCCATTGAAAAGCGGCACGCCGTTGCCGTCCAGCACACCGAGCTTGCCGACTATGCGTTCGAGGCCGGTGCGGTAGCCCGTCGCCGCTATGACGATATCGGGGGCGATCAGCCTGCCATCGCCCAGGATCACGCCGTCGCGGGTGAATTCGCGCACTGTCGGCATCACGACGATCTTGCCAGCCTTGATGGCGCGGACCGCGCCGTCGTCGGTTGCGATTGCGGTGTAGTCGGCAGTCAGGCGGCTGGCGCCTCCCGAGGGCGCTTTCGGCATGCCGAATTTCGTCAGGTCGCCGAAAACCAGGCGCTGTGTCACGGCCATCGCCGTATCGGCGACCCGCAGCGGCAGGCGCGCCATGAACGGCGAAAGCCTGTGGACGGCAATCTTGCCGATACGCTTGGGCAGGATCGAGGGACCGTTGCGAGCCGACAGCCAGATATTGCTGGTCTCTATATCCGCCAGATGATTGAGCACGTCGAAGCCCGAATTGCCGGCGCCGACGACCAGCACTTTTTCTCCAACATAGTCCTCGGCCCTGCCAAAATCCGCCGAATGGACGATCCGGCCGGCAAAGTCGCCTGCCCCCTTCCATGCAGGAATGAAAGGCTGCCGGTCGCGCCCGGTGGCGATGACGACATGGCGCGCCAACCGGAGGCCGATGTTGGTCCGTACAACCCAATGATCGCCTTTGAACGCGATCTCCTCCACGGCCGCGTCGAACTCTACCGGCAGGCTGTGCGTCCGGCTGAAATCGTTCAGATGGCGGATGACAGCGGTTTTGTGGGGAAAAGCGGGGGTGCCGGCGGGATAGCCGACGCCGGGCAGCGTCGAGAGATCGCGATGCGAATTGAGGTGCAAACGTTCGTGCCGCCGATGCCACGGTTCGGCGAGCCGGCTTTCCTTTTCGAGTATAACCGTCGGGATGCCGGCCTCGATCAGCGCATGGGCGGCCGCCAGCCCGGCAGCGCCGGCGCCGATCACGATCACACCGTGCGAGGTCGATACCTCCCCGGTTTGACCGCGCAATTCCCTGACGTCCATACCTGCACCTGTCACAGTCACGGCGGCCGCAACCGTGGTCGGCGCGACATTTGGTCGTTTTTCCTCATTTGGCAAGACTTTGCCGGAATCACACCCCATATGGCACATGGAATCGATGGGCGATTCGTCGCGGCCCGGCCCCGCTTTTCTGCCGCAACCTCTTGTTAACCATCGATGTTGGCCTTTTCTTATCCATTGCCGCCGACACTGCGATCCGCTGAACGGGCGTGGGACGGGAACCGGATCGAACCGCTTGAGGGAACCGTCCAATGGAGCCAGTTGTGCGGGCGCCGCCGGGCGACTACCTTGTCCGGGGGGCATGATGCCGTTCGGCAAAATCGAGAAAAGCCTTCATGAAGGTCGTTGAACGCTACATCATGCGTCGCGCGTTGGCGGTCTTCCTCGCGGCGCTCATCTGGACGCTGGCAATCGTGTGGACGACGCAGGTGCTCGCCCGCATCGACCTCGTCACCGACAGCGGCCAGTCGGCGCTGACCTTTTTCGAGGTCGCGGCGCTGATCATCCCATCGATCGTTCCGATCGTCGTGCCGTTCGCCCTGGTGGTGGCGGTCGCCCAGACGCTCAGCGTCATGAACACCGATTCGGAGCTGGCGGTGATCAACGCCGCCGGCGCCTCGCGCTGGACGGTCGTCAGGCCGATCATGCTTCTGGCGCTGGCAGCCAGCGTCTTTTCGTTCGCCGTCGACAATGGTGTCGATCCCTATGCCCGCCAGAAAAACCGCGAGCTGGTGGCGTCGTCGCGCGCCGATCTGTTGTCGCTGATCATCCAGGAAGGCACCTTCCGCAAGATAGACGATGGCTTGTTCCTGCAGATCGGCGAGCGGCTTCCGGACAACCGGCTCGGCGGCATCTTTGTGGCGGATTCACGCGAGGAAGGCGTCAACCTCATCTACTACGCCAAGACCGGCAGCATCGTCGAACGCGGCGACGAGAAGGTGCTGATGATGAATGACGGCGTCATCCATCGCGAAACGCTGACCGGCGACCTGTCGGTCATCCGCTTCACCTCCTATGCCTTCGATCTGTCCGCCTTCATGTCGGCTTCCTCGGGCATACTGCTTTTGCCGAAGGATCGGACGACGCAGTACCTGCTCAACCCGAGCCCCAACGACAAGATGTACCAGCAAAGGCCGAACAGGTATCTGGCCGAGCTCAATCAGCGCTTTTCCGAGTGGTCCTATTCGCTCGTTTTCGCGCTGATCGCGCTTGCCGTCGCGGGAGATGCGCGCTCGCATCGCGAGGCGCGCGTCCATCCTCTGATCACGGCCATCGCGATTGCGCTCTTCGTGCGTTGGCTTGGTTTCTTTGCCGCGGGAAAGGCCGATAAGGTTCCGCAATACGCCTATATGGTCTACGGCGTTCCGATCGTGTCATCCGCGGTCGCAATATGGTTCATCGTCTCCAACCGGACCATGGAACTGCCTGTCGCCTGGGCCGACTGGATGACGAATTTCGCCAGCCGCCTCACTGACGGCTGGAACGCTGTCAAGCTCCGCTTTGCCAGGCGCGGCACTTCCGGCCAGGAGACCCGCTGATGGGCTGGACTCTGGGTCGCTACTTCTTCTTCCGCTACGTGACGATTACCGTCTGGTTTTTCATCGGCCTGCTGGCGCTGGTGTTCCTGATCGATTTCACCGAGCTTTCCGGCCGCGCGACCGGCCTGCCGGGCTTCACCTACGGGACGGCCCTTGCCATTTCAGGCCTGAGGATGCCGATGATCATGCTGCAGACGGTGCCGTTCGTCGGCCTGTTCTCGGCGATGGCGACGCTGGTCTCGCTCAATCGCAAGTATGAGCTGGTCATCGCGCGTTCCGCCGGCGTTTCCGCATGGCAGTTCCTGCTGCCGTGCTGCATCGGGGCGCTGCTGTTCGGCGTGCTGTCGGTCGGCATCATCAACCCGATCGCCGCGCATGCCTTTTCGTGGTCCGAGCAAATCGAGGCTCAGCTCCGTTCCGGCAAGTCAAACGCCGTGTCGACCGACGCCGCGCCATGGATCCGGCAGAAAACCAGCGCGGGCGACACAATCATCGGTGCGCGCTCGATCCTCAACCAGGGCCTGGAGATGGCCGACGCCGTCTTCTTCGTCCTCAGCCCGCAGGGCGATATCGTCGAACGCAAGGACGCGGCGCACGCCTTTTTGCGGGATGGCTACTGGGAGTTACAGGACGTCAAGGTGTTTCGCGACGGCAACATTGAATCGCTGGCGAGCGACCGGGTCGCGACCAATCTCAAGCCCGAATTCGTGCAAGAGCGGCTGGCGCGCCCCGAAACCATCCCTTTCTATGATCTGCCCGGCAAGATCGAAGTTGCCCGCTCCTTCGGCCTCAAGGCAAATGCCTTTGCCATGCAGTTCGATTCGCTGGTGGCACTGCCGTTCCTGCTTGTCGCCATGACGCTGATTGCGGCAACAGTTTCAATGCGATTTGCGAGGATGGGGCAATCGGCGACGATGATTCTGGGTGGCGTCATGGCCGGGTTTCTGCTTTATGTCGTATCGGTGCTGGTCAAGGCATTCGGCGTAGCGGGATTCGTACCCACGGCCGTGGCTGCATGGGTTCCGGTTGTCGTGGCTATGTTCTTCGGGGTGACGTTCCTGCTGTACAAGGAAGACGGCTAGTGAGGGAAGCGGTTTTGCCCAGCCATAGGCAGGCCGGTCTGGCACGCCTCTATGGGGCGAGCGCCTTGGCGTGCCTGTTCGCCTGCGTCCCCGTCAATGCCCCGGTTTCCGCCCAGGAAATCGGCGACATGGCCGCGAACGTTCCGGCCGGCTCGCAAATGCTGCTGGCTGCCGATACACTGGTCTATGACAATGACAACAGCACGGTAACGGCCGTTGGCGGCGTCCAGATCGACTATGGCGGCAATCGCCTCGTCGCCCAGCGGGTCGAATACGACCGCAACACCAAGCGCCTGGTCGCCAGCGGCAATGTCGCGGTCGTCAACAGCGACGGCACCAAGATCTATTCGCAGCATGTCGACATAACCGACGATTTTGCCGATGGTTTCGTCAATGCGCTGCGTGTCGAGACCGTCGACAAGGCGTATTTCGCCGCCGAGAGCGCCGAACGCATGGGCGGCGTGCTGACGACGTTTCACAATGGCGTCTACACGGCCTGCGAGCCGTGCGAGGACAAGCCCGACAAGGCGCCGACCTGGCGCATCAAGGCCAGGAAGATCATCTGGAACGGCGAGAGGAAGACGGTTCGCTTCGAGAATTCGAATTTCGAGTTCTTCGGCTTTCCGCTGGCCTATCTGCCGGCCTTCGAGATCGCCGACCCGACCGTCAAGCGCAAGAGCGGCTTCCTGATCCCCGGCATCGCTTACAAGAGCGACCTCGGCGTCGGTATCAGGGTCCCCTATTATTTCGCGCTCTCGCCGACCTACGACCTCACCGTCACCGGCACCGGCTACACCAAGCAGGGCTTCCTTGGCGAAGCCGAGTGGCGCCAGCGCTTCGACAATGGCCAGTACAGCCTGAAGATCGCCGGCATCCACCAGCAGGATCCCGACGAATTCATCGACAGCCATGGGCACAATGTCGATTCGGGCGCTGCCGGCGACCCCAACAAGTTCCGCGGCATGATGGGGACCAAGGGCCAATTCGCCATCAATTCGCGCTGGGACTTCGGCTGGGACGTCCTGTTGCAGACCGACAAGAACTTCTCGCGCACCTATGCCATCGAGGACTTCAACGACTACGCCCACCAGTCCTCGATCTATCTGACCGGCCTCGACGGCCGCAACTATTTCGATGTGCGCGCCATGCGCTTCGAGGTCCAGGAAACCACGCTCGCCAGCGACCCAACCGCCCGCGCCGCCAAGCAGCCCTGGGTGCTGCCCTCGCTCGATTACGCCTACATTCCCGACATGGCCGTGGCCGGCGGACAATTGTCGTTCAATGTCAATGCACGGGCCATCAGCCGCGACAGGCTGGACGTGGCCCTGGCCGACTCGGCGATACCCACCTCCATCAACAATGTCCGCGGCATCGAGGGGCAATCCGGCCGCCTCACCGCCGAGGCCGAATGGAAGCGCACCTTCACCACCGATGGCGGGCTGCAGTTGACGCCGCTTCTGGCGCTGCGCGGCGATGCCAGCTATCTCAATGCCTCCTCGGGATCGCTCGCCGCGGTCAACCAGATGGCGACGAATCTTGGCGTCAGCGACGATTTGAGTTCCTCGCTCGCCCGCTACATGGCGACCGCCGGACTTGAAATGCGCTGGCCGGTGCTGTTCTCGATGCCAAGTTCGAGCCACATCCTCGAGCCGATGGCGCAAGTCTTCATGCGTCCGAACGAGCAATATGTCGGCGGCCTCGCGGTCCCTAATGAAGACGCCCAGAGTTTCGTCTTCGACGCCACGACATTGTTCGAACGCGACAAGTTCTCCGGCTACGACCGCATGGAAGGCGGCAGCCGCGCCAATGTCGGCCTGCGCTACTCCGGCGCCTACGACAATGGCTGGAGCACCAACGCGCTGTTCGGCCAATCCTACCAGCTTGGTGGGCAGAACTCCTTCGCCGCGCCGGATCTGGTCAATGCCGGCGCCTATTCCGGCCTTGAGACCTCGACCTCCGACTATGTCGGCCTCGTCGGATTCAACAGCCCCAGCGGCTTCTCCGGCTCGATCAGCGGCCGTTTGGACGAGCAGACCTTCGAGATCCGCCGCGCGGAGGTGAAGGCCGCCTATTCCGGCCTGCCGATTTCGCTCAGCGCCAAATATGCCTTCATTCAGGCGCAGCCGCTGTATGGCTTCGAAACCGATCGCCACGAAATCACGCTCGGCGCGTCGACACATCTCGCCGAGAACTGGCGCGTCTTCGGCACCGGCACCTACGACCTTGAGCAGAGTGTCCTGGTCAAGGACGGGGTCGGCTTTGCCTATAGTGATTCCTGCTTCACCTATTTGATGACGTTCTCGGAATCCCGCGATCTGGAGACCAAGGAAGTGTCGCAGAACATCGGCTTCAACCTGTCGTTCCGCACGCTCGGCGATTTCGGCTCGTCACAAAGCTCCATCGACACCATTCAGTAGCAGGACTGGCCAGTAGCAGCGACTGGACGGACAGCGCGTCCTTTCGCTATAGAACCTTGATTTGGCGTAGGATCCTTGCCGGAATCGATTTCCGATTTCGGGTTCATGCGCCGACGACATCGTTTCGCCGCATAGAGGAGGCACGGCTTTAGGCTCCCTCGATTAGAATAGAATGAGCCAAGCCGGGATAAAATTGGGATGCTTTCGATGAGGAATTACCTCTTTTCGGCAGGGTTGGCGCTGCTGGTGGCGGCGGCCTCTGTCTCGATCACCGCAACGGCATCGCCGGCTTTTGCCAGCGAGATCAAATATGTCGTCAACAACATACCGATCACCACCGGCGACATCGCGCACCGGGCCGCGTTCCTGAAACTGCAGCGCAAGAAGGGCAGCGCATCCGACGAAATGATCAATCAGACGCTGCGCGTCGCAGAAGCCAAGCGGCTCGGCATCCGCATCAGCGACGCCCAGGTCAATGCCGCCTACCAGCGCTTTGCCACGACCAACAAGATGCAGCTCAAGCAGCTCGATGGCGTCATGGCGCAGTCCGGCGTCAGCAAGGAGCATTTCAAGGAATTCATCCGCGCCCAGATGGCCTGGAACCAGGCACTGAGCGCGCGCTACCGCTCCGGCGAAGGCGGTTCCGTGAGCGAGCAGGACGCAGTCAGGCGCATGCTCGACAAGGGCGGGGCCAAGCCCTCGGCCATGGAATACATGCTGCAGCAGGTCATCTTCGTGGTGCCGGCGGCCGAGCGCAGCGCGACGCTGGCCAAG
Source organism: Mesorhizobium sp. WSM4871 (assembly GCF_055811295.1). NCBI lineage: Bacteria > Pseudomonadati > Pseudomonadota > Alphaproteobacteria > Hyphomicrobiales > Phyllobacteriaceae > Mesorhizobium > Mesorhizobium sp. WSM4871. The sequence continues at coordinate 88,973 of NZ_JBVVPU010000010.1, read as the reverse complement.
CGCAAGCGCGAGGCCGACGCCATGCGTGCGCGTTTCAATGGCTGCAACACCACGCGCGAATTCGCCAAGGGCCTGATCGACGTCACCGTCCGCGACCTCGGCCGGGTGCTGGCGCCGCAATTGCCGCCGGATTGGGCCGAGCAGATCAAGGCCACCAAGGTTGGCGGCGCCACCGCAACGCGCGAGACGGACCGCGGCGTCGAGTTCATCGGCATCTGCTCGTCGCGCGAAGTGTCGGACGACAAGGCCGCCCAGATGGTGTTCCAGAGCGAAGGCGAGAACGACAAGAACGCCGACGAACTCTCCACGAAGTATGTCGAGGAGTTGCGGAAGAAAGCCCGCATCGTCGAGCGCTGAAGTCGACATAGCCGTGCCGGACGAAAAGCTTCCGCTCGCGTTGAGCGTCGGCGATCCGTCCGGCGTGGGGCCGGAAATCGCCATCGCCGCCTGGCAGGCGCGTGACAGCGTCAGCGTGCCGCCTTTTTATCTCCTCGCCGATCCGGCGCTGATTGATGCAAGGGCGCGTCGGCTCGGCGCCAGCGTGGCGATGGCGGAAACCACGCCGGCCAAAGCGCCAGAAGTCTTTGTCCACGCGCTGCCGGTCGTGCCGCTTGCCGCCCGCTCCATCGATAGTCCCGGCCGGCCGGATCCGGCCAACGCCGCCGGCATCGTCGAGGCCATCGACCGCGCCGTCGCCGACTGCCTTGGCGGCCGCGCCGCCGCGGTGGTGACGTGCCCGATCGCCAAGAAGCCGCTCTACGACGCCGGCTTCCGCTTTCCCGGCCATACCGAATATCTGGCGCATCTGGCATCGCTCCATACCGGTGCGGACACGATGCCGGTGATGCTGCTTGCCGGCCCCGAGTTGCGCACCGTCCCGGTCACCATCCACATCGCACTGTCCGAGGTGCCGAAGGCGCTGACGAGCGACCTGATCGTCGCGACCGCCCGCATCACCGCCGCCGACCTCGAACATCGCTTCGGCATTGCCAGGCCGCGGCTGGCCATTGCCGGCCTCAATCCGCATGCCGGCGAAGGCGGGGCGATGGGTACGGAGGACGAGCATATCATCCGCCCGGCAATTGAGAGGCTGAGGGCGGAAGGCATCGACGCATTCGGGCCCCTACCGGCCGATACGATGTTCCATGCCCGTGCAAGGGCCGGCTACGACGTGGCAATCTGCATGTATCACGACCAGGCGCTGATCCCCGCCAAGGCACTGGCTTTCGACGAGGCGGTCAACGTGACGCTCGGCCTGCCTTTCATCCGCACGTCGCCGGACCACGGCACCGCCTTCGACATCGCCGGCAAGGGCCTGGCCCGGGCCGATAGCCTGATTGCGGCGCTGAAGCTCGCCCGCTGGCTGGCCGATAGCGAAACGAAGGCCTCGGCCGCATGAGCGTCCTCGCGTGAGCATGGACGGGCTGCCGCCGCTGCGCGCGGTGATCGAGAGCCACGGGCTGCAGGCGAAGAAGTCGCTCGGTCAGAATTTCCTGCTCGACCTCAACCTGACCGGCAAGATCGCGCGCGCCGCCGGCGATCTTGCCGACGCAACCGTGATCGAGGTCGGCCCTGGCCCCGGCGGGCTGACCAGGGCGCTGCTCTTCAGCGGCGCACGACGGGTGATCGCCATCGAGCGCGACGAGCGGTGCCTGGAAGCGCTGGCCGAAGTCTCCAACCATTATCCCGGTCGGCTCGAGGTCATTGCCGGCGATGCGCTGAAGACGGATTTCGCCTCCCTTGCCGGCGCGGCGAGCGGCGGTCCCGTTAAGATCGTCGCCAACCTGCCCTATAATATCGGCACCGAACTCTTGATCCGCTGGCTGACGGTCACCGAGTGGCCGCCCTTCTATACGTCGATGACGCTGATGTTCCAGCGCGAGGTGGCCGAGCGCATCGTCGCCCGCCCCGGCAGCGATGCCTATGGCCGGCTCGGCGTGCTGGCCGGCTGGCGGACAGAGGCAAAAATCGCCTTCGACGTGCCGGCACAGGCGTTCACGCCACCGCCCAAAGTGACATCCTCGGTGGTGCATCTTGTGCCGCGCGCCAGCCCCCTTCCTGCTGAAGTGAAAAAACTCGGCCGCGTCACCGAAGCAGCCTTCGGCCAGCGCAGAAAGATGCTGCGGCAGAGCGTGAAAAGCCTCGGCGGCGAAGCGCTGCTCACTCGCGCCGGCATCGATCCGACACGGAGGGCCGAAACCTTGAGCGTCGAGGAATTCGTGCGGCTGACCAACGCGGTGTGAGTTGCCGGTGAATCGCCAAGCGTGATACTATCGCCACATGAAAAAGAGTTCCTCAACCGTCCGTTCGATAAAAGACGGCCTGTTCGTCCTGACCAGTGGCAGGGGCGAGAAAATCAGCGCGGTCGAGGGCCTGAAACTATCGCAACGCATGGGCGCCATTCTGAAAGAAAGCCGCGAGCGTGGCTTGAGTGGCGATGAGCGCAGGACACTCATCAAAGAACAGGCATACCGCAAGAAATAGGATCGGCAATTGGTCTATGCCGCTGAAGATGATCCGCTGTGCTATCCAGGCACGACCGTTCTCCGCAACAGACTAAATATCGAGGATCAGGCCGAACTCGACGAGTTCGAATTGGCGCTCTTCTTGACCAGGGCCGACGAACGAGTTCCTGCCGGCAGTCTGAGTTACAAGCACTACAAGGCAGTCCACCAACACCTGTTCCAGGACATCTATGAATGGGCAGGAGAGGTTCGCACCATTCGCATCGGCAAGGGTGGCAACTGGTTCTGCTATCCTGAGTATATCGAACAGGAGATGCGTAGGATTTTTGGCGAGCTAGCCGATGCCGATCACTTTTGCGGGCTCGGCGTCGATGATTTCGCTGTTGGGGCGGCGCATGTTTTGGCCCAGATCAATGCCGTGCACCCGTTCCGTGAAGGTAACGGCTGCACGCAGCTTACCTTCCTGGCAATGTTGATGGAGAACGCAGGGTTCTCGTTCAATGCCGATATGCTCGATCGCGAAAGCGTGCTGAATGCGATGGTCGACAGCTTTGCCGGCGAGGAGGCGCCGTTGGCGAAGCTCATATCGCCAGCCAGTAACAGTCGCTCACGGAGCCATATCGCCTGGCTGTTGGCCAAAGAACGCTTCGTGGGCCGCAAGGGTAAGCGGCAGTTGTCTCAATCCGTCTTCTCGTCCAACAGCCCTGAGACAAAATCGAACAGGCCGGGCCGGCGGTCGCGCCTCAGCCGCTCGGCGGTCACGATGCCGCGAACCTCGGCGAAGGCACGGTCGAGATCGTCGTTGACGATGACGAAATCATATTCCTTCCAGTGCTCGATCTCATTGCGCGCGTTCTTCAGCCGTGTCTCGATCACCTGCTCCTGGTCCTCGGCGCGGCGCTTCAGCCGCGCCTTCAACTCTTTCATCGACGGCGGCAGGATGAAGATCGAGACGATGTCGGCGCGCATCTTCTCCTTGAGCTGCTGGGCACCCTGCCAGTCGATGTCGAACAGCATGTCGCGCCCTTGCGCCAGCGCCAGTTCCGCCGGCTCGCGCGGCGTCGCATAGCAATTGCCATGCACTTCGGCCCATTCGAGCAGCGCGTCGGAATCGCGCAGCCGCTCGAACTCGCGCATGGTGCGGAAGTGGTAATGGACGCCCTCGATCTCGCTGCCTCGACGCGGCCGCGTGGTGACGGAGACCGACAGTTCGAGACTGCCATCGCTTTCCAGCAGATTGCGCGCGATCGTCGACTTGCCGGCGCCGGATGGCGACGACAGCACCAGCATCAGCCCGCGGCGGCGGATGCGCGAACCCAAATCCTTTGCAGTCATGGCAATCAAGGGCTCCTTGGTAACCACGGGTTACTCCAGATTCTGAACCTGTTCACGAAACTGGTCGACGACCGCCTTCAGTTCCAGCCCGATGGCGGTCACCGCGGCGGCATTCGACTTCGAGCACAGCGTATTCGATTCGCGATTGAATTCCTGCGCCAGAAAATCGAGCTTGCGGCCAATAGCGCCGCCGCCGGCCAGAAGCACCCGGCCCGACGCCACATGCGTCTTCAACCGGTCGATCTCCTCGCGGATGTCGGCCTTGGTGGCCAGGAACGCCGCTTCCATATGCAACCGGCTGGCGTCGAGATTGGCGGAGGCGTCCAGCAGCAATCGCACCTGCTCGGCAATCCTTTCGCGGATCGCCGCCGGCTCGCGCGACGGGTCGGCCTCGGCTCTGAGCGTCAGCGCCTCGATCGCGTCGATATGGCCGGACAGCAATGAACGGAGTGCGGCGCCCTCGCTTTGGCGCGCTTGCTCCAGCCCGCTCAGCGCAACCTCCAGCGCCGACCCTATCGCGGCGTCGAGCGCGGCTCGTGCTTCTTCGGTCTCGGTGGTTTCGGGGATGTCGAGCACGCCGCGCAGCGAAAGCAGCCCATCGGCCGTCGCGGGGGCCACGCCGAACTGCTCCTGCAGCCGCGTGGCCAGCCCCGCCAGGTCTTTCAGGAAGGCTTCATTGACAATCGGCTGCACCTGCTGGCCGGCAGCGCGGCCGATGGTCAGCGTCGCTTGGAAATTGCCGCGTGCAAAGCGCTTCTGTATCGTCTGCCTGACGGCCGGCTCCAGTCGCTCGAAGCCCTGCGGCAGCCGCAGCCTGACCTCGACGCTCTTGCCGTTGACGGATTTGACTTCCCAGGTGATCGACGTGCCGTCGTGCTCGGCGCCAGCACGCGCAAAACCGGTCATGCTCTGCAAATTCATGATCCCGTGTATCCCCCCCTTGCACATGATCCTTGGCGCTTTCCGACCAGACCATGGGCAGCTCTAAAATGCCGAGCGTTCCCTGCACGTGGTATCGACTTTAGAACGCTCTTGTCAAAATATCAGCGCGTCCCTTGCCGCGGGGCGCGATTTCAAATGTCCGGGCTACTGAGCGGTACCCGCATCGCCATCGGCGTCGCCGCCTTCCACCGGAGCATCGGTTTGACCTTCCACCTTGGCGTCACCGGCCTTGGCGGCGTCCTCGACCTGCTTCTTCTGCAGTGCCCGGTAGCGAGCGACGTTTTCATTGTGCTCGGCAAGCGTCGCGGCAAAAACGTGGCCGCCGGTGCCGTCGGCAACGAAATAAAGGTCTGCGGTCTTCGACGGATTGGCCACGGCCTCCAGTGAGGCGCGGCCGGGATTGGCGATCGGCGTCGGCGGCAGGCCATTGATCAGATAGGTGTTGTAGGGCGTCGGCTTCTTGATGTCCGACTGGTAGATCGGGCGATCGGCGGGTTTGCCCTTTCCGCCAAACAGGCCATAGATGATGGTCGGATCCGACTGCAGCCGCATGCCTTTGGCCAACCGGTTGAGGAAAACGGCAGCGACCCGCGAGCGTTCATCGCCCTTGCCCGTCTCCTTCTCGACGATCGAGGCCAGGATGACGAAGTCCTCAACATTGGCCAGAGGCAGGTCGGGGGCACGCCGCTGCCAGACATCGTCGACCAGCTTCTTCTGGTCAGCCAGCAATTTGTCGACCATTTGCTGGCGTGTCGCGCCACGCGTGAAGCGCAGCGTGTCGGTGGCGAGGCTGCCCTCGGGCGGAACGGTTGCCGGCATATCGCCGGCCAGCCCGCTTTGGTCGGCTATGCGCTGCAGCGCCTGCTCGACCGTCAGTCCCTCCGGGATGGTCAGCGAATACATCACCGACTTGCCGCTCTTCAGCAACTCCATGATGTCGTGCATGGAAGCGCGCGGCTTGATCTCGTATTCGCCAGCCTTCAGCGCAGAATCGTTGCCATAGGCGCGCACGCCAAGGCGGAAGATGCGGGCATCGCTGATCAACCCGCGCCGCTCGAGCTGTTCGGCGATGTCCTGGACGCCGGAATTCGGTTTGACCGGGAATGTATCGCCATTGGCCGACGGGCCGGGCTCGTTGAACTCCTGCTTGCCGAAATACAGGGCAACGCCGGCTGCCAGAACCACCAGCATGATCGAGGAGATGACGAAGTTCATGAACACGACGAACTGGCTGCGCGAGGCGCGCGAGCGCTTGGGCGGCGGCGTGCCGGCTTCAGGCCGCAATGCCTCGCTGGCCGTTTTCGGCACGATCGGGGCTGGCGGTACGGGCCGCTGCCCTAATTCCCCGTTGTCCGCCGAATTTGTGTTCATGGCGCCCTACCCTTTGATCTTGCAGCGAATCCCCTTGGGCAGAGTAGGGGCGAATATGGCAAAATTGACGATATGCGCGTGCCGTGCCGGTCGGCGCACAGGTCAGCCATTGTAGCGCTGGAAGACCAGCGAGGCGTTGGTGCCGCCGAAACCGAAGGAATTGGACAGCGCCACGTCGATCTGGCGGGCACGCGGTTGGTTCGGCACCAGGTCGATCGCCGTTTCGCGCTCGGGATTGTCGAGGTTGATGGTGGCCGGCGCGATGTTGTCGCGGATGGCGAGGATCGAAAAGATCGCCTCGGCCGCACCGGCCGCTCCCAGAAGATGGCCGATCGACGACTTGGTCGACGACATCGATATTTTCGACGCGGCATTGCCGACCAGACGCTCGACGGCGCCGAGTTCGATCGTATCGGCCATGGTCGAAGTGCCGTGCGCGTTGATGTAGTCGACATCGGCGGGCGTCAGCCTGGCCCGTTTCAGCGCCGCCGTCATGCAGCGGAAGGCGCCGTCGCCGTCTTCGGCGGGTGCTGTGATGTGATAGGCATCGCCGGTCAGGCCGTAACCGGTGACCTCGGCATAGATCCTGGCGCCGCGCGCCTCGGCATGTTCGAGGGCTTCCAGCACGACGACGCCGGCGCCCTCGCCCATGACGAAGCCGTCACGGTCGCGATCATAAGGGCGCGAGGCCGTTTGCGGAGCGTCGTTGCGCTCGGTGGACAGCGCCCGGCAAGCGGCGAAGCCGGCGAGCGAAAGCCGCGTCACCGGTGCCTCGGCGCCGCCCGCGACCATGACGTCGGCATCGCCCCACATGATCAGCCGGGCGGCATCGCCGATGGCATGGGCGCCAGTGGAGCAAGCGGTGACCACGGCGTGGTTGGGGCCTTTCAGCCCATGCCGGATCGAGACCTGGCCGGAGACGAGATTGATGATCTGGCCGGGGATGAAGAACGGGCTGATGCGGCGCGGACCGCGCTCCTTGAGAATCATCGCGTTCTCGGCGATGCCTTCGATGCCGCCAATCCCGGAACCGATCAGCACGCCGGTGGCACACTGCTCCTCATGCGTCTTCGGCGTCCAGCCGGAGTCCTTCAGCGCCTCGTCGGCGGCCGCGATCCCGTAGAGGATGAAGTCGCCGATCTTGCGCAGTTCCTTCGGCTCGAGAACGGCCTCCGGATTGAAGGTGGCGTTCTCGCCGTTGCCACGCGGAATGACGTGGGCGATCTTGCAGGCAAGATCCTCCACTTCGAACTCGGTGATGCGCTTGGCGGCGCTGCGGCCGGTCAGGAGTTCCTTCCAGCTATGCTCGAAGCCCATGCCGAACGGCGAAAGCAGCCCCAGGCCCGTGACGACGACACGCCTCATCGCAGGTGCTCCAAGGTGATGCCTGCGGAAAGCTTCAGGCCGAGGCCTTGTCGATGTACTTCACGGCATCGCCCACGGTCAGGATGGTCTCGGCCGCATCGTCGGGAATTTCGACGCCGAACTCTTCTTCGAACGCCATGACGAGTTCGACCGTGTCGAGACTGTCCGCGCCCAGATCATCGATGAAGCTCGCCTGCTCCGTCACCTTGTCGGCATCGACGCCAAGGTGTTCGATGACGATCTTCTTGACGCGCTCTGCGGTGTCACTCATTTGGGCATCCTCGTCTTTTGTTTGTCTGTCTTCGTTAGCGGGCGGAATGCCGCTAATCAAGCTGAAAGATGGTCCCGGCGGATACGCAACGCCACCGGGCCGGTTTTTGCCCGAACCGCCGGGTTGCGGGCCGCATTACACGAAAAATGGCTTAGGTCCAAGCCGAAATGGGGGGTTTTCCCGCAACTGTTAGATCATCGCCATGCCACCGTTAACATGGATGGTCTGACCGGTGACGTAGGCTGCCTCGTTGGAAGCAAGGTAGGCTACGGCGGAAGCGACTTCGGCGCTGGTGCCCATGCGCCGTGTCGGGATTGCCGCCATGATCGCCTCTTTCTGCTTGTCGTTGAGCTTGTCGGTCATCGCCGATTCGATGAAGCCCGGCGCGACGCAATTGACGGTGATGTTGCGGGTGGCGATCTCCTGCGCCAGCGACTTGGAAAAACCGATCATGCCGGCCTTGGAGGCGCAGTAATTGGCCTGGCCTGGATTGCCGGTGACGCCGACGACCGAGGTGATGTTGATGATGCGGCCGTGCCGGCGGCGCATCATCGGATGGGTGAGTTCGCGGGTCAGCCGGAACACGGCGGTCAGGTTGACCTCGAGCACGCTGTCCCAGTCGGCGTCCGCCATGCGCACGAACAGCCCGTCCTTGGTGATGCCGGCATTGTTGACGAGAATGTCGATGCCTTCGAGATCGGCCTCTGCCTTCTGGCCGAGCGCCTTGACCTCGTCCCGGTTCGAAAGATTGGCTGGAAACAGTTTGACCCGGTCGCCGAGTTCGGCGGCCAGCGCCTCGAGTTTCTCGATACGGGTGCCATGCAGGCCAACGATGGCGCCTTGCGCATGCAGCACCCTGGCGATCGCCTCGCCGATGCCCCCCGATGCGCCGGTGACGAGCGCCTTGCGGCCAGTCAGTTCGAACATTTTTTGTCTCCCGATCTTCAGAGAGCACCCTTCACACGGGTGCGTCCAAATCGCCAGCGGATTATGCCAGCGCCGCCAGCGTCGCCTCGACATCAGCCGCCGTGCCGATAGCGCCGGTGGTGATGTCGCGGTTGATGCGGCGCGCCAGTCCCGACAGCACCTTGCCGGCGCCTATTTCATAGAGCGTTGTAACGCCGTTGGCGCCGAACCATTCCACCGTCTCGCGCCAGCGCACACGGGCGACAACCTGCTCGACCAGACGCCGGGCGATCTCGTCCGGATCGCTGGTCGGGGTGACAGTGACGTTGGAGATGATGGGAACCACGGGCGCGGCTTTCGCCACCCCGGCCAGCGCCTCGCGCATGATCTCGGCCGCCGGCTTCATCAGCGCCGAATGGAAAGGCGCCGAGACCTGCAGCATCAGTACCCGCTTGGCGCCTTTTTCCGTGCATAGTCTTGCCGCCAGTTCGACCCCGGACCTGGCGCCGGAGATGACGAGTTGGCCACCGCCATTGTCGTTGGCGATCTGGCAGACTGACCCGCTGGACGCCTCTGCGCAGGCGGCTTCGACGTCAGCCTGTTCCAGCCCGATGATCGCCGCCATGGCGCCCTCGCCGGGCGGCACCGCCGCCTGCATGGCGTTGCCGCGGATGCGCAGCAGCCGGGCGGCGTCGGCGATCGAAACGAAACCGGCGGCGGCAAGTGCCGAATATTCGCCGAGCGAATGTCCGGCGACATAGGCGACCTTGTCCTTCAGCGAGAAGCCGCGCGATTCCAGCGCCCGGATCGCGGCAAGCGAGACCGCCATCAGCGCCGGCTGCGCATTGGCGGTAAGCGTCAGCGTTTCTTCCGGCCCCTCCCAGATCAGCCTCGACAGGTTTTCGCCGAGCGCGTCGTCGACCTCTTCGAAGATCTTCCGCGATTCCGGAAATGCTTCGGCGAGATCCTTACCCATGCCGACAGCTTGGCTGCCCTGTCCCGGAAAGGTGAATGCAACGGCCATATGCGGCTCCCAGAGGCTGGTTTTCCCTGCCTGTGACCAAGGCGGCCGGGCAAGTCAAGCCCGCGATGGGCCGATCCGCGCCGGTTTCGGCACAACGGAGGCGGCCGAGCGCCTGTTCCAAAAGGCTTTTTGGCGATCACTCATGATGAAAATCGCTCACGAATCGTTTGCTGGCTCTTCTTATTTTCGCCACAGGCGCTAGCTTTTCGTGACAGTACGATGACATTTCAGTGAAGCTAATGTTACGGGCCGGGGAAAGATCAAGGTGGCAAGGATTAGGAAGAGCGCGGGCAAGGCTGCGCCACAGTTTCTGGAAGGCGATCCGTCCACCGGCTATCTGCCGGGGCGGAAAGGGCCGGTTATCCGCTATGGCCTGGCCAGCCTGCTCGCCGCCACCATCCTGGTGTTTGCGATCGAATTGATCGTGCGCGGCGATTTCGCCGGCACCGTTTCCTTCTTCCTGCAGCCATTCAAGCCGGGCTGGACCACCATCATCATCTTCGCGCTGGTGCTGGTCGGCCTCGACGCCGTGCTCGGCCGCAGCCACCAGAGCCTGATGATCGTCGCGCCGCTGGCGCTGGCGCTGGCCTTCGTCGGCCATCAGAAATCGCATTATCTCGGCGACCCGCTCTATCCGACCGATTTCCTCTATTCGCGCCAGATCGTGGCGCTGATGCCGCTTCTGGTGCGCGATCGCCCGGGAACCGCCATCGCCATGGCGGTCGGCATCATCGGCGGCCTGTCGCTGCTCGTCTATGGCTGGCGGCTATGGCGCCGGCGGGTGCCGGCACTCAGCCACAAGGGCCGCCTCGCCCGGTTGGCGCTGACGGTGCCACTGCTCGCCTTTTTCGTCTCGATCATGGATTATGCCACCTTCTCGTGGACCCGCGACCGGCTGCAGATCATCCCGATCATGTGGGACCAGAAGGAGAATTACGCTTCCAACGGCTTCGCGCTTGCCTTCGCGCTCAATGTGCCGATGGCGCATGTCTCGGCGCCGGCAGGCTATTCCGACAAGGCGATCGCGGCGATCGACAGGCCCGGTGTGAAGGCCACGATGCCGACAGAGAAGCCGGACATCATCGTCGTCATGAGCGAATCCTTCTGGGATCCGACCAAGCTGCCGGGCGTCACCATCACGCCCGACCCGATCCCCAATGTACGAGCGTTGCGCTCGGGCTACATGTTCTCGCCGGAATTCGGCGGCATGACCGCCAACATCGAGTTCGAGGCGCTGACCGGCTTTTCCAACGCCTTCCTGCCGGCAGGCAGCATTCCCTACCAGCAATATGTGCGCTCGCCGACGCCCTCGCTGGCGACCTTCCTGAAAAGCGAAGGCTACCGGGCACGCGCCATCCATCCCGGCACCAACTGGTTCTGGAACCGGGGCGCGGTCTACGCCGATTTCGGCTTCAACGACTTCAAGTCGGAAGAGACTTTGCCGCCGATGCAAAAGCGCGGGCCGCTGGCATCGGACGCGTCGATGACCGACGAGATCATCCGCGAGGCCGACGCCAGCGCCGATCCTGTCTTCTTCTTCGCCGTCAGCCTGCAGAACCACGGGCCCTACGAACCCTATCGCTACTACAATCCGACCCACAAGGTGCAGGCCCCGATCAGCCAGTGGGCGCGTGAATCGCTGTTGAGCTACACGGAAGGCTCTTCGGACGCGGACCGCGGCCTTGAGCGCCTCATAGAATGGGCCAAGAAACGCGAGCGGCCCACGGTCATCGCCTTCTTCGGCGACCATCTGCCGCCGCTTGGCCCGGTCTATGTCGAGACCGGCTTCATGAAGGACAATGTCGCGCCGCGCAAGGAGGCGGCCGACCAGATGCTGCAGCATCACCAGACGCCGCTGGTCGTCTGGTCGAATCGCACGGGTCCGGCCGAGGACATGGGCGCGGTGAGCCCAGCCTTTCTGCCCTATCATATCCTGACGACCGCCGGGATCAGCCATCCCTACTACACCGGCTTCCTTGGCCAGATGCGAGAGCGCTACCGCGTCGTCGACCGCAATTTGTTGCTGACGCCGACGGGCGAAGCCGTCCCCGACTGGGCACGGCAGAAGAACATCGACCCGGCCATCAACAATTTCCGCCTGCTGCAGTACGATATGATGTTCGGCAAACGGCGCGCGGCGCCCGACTTCTTCCCCGAAACGGTGAACAAGCTCGGCCCGCATACGAGCTGAGCGCCATACCGTCCGCGCAGCGGCCGATTTTCCGCTTGCCCTTGCCTTCCGGCCGGATTGCTGTATAGACGCCCGCAATCTGCCGGTCCTTGCTGGGGGCTGAACGGAGGGCCGGAGGTTTTTTCGAAAACCTTCGCGTGAAGCCAGAAGCGCTTCCGCCTCCCGTGTCTCCGCTCTCGACCGTCTCGTGATGCTCCTTTCTTCCCCGCTCCAGCGGGTCAGAGAAGTTGCAGAGGCTTTTGCCGCCGGGAACCGGGAGAGAAACGAAGAAAGGCAAAGAACTATATGGCTCTCTACGAACATGTGTTTCTTGCCCGGCAGGACCTCTCGCAGCAGCAGGTCGATGCGCTTGTCGAACAGTACAAGGGCGTCATCTCAGCAAATGGCGGGTCCGTCGGCCGGGTCGAGAACTGGGGACTGAAGTCCCTCACCTACCGGGTCAACAAGAACCGGAAGGCCTACTACACGCTGATGGACATCACCTGCCCGCCGGCCGCGCTCAACGAGATGGAGCGCCAGATGGGCCTGTCCGAGGACGTGCTGCGTTTCCTCACCATCAAGGTCGATGCGCATGAGGAAGGCCCGTCGGCGATGATGCAGAAGCGCGAAGAGCGCTCGGAGCGCGGCGGCTTCGGCGACCGTGATCGCGGCCCGCGCTCATTCGGCGACCGCGATCGCGGCGACCGTGGCGATCGTCCGCCGCGCAGCTTCGGCGACCGCGACCGCGGCGACCGTCCGCCACGCAGCATTGAAGGGGGTGCAGAATAATGGTCGACATCAATCAGATCCCGACCCGGCGCCCGTTCCACCGTCGCCGCAAGACCTGCCCGTTCTCCGGCGCCAACGCGCCCAAGATCGACTACAAGGACGTTCGTCTTTTGCAGCGCTACATTTCCGAGCGCGGCAAGATCGTGCCGTCGCGCATCACCGCCGTCAGCCAGAAGAAGCAGCGCGAGCTCGCCAAGGCGATCAAGCGCGCCCGCTTCCTCGGCCTGCTGCCTTACGTGGTTCGCTAAATCTTTAGAAGCGGGCGGTTCGCCGCCCGCTTTTTTTCACCGACCGTGACGGGCACAGCCGGTTCGAGCGTCAAATCCCGAGTTGGATTTCGGAAGAAATCCTAACTGCCGACAGGCAGGACAGCGACACCAGCGCCAAGGCGCTCAAGCTTCCTGACCTGTTCCGATGAATTCGGCGTCCGCGCCTAACCTAAAGGAACAAAACCATGGAAGTCATTCTCCTCGAACGCGTTTCCCGCCTCGGCCAGATGGGCGATACCGTCAAGGTCAAGGACGGGTTTGCCCGTAATTTCCTGTTGCCGCAGGGCAAGGCGCTGCGCGCCAACGAAGCCAACAAGAAGAAATTCGAGGGACAGCGTGCCCAGCTCGAAGCCCGCAACCTCGAGCGCAAGTCGGAAGCCACGCAGGTTGCCGAAAAGCTCGACGGCAAGAGCTTCATCGCCGTGCGTTCGGCCGGTGAAACCGGCCAGCTCTACGGTTCGGTTTCGACCCGCGACATCGCCGAGCTGCTGACAGCGGAAGGTTTTTCGGTCAACCGCAACCAGATCCTGCTCAACCAGCCGATCAAGGCCATCGGCCTTACCAATGTGGCGATCGCGCTGCATCCGGAAGTCGAGGTCACCGTCACGCTCAACATCGCCCGCACGGCCGACGAAGCCGAGCGCCAGGCCAAGGGCGAGACGCTGACCACCGCCGAAGCCATCTATGGCGAAGACATCAACGACAATGCGCGGCCGGAAAATTTCTTCGACCCCAATGCCGAATTCGAAGGCGAGGAAGACAACGCCTGATTGCGTATTGCGGGGGGCCCCAAAACGGCGCCCCGATCAATTTTGGCGGCTTCCAGTTATTCTGGACCAATGCCCGGGCCTCTCGCCCGGGCATTTTTGTGCCAAAAGGAACTTTTCGAACCCCTATATATTGATGCAGACTACAGCGTCGCGCGTCGTTTGGACGCGCAACGGACGTGTGGCACGTTGACTAGGGCGCATAATCCTTTCCGAAATCGGTAGCGATCTCATGCGCGAACAGCCTGTCTGACCGAGAGGGGACGTTTGGTCATGAATATTCTGTTGAAGCGCGTACTTGACCGCCTGGTGCGTACCGGCAATCTCAAGGTAACCGGACCCAAGGGCCTGTCAGTGATTTTCGGCGACGGTTCCGGCGAGCCGGTGCACATGCACATCAAGACCAGGCACGCCGAGCGTGCCATCACCTTCGATCCGATGCTGGCGGTGCCGGAAGCCTACATGGACGGTGAGCTCGACATCCTTGAAGGCGGCGTTCTGGGTCTGATGCGCATCGCCTTCCAGAACATGGGCAGCGGCGGCATCGACGCCACCTGGTCGAAGGCGATCGAGGGCCTGCGCCACGCCTTTCGCCGCCTGCAGCAGATCAACACGGCCGCGCGAGCGCGCCGCAACGTGCAGCGCCACTACGATTTGTCGGGCGACCTCTACCGGCTCTTCCTCGACGAGGACATGCAGTATTCCTGCGCCTATTTCGAGCAGCCGGACATGACGCTCGACGAGGCGCAAGCCGCCAAGAAGCGCCACATCGCCGCCAAGCTCAGGCTGAAGGCGGGCCAGACGGTGCTCGACATCGGCTCCGGCTGGGGCGGGCTCGGCCTCTATCTGGCGAAATCGTTCGACGTGGACGTGCAGGGCGTGACGCTGTCGACGGAGCAGCATGGCGTCGCCACCGATCGCGCCCATGCGCAAGGCCTGGAAAACCGGGTGCACTTCGAACTGAAGGACTACCGCGAACTCAATGAGCGTTTCGACCGCATCGTCTCGGTCGGCATGTTCGAGCATGTCGGCGTCAACCATTTCCGCACCTTCTTCGACAAGTCGGCGACGCTGCTCAAGCCGGACGGCGTCATGCTGCTGCACACGATCGGCCGCTCCGGGGTGCCGTGGGCGACCAGCGCCTTCATCCGCAAATATATTTTTCCGGGCGGCTATATCCCGTCACTGTCCGAAGTGATGCCGGCGATCGAGAAGTCGGGACTTGTCGTCACCGACATCGAGATCCTGCGGCTGCACTATGCCGACACGCTGAAGCACTGGGGCCAGCGCTTCGCCGCCAATCGCGACAAGGCCAAGGCGATCTATGACGAGCGCTTCTGCCGCATGTGGGAGTTCTACCTGGCGGCCTCCGAAGCCGCTTTCCGCTGGCAGGATCTGGTGATCTTCCAGATCCAGATCGCCAAGAAGAACGACACGCTGCCGATGGCGCGCGACTACATGGCCAAATGCGAAAAGGCGCTGGAGATGCGCGACATGGGGCATCGCGAAAAGGCCCCTGCCGCCAAGCCCGCCCGGCGCCGCAAGGTGGCTGATCCGGAATAGATCCGGCGACTGCGCCATTGCCGCTTGCCATTGCAGGCCTGCACGCTGAAAAAGGTCTCGTCACCGCGAGACCTTTTTTATGACCTATCTCCTCTATGTCGCCGCCGCACTTGCCGAGATCGCCGGCTGCTTTTCGTTCTGGGCGTGGTGGCGGCTGGAAAAATCGCCGCTGTGGCTGGCGCCGGGCCTCATCTGCCTCGCTTTGTTCGGCTTCCTGCTGGCGCTGGTCGACACGTCGGCCGCCGGCCGCGCCTATGCCGCTTATGGCGGCATCTACATCGCGGCATCGCTGGGCTGGCTGTGGCTGGTGGAAGGGGTGCGCCCCGACCGCTGGGATCTCGCCGGTGCGGCGCTCTGCATCATTGGCGCCTCGGTCATCCTGCTCGCGCCTCGGGGGGCGTGATGGAACTGCCTGCTCCACTTCGGCAAGGTGTCGAGCGCCTTCTCGAAAAGGTGCCGCTGGCTGTGCTCAAGCAAGCGGCAAGGACGCTGTCGGACCGCTACCGCGCCGAGCTGCGCGACGGCCGCCTGCATATGGCCGAGGAGATGG
Source organism: Mesorhizobium sp. WSM4871 (assembly GCF_055811295.1). Lineage (NCBI taxonomy): Bacteria > Pseudomonadati > Pseudomonadota > Alphaproteobacteria > Hyphomicrobiales > Phyllobacteriaceae > Mesorhizobium > Mesorhizobium sp. WSM4871. The sequence continues at coordinate 73,186 of NZ_JBVVPU010000010.1, read as the reverse complement.
CGGTGAAGGCCTATCTGGCGACACGGCTGCCGGCGACCTATGCCGCCGTCCACGCCAGCCTGGATGCGGTCAGCGAGGCTCGGCCCGCTTACACACCGAAAACCCTGCTCGATGTCGGCGCTGGGCCTGGTACGGTGCTTTGGGCCACGGCCGATCTATGGCCCGACCTTAAAGAAGCGGTGCTGATCGAGGCAAGCGCCGCGGTGCGCCGGGTCGGCGAGGCTCTTGCCAGTGAGGCGATCACGGCCAGCATTGCCTGGCTGGCCGGCGATATCACCATCGACCTTGGCGCGCTCAAGCCGGCCGATCTGGTCACCTGTGCCTATGTGCTGGACGAGATCGCGCCGGCGTCGCTGCCCAAGCTCGTCGACAGGCTCTGGCAGTTCACCGCCGACACGCTTCTGGTGATCGAGCCGGGCACGCCAGCCGGTTGGCAACGCATTCTTGCCGCGCGCCGACAATTGATCGAGGCCGGCGCGCATGTTCTTGCGCCTTGCCCGCATGAGGCGCCCTGCCCGCTCGCCGCGCCCGACTGGTGCCATTTTTCGCGTCGCGTCGCCCGCTCGCGCCTGCACCGGCTGGCCAAGGACGCCGACGTGCCTTGGGAGGACGAGAAATTCATCTATGTCGCCGCCTCGCGGCACCCTGCCCCATCCCGTGCTGCGCGGGTGATCGCGCCGCCGAAATCAGGTTCCGGCAAGGTTCTGCTCAAGCTCTGCCAGCCCGACGGCCATGCCGGCGAGCGGCTGTTCAGCAAGCGCGACGGCACGACGTTCAAAGCCGCGCGGCGGTCGGACTGGGGGGATACGCTGGCATAGGCCGCATACCCGGCGACACCGAGAGAGGTCGCATCGTCCACGCACTGATAGATAGAATCGCTACTTTGGAGATTGGCCGAAGCGCCGAAACTTCGTCATCCACGGGCGGAGCGGGAGCGAAGCGGACGCGCAGACCCGAGGATCCATGCCGTGACGTCGCGCAAAGCGTCAAGACCATGCAGAACAGAGGCTTTTCTGCACCGCTGCAGCGCTCATAAGTAACGGCATGGATCCTATGGTCTGCGCCGCGTCGCTTCGCTCCTTGCTCCGCCATAGGATGACGACTTGACGGACGTTTCGGCTAATCTCGGACGGTTCGTGACTCTTTGCCTCAAACCAAAATAGGACTGCTGCCCAAGCCTCCGACGGCAACCAGCGATCGGAATTGTTCTTGATATGTTCTGGCGAGTCGGATAGGGTTTACACCTTTCCGAGTCAACCGGAATCGGGGTACGCAAACACTCTCCTGTGGACGGTTCGCCGTCCCTGTGAACAATGGGCATCAAGGCTGGTTGACTGTGCAGTGATGCAGAAAGGTCAGCATCCTGATCGTCCTATTCTGGTATCGAGAGACCGGGATCGAAATCGGGGACATCATGGCAGAGGCAGCGCGAAAATTCGGCGTCGCGGAGCAACCGCTCTATCGCGAGGCACCGAACAATATCGAGGCGGAGCAGGCGCTGCTCGGCGCCATCCTCGTCAACAACGATGCCTTCTACCGTGTCTCGGACTTTCTGAAGTCAGGTCATTTCTACGAGCCGTTGCATAGAAAGATCTTCGAGGTCGCGGCCGAACTGATCCGCATGGGCAAGATAGCGACGCCGATCACGCTGAAGACCTTCCTGCCGGCCGACGAGAAGGTCGGCGATATGACGGTGGCGCAATATGTCGTGCGGCTGGCCGTCGAGGCGGTCACCGTCGTCAACGCCGCCGACTACGGCCGCGCCATTTACGATCTCGCCACGCGGCGCGCGCTGATCACCGTCGGCGAGGACATGGTCAACATCGCCTATGATGCGCCAGTGGACATGTCGCCGTCCGAGCAGATCGAGGATGCCGAACGCCGGCTGTTCGAGCTGGCCGAGACCGGCCGCTACGATGGCGGCTTCGAGAGCTTCACCGACGCGGTCAAGACCGCCGTCGACATGGCCAACGCCGCCTATATGCGCGACGGGCATTTGTCGGGCGTCGCCACGGGCCTGCGCGATCTCGACCGCCGCATGGGCGGCCTGCAGCCGTCCGACCTGATCATCATCGCCGGCCGTCCCGGCATGGGCAAGACTTCGCTTGCCACCAACATGGCTTTCAACATCGCCGAGGCCTATGTGCCGGCGCAGCAGGCCGACGGTTCGTTCAAGGCGGCCAATGGCGGCGTCGTCGGCTTCTTCTCGCTCGAAATGTCGTCGGAACAGCTCGCCACCCGCATCATCTCCGAGCAGACCGAAATCCCGTCGTCGAAAATCCGCCGCGGTGAGATTTCCGAAATGGATTTCGAGAAGCTGGTCGCCTGCTCGCAGACCATGCAGAAGATCCCGCTGTTCATCGACCAGACCGGCGGCATTTCCATCGCACAATTGTCGGCGCGCGCGCGTCGGCTGAAACGGCAGCGCGGCCTCGACGTCATCGTCATCGACTATATCCAGCTGATGCAAGGATCGAGCGCCAGGGCCTCGCAGAACCGCGTACAGGAAATCACCGAGATCACCACCGGGCTGAAGGCGCTGGCCAAGGAGCTTGCGGTGCCGATCATCGCGCTGTCGCAGCTGTCGCGCCAGGTCGAAAGCCGCGACGACAAGCGCCCGCAACTCTCGGACCTTCGCGAATCGGGCTCGATCGAGCAGGACGCCGACGTGGTGATGTTCGTCTACCGCGAGGAATACTACCTGAAGAACCGCGAGCCGAAGCCCGGCACCGACGAATACATCAAATGGGAAAACGAGATGAATGAGATGCGCGGCAAGGCCGAGGTCATCGTCGCCAAGCAGCGCCATGGGCCCACCGGCTCGGTCAGCCTCGCCTTCCAGGGCGAGTTCACCCGCTTCTCCGACCTTGCGGAAGAGCATCATATTGCGGAGAGGTTTGAGTAGCCGCTTGAGACAGGTCTCAATCCTTCGCGCCCCCCTCTGTCCTGCCGGACATCTCCCCCTCAAGGGGGGAGATTGGCAGCTTCGATCGAGCCGCACACCTTGCAATGCTGGTGATTGGCGAAAGCCGAAGCGACATCCAATCTCCCCCCTTGAGGGGGAGATGTCCGGCAGGAAAGAGGGGGGCGCTGTCCCGCCGGCCTATCCATCGTTTGCATCTGCCACACCGGGCCACGCCTGATGGCCAAATCGCGCGTCCAATTCATCTGCCAGAATTGCGGATCGGTGCATCAGCGCTGGGCCGGCAAATGCGATGCCTGCGGCGAGTGGAACACGCTGGTCGAGGAAGGCACGGCAGGCGGTATAGGTTCAGGCCCGGCCAACACCCGTAACGCCCGCAAGGGCCGCGCCGTGGTGCTGACCAGCCTGTCGGGCGACATCGAGGATGCGCCGCGCATCGTTTCCGGCATCGGCGAGCTCGACCGCGCCACCGGCGGCGGTTTTGTCCGCGGTTCCGCACTTCTGGTCGGCGGCGATCCGGGGATCGGCAAGTCGACGCTGTTGACCCAGGCTGCCGCGGCGCTCGCGGCAAAGGGCCACCGCATCGTCTATGTCTCGGGCGAAGAGGCCGTCGCCCAGATCAGGTTGCGGGCGCAGCGGCTCGGCGTTGCCGACACCCCGGTGGAGCTGGCGGCCGAGACCAATGTCGAGGACATCCTGGCCACAATCGCCGACGGCAAGCGGCCGGACCTGGTGATCCTCGATTCGATCCAGACCTTGTGGACCGACATGGCCGATTCGGCGCCCGGCACCGTCACACAGGTGCGCGCTGCCGCCCAGGCGATGATCCGCTATGCGAAATCCACAGGGGCGGCGATCGTGCTCGTCGGCCACGTCACCAAGGAAGGCCAGATCGCCGGGCCGCGCGTGGTCGAGCACATGGTCGACGCCGTGCTCTATTTCGAGGGCGAAGGCGGCCACCACTACCGCATCCTGCGCACGGTCAAGAACCGGTTCGGACCGACCGACGAAATCGGCGTTTTCGAAATGTCGGACAAGGGCCTGCGCGAGGTCGCCAATCCGTCCGAACTCTTTCTCGGCGAACGCCATGCGAAATCGCCGGGAGCGGCGGTTTTTGCCGGCATGGAAGGCACGCGGCCGGTGCTGGTCGAGATCCAGGCGCTGGTGGCGCCATCGTCGCTGGGCACGCCGCGCCGCGCCGTCGTCGGCTGGGACGGCGCCCGGCTGTCGATGATCCTCGCCGTTCTCGAAGCCCATTGCGGGGTCCGCTTCGGCACGCACGACGTCTATCTCAACGTCGCCGGCGGCTACCGCATCACGGAGCCCGCCGCCGATCTCGCGGTTGCCGCTGCACTGGTTTCGTCGCTCACCGGTCTTGCCCTTCCGGCCGATTGCGTCTATTTCGGCGAAATCAGCCTTTCGGGCGCCGTGAGGCCGGTTGCGCACGCGCAGCAGCGCCTCAAGGAAGCCGAAAAGCTGGGTTTTGGAAGTGCGGTCCTGCCCTTGGGCAGCGAGGAACTTGTTGGTGGCAATGGAGCCGCGGGGATAGGGGCCGGTGCTTTCCAGCCCACCGAACTGGCCGACCTCGTGGCGCGGATAGCCGGCTCACGGCGCAGCCGCGCCGACGAGCAAGAGTGACGCGACTCGCCCGAGTTGTGAAAAAGAGATCGGAGTGGGGGCAAAGACATGCCGATTACGCTGCTTGACGGAATTCTCGTCGGCTTCACCCTGGTCTCGGCGATGCTCGCCATGGTTCGCGGCTTTTCACGCGAGATCCTGTCCATCATCGCCTGGATAGCAGCGGCGGCGGCGGCATTCTTCCTGTACAAGCCGGTCCTGCCTTACGTTCAGCCCTATATCGACAATGAGAAGGCCGCCATGGCGGCGTCCGCCGGCATCGTCTTCGTCATTGCGCTCATCGTGGTTTCCGTCATCACCATGAAGCTCGCCGACTGGATCATCGATTCCAGGATCGGCGCGCTCGACCGCACGCTGGGCTTCCTCTATGGCGCGGCGCGCGGCATCCTGGTCGTCGCGGTGGCCTTGCTGTTCTTCAACTGGCTGGCCGGCACCAAGGCTCCAGGCTGGGTCGCCAACGCCAAATCGCGGCCGCTGCTGGAATCGATCGGCGCCAAGCTCGAAAGCATGCTGCCCGAGGATCCGGAAAACACCATCCTCAAGCAGCTCAACCCGAATCAGCCGGCCGCGCCCGAGGCCGGCGCCGAGACGCCGGCGGCTCCCGATGCGCCTGCGGCTGATGCGCCGGCAACCGGCGACGAAGCCCCGGCGCCAGACGACAGCGAAACCGACGTGCCTCCGGCCGACAACGCCCCAGCCACCCCACCCGCCACTCCGGCGCCGGCAAACTGAAGTTCTACCTCAGCGCATTGGGTCAAGCTTTCGAGGGCGCTTCGGGATCATCTTCCCAAACGCTATCGTCACTCGCCCAGTCGAGCAGTATCTTTGCCCTCGATCGAAGCAGAGGCGCCAATGTTGTGGCGTGTTCAGGGCCGCCGGTTGTAAATTCTTCGTGCTCTCGTCCTTCAGCCATTGCTGCCGCCACTTCCTTCCAGCGCAAGCCGAAGTCCCGAACGGCGGCCCGAGGAGTCCCGTCCGGTCCGCAGCTGATGTAGTCGGTTGGTAGGTCGCCAGAGATTGCCCACCAACCAACCCACTCTGGATGCTCGATGCTTTCGATCGCCCAAACCGCAACATACGGATAAACATGCCAGGCAGGCCATTCTCCCACCCTGCCATGTTTCAAATTCTCGCGACCCAGATAACCGAGCACGTATTGGCGTTGCGATTCGCACCAAGCTTCTTCTTCGGCCTCGTCCGGTTCATCCTGCATTTGCAACGACCTGTGTGGAGGACAACGCTACCGAATAGTTGACAAGCATAACAACGCGGCATTCTGATTTGCCAGTGGCATTGACTGACCGACTGCATTATATGACGCCTTTCCACAATGAGGCTCTAAGAGATGGCAGACGCAGACGACGTGCTTTCCGCCGAAGCCGACGACCATTTCCATGACGAATGCGGCGTGTTCGGCATTTTCGGCCGGCAGGACGCCGCGGCCATCGTCACGCTCGGTCTGCATGCGCTCCAGCATCGCGGCCAGGAAGCGGCCGGAATCGTTTCCTATGACGGCACCCAGTTCCATGTCGAACGCCATGTCGGCCTGATCGGCGACACCTTCACCAAGCAGCATGTCATCGACAGCCTGCAAGGCAACCGCGCCATCGGTCACACGCGCTACGCCACCACCGGTGGCGCCGGCCTGCGCAACATCCAGCCATTTTTCGCCGAACTCGCCGACGGCGGCTTCGCCGTCGCCCACAATGGCAACCTCACCAACGCCATGACCGTGCAGCGCGCGCTGCAGAAACAGGGCGCGATCTTTTCGTCGACCTCCGACACCGAGACGATCCTGCATCTGGTCGCCACCTCAAAGGAGCGCGACCTGAATTCGCGCTTCATCGACGCGGTGCGCCAGGTCGAAGGCGCCTTCTCGCTGGTGGCGATGACGGCCAAGAAGATGATCGGCTGCCGCGATCCGCTAGGCATCCGCCCGCTGGTGCTGGGCGATCTCGACGGCGCCTGGATCCTGGCTTCCGAAACCTGCGCGCTCGACATCATCGGCGCGCGTTTCGTGCGCGACCTGAAGCCCGGCGAGATGGTCGTCGTCACCGCCAAGGGCATTGAGAGCTTGTTCCCCTTCGAGCCGCAGAAGAACCGCTTCTGCATTTTCGAATATGTCTATTTCGCGCGACCGGATTCCTCGGTCGAGGGCCGCAACGTCTATGAGGTGCGCAAGCGCATCGGCGCCGAGCTGGCGCTCGAAAGCCCCGTGGAGGCTGACATCGTCGTGCCGGTGCCGGATTCGGGCACGCCGGCGGCAATCGGTTTTTCCCAGGCCGCGGGCATTCCGTTCGAGCTTGGCATCATCCGCAACCACTATGTCGGCCGCACCTTCATTCAGCCGGGCGATTCGATCCGCCACATGGGCGTCAAGCTCAAGCACAATGCCAACCGCCGCATGATCGAAGGCAAGCGCGTGGTGCTGGTCGATGACTCGATCGTGCGCGGCACCACCAGCCAGAAGATCGTGCAGATGGTGCGCGACGCCGGCGCCAAGGAAGTGCATATGCGCATCGCCTCGCCGCCGACGCGCGCCTCGTGCTTTTATGGCGTCGACACGCCGGAGAAATCGAAGCTTTTGGCATCACGCATGTCGGTGGAGGAGATGGCCGATTTCATCCGCGTCGATTCGCTCGGCTTCCTCACTATCGACGGGCTCTACCGCGCCGTCGGCGAAGCAGGCCGCGACAATGAGCAGCCGCAATTCTGCGACGCCTGTTTTACCGGGCAATACCCGACGCGGCTTGCCGACTTCGAAGGCTCCGACAATGTACGCACGCTGTCGCTGCTGGCGGCGAGCGGGGCTTAGGGTTGCCGGATCACCATTTGTCTTCGCCAGGTTACCCCCCTCTGCCCTGCCGGGCATCTCCCCCTCAAGGGGGGAGATCGGCTGAACTGTCGACTTTCGCCAATCGCGACTGTCGCAGAACGGGTGCTGAGCCTGATGAGGGCCAATCTCCCCCCTTGAGGGGGAGATGCCCGGCAGGGCAGAGGGGGGTGCTACACGCCGACCTCACGAAAGTTCAAGCATGACCCTCGACCTCTCCGGCCGCGTCGCGGTCGTCACCGGTGCCTCGCGCGGCATCGGTTATTTCATCGCCAAGGAACTGGCCGCCGCCGGTGCGCATGTGATTGCGGTCGCGCGCACCGTCGGCGGGCTGGAGGAACTCGACGACCAGATCAAGGCGGCCGGCGGACAAGCCACGCTGGTGCCGCTCGACCTTGCCGACATGGCAGGCATCGACCGGCTGGGCGGCGCCATTCATGAGCGCTGGGGCAAGCTCGACATCCTGGTCGCCAACGCCGCCGTGCTCGGCGTCATCTCGCCGATCGGCCATGTCGAGGCCAAGACCTTCGAGAAGGTGATGACCATCAACGTCACCTCGACCTGGCGGCTGATCCGCTCGGTCGACCCGCTGCTGAGGCTCTCCGACGCCGGCCGCGCCATCATCCTGTCGTCCAACGCCGCGCATTCTGCGCGCGCCTTCTGGGCGCCCTATGCGGCCTCGAAGGCAGCGGTCGAAACCATGATGCGCTCCTGGGCGCATGAGGCGGAAAACTCGGCGCTACGCGTCAACGCCGCCGACCCCGGCGCCACCCGAACCGCCATGCGTGCGCAGGCCGTGCCTGGCGAGGATCCGGAAACGCTGCCGCACCCGTCTGAGATCGCCAAGCGCATCGTGCCGCTGGCGAGCCCCGATCTGAAAGAAACCGGGCTGATCTTCCAGGCCAAGCACAACCGCTTTGTCGCCTACCGGCAGCCGGAATAAACTCGACTTCAAGAGGGATGAAACAGGCCTCCGGCTACGTTCTTCGAATGTAACATTCGAAACCGGAGGACCATCATGCGCAGACTGCTTCTCGTTACCGCCGCCACCTTGCTTGCAGCCGCCGGCGTTGCCTCGGCACAGGATGCGACGATGAGTTTCTTCGTCACCAGCGTGGGATCCGGCAAGGGTGCCGATCTCGGTGGGTTGAAGGGTGCGGACGCGCATTGCGCCTCGCTGGCTGAAGCCGTCGGCGTCACCGGCAAGACCTGGGCTGCCTATCTCTCGACCAGCGATACCGATGCACGCGACCGCATCGGCAAGGGGCCGTGGTTCGACGCCAAGGGCGTCAAGATCGCCGACGACGTCGCTTCGCTGCACAGCGACGCCAACGCCATCACCAAGCAGACAGCGCTCGACGAAAAGGGCGAGGTCGTCAACGGCCGCGGCGACAAACCCAACCGGCACGACATACTGACCGGCTCCAAGCCCGATGGCACGAAGATCGCCGACCAGACCTGCGGCGACTGGACGATGAGCGGGGCCGAAGGTGTGGCGATGGTGGGTCATCATGACCGTATGGGCCTCGACGATTCGGCCGCCGCCAAATCGTGGAACTCCTCGCACGCCTCGCGCGGCGGCTGCAGCCAGGACGCGCTGAAGGGCACCGGCGGCGACGGCCTGTTCTATTGCTTTGCAACGAACTGAACCGGTATTCGCAAACGCTTAACGCATGACCCTTTCCGGAAATCGGAAAGGATCGCGCTATCACGTGGCTGTGATGCCGTGGCGCATCGCCGCGCCCCGGCCGCGCTTTCGTCTGTCATGCGGAGTTGATAGGATCGCCGCGACTCCCACAACAATCACAGCGAGGAAATTCCCATGGCGGCTTCGAGCGTAGCTTTGGTCTGGTATCTGGTGATCGCCGGTCCGCAAGGCGGCATGGTCGTGCTGCCCAGCACCTTCGACACCCGCGAACAATGCACCAACGCCGTCACCGAGTACCAGAAGCAGCCGACGCCGGCAGGCTGGGCAGTGCAGTGCGTGCCGAGCGCTTCGCCCTTCACCGATGAAGGCGACGCCGAGGAGCCATCGGCACAGTAGGGAAGCTTGATCTCCCCCCTTGAGGGGGAGATGGCCGGCAGGCCAGAGGGGGTCGTCTCGCCTGGAGCGCCGACCTCCTTTGTCCGTGATGGAGAGCCGCGTCAGGACGTACCGACCCCCTCTGTCGCCTTCGGCGACATCTCCCCCTCAAGGGGGGAGATTGGTGCTTCAGCGTCGTGCGCTTACCGTCAATTCAGGCTTCTGGTTGATGGTCTGGAACACCACGCAATAGCGTTCGGTGAGCTTAAGCAGCGCATCGATGCGCTCCTGCGGCTCGTCGGTGTCGAGGCCGAAATTAAGCCGGATGGCGCGGAAGCCGACCGGCGCATCTTTTGCCACGCCAAGCGTGCCGCGAAAATCGAGATCGCCTTCGGCTTCCACCGTGGCGGCGCCGAGCTTGAATTCCAGCGCCGTCGCCACCGCCTTCAACGTTACACCGGCGCAGGCGACCAGTGCCTCCAGCAGCATGTCGCCCGAGCAGAGTTCGAGCCCGGAACCGCCGGTTGCTGGATGCAGGCCGGCAACGGCAAGCGCCCTGCCCGTCTCGACCTTGCAAGCGATCGACTCGTCATCGATCGAGCCCTTGGCCCTTAGCGTGATCAGCGCGCGCGACGCATCGTCCCGATAGGCCTCCTTCAGCGGCGCCTGCATGGCCTTGAGTGCGGTCACGTCCATTTCCATTCCTTTCGACAGTCTTTCGCGCCTTGATAGCAGCCGCAGTGTTTGTGCGAAACCGAAGTGGCAGATCGCCTGGACCGCACAGACCATTTCCTTTGACTTCGATCGCCTCGGCCATACCTATGCGGGAGTTGTTCTCGCGGAGCTGTCATGCCGTTCAAGCTGAAACTGGTCCCCCTCATCCTGCTGGTGCTTGCCGCCTTCGCGCAGCCTGTCCTGGCCGAAACGGCTGAGCGCCCCGCGCCCACAGGCGGCGTGCTGTCGCTGCTGCCGCCACCGCAGACTACAGACCATTCGATCACGCTGGCCGGGCGCAAGCTCGACTATCAGGCAAAGGCCGGCACGTTGTCCCTGCTTTCCGGCAAGGGCGAGGTCACGGCGGAGATATTCTATGTCGCCTATGTCAGGCGGCCGCCAGACGACGAGGCGAAGGAGCCGCGGCGTCCGATCACCTTCGTGTTCAACGGCGGCCCCGGAGCGGCGTCCGCCTATCTGCATCTCGGCGCGCTCGGCCCGCGCGTAATCGCCACCGGAAACGATGGGCAATTCCTGCCCTCGCCGCAAAAACTCACCGACAATCCAGACAGCTGGCTCGACATGACCGACCTTGTCTTCGTCGATCCCGTCGGAACCGGTTACAGCCGCGAGGCGCCTGGCCAAAACACGCACGATTTCTGGGGCGTCAACCAGGATGCCAGTTCGATAGGCGCCTTCATCCGGCTCTATCTTGCGCAGAACGGCCGTACCGGATCGCCGCTGTTCCTCGCCGGCGAAAGCTATGGCGGGTTCCGGGCGGCACTGCTCGCCAGGACCTTGCAGGAAGATGTCGGCATCAGCCCGAGCGGCATCGTATTGATCTCGCCGGCGCTGGAGTTCATGCTGGTGCAACCCGACGAGTTCGAACCCCTGCACTGGGCGCTCGAACTGCCGTCGCTCGCGGCGGTGCGCCTGGGTAGCGAAGGCATTACCGGCCATGCGCTTCAGGAGAAGCTCGCCGAGGTCGAGCACTATGCGCTGAGCGGCTATCTTACGGCCTTAGCCAGCGGACTGGAACAAGGCGGGCGTGTGGCCAGCCAACGCGTGGCCGACATCACCGGCCTGCCGCTTGAACTCGTCCAGCGGAATTTCGCCCGTATCCCGACCGGGCTGTTCGCAAGGGAGTTTGCCCGCGCCAACGGCAAGGTGCTCAGTCCCTATGACGGCACGATCGCCACGGCGGATATCGCGCCAGAGAGCGCCCGCATCGCCGGTCCGGATCCGGTGCTCGACCGCAGCGTGCCAGTGCTGACCTCGGCCTTCACCGGCTATATCAGCGACGAGCTGAACTACCGCACCGACGTCAGCTACCGCTTGCTCAACGGCGAGATCAGCCGCAATTGGGATTATGGCACCTCGCGGCAAGGCTATGCCGGGGTGATGGACGATCTGCAGCGGGCGCGCTCGTTGAACCCCGCGCTCGGCGTCGTGATCGTCAACGGCTACACCGACCTCGTCACGCCCTATCTGGCCTCGCGCTATCTGGTGAACCAGATCCCGTCGCTCACCGATGCAAAACCCATCCGCCTCGATGTCGTGGAGGGCGGGCACATGATGTATTTCAGGCTGGACGGCCGGCGTGCGCTGAAAGAGGCCGCTTCGGAACTTTATAGGGTGACGCAGTGAACACGTCGCTGCAATGCTTTAAGAGATTCAAGCGACTTGCGGCCGCCAGGCAATGACGCCCTCCGTCCGGGCTCGCACCTCAGGCGAGGCCAGGCAGGTGACAACGGCCTCGTAGCCAGGAGTGCCGGGGAATGGGGCGACATAGGTTGGCGGGCTGTGATTGGCGGGGCAGAGGATGATCGCTTCGTCGGCCCCGACAGCCGCCAGGTCCAGGATGGCGCAGGAGCGCGTGAGCAGGAAAAGCGGCCGGCCATCGGGGCCACGGCGGCGCAGATGGGCAATCAGCGCCTCCTGGGAAGCCTGGTCCAGCCCCTGCTCGATCATGTCGACGACCAGGCTAGCAGGACCCTCGGCCTCCAATCCGGCAAGGAGGGCAAGCAGTGCGTCCGACACCGCGGCGCCATCCTCGACCAGCCAGGCCAGCGTCCGGTCGACCCGCGCCCTCAGAGCCGGATCGGCCTCCATGCGGGCAAGAGCCACAGCACATCCGTCCGCCAGACGGTCCAGGCCAAGGAAGGCGCTGTTGGGCAGGCTCTCGGCAAGGCGCCGCGCCAGCCGGGTCTTGCCGCTGCCCAGCGGACCGATGATGTAGTTCAGCGTCCGAACCGGTCCCAGCTCGAACCGCTCGCCACCCCAAGGCCAGGGAAGGTCGAAAGCGACGTCAGGCCCGGTATCTGGCATCATCAGGCGCGCCAGTTCAGCAATGGTTGGCGCTTTGCCTCGAGCGAGGCCGTCCCGCAGGCTGCCGATCTTCTCGATGATGCCGACAAGCTGGCGCAGCCGGCCTTCGAGGATCGCCTGGTGCGCGGCCAAGGCTGACTCCATGCCTCTGGCGTCGCCCTCCACCACCCTCGCCACCTGGGCCAGGCTGAAGCCAAGGCCGCGCAATGCCGCGATCTCGGCCGCGCGGCTCATCTCGACAGGACCGTAGGCCCGCCATCCGGCCGCGGTGCGGATCGGAGCGATCAGGCCTCGCTGCTCATAGAGCCGCAGGGCCTTGGCCGACACGCCGAGCCGGCTGGCGGCTTCGGAAGCGTTCAGGAACTGGGCGGAGGAGCGCATGGAATCACCTTGTTGCCGGCTGACCGCTTTCTTATCGGGGCTGACCCAGGGGCCAAGTCAACAGCGACGTTCGAAGTGTCCCGCGGCCAAGGCTGCCCTGATCTTCACGGCCGGCCTGCTGATCATCGGCAATGAACATTTCCGCAAGCGGCTGTAGGATCAGGTATCCCTGCTGACAGTATGGTGTCAGCACGAGACGGCGTAGTCTGGCGAAATGACGGAGGCTTCCAGCATGCCGGGCACCACCGACACCGCCGCCGAGCGAACCCTTGGCATCACTCTGGTTTCGGCGTCGGCGGCTGTCTTCGGCCTCACCGGCGTGCTGACCAAGTCGATCCATGCCGATCCGCTGATCATCACCTGCTGGCGCGGGTTTGTCGGCTCGATCCTGATCACGCTCTATGTGCTGTGGCGCCGCCACCTTTCCGGCGGGCGCGAAAGCCTGCGCCTTGGCTGGCGAGGCTGGCTGCTGGCCGTCGAGGGAGTGCTGGCCAGCATCGCCTTCATCGCTGCGTTCAAATTCACCTATGTCGCCAATGTCGCGGTCATCTATGCCACGGCGCCCTTCATCACCGCGCTGCTTGCCTTCATCCTGGTGCGCGAGCCGTTCCGCATGCAAACGTTGGCTGCCGCGGCGGTGTCGCTGTGTGGCGTGGCGATAATGGTCGGGTCCGGCTTCGGTACCGGTCATCTCCTGGGTGACGGTCTGGCGCTACTGATGACCATCAGCAGCGCGTTTTACATGATCATGGTACGCGCCTTTCGCGACACACCTGTCGTGTGGGCCGGCGCGGTTTCGGCCTTCCTTCTCTTTCTGCTCGGCTGGTTCGTCACCGATCCGCTAGCCGTTTCGGCCCGGGACGCCGTGCTGCTCGCCACGTTCGGCGCTTCCTTCGCGATGGCCTCGATCCTGTGGACGGAGGGCTCGCGGCTGATCCCGGCGCCCGAATCCGGCTTGCTGGGGTCGGCCGAAGTGCCGTTCGCGATCTTGTTCGCTTTCCTGTTCCTGGCCGAGATCCCGCCTGCCGCGAGCATGATTGGCGGCGTGATCGTGCTCTGCGCCGTATTCGCCCATGCCGGACGCGACTGGCTCGTGGCAAGGAAAGGCGCGGCACCCTGATCGTGCTAAAACCTTGGCCGAAATAAACTGCAAAGTCATGGAACCATCGTCGGGCTCAGACATTGTAGGTGCGACGGGTCACCCCCAAGTCCCCCCAAACCCCTCGACCCGTCTAACCTCCAGCCGACCGCAAGGTCGGCTTTTTCTTTGCAGCGCTCATTCTTGCGGGCGCCCACTCTTTGCTACGGTCAGGCGGACATTGAAAGACTGCCGCTGAACAGCGCGGCAAGATCCTGCGCCGGCCGGTCGGCGCCCTTGCGCAGCCGAATGGCGAATTCGGCAATCGGAACCGCTGGTAGGGCAAGATCGCGCGGCGCTTCGACGATGCCGGAGTGGGCGAAGCGCGCCGTCCTCAACGTCAGCGCGATGCCGGCATTCACGGCCGTGCGCAGGCCGGCCAGGCTGGCGCTACCAGCGGCGATGCGATAACGGCGGCCCGCCGCATCAAGTGCGGCGATCGCCGCTTCGCGAAAGCCGCAATGCGGATCGAGCAGCGCCAGCGGTATCTCGTCCTGGCGCACCGCCAATCCCTTTTGCGAACAGAGCCAGACCATCGGTTCCCTGAGCAGGCCGACTTCGTCCGATGCGGGGGCTTGGCGCATGGCGATCGCCAGATCGAGACCACCGGCCTGCAGCGCCTGGGTCAATTCGGCGGAGCGGCCGACGCGCAATTCGATCCTGACGCGCGGATGGCTGACGGCGAAGGCCCGCAGCAGGTCCGGCAAATCGCTGTCGGCGAAATCCTGTGTCGTGCCGATGGCGACGTGCCCGGCAGCCCGCGCACCCTTCAGCGCCAGCCAAGCCTCGCGATGAGCCGCCAGGATGCGCCTGGCGTGGCCGACGAGATCCTCGCCCGCCGGTGTCAGGCCGCGGCCCCTGCCCTGTGGCGTCAGAAGCTGCTCGCCGACGGTTTCCTCAAGCCGTTGCATCTGCGTGGTGACGGCCGAGGGCGAGCGGCCGACGATCGTCGCCGCCCGTGCCAGCGAGCCGCCGTCGACGAAAGCGAGGAAGGTTTTCAGGAGGTCTGGGTCGAGCATCTGCATAGTTCGGTATTATCAAACCTTTACTTGAAAACAATTTGATTTTTTTGATGTGGTCGTAATGGCATGGTTTGTTCGGCGGTTGATAGCCGTCCGTCCCAAACCAAGGAGAGAAAAATGCCGATCATCAATGTCAGCGTCACCGGCAAGCCGGACGCCGCCTTGTCCGCGACAATCGCCAGGGAAGTCACCGGGCTGACCGCCACGCATCTGCGCAAGGACCCGACGATTACCGCGGTCGCGATCACCTATCTCGAGCCGCAACACTGGTTCGCCGGCGGCAAATCACTGGCCGAGCATAGCGCCAACACTTTCTGGCTCGACATCAAGGTCGTCGACGGCACCAACACGAAGCTCGAGCTGGAGGCTTATCTGCGAGCGATCTTTGCCGCCTTCGGCCAAATCCTGGGAAATGTGCACGAGGAAAGCTACGCCCTGGTGCACGAAGTTCCGGCCGCCGCCTATGGTTTCGGCGGCAAGTCGCAGGAATTCCGCTTCATCAGCGGCAGATTGAAGGCAGCGTGAGGAGACCGACTTCCCTTTCCTATGCAGGAGAAGGTCAGAGCGCACTCACTCCGCATTGACGTCTCCCGCACTTTCGCTAGGTTCTCCCCCCGAAGCGGCCGTGAAAGAGCCGCGATGCGAAAAACCGTTGGGAGAGATGCGGCAATGATCCTGACACTGGCGTTGCTTGCGGGCCTCGTTGCGGCCTGGCTGCTGATCGGCGTGGTGGAAAAGTTCCGCCTCGGCCTGCGCTTTACCCAGGCGCTGCTCTATGTGCCGTTCAAGCTTGCCTACCGAATCGGCGACGACCGCATCAAGATCGCGCGCAAAGCGACGGCCCCGGTCATCTATGTCATCTCCCACCAGTCGCGTATCGAGCCGGCGCTGATGCTGTCGTTGTTGCCTGACGACACTTTGCACATCCTCGACGATGTCTCGGCGCGGTCTCCCTGGCTGGAGCCGTGGCGCGAGCTTGGCCGCACCATCGCCTTCAATGCCGAGCATGTCTTCGTCAGCCGCCGGCTGGTACGAGTGCTGAAGGGCAAGGGCCGACTCGCCGTCTACCTGCCCGACGCGGTCGAGCCCGACGTCAAGACGTTTCGTCTGTTTCGCGCCGTCACCCGCATCGCCATGCAAGCCAACGCCAGCATCGTGCCGATCTTCGTCGCCGGTACGCGCACCTTGCCGGCGTCGCTGACGCCGGCGGACAAGGCGCCGCGCCACTGGTTTGCGCGCCTGTCGATCAGCGTGCTGGAGCCATTGACCATCGCCGAGCTCGTGGCGCGAAACCCCGACCAGGCCTCGAACACCAATGCGCTGTTCGACCGCGTTGCCGAGGCCCGGCTGTTCGGCAGCGATCTCGATCGCGGCCTGTTCCTGGCCATGCGTGACGCCGCCGACCGCGTCGGCGGCTCGCACCCGATCGTCGAGGACGTCATCTCGGGCGCGCTGAGCTACCGAAAACTGTTCATCGGCGCGCGGGTGCTGGGCCGTCGCTTCGAGGCTGTAACCGCGCCGGGCGAAGCGGTCGGGCTGCTTCTGCCTAATGCCAATGGCGTCGTGTTGTCTTTCGTCGGCCTGCTCTCGGCCGGCCGGGTAGCGGCGATGATCAATTACACCGCGGGGCCGGCCAGCGTTACCGCAGCCGTGCGCACGGCGGTGATCCGCACGGTGGTTTCGTCCCGCGCCTTCGTCGAGAAGGCCGACCTTGCCGACATCGTCGCGGCGGTCGAGAAGGGTGGCGCCAAGCTGTTGTGGCTGGAGGATATCCGCGAAAGCGTGACCGCGCTGGAGAAGTTCGCGGCAGCCTTGCGCTGGCGCTGGCCGCTGCAACGGCAGGACGCGGCCAAACCGGCGGTGATCCTGTTCACGTCAGGCTCGGAAGGCACGCCCAAGGCGGTGCTGCTGTCGCACCGGAACCTCTACGCCAACGCCATGCAGGCCGAGGCCCGCATCACCATCTCGCCGGCCGATATCCTGCTCAACGTGCTGCCGGTGTTCCACTCCTTCGGCCTGACGGGCGGCACCATCCTGCCGCTGGTCACCGGGGTAAGGCTGTTCCTCTATCCCTCGCCGCTTCACTACAAGATCATCCCGGAGATCGCGCGCAAGGTGCGGCCGACCGTCATGTTCGGCACCGACACCTTCCTCGCCAATTATGCGCGCACCGCCAAGGACGGCGATTTCTCCAGCCTGCGCTTCGTCGTCGCCGGCGCCGAGGCGGTGAAGCCGGAGACGCGCCGCGTCTACCGCCAGCGTTTCCAGGCCGAGATCATCGAAGGCTTCGGACTGACCGAGGCAGCACCCGTGGTCGCCGTCAACACCGCCATCCACGGCCGCGACGGCACGGTCGGGCGCCTGCTGCCGGCGATACGCATGAAGCTGCAACCGGTCGAAGGCATCAGCGATGCCGGGCAATTGTGGCTCAATGGACCCAATTTGATGATGGGCTACATGACCGCGGACCGGCCCGGCGAATTGCAGCCGCTCGATGGCTGGCACGACACCGGCGACATCGTTTCGGTCGATCGCGAGGGCTTCATCACCATTCGCGGCCGCGCCAAGCGTTTCGCCAAGATCGCCGGCGAGATGGTATCTCTGGGCGCGGTGGAGATGCTGGTGCAGTCGCTGTGGCCGGAAGAACGGCATGCCGCGGTCTCGGTGCCGGACAAGAGGCGCGGCGAGCGCATCGTTTTGGTCACCACCGCCGAAGCCGCCGACGCGGAAGAACTGCGCAAGTTCGGCAAGAAGGCAGGTGCCGCCGAATTGATGGTGCCCAACGACATCGTCAAGGTCGAAGAGATCCCGGCGCTGGGTTCTGGCAAGACCGACTATGTCTCGACCCGCAAGCTGGCGATCGACAGGCTGGGGCTGAGCGCGGCTGCTTGAGGCCGGACCTTGTCGGGAATTTGTTCGGCGATACAGATGAATGGTTTTCGAACTCTAAAGGACCACCACCGACAATAGCAGAATGACGCCGACCCCCATCATCAACAGGCCCGGCCAATTCTGCGACAGGCTTAGGAAACCAAGCCCGCGCCGCCTCGGTTCAAGTGTCGGCCCTGGCGTTGCGAGATTTGGCGTCGGGCGATCCGACGCCGAGACAGGCGCCGGATCGCTGAGCCGCCCGCGCCTGAGGGCCGCGCCCGCCATGTACACAATGCCGGCGACGGTGAGCAACGCACCAATGACGATGACAGCCATTTCTTCACGCTCCTCTTCAGTTCCTGCCTGATTCAGAAGCTTGCGGGGCGCGCGGGCGAAGTGCTCGTGAGGGTTGCGCCTCTCACAATTGCTGACGCCGCAACTCGCGCGCGAGAACAGAACGGTCAAGATGCCCGGCAGGTTCCGACAAGGGCCGTTGAAGAGCCCTGAGCGAGAGCTTTGCTAGCCGATATCAGAAGGTGGAACCTTCTCGCCCTCGCGCTTGGCACGCCTGGTATAGGCACGCACGCTGAACGGCAGGAAGATCAGATAACCGGCGACCGACGCGGTCAGCGTGTACCAGGGATAGGTCATCAGCAGCAGCACATAGAGGACGACGCCGAGGATAACCGGCAACACCTTGTCGCCCGGTATGCGTATGCTCTTGCCGGAGTAGACCGGCAGCCGGCTGACAAGCAGGAAGGCGACGAGGATGGTGAAGCCGGTGCCGATGAAGGCGGCCAGGCGGCTCGGCTCCAGGCCAAGGCGCAGGAAATAGAGGTATAGCGGCAGCATGACCAGCACGGCGCCGGCCGGCGCCGGTACGCCGACGAAATATTCGCTTTGCCAAAGCGGCCGTTCGGTCTTCTCCTCGTCAAGCACGTTGAAACGGGCAAGCCTCAGTCCGCAGGCAATGGTGAACAACAGCGCCGCGATCCAGCCCGGCGAGCCGGCGCGATCGAGCAGGAAGGCATAGAGGACCAAAGCCGGGGCGACGCCGAAATTGACGATGTCGGCCAGCGAATCCATCTGCGCGCCGAATTTGGAGGTCGCCTTCAGCATCCGCGCCAGGCGGCCGTCGATACCGTCGAGAAAGGCGGCAAGCAGCACCATGACCACCGCCGGCTCGAAGCGCCCTTCGAAGCCGAAGCGGATGCCGGACAGGCCGGCGCAGATGGCAAGCACGGTGACGAGGTTGGGCAGCACCATGCGCATCGGGATTTCGCGGATGCGCGGGCCGCCGCTGGCATGCGCCTCGAATTTCTTGAACGGCGCGCCCACCGGTCAGGAAATCCGCACGAGCGGCGTCGCGGCAACGCCGCCGAACTCGGCCAATACGGTCTCGCCGCCGACTGCGGTCTGGCCGACGGCAACGCGCGGCGTCGCGGTCGACGGCAGGAACACGTCGACGCGCGAGCCGAAGCGGATCAGCCCGAAACGTTCGCCGATGGCAACCGCGTTGCCGGGCTCGGCCCAGCAGACGATGCGCCGCGCCACCAGCCCGGCGACCTGCACCGCCGCCACCGTGCCGTTGGGGCTGTCGATAACCAGCCCGTTGCGCTCGTTCTCGGAGCTTGCCTTGTCGAGTTCGGCATTGAGGAATTTGCCCGGCCGGTGCTCGATCCTGGAAATGCGGCCGCGCACCGGAGCACGGTTCACATGGCAGGAAAAGACGTTCATGAACACCGAGATACGGGTCATCTCGCCGTTGCCGAGACCAAGCTCACGCGGCGGCACGGCTGGGCCGACCGCCGAGATGATGCCGTCGGCGGGGCTCACCACCAGCCGGTCGTCGACGGGCGTGACGCGCTCTGGATCGCGGAAGAAATAGGCGCACCACGCCGTCAGTATGAGGCCAACCCAGAATAGGAACGTGGAGAAATATCCAAGCACCAGCGTCGCCGCGCCGAAGGCGGCAATAAAGGGATAGCCCTCGCGGTGGATCGGAACGAACGCATTCTTGATCGTATCGACGAGGCTCATGGATTGGGGCTCATGGGATGGGGGCGGTCCCTGTTTCAGGTCCGGCCTCAATAGCCGAAAGCCCCCCTTCCCGCAACGCAGCAGTGGGAGTGGCTGGCTCACCCGGCGCCAGGCGCGGGCTAACCTTCCTACAACTCGGGCAAGCGCTGATAGTTGGCGATGTCGGCCCGCACGCCAAGCCGGGCGATTGTCTCCTGCGGGTTGAAGCCCGCCCGCTCATGCGCCGCCTTGACGATCGGCACGACGTTGTCGATGGCCGCCTGGTTCTCCCATTCGACGATGGTGACGAGGTTGAATTCGCCTGGCCCCGAGAATTGCTCGAGCAGGAAATCCTGCACGAAGCCTTGCTGAAGGCGCAGCAATTCATGCGTCGCCCTGACCTTGCGCAGTATCTCCTCGCGAGCCTCGGCCGGGACGACGAACTTGTCGACCCTGAATACGCTGTCATTGCCAAGCTTTTGATTCAGTTGATTCATTTTCCGTAGCTCCGATCACAGACAGGCGCACCACGCACCTTGGACCGGAGGTCTACAACCTCAAGCTGGATTGAGGTCAATGAAAAAAATCAACTCCCGAATTCTCAGCACCCATCCGCGCTTAAATCTCTGTTTTTTTGCATGTCGTTGTCGACGACATGCGTTAATCCTCATCGTCGACAATCACCTCAATTGGAAGATCGAGGGCACGGGCGAGGCGCATCCAAAGGCCAACGTCACCAGCGCGTTTGCTATTCTCGATATCAGAAAGATAATTCTGGGCGATGCCGGCCTTCTTGGCCAGTTCACTCTGGGTCATGCTGCGATAGCCGCGCCAGAAGGCGAGCGGCGATACGGCGCCGACCAAGGCGCGAGTTTCATCGGCGGTAAGGCCGGGCACACGGCCGGAGCGGTAGTCACCCAGAGCCACGGCGTGCTCTACTGCTTCCTTCATCACTTCATAATCGCGGCGGGGCAACACGGCGAGTTCCTCGCCGCCCGGTGTCACCAGATAGGTCGTGCTCTTGCTCATGTGCCTTACCTCTCAGTGTGTCCGTCAATCGTAGACCGAGCCGCGAGGGCCGATCTTGGTGACGATCACTTCCGTTGCCGTCTCCTCGAATATCACCCGGAAATCGCCAACGCGCAGCCTGCGATGCGTCGAGCCCTGCATCGTGATGACCTTGTTCGCCAAGGACCCGGGATCTGCAGCATAGGCCTCCATCTTGGCAATGATGCGGTCCGCGTCTGCTTTATGCCTACGCAAGGCCTTGGCGGCGAGAGCCTGAATAACAAGCGTTTTCATCTGAAACGAATATCGCATATTGCGATAATCATTTCAATAGGAAATCGCCATTAGAGATATATCCTTATCTCATTTTGCGATTTCGCAAAGCCTTTCAGTTCACCGGCCAAATTTCACCCCACCTCCGAGGTGCGCCGCCGCACCACCACACCCAGCTCGTCGGTCTCGCGGGCGATGCGCAGCCGCTCCTCGGCCTCGGTCGCCTCGCGCTGGCGATCCCACATCGACGCGTAGAGGCCGTGTTTGGCTAGCAGTGCCGCGTGGGTGCCGCGCTCGGCGATCTGGCCGTCCTTGAGCACGATGATCTCGTCGGCCGTGATCACGGTCGACAGCCGGTGGGCAATGACGATGGTGGTGCGGCCCTTGCTGACAAGATCGAGCGCGGCCTGGATTTCCTGCTCGGTGTGGCTGTCCAGCGCCGAGGTCGCCTCGTCGAGGATCAGGATCGGCGGCGCCTTCAGGATGGTGCGGGCAATGGCCACGCGCTGCTTTTCGCCGCCGGAGAGTTTCAACCCGCGCTCGCCGACCATCGAACGGTAGCCGTCGGGCAGCCGCTCGATAAAAGGTCCGATCTGGGCAAGCTCGGCCGCCTTGCGTACGTCGTCCTCGCTGGCGTCGATGCGGCCGTAGCGGATGTTGTAGGCGATGGTGTCGTTGAACAGCACGGTGTCCTGCGGCACCATGCCGATCGACGCGCGCAGGCTCTCCTGCGTCACGTCCCTGACATCCTGGTCGTCAATCAGCACCTGGCCATCCTGGACATCATAGAAGCGGAACAACAGCCGCGAAATGGTCGACTTGCCAGCACCCGATGGTCCGACGATGGCGACCGTCTTGCCGGCCGGCACTTCGAAGCTGACGCCTTTCAGGATCTTGCGGTTGGGGTCATAGGAGAAATGCACATCGCGGAATTCGATCTTGCCGGCCGAGACGGCGAGCGGCCTGGCGTCTGGTTTGTCGACGATCTCCTGACGGACATCGAGCAGGTCGAACATCTGCTCGATATCGGTCAGCCCTTGCCGGATTTCGCGGTAGATGAAGCCGATGAAGTTGAGCGGCACCGAAAGCTGCATCAGCATGGCGTTGATGAAGACGAAGTCGCCGACCGTCTGCGTGCCGGCCTGCACCTCCAGTGCCGACATGCACATGACGACGACCGTGCCGAGGCCGAAGATAACGCCCTGGCCGAAGTTCAACCAGCCGAGCGAGGTCCAGATCCTGGTCGCGGCGCTCTCATAGCGCGCCATCGAGCGGTCGAAGCGCTCGGCCTCCATCGCCTCGTTGCCGAAATATTTGACCGTTTCGAAATTGAGCAGCGAATCGATCGCCTTGGTGTTGGCGTCGGTGTCGCTGTCGTTCATGTCGCGGCGGATGGTGATGCGCCAGTCGCTCGCCTTCACCGTGAACCAGACATAGATCCATACGGTCACGGCAACGACGGCGACATATTTCCAGCCATAGGTGAAGGCGAAGATGCCAGCTGTGAGTGCGAATTCGAGAATGGTCGGCGCCGTGTTGAGCATGATGAAGCGAACGATCGTCTCGATGCCCTTGGTGCCGCGCTCGATGATGCGCGACAGGCCGCCGGTGCGGCGCTCGAGATGGAAGCGCAGCGACAGTTCATGCATGTGGACGAAGGTGCGGAAAGCGAGCTGGCGCACCGCATACTGCCCGACGCGGGCAAACAGCGCGTCGCGCAACTGGTTGAAGCCGAGCTGGACGAGACGCAGAAAATTGTAGGCGGTCACGAGAGCGACCGGCGCCAAAAGGAAAGCTGGCAACAACGGCGGCAGGGCCGCGCCCTGCCCTGCCAGCGCATTGGTTGCCCATTTGAAAAAGTACGGCCCGGCGACGAGCACGAGTTTGGCGATGACAAGCAGCAAGGTCGCCCAGGTTACGCGCCAGCGCAGATCCGGGCGATCGGCCGGATACATGTACGGCCACAGATTGCGCAATGTATCGAAGGTCGAGCCGGAGTCGGCGGAGACGGTTTTTTCGGGCATTTTCTTGTCCTGTTCTCAGCAGCCGGAGCAGCAGGAGTTGACGAGCGCGGCCAGCGACACGGAAAGACCGGCGAGCGCATCGCGGTCGACCTGATAGCGCGAACGCTGGCGGTCGGGCTCGTAGCGGACCAGACCGGCATCGACCAGTATCTTCAGGTGCTGGGAGACAGTGGACTGCGCCAGGTCGAGATGGTCGACCACCTCCCGGCAGCAGCAGGAGTGGCTGGCCGACAGATGTTTGAGAATCTCGATGCGCGCCGGATGCGAAAGTGCGGCGAGCTTCGTGGCAACGGTCCGGCTGTCGGCAAAGCCGCAGGTGTTCGGGGTTTTAATTGAGGGAACATTCATCGTCTATCGGCGATAGACGATGAATTAACTTTCTTCAAGGACCGGAAAGCAGAAAAAAGATTTTCTACTCAGTCTTCGCCGGGGCTGTTGTCATCTGGTCGCCCATCGCCTTGAGATTGGCGGGTTCGCCTTCCTTCGACTTTTCCGGAACCTTGAACACCTGCCCCGGCCAGATGCGGTCGGGATTCCTGATCTGATCCTGGTTGGCGAGATAAATGGTCGAATAGCGCATGCCCTGCCCATAGACCCGCCGCGAAATCCGCCACAACGTGTCGTGGCGGCGGATGATGACCGCGCTGTCGGCATGCTCGAGCTTTGGCGCCACCGTCTCGGGAACTTCAGTTGGCGGCGTCGCCGCGGCAACATCGGCGGGCGCCTCGGCGGCAGGTGCAGCGGGTGGATTCTTCGCAGCCACGGCTGGCGGCGAAGAAGGCTCTGTCGCGGATGCGGGCGCTTCAGCGGCGGCGCCTGCTGCCTCGGCTGGTTTCGCGTCGTCCGGCTTGGCCTCGGCGGGCGCCACGGCGGCAACCGTCTCACCCGGCTCGCGCTCGAACGGCACGGCGGCGCGGGCCACCACCTTGACCCCGTCGGCATCGAGCGCATCGACATGGATGGTGTAGGTGCCGACCGGAATGTCGCGCGTCGCCTCGACCAGGAAATGGCCATCCGGCGAGGTTTTCGCGTCGCCAAGCAGAATGTCGTTGGCATAGGCGCGAACCTTGCGGCCTGGATCGCCGATGCCGGCGACGAAAATCTTCTTGCCGTCGATCTCGACTGCCTCGACGACGATCTTGGGTTCCGCCCCCGGCGTGGCAGGTGCTGGAGGTGTTGCCGGAGCCGGCGCGGGTGCGGCTTCCACCACAGCAGGCGCGTCGGGCGCCGGTTGGGCCGGCACAGGCGTCGCGGTGGGCGCTTCCGTCGCCGGAGCGCCCGCCTGCTCGCCGGCGGGAGGTGTTTGCGGCTTTGTCTCGGGCGCGGGAACCGTGAGCAGCTCGGATGGCTTGCCCGGTTCCTCGACCATGGCCAGCACCTGGCCCGCCGGATTCTGGGGAATCGAGACAACAGCGGTCTGTGCCGAGTTGATCACCACAGTGCCAGTCGAGCGCAACGTGATCGTATAGTCGCCAGGCTTCAGCGGATTCTCGAGAACGATGGCAAAGGCGCCATCCGAACCGGCGACCGTCGAGCCGAGAACTGTCGAACCATTGAGGACCTCGACCTTGGCGTTGGGCACCGCATTGCCGGCGATGACGATCGAGCCGTTGCTTTCGACCCGAACGATGTCGAAGGTCGGCGCGATCGGGCCGGTCGCGGCGGGTGCAGCAGGAGCTGCCGGAGCAGCCGCATCCGAAGCCGGCGCAGCGGGCGCCATTGCGTTGCTGTCCGGCGCGGGTGCGGCCGGTGTCTTCGCGTCGGTGGCCGTTGGGGGCGTCAGCGTCGCCACTTCCGCCGGCGGCGTACGATTGAGATACGGGTCGAGCGCGCCCGACACATAGGCGGTTCCCGCCGCGGCTACCGAGCCACCCGCCGCGAATAAAAGCGCCTTTAATGGGTTAATTGCCATAGTTCCCTGCCCCTTAGCCACCTAACGCCGGTCTAGCCTGTTTTAGCAAACCCTACAAGAAAAAGGGCCCCGCAAGAAAAAGGTTCGCCCCGGGCTTGACCATACCTGCCGTCCCTATCACCAATCATCGGTATGAACACGATTCGATCCGTCTGCGTCTATTGCGGTTCGTCTCCGGGCCGCGATGAAACCTACGCCAAGGCCGGGCACTTGCTTGGCCGCTCGATTGCCAGGTCTGGCCTGCGTCTGATCTATGGCGGCGGCACCAAAGGCATCATGGGCGCCGTCGCCGATGGCGCGCTCAAGGCCGGTGGCAAGGTGACCGGCATCATTCCGCGCTTCCTGATCAACAGGGAAGCGACCGAAACCGCGCTTGACCGGCTCGATGAACTGGTGATCACCGACAACATGCACGAGCGCAAGCACAGGATGTTCGAGAAATCCGACGCCTTTGTGGCGCTGCCGGGCGGCATCGGCACGGTCGAGGAGATCGTCGAGATCATGACCTGGGGCCAGCTGGGCCACCACCGCAAGCCGATCGTCTTCGCCAACATAAAGGGGTTTTGGGATCCGATGCTTTCGCTGCTCGATCACATGTCGGCCGAAGGCTTCATTCACACCGCCCAGCGGGTCAAGCCGCTGGTGGTCGACGACGCTGAAGCCATTGTCGCCGCCATCATGGTGGCGGGGTCCTCGGTCGATGCGCCAACCGAGGGCGTGCAGTCGGTGATCGACAAGATGTAGGGGAGTAAGGGAGTAGGGTAGTAAGGCAGTACGTGAATTGCAAAGAAAGCCCCCCTACTGCCCTACTGCTGTGACCGACTGTCAAGAAACCGTCACACAAAACCGGCAGCAGCCATGCTAGGTTTCAGGGCCGGCAGCCGCTTGCGCGATGCTGCGTTCAAGAAACTGGCGAAGCGACGATGAACATCGCTCTCAATGCGGAAGGCACCGACCTGTCTCCTTACCTGCCCGACGAGCATGGGCTGTTCTTCATCTATCACTTCACCGCCGAAGGCGTGCGCACCAAGGACGCCGCGCAAGCGCACTGGACCTGGCGCAGCTACCAGCTTTCCGACATGCGCGCCCGCCACGAGATCGCCGCCGATCAGGCTTTGCCGCCGCCGGTGCGCGAAGCCTTCCTGTCCGCCAGCCATGGCTGCCATATCGACCTCGAGGATGATTGGCTCTATGGCGACCTGCCGGACCTGCGCCACGACTATTCGGCGGAAGCGCGCGGACTTGGCCATTTCCGCTTCGCCCTCAACGACACGATGCTGGTCGGCGCCCGCAAGCAACCGCTGCAGTCGGTCGACAATATCCGCAAGGCCATCGAGAACGGGTCGCGCAAGTTCCGCTCGCCGGCCGACCTGATCGAGGCCGTCGTCGGCCAGTCGTTCGACGGGATGGTGGCGGAACTCACCCGCCTCGGCGACACGCTCGATGGCATCGAGGATCGTATCGTCTGCGACGCATGGCACAATGAGCGCCAGGCGCTTGTCGACGCGCGCCGGCATCTGGTGGTGATCCACCGGCAGATGGCGACGCTGAGCAATCTGTTTCGCCATCTCGACCATTCGCATCGCAACGACCTGCTCGACACAATCAACGACATGGCGGCGCGGCTGTCGCACCGGGCGCATACGCTCTACCATGACGGCGAACAATTGCAGGCGCGCGCCCGGCTGTTGCAGGACGAATTGATGGCCAAGCTGACGACCGAGTCGAACCGCTTGCTTTACGTGCTCTCGGTGATGACGGCGGTGCTGCTGCCGATGACCATCATCTCCGGCCTGTTCGGCATGAATGTCGGCGGCCTGCCGTTCCTGGAAACGTCTTCAGGCTTCTGGATCGTCACCCTGTTTTCCTTCGCGGTGGCGGCCATAGTTTTCTTTGTCGTCACGCGGCTGGGCCGCAACGTTTAAAGCGTCGCGTTCAAGCCTTTCTCGCCGAGGTGAACATCGACCAGGAGTAGATCGCCAGCGCCGTCCAGATGAGGCCGAAGGCGATGGCCTGGGTGCTGCCGAAGGGTTCGCCGAAAATCAGCACAGCGATCAAAAACACAATGGTCGGCGCGATATATTGCATGATGCCGATGGTGGAGAGGCGCAGCAGCCTGGCGCCGAACGCGAACAACAGCAGCGGCACCGCGGTGACCGGGCCGCAGCCGATGAGCAGCGCGGTGTCGGCCGCATCGCCTGCTACAAAATGGTCCTGTCCGTTGGCGATCAGGAAGACGATGTAACCCAGCGCCGGCACCGACAAGAGCAGCACTTCGAGTAGAAAACCCTGACTTGGGCCGATCGGCAGCGTTTTGCGGAAGAAGCCGTAGGCAGCGAAAGAAAACGCCAGGGCCAGCGACACCCAGGGCAGCTTGCCGGCATCGACAGTCAGCACCGCCACCGCGACGGCCGCCAGCACCACAGCGGCGACCTGAAGCCGGCCAAGCCGTTCGCTGAGCAGCAGCGCGCCGACGACGACGCTGACCAGCGGATTGATGTAGTATCCGAGCGCGGTCTCGACGGTGCGGTCGACGGCGATCGCCCAGACATAGATGCCCCAGTTGACCGAGATCAGCGCCGCCGTCAGCGCGGCCATTGCGATGGTGCGCGGCGAGCGGATTGCGGCCTTGAAGTCCGCGGTGCGGCCAGCCCAGACCAGAACGGCGGCAGCGATCGGCACCGACCAGACGATGCGGTGCGCAATGACTTCGGCCAGCGGCAGATGCGCGACCGCCTTCATATAGAAGGGCAGCAGCCCCCACAGGAGATAGGCGCCCAGCGCCAGGAGGAAGCCGCGACGGGCGTTGGAGGCTGCGTCCAGTTGAAGTGCTTGCGTGGCCATGGCCCAACGCTATGCGCCAGCCGTCGTGCCAAGACCATCGCAAATTGCTGATGGATCAATGGACTTTCGCTGATGGTTCAAGACTACTCCGCGGCCACCAGTCCGGCCATGTCGCGGTTCTTCATCAGCTTGTAGACGATCGAATCCATCAAGGCCTGGAAGGATGCGTCTATGATGTTTTCGGAGACGCCGACCGTCCACCAGCGGGCACCCGTCGAGTCGTGCGATTCGACCAGCACGCGGGTGATCGCCTCGGTGCCGCCATTCAGGATACGCACCTTGAAGTCTGCGAGTTCGAGGTCGGCGATCTCGTTCTGGTATTTGCCGAGATCCTTGCGCAGCGCGATGTCGAGCGCGTTGACGGGGCCGTGCCCTTCGGCCACCGACATCTTCTCCTCGCCGTCGACCAGCACCTTGACGATCGCCTCGGAGACCGTCTTCAGATTGCCATTGGCGTCGAAGCGGCGCTCGACCATGCAGCGGAACGAGGTGACAGCGAAGAACTCCGGCAGACCATGCAGCATCTTGCGCGCCAAAAGCTCGAAAGACGCGTCGGCGCCTTCATAGGCGTAGCCCTCAGCCTCGCGTTCCTTGACCACTGATATCAGCGCGTCAAGCCGGTGGTCGTCCTTCGGCACGTCGATGCCGCGCCGCTTCAGCTCGGCGAGGAAATTGGCCTTGCCGCCCTGGTCCGAGACCATGACGCGGCGCCGGTTGCCGACAGTTTCCGGCGGCACATGCTCATAGGTCGCCGGCTCCTTGGCCAGGGCCGAGGCATGGATGCCGGCCTTGGTGGCGAAGGCGGAGGCGCCGACATAGGGCGCCTGCGCTTCCGGCGCGCGGTTCAGCAATTCGTCGAATGCGCGCGACAGGCGCGATATGCCGGTCAGCGTCTCGGCCGAAATGCCGGTTTCGAAGCGGTCGGCGAAAGCCGGCTTCAACGCCAATGTCGGCACGATCGAGATCAGGTTGGCATTGCCGCAGCGCTCGCCTATGCCGTTCAGCGTACCCTGGATCTGGCGCACGCCGGCCTCGACGGCAGCAAGCGAATTCGCCACCGCCTGGCCGGTGTCGTCGTGGGCATGGATGCCGAGATGATCACCCGGTATGCCCGCCGCGATGACGTTCTTGATGATGGCGCGGACTTCCGAGGGTTGTGTGCCGCCATTTGTGTCGCACAGCACCACCCAGCGCGCGCCGGCCTCGTAAGCCGTCTTTGCGCAGGCCAGCGCATAGGAGGCGTTGGCCTTGAAGCCGTCGAAGAAATGCTCGCAGTCGACCATCGCTTCCTTGCCGGCGGCAACCGCCGCTTCGACCGAGGCCTTGATGGAGTCGAGGTTTTCCTCGTTGGTGCAGCCGAGCGCGACACGGACATGGTAGTCCCAGCTCTTGGCGACGAAGCAGATGGCGTCCGACTGCGACTGGATAAGTGCGGCGAGGCCGGGATCGTTGGAGGCCGATACCCCTGCCCGCTTGGTCATGCCGAAGGCGACGAATTTGGCGCTGGCCGTGCGCTTCTTCTGGAAGAAGGCGGTGTCGGTCGGGTTGGCGCCGGGATAGCCGCCCTCGACATAGTCGATGCCGAACGCATCGAGCAGCTTGGCGATGGCGATCTTGTCCTCGACCGAAAAGTCGATGCCAGGCGTCTGCTGGCCATCGCGAAGGGTTGTGTCGAAGAGATAGAGGCGCTCGCGAGCCATGGTCATTTCCCCGCAAACTTGTCCGTCGCCCGGACCAGCCGGTCAAGAATCCCGGGCTCGGAATAGGCATGGCCGGCGCCCTCGATCAGATGGAAATCCGCCTTTGGCCAGGCCTTGTGCAGCGCCCAGGCGTAGCGCGCCGGGCACGGCATGTCGTAGCGGCCGTGGACGATGGTGCCGGGAATATCCTTGAGCTTCCAAGCATCGCGCAACAGCTGCCCTTCCTCCAGCCAGCCGGCGTGGACGAAATAGTGGTTCTCGATGCGGGCGAAGGCGACGGCGTAGTCGTCCTCACCGAACGGGCCACTGGTCTCGGGGTCCGGCAGCAGCGTGATCGTCTCGCCTTCCCACAGGCTCCAGGCGCGGGCAGCCTCGATCTGCGCCTTGCGGTCGCTGCCGACCAGCCGCTTGCGGTAGGCGGCCATCATGTCGCCGCGCTCGGCCTCCGGAATCGGCGCCAGGAAGCGCTCCCATTTGTCAGGGAACATTTCGGAGACGCCGAACTGATAATACCATTCGAGCTCGGCGCGGGTCAGCGTGTAGATGCCGCGCACGACCAGTTCGCTAACCCGATCCGGATGGGTCTCGGCATAGGCCAGCGCCAGCGTCGAGCCCCACGAGCCGCCGAACACCAGCCATTTGTCGAAGCCGCACATCTGACGCAGACGCTCGATGTCGGCGACCAGGTGCCAGGTGGTGTTGGCCTCGAGCGAGGCGTTGGGAGTCGACTTGCCGCAGCCGCGCTGGTCGAACAGGACGACGTCGTAGAGCTTCGGATCGAACAGCCGCCGGTGCTTTGGCGAGATGGTGCCGCCCGGCCCGCCATGTAGGAACACCGCCGGCTTGGCGCCCTTGGTGCCTGAGCGCTCCCAATAGACCTGATGGCCGTCGCCGACATCGAGCATGCCGGACTCGAAGGCCTCGATGTCGGGATAGAGGCTGCGCAAGCTCATAGTTTCAGGCCCTGCTGCGGCCAGTTGGCCGTCTCGTGATCGGGATGCTGGAAGGAGATGATCTGCTCCTGCCTCGCGTAATAATCCGAGTCGTCATGGACTGGCGCATCGAAGATGGTCTCGACCCAGGGCAGCCTGGCGGCGTAATTGACCTGGATCCGGGGTGCGAGGTCGGAGCGGTCGTCAAAAGCGCCGATGGCGATTTCGAGCCCGCTGGGCTGCCGGTAGGTCAACGGCGTGCCACAGCGGGCACAGAAGCCGCGATCGATATTGACCGACGACTGGAAATAGCTCGGCTCCTCATGGGTCCATTCGACACCGTCCTTGGGCACCGTCACCAAAGCGCCGAAGAACGAACCGAACTGTTTCTGGCACATGCGGCAATGGCAGATGGACGGGCGGCCAAGCGTGCCCTTGATGCGGAAGCGCACGGCGCCGCACTGGCAGCCGCCGGTTCGAACTTTCTCGGTCATGATCTTTCCTCTGGCGGCCATTGTTCGGTGTCGTGGTCGGGATGCTGGTAGGAGACGAGTTCGGCCAGATAGGGAGCCGACGAGATGTCGGCCATGGTGTCTTCGCCCGGCAATTCGTGGATATGATCGACATAGGCGAGTTTTGCTTCGGTGCCCCACTGGATGGTCGGCACGATGCCGGCCGGATCGTCGAAGGCGGCGATGGCGAGCGCGACGCCGTCGGGCGCCTCGAAGGTCAGTGGCGTGCCGCATTCCGCGCAGAAGCCGCGTAGCGCGGCGCTGGAAGAGCGAAAGCGTTTCGGCTCGCCACGCGTCCAGTCGAGCCTGGCGCCACGCACGGACACCAGCGGCAGGTAGAAATTGCCGCTCGCCTTCTGGCACATGCGGCAATGGCAGACGGAGGCATCACCCAGTGCGCCTTCGACGCGGAAGCGCACCGCGCCGCACTGGCAGCCGCCTGTATAGACCGGCCGGTTGTCGAGGCTCATCGCAGGTCACTCCGGAGCATGGCAGACCGCCTCGACGTTGTTGCCGTCTGGATCGAAGACGAAGGCGCCGTAATAGTTCGCATGGTAGTGCGGGCGCAGGCCCGGCCCGCCATTGTCCTTGCCGCCGGCGGCGATTGCCGCGGCGTGGAAGGCGTCGACCTCGGCGCGGCTGCGCGCGGTGAAGGCGACGTGCTGATGGTCCCGGGGCTTGTCCTTGCCGGTACTCAGCCAGAACACCGGCCGGTCGCGGCCATAGCCGCCGACCTTGGCACCGCCGGTATATTCCGTGGGTACCATATAGAGCAGCGAGGCGCCGAGCGGCCCCATTGCCTTGTCGTAGAACGCCTTCGACGCGTCAAAATCGGAAACGGTGATGCCGAGATGGTCGATCATCTTTTTACCTCCCAGGTGGTGATCCGTTCGCCGGTGACAGGATCCTTGCCGTCCTTCAACTGCACGCCCTGCGCCAGAAGCTCGTCGCGGATGCGGTCGGCCTCGGCCCAGTTCTTGGCGGCGATCAGTTCCAGGCGCCTGGCGATGGCCTTGTCGATTTCGCCTTCATCGACCTTGGCCGCGCCGACATCGAAGCCGAGGAACAGAAGCGCGGCCTTCAGCGAAGTGGCGGCATCGTTGCCCTCCGCCGCTTCACCAGCAAGCTGTGTCAGCACCTGGAAGGCGGCATAGGTGGCAAGATCGTCCGACAGGGCGTCCACCACGGCCGCCGGCAATTGTTGTGCTGCCGCCGGCGCCAGATCCGCGGCGCGTTTCCATTTGCGCAGGGTGTTTTCCGCCTCTTCCAGTTTGCGCACGGAAAAGTCGATCGGCTCGCGGTAGTGCGTCATCAGCATCGCCAGCCTGAGCACCTCGCCCGGCCATTTGCGGCCGCCAAAAATGTCGGTCTCCAGGAGCTCGTTGATCGAATAGAAATTGCCCAGGCTCTTGGACATCTTCTGCCCCTCGACCTGCAGGAAGCCGTTGTGCATCCACACCTTGGCCATCGTTTCGGTGCCGTGGGCGCAGCGCGACTGGGCGATCTCGTTCTCGTGGTGCGGGAAGATCAAATCGAGCCCGCCGCCATGGATGTCGAAGACCTCGCCGAGATAGGCGGCCGACATCGCCGAGCACTCAATGTGCCAGCCCGGCCTGCCCCTGCCCCATGGGCTGTCCCAGCCCGGCTCCTCCGGCGATGACAGTTTCCACAGCACGAAATCCTGCGGGTTCTTCTTGTGCGCGTCGACGGCGACGCGGGCGCCGGCCTGCTGTTCATCGAGATTGCGCTTCGACAACTGCCCGTAGTCCGGCATCGAGGCGGTGTCGAACAGAACTTCGCCTGCCGCAACATAGGCATGGCCGCGTTCGATCAAGCGTTGAATCAAGGAGATCATGTCGGCCTTGCCGTCGGGCCTGGGTGCGACGAATTCGGTGGCGCGCGGCTCGACCGTCGGCTCGAGGCAGCCGAGCATCGCCACGTCCTTGTGGAACTGATCGGCGGTCTTTTCGGTGACCCTTCGGATCGCCTCGTTCAACGACAGCTTTCCGGAAGTGATCTCGGCGCCGAAATCGCGCAGGGCGCGGTCGTTGATCTTGTCGTCGACATCCGTGATGTTGCGCACATACGTGACGTGCTTTTCGCCGTAAAGTTGGCGCAACAGACGGAACAGCACATCGAAGACGATCACCGGCCGCGCATTGCCGATATGGGCAAAGTCGTAGACCGTCGGGCCGCAGACATACATGCGCACATTGCGCGGATCGATCGGAACAAAGTCCTCCTTCGTCCGCGTCAGCGTGTTGTAGAGGCGCAGGCCCTTCGATGCGTCAGACATTCGTGCCTTCCCGGTCCGGTACTTTGTTTGGGCTGGGAGTCGTTCCCGCGCCGAGACGCCAGTCAGATTCCAGCCTGCTGGCCGGGGCGTTTGTCCACTCTAGGGAAAGATGAGGCGAAAACGTCCGGACCAGCGCGAGGCTAGCCAATAATGCAAATGCCACAAATGGCGAAAGACGTTTTCATAGGCGGCTTTATCGCCTCACCCAGTGTTGCCGTCAAGTCGCTACTGCAAGCAAAAGCGTCGCTGGATCACAGGTAATGATGCACTGAAACATTTTATTAAACATGTCAGCACAGTCATGAAACATTCGCCGGCTAGATCACCAGACGTCACGATTTGGTCGGATTCGACCAGCAAACGCAGACACGAAGACGTTACCAGGGAAGAGAAGACAATGCCTCGAACCAAGCAAGAAACCAACCGCGCCAAGCAACCGACGCTGGCCAGCCAGTACCGGGCGATCGGGCCGGCCGCGATCGTCGCCGCCCTTCTGCACACCGCAAAGAAGCAAAAGCCGGCACAGAAGATCACATCACCCCGCGCTGCCTGAGGTGACGTCCAGCCGACGCCATGCGCCGGCAAGAGGGTGCCAAAGGCCGCCGAAAAATAGCAGCTAGAACAAGGTCATCTGGCTGTCGTCAGCGCCTGGCTTCTGGCGCCTGACCTTCTCGGGCTCCGGCCCGACGACACCCCTCACCTGAATCTCCGGCCCGGTGTTGGCGACCTTGTTGACAAGGTCGGAAACCGGGATGGCTTCGAAGAAATCAAGTTGCGCCGGCCGCAACAGGTCGATGACGTCGCGCGGCTCGAGCGCTCGGCAGTCCAGCCAGCGGGCGAAATCCCGCGGGTGGATCACCACCGGCATCCGGTCATGAATGTGCGCGATGTCGGCATTGGCACGGACGGTCAGGATGGCGCCGGTGTCCATTTCGGAACCGCCCGGCTCGGCATAGGTCTCGATCAACCCGGCGAAGGCGACCAGCCCGCCATGCCTGGGCCTGATCCAATAGGGCTGCCCCCTCTTGCCACCGGTTTGCCGCCACTCGTAGAAGCCGGAGGCCGGCACCAGAGCACGGCGATGGCGCATAGCGGCACGGAACGAGGCCTTTTCCGCCGCTCCTTCCGAGCGCGCATTGAACAGCAGCGGAAACTCCCTGGTGTCTTTCACCCAGGCCGGAATCAGTCCCCAGCGCACCAGCATCGCTTGCCTGTCAGGCAGGTTCGAACCCGGCGCAAGCGGTGGACCGGCGAGCGCCATCAGCACCGGCTGCGTCGGCGCGATATTGTAGCGGGCCGGAAAATCCTCCAGTTCCGCCAGCCCAAGGAAGGCAGCGGTCTGGTCCGGTGTGGCGGTCAGGGCAAAGCGTCCGCACATGAATTCAACTTTCGAATTGGTGACATGTGAAAGTGGCGATGGAACCTGCCTTTCGCAACCGCTAAAGCTGTTCACCGACGGCCGGTCCACAACGGGCTGTGTCCATCAAGCGGGAACTCATGGAAACACGCAGGATCATTCCGGCAGTCTCGGTCGCCGTCGTGCGTGGGAACACGGTGCTGCTGGTCAAGCGAGCCAGGCCGCCCTCGCAAGGCCTCTACGCCTTCCCGGGCGGCAAGGTAGAGGCCGGCGAGACGCTGGAGGAGGCAGCAGCCCGCGAACTGCTGGAGGAGACCGGCCTGCGGGCCGAAGGCTATTGGCCGCTTCGGGAAATCCATATCGACGGACGCGACGAGAGCCATCCGGTCGATTACCGATTGACGGTGTTCGGCGCGGCCTATGCCGATGGCGAGGCGATGGCCAGCGACGACGCCGAGACCGCAGCCTTCTATACGCTCGGCGAAATGAGAACGCTGCCGCTCGCCGGCTCGGTGTTTGAGGTGGCGGAGGAGTTGCTCGGAAATACAGGCGAATAACCCCCAAGAATCCGCCTTGCGGGCGACAAAATGTTTGGCCACATAGACTTATGACCCGCACCTCGCTGTTCCTCGCAGCTTGCCTCGCCGTCAGCATGGCTGTCGGCGCGCGGCCGGCGTTCAGTGCCGAAGCCTCGTTCGAGCCCGGATTGATGCGGCTGGCGGAGGTGCTGGGCTCGCTGCATTTCCTGCGCAATCTGTGCGGCGAGAAAAGCGACCAGTGGCGCGTCGAGATGGAGAAGCTGATAGCTTCCGAAAACCCCGACCCGGAGCGGCGCGCCCGCTTCATCGCCAGTTTCAACCACGGCTATCGCTCCTTCGGCGGCACCTATACGCAATGCACCGCTTCGGCGACGGAAGCCATCAGCCGTTACATAAAAGAAGGCGAAACGCTGTCGCGCGACATCGCCTCGCGCTACGGCAACTGACGCCAATTTTTCCGCCGCCCTCCGCCCCAGCGCCGTTCGCCACATCGGGGCATTTGATCCTCCCTCCTTGTTTCCGGGAGCATCTTGGTGCAATCCTCATGTTGCACTTCTGCAACAGCATTAACGAAACGTTACGGCGTAGATGTGGAATTAACTCAAACTGAAGGTTTTCATCCCGCTCGCCGGTCTAATCGGCTAAGTTTTGAATCGGATCGAACGCAGGTTTGCTAGACGCGACGAGCCTTGTCGAAGACGACCCAAGAAATGTCGTATTTACAATGGCTTATTAGATCCGCGTAAAAAAGGGACAGCCCAAGCCTGATCCGCGTCTATCGGATCGCCGCTTGAAAAGGGTGGACATCGCAATGGAACATGCCGTCAACGACATCGACGCGCTGGTCAGGGAAGAAAAGCGCCTGACCGCCGTGGAAAGCCACAGCGAAGCCTGGGCGGAAGGGCTTTCGGCCGGAATCGAGCCGGAAATCATCGCCGAAGCCGCGCTGGAGACTGCGTTTGGCGAGATGCTGCGCGCCAACGGCGAGACTTCCGCCCTTGCCCTGCTCGACCGCATGCGTGAAAAAGTGATAGCCGGGGCTTTCGAGCCTGAAAAACTGCGGCACTAACCGGCATCCCGGGCGGGCGCGGGAACCAGGGAGAAGCAGGCAGTGATTTTCTCGATGTCAGGCAAGCCGAGTGGCTTGGTCCTCAGCATCTGGCTCGCCGTTTGCAGCGTTGCGATTCCGATTGCCCTATGCCTAACGATCAGCCCCACCCATGCACTGAGTGAAATCAAGCGCGAGGACCTTCCCGCGCCGGTCACGCCGCCCGCCAATGATGACATGTCGCCGCCAGGAAACGCGGTGCCGATGCCCGACCAACCCGGCACCACGCCGCCCGCGGCCAGTCAGCCGCCACCGTCCGACGAGCCGGGACAGAAAGAACCAAAGGGGCCGGCGAATGATGGCGGCATGGCCAGCCCGCATGCCGATCCCGACGCTCCCTTGCCCGAAGTCGTCTACGACCTCGGCAAACTGCCGGAGCCAGTCCGGCGCATGCATGATCTGATAGTCGAGGCCTGCAAGAGCGGCGACATCGAAAAACTCCGGCCGTTGATCGGCACGGGCGATGCGATGACCCAATTGTCGCTGGGCGAGATCGACGGCGACCCGATCGCCTTCCTCAAAGGCCTTGCGGGCGACACGGAAGGGCAGGAAATCCTCGCCATACTGGAAGAGGTGCTCAATGCCGGCTTCGTCCATGTCGATGCCGGCACGCCGCAGGAGCTTTATGTCTGGCCGTATTTCTTTGCGCTGCCGCTGGACAAGCTCGACGCCAGGCAAAGGGTCGAGCTGTTCAAGATCGTCACCGCCGGCGACTATAACGACATGAAGCAGTTCGGCGCCTACATCTTCTACCGCGTCGGCATCACGCCCGCCGGAGAGTGGACGTTCTTCGTCGCCGGGGATTGAGGGTCCGCTCAAACGACCAAGGCTTCGGAAAACTCCACAGCAATGCCCTGTCCGGGCGCGACGATCTCGCCATCCCACATGATCCGCCGGCCGCGCACGATTGTGCCGATCGGCCAACCGGTGACTTCTTTGCCGTCATAGGGCGTCCAGCCGGCCTTCGAGCCGGCCTGCGCATTGGTGATGGTCTCGCGGCGCTTCAGGTCGACAATGGTGAAATCGGCGTCGTAGCCGGCCGCGATACGGCCTTTCCTGGCCATGCCGAAGATGCGCTGCGGGCCATGACTGGAAAGGTCGACGAAGCGCTGCA
This sequence comes from Mesorhizobium sp. WSM4871, assembly GCF_055811295.1. NCBI lineage: Bacteria > Pseudomonadati > Pseudomonadota > Alphaproteobacteria > Hyphomicrobiales > Phyllobacteriaceae > Mesorhizobium > Mesorhizobium sp. WSM4871. Next base: position 35,677 of record NZ_JBVVPU010000010.1, on the reverse strand, counting down.
GGGTCAGCCGGCCGGCATTGACGTGATCCAGCATGATCGGCACCAGCGTCTGCACACCGGTCATGCCCGACGGCGAGGCCGGATAGGGTTTTGCCTTCTCGGCCAGCGTGTGCGGTGCATGGTCGGAACCCAGCACATCGACGATGCCTTGCCCGATGCCGTGCCAGACACCGTCCCGGTGGCGCGCTGTCCGCACCGGCGGGTTCATCTGGATCAGCGTACCGAGCCGCGCATAATCGTCGGCTGCGAGTGTCAGATGATGTGGCGTCGCCTCGCAGGTAGCGACATCCTTGTGCCGTTCGAGGAAGGCGATCTCCTCGGCGGTCGAGATGTGCAGCACGTGAATGCGGGCGCGCGCCTTGCGGGCGATCCGAACCAGCCGCTCGGTGCAGCGCAGTGCGGCGATCTCGTCACGCCAGACCGGATGCGAGGACGGATCGCCCTCGATGCGTTCGCCAAGCCGCTCGCGCAGCCGGAACTCGTCCTCGGAGTGGAAGGCGGCGCGGCGGCGCGTATTCCCAAGGATCGCGGCGACACCCTCGTCGTCCTCGACCAGCAGGTCGCCGGTGGACGAGCCCATGAACACTTTTATGCCGGCGGCGCCGGGCAGCCGCTCCAGTTCACCGGCATCGCCGGCATTGTCGCGGGTGCCGCCGACCCAGAAGGCAAAGTCGCAATGCATGCGCCCGCTGGCACGCCGCACCTTGTCGGCAAGGGCGGCCTCGCTGGTGGTCAGCGGATTGGTGTTGGGCATTTCGAACACGGCGGTGACGCCGCCGAGCACCGCCGCGCGCGAACCGGTCTCGAGGTCTTCCTTGTGCTCCAGCCCCGGTTCGCGGAAATGCACCTGGCTGTCGACGACACCGGGCAGGATGTGCAGGCCGCGGCAGTCGATCGTCTCGCCGGCCGAGGCCTGGCCGAGATCGCCTATCACCGAGATGCGGCCCTCCTTGACACCGACATCGCGAAGACCTTCGCCGTCATGGTTGACCACGGTGCCGCCTGTCAGGATGAGGTCGTAGGTCGTGGCCATGCCGATCCGGTCTCTTGCGGGGGGAGTGTCAGCGGCTTACGTAAAGGCCGACCGTTTTGCAAGATCAGGTTTTGTCCAGCCCATGCCCTTTGCCCTGCTTAGCGACCGTGCGCTCATTTCGGTGTCAGGCCCGGACGCCGAGCATTTTTTGCAGAACATCCTGACGACCGACCTCGACACGCTTGCTTCCGGCCAGGCAAAGCCAGGCGCGCTTTTGACGCCGCAAGGCAAGATCCTGTTCGATTTCCTGATCTCGCGCGCCGGCGAGAGTGCCTTCCACCTCGAATGCCGCGCCGATGTCGCCGACGACTTCATGCGCCGGCTGATGCTCTACAAACTGCGCGCCAAGGTCGAGATTGCCAAAGCCGACCAAGGGCTTGTCGTTGTTGCGTGGGGCAATGATTCAACCGCTTCACAATCTGATTCAACCAGGGTTGCCGACAACCGCTTTCGCGATGTGGAGGTCGAGCGCCGATATGGTGGTACAGCCGAAGGTGGCGACCCCGCCGCGTGGCAGGCCTTGCGCATCGCCCATGGCATCGCCGAAAGCGGCAGCGACTACCAGCTTGGCGATGCCTTTCCGCATGACGTGCTGCTCGATGAGACCGGCGGCGTCGGTTTCAAAAAGGGCTGCTATGTCGGCCAGGAAGTGGTTTCGCGCATGCAGCATCGTGGCACCGCCAGGCGGCGTGTGCTGATCGCCAGGGCAGAGCGGCCGCTGCCCGCGCCAGGCGCCGAGCTGACGGTCGGCGGACGGCCGGTCGGCACGCTCGGCTCGACGACCGGGACGACGGGTCTTGCCATCGCCCGTATCGACCGGGTCAAGGCGGCGCTCGACGCCGGCCAGCCTGTCATCGCGGGTGATGTCGCAGTCTCGCTCACCATTCCGGCCTGGGCGAAATTCACTTTTCCGCAGGAAGCTGTCGGCGCGGAGGAAGCCTGATGGCAGCCGATCGCGCAGGCGCCCCGCCGCGCGCCTGGCAGCGCATGTTGTCCGGCCGGCGGCTCGACCTGCTGGACCCCTCGCCGCTCGACATCGAAATTTCCGACATCGCGCACGGGCTTGCCCGCGTCGCCCGCTGGAATGGCCAGACCAGCGGCGATCACGCGTTTTCGGTCGCCCAGCATTCGCTGCTGGTCGAGGCGCTGTTTTCCGAACTGGTGCCGGACGCCTCGGCTGATGCGCGGCTGGCTGCCTTGCTGCACGACGCGCCGGAATATGTCATCGGCGACATGATCTCCCCGTTCAAATCGGTGATGGGCGGCAGCTACAAGGATTGCGAGCTTCGGCTTCAGCGCGCCATCCACCAGCGCTTTTCGCTGCCGGCTGAACTCGGCGCCGGCCTGCGCAAGGAGATCAAGCGCGCCGACCAGATCGCCGCCTACTACGAGGCGACATTATTGGCCGGCTTCTCAACGGCGGAGGCGACCGAGTATTTCGGCCGGCCGCGCGGCTTCAATGCAGAGCGCTTCGATTTCATGCCGCGTTCGGTGACCTGGGCGCAAGACGCCTTCCTCAAGCGGTATGCGGCGATTGAAACGAAACGTCGGGCAGCGATTACGGTGCACTCGGCGAAGTAAAAGAACGCTAAATTAACCGGCGGCTAGCACAGTACCGTGTCCGATCTCGGTCCCGCAGGCCCATACATGCCCGTCGCTCATGCCAAGGCTGGTTCGCCCGCACGCAGGCGCGGCGCTGGAGGCTTCGGCCCGAAGCGGCGCATCGAAGACGAACCGCACGAGCAGAACGAACGCTTTTCGGCAGCTGTCGAGAACATGTCGCATGGGCTGTGCATGTTCGACGCCAACGAGCGCATGATCATCTGCAACGGCAACTATGTCAGCATCTTCTGCCTCGACGCCGAAATCGTGCGACCAGGCATCCGGTTTTTCGACATCCTCCAGCACAGCGTCGACATCGGCGTCGCCTCGCAGAGCGCCGAAGAACTCTACGCCATCCGCAAGCCCTATATCGACCAGGCAAAACCCTCGACCTACGAGGAAACGCTCTCGGACGGGCGCATCGTCGACATTTCGCACAGACCGCTGGCCTCGGGCGGCTGGGTGTCGATCTACGAGGACATCACCGAGCAACGACGCGCCGAACGGGAGCTGAAGGAACAGAACCGCCGCTTCGACGCTGCACTCGCCAACATGTCGCAAGGCCTGTTGATGTACGACGCGAACGGCAAGCTGATCGTGCGCAACGAACGCTTTTTGGAACTCTACAAAGTAGCGCCAGCCGATTTTCCATTTGGCATGAGCCATCGCGACCTGATCGAGCAGCTTGTCCGCCTGGGCGTCTATGCAGGGATCGACATCGATAGCGAAATCACGAACACCGTGTCCAGCCTACAAGCTGGAAAAATGCGGTCGATCCAGCGCCATCTTGCCGATGGCAGGACACTGTCGATCGTGCAGCGACCGATGAGCGGCGGCGGCTGGGTGGCAACTTTCGACGACATCACCGAACGCCGACGCGCCGAAGAGCGCATGACCCATCTTGCGCTTCACGATACGCTGACCAACCTGCCCAATCGCTCGATGTTCCGCGACCGGCTCGACCAAGCCTTGGGCGAGGCTGCGAATCTGGCGATATTGTCGCTCGACCTCGACCGCTTCAAGGCCGTCAACGACACGTGGGGGCACCCGGTGGGCGACTGGCTGCTGAAATGCGTGGCCGAACGGTTGCAGCGTTGCCTGCGCAATGAAACAGATGTCGTCGCCCGTTTCGGCGGCGACGAATTCGTCATCATCCAGTTCGATCCCAAAGGCGCTACCGATGCGGAAAAATTGGCAAAACGCATCGTCGACATGATTGGAAAACCGTTTCGCGACAAAGGCCGCGACATGCATGTCGGCATCAGCCTCGGCATCGCGCTTTTCCCCGACGACGGCACAGACGCCGACACGCTCCTGAAAAACGCCGACATGGCCCTCTACCGGGCAAAGAGCGAAGGGCGCAATGTTTACCGCTTCTTCGAGCCCGGCATGGATGCGATGGTGCGGGCGCGACGGGCACTGGAAACCGACCTTGAGGCAGCGTTGCCGCGGCGGGAGTTCGAGCTGGATTTCCAGCCCATCATGAACATCGCTTCCGGCGAAATCGTCGGCGCCGAGGCGTTGATGCGTTGGCATTCGCCGGCACGCGGCCGGGTGGCGCCGGACAATTTCATCCCCGTCGCCGAAGAAATCGGGCTGATCGTGCCGCTTGGCGAATGGGCGCTGAGGAAAGCCTGCACGGTGGCGGCAGGTTGGCCGCATGGGCTGCGCATTGCGGTCAATGTCTCGGCCGTGCAGATCAAAAGCGGCACCTTTGCCCGCAGCGTCATCTCGGCACTGGCATTTTCAGGTGTGCCGGCCAGCCGGCTGGAACTGGAAATCACCGAAACGGTGCTGATGGACGAAAGCGATACGGTGCTGAAGACACTCAGGCAGTTGCGTGAGCTTGGCATCCACATCGCGCTGGACGATTTCGGCATAGGCTATTCGTCGCTGGGTTATCTTCGCCGCTTCCCGGTCGACAAGATCAAGATCGACCGCTCCTTCATCCGTGACATCGACAACCGCGATACCGCGGCGATCGTGCGCACGGTCATCGGGCTCGGCGCGCAGCTCGGCATCACCGTTACAGCAGAAGGTGTCGAAACCGAAGCTCAACTGGAGTTCCTGCGCAAGGAGGGCTGTGTCGAGGCCCAAGGCTACCTGATCGGCGTGCCATCCAAGGCAGCGGACATCGCTCGCCTGCTGGAGACGTGCGCGGCAAGCAGGCAATCAGGCTGATCGCGGCAGGGCCGAGCCAGTCAGCGGCTCGGCCTCAGCCATCAGCGCAATGTTTCGATGTATTTTTCGTGGAAGCGCACGTAACCGGCTTCGATCTCCTTGAGATGACGCTCGATCAGGGCATGAAACGCCGGCAGTTGATGGAAAGGCACACCCGGATAGGCATGATGCTCGGCGTGGAAGGGCATGTTCCAGGCGAGCCTGCGGACAAACCAGTTGGTCAGCGTGGTCCGGGTGTTTTCCAGCATGTTGGCGACAAGCGGACAACGGCCATGTTCGGCCAGGAGATAGAGGCGCAGGAATGGCTGCCCGAGCAGCGCCGGCACGATCCAGATATAGAGCAGCGTGGTTACCCGGAACCAGAGGGCCAGCACCAGCACCACGGCATAGAAGGCAATCATGGCGCGGGCCTCGGCGCGCACCTTGGGCCGGCCTTTTGGCGGCACGTAGCTGTCCCGACAGCCGCCGGTCGCGTTGGTGTAGAGCGTCTTGAAGTGGCCCCGCCACACCGGAATCCCGGAAACGTGGACGATATACTGCCGCCAGGTTTCGGGTTTCGGGAAGGCGAGTTCCGGGTCGTTCTCCGGATCCTGGGTGAAGCGGTGATGGGCGAAATGGAAATAACGGAACCAGTCGGCCGGCAGCGCGATCGCCAGGCTGCAGACGCGAGCCACGAAATCGTTCAGCCGCTGTGTTTCGAAAGCCGTGCGATGGACCGTCTCGTGGAGAAGCGTGAACAGGAAAACGATGAGGATGCCTTGCGGCAGCATCAATAGCGGCCAGTACGGCACCTTGGCGATGATCAGTGCGCCGATGACGATAATCGCGCCCCAATGAGCGCCAAGCTGCAGCAACCCGAGGCGATCCGACTTGGCGGTCAGCCGATCGCGCTGTTGCTGCGTCAGCGATGCGATCACGTCGCGATGGTCCATGGTTTTGATCCCGCACTGTCGATCGGAGGAGCCTAATCGCCAAAACAGCTTTCGCAAAACGAGGATTTCTGCAATTTAGACAAGCTCAACTTATCTGTTGGTCGCCATGGTCGCACTTCCATCCTTGCGGGGACTCCAGGCTTTCGAGGCCGCGGCGCGCTGCGGCAGCTTTGCCGCCGCGGCGCAAGAACTTTCGATTTCCGCGGCTGCGGTCAGCCAATTGATCCGGACCATCGAGGACCAGATGGGCCGCAAGCTGTTTCACCGGGTCAACCGCCGTGCCGTGCTGACCGATGCCGGCCGGGAAATGCTGCCTCGGCTGACCACGGCCTTCGAGGAGATCGGCAGCGTGTCGCGCGAGCTCAGCGGCGCGGAGTTTCGATCGCGGCTTGTCGTCTCGGTGCCGCCATCAATGGCGATGGGCTGGCTTTCGACGCGGCTGAAGAGCTTTGTCGTCAGCCATGGCGCGGTCGACATATCGCTGAGAGGCGAAGACGATCCGGTGTCATTCGACCGCGACATGATCGACATACGTCTTTCCTATGGGCGCGCCCACTATCGCGACCAGGCGACGGAAGACATCGTGAGAGACGCCGTCTATGCTGTTTGCGCACCTGGCCTGGCAAGGGAGATCGGCGATCTCGAAGGCGCCGCCGCGCTTGCCCGCTTGCCGTTGATCCACACCGACTGGGGGCCGACAGGCGCCTCCTTTCCATCCTGGCGCGGCTGGTTCGAGACGGCCGGCATCGAGCCCGGCCGCGCCAGCCAGCGCGGTCTGTCGGCGAATTCGTCGCGGGCGGCGCTCGATCTGGCCATCTCGGGCCTCGGCGTCGCGCTGGCGCAAGGCGTCTTCTGCGCCGAGGCGGTGGAAGACGGCAGGCTGGTGAGGCCCGTCGCACAGGCGCTGGAGCTGCGCCAGCCCTATTGCCTGACGATTCCGCAACGAAGCTTGAGGCGCGACGTGGTGGCGGCGTTCAAGGAATGGCTGATCGAGGAATGCCTGTGCTCGGTGGGTTCGCCGGCGTTGATCACTCGGCCATCCGAGGGCCGGTGACGGCGGTTGTTCGCTCAGAGATGTCCGCTCAATGCTTCCACCATGTGCTTGTTCGTCGCCACGGGAACGATCTCGAATTCGACCAGATCCGCCCATTCGACGACCCAACGCTGCAGTAGCGTGACGTCGTCGGCCTCCACCAGCAAGAAGCAGCGGCTCATATCCGCAGCGATCCAGCTGTGATGCACGACGAGCGCGTCCGGCTTCAGGCGGCCCTGGTCGCGGAAGCGACGGTAGATCTCCTTGCGGTCACAGCCGCGAAAATCCTCGGTCACGAAAAACAGCATCGCCGCCCCCTATTCGGATGATTATCGCCCCGGCCGGTCGAGCCGCTCCAGGAACCACTGCGTCAGCCGCACCCAGACCTCGTCCTTTTCACCGGAATCCTCCCAGCCATGGTCGAGGTTGGGATTGTCGTTGACCTCGATGACGAAGACGCCGTCCCTGGTCTCCTTGAGGTCGACGCCATAGAGGCCGTCGCCGATACAACGCGCAGCCCTGACCGCAGTTTCAACAACATGGGCCGGCGCTTCCTTCAGCGTGAAGGTCTTGATGCCGCCCTGGTCGGGCTTGCCGTTGGCCTTGTGGTTGACGATCTGCCAGTGCTTCTTGGCCATCAGATAATGCACGGCAAACAAGGGCTGGCCGCCGAGCACGCCGACACGCCAGTCATACTCGGTCGGAATGAATTTTTGCGCGATCAAAAGGTCGGAATCCTCCAGCCATTCGGTGGCCAGCGTCTTCAGCTCCTCGAAGGTCTCGCATTTCTTCACACCGCGCGAGAATGAGGAGTCCGGGATCTTCAGCACCAGCGGGAAACCCAGCGTCTGCGCCGCCAATTCTAGGTCCGAGGTGCCAGCGATCATCACCGTCGGCGGCACCGGCACCTTGTTATAGGTCATCAGCTCGTTGAGATAGACCTTGTTGGTGCAGCGGATCATCGACAGCGGGTCGTCGATGACCGGCATGCCTTCCTGCTGGGCGCGGCGGGCGAAGCGGTAGGTGTGGTTGGAGATCGAGGTGGTCTCGCGGATAAACAGCGCGTCGTAATTGGCGAGCTTGGCCAGGTCCTTCCTGGTGATCGGCTCGATTTCGACGCCCATTTTCTCGGCGATCTTGGCCCAATAGCGAAGCGACGAAATCTCCGACGGCGGCAGTTCCTCATGCGGATCGACCAGCGTGGCGAAGGTGTAGCGCGCCGGCGTGCGGCCCTTGGTGTCGCGCCACTCGCGGTTGGTGTAGGTCTCGAGGCACCGCAGGAAGTGCACTTTTTCCTCGTCGGTCATCCGGATCAGCGGATGGAAGCCGATCTTGCGGATCGCCGCCCATTCGGCGCTGTCCTTGATGTGGACCTCCAGCGCCGGCGCCCGGAACCAGTCGAACAGGAGCTTGGCGAATCGATCCCATACTTTCGACGGGCCGATGCCGAAGAAGATGCAGACCTTCTGCGGAAAGGCGCCGCCGAGATCCTTGCGGCATTTGTTGAGCGCGAGCTCGAGTTCGGGCAGCGCATGCTCGTAGAGCTTGCGCTCCGACAGGTCGATCATCGTCTCGACCGTCGGGATGACCTTGTGGCCGCGCGAGCCGGCGAGCAGCGAGGCATAATAGCCACGGCTCTGATAGCCGTAATTGTTCGACAGGTTGATGACCTTCGGCCGCTGGCCGCGAAACAGCGCCGGATGCGCAAGATAGTCGCGGTTGGTGATGATCTTGTGCGGCGTCGCCACCTGGTCGAGATCGTTCTGCCGGCCGGTGAGGATGACCCAGGTCATTGTCTTCAGCGCTTTCCTAGCGTGATGGCGGCACGCAGTCCGTCGCGGCCGAACTGCGCCATGTTCATGAAGATGCCGTAAGGCACGGGAATGTTGGCGGCATCAAGGATGGTCTCCTGCCTCTCGTCCTCGACCCAGGGATCATGGATCAGGATATGGTCGCCATCGTCGCCGATGGCCAGAACCCAATGCGGCACTTTCTTGCCGAACATCAGGAAGCCGCTGACCAGGACCAGCACCAGTTTGCCTTCGGCGATGGCGGCGCGGATATCGTCGATGGCGAATGGACGGTAATTCACCGGGATGCCGTAAAGTTCCGCGCGCCGGCGAAAGTCGACCTGCGCCAGTTCCATGACCCGGCGTTTGTCCTGGCTGCGCACCGACTGCAGGAACAGCGCGCCGTAGAAGGACACGTAGATCTCTGCCGAGAGCCCGCTTTCATAGCCGGCGACAGCGAGCCCGAACGGTTCGCAGCCGCCCGGCCCCGACATCATGAAAACGGTGGTTGCTTCGCGCCACAGACGGATTTCCATGACCGGATCCGGCACGAAGCCGGGATCGAAATTGGCCATCGCCATCATCAGGCAGCACGGGCCGCAGGTGAATTCGCAGGTCTGCTGGTAGAACGGCACCCTGGTGGCGACCGGAATGTCGCCGCGCAACGCCTTCTCATAGCGAAGCGCAGTGGCGCCGTCCTCGTAATAGCCGGGTTCACGGCCGATCTTGCGGTAGCCGCTCTGCTCGTAGATGCGGATCGCCCGACTGTTGTCCTCGCGCACTTCGAGGCGCAGCATCATGCGGTCATGCTCGAAGGCGGCCTCCTCGGCCCGCTCCAGCAGCATGCGGCCAATGCCGAGCCCGCCGAAGAAGGAACCGACGGCAATCGAATAGAGCCGCGCGACGCCGCTGCCCTTGCGAAACAGCACGACCGCATAGCCGGCGATGCGGCCATCGCTTTCGGCGACCAGCATCTCGGCGGTCTCGCGCTCGATCAACTGGCGAAAGGAGCGGCGGGAAATACGGTCGCTCGAGAAAACAGCTTTCTCGATGGCGGCGAGGTCATCGACGTCGGACGCGCGGGCCTTGCGAATCTCGGCAGGCATGCGGGCTCAGAAAACCTCGATTGGGTTGTGGAAACGGCCCTGGTCGAAACATCGGTCACACCGGCGGAAACACCAGCATTCGTCAAGCGCTATCGCACCTCGATTCGGGCCGAATTGTGACAGTTCCAGCGGTCGCACCGGCTTTGAAAAGATGGCGCCTTCAGCCGGCCAGGCCGGCCAGAAGCTGGCTGTAGGCGTTCTTGGCCACCGAGGTCAGTTGCGCGCGCGGCAGCGAGCCGACGACGGCGCAGGCATATCCCTTGTCCAGCCAGTAGACAGCCTCGGGGCCGTTTTCTTCCGATCCATAGGTGCCCTTGGCTTTTCCGGCCGATTCGGAAGTGACGAAGAGGGAAATGCGCTCGCCCTTGTCGTCCTCGTAGAGCAGCATCGCAGCCTTGCCATCGCCGGCGGGCAGCAGCCGGCCGCCGACGAGCTGGAACCCTTCCGCCGCCAGATCCGGTGCGACCAGTTTCAGGCCGACCCGGTTGGACAGCCAGGTCTGCAAATGATCCTTGTCGCTGGCCGGCACTTCCACCGCGTGCCGTTTTTCAGCGGCATAGATGACATGGGCCGCGATCGCCTGCTCGGCGAGTTGGTCGTCGACGGGATCTTCCAGGCCCAGACGGTCGATACCGGCGACATAGCCACCGGCGCCGCCGACGGCCAGCACCGCCGCCGCGGCAGCGGCAAGCCACCAGCGCGAGCGCCCTCCCGCCGTCCTTGCCGGCGTCTCGCCCAAGACGATTTTCTGCAGCCGCGCCGGCACCGGCTCGTCGAGCACGCCGGCGAAGGCGGCATGGAGCGCGGCACGGTCGGCGACATAGCGGGCGCTCTTCACCTTCATTTCGGGATTGGCGTCGAGCCAGGCGTCATACGCCGCGCGCTCGTCGCCCGGCAACTCGCCGTCGAGGGCCATGTGGATGTCGCGTTCGGAAAAATCGTGCCGGCTCATTTCTCGACGATCCTTATCGAGCGGCGGCGCGCGGTGTCCTCCAGCAATCCGCGCAATTCCTCACGCCCGCGCGCGATGCGCGACATCAATGTACCGGCGGGAACGCCGAGGATGTTGGCGGCCTCGGCATAGGAAAAGCCTTCGATGGCGACCATCACCAGTGCCGCACGCCGGTCGGGGCTGATCGCCTGCAGCGCGTCGACGATCTCGCGCGTGGCGATGCCCGCCACCTGCTCGGCAGGCGCTGCCTGCGCTTCGCTTGCTTCCAGCGGCAGCATAGCGGCCTCACCGCGCCGGTTGACCTTGCGCATCTGGTCGATGAACAAATGATGCATGATCGTAAACAGCCACCTTCTGGGGCTTTCTCCAGTCTGCCAGTTGTCGAGCCGCACAAGCGCCCGTTCCAGGCAGTCCTGAACGAGATCGTCTGCGGAATCGCGGTCGCGCAGCAGCGAGCGCGCGTAGCGACGCAGCCGCGGTATTTCGCCAAGGATCGCTGCCTTCTTTTCGTCCATGACCGCTGATTCTGAGGTCGCCCTGTCATCCCGATTGAATGCGTCTTCGCGGCGCAGCGCAAGCGGCCAAAGCGAAGCGGCCTGCCGCCCCGGTCACCCAAGCAATGTAACAACGCTGGCGGGCACCGGTTTATTCCCGGCTGACGTGGGGTTTCCTGTCGAGATTTATGCCTCGGGGACGAGAAATTTCAGATTGAAAGCGCATAGCCAAAGGTGTATATTCAATGTCGTATATTTAGTATATTCATTTTGGAATATACACCAAACGGGGAGTCGATATGTCCCTCTACATTCGCGATGACGAGGTCGATGCGCTGGCTCGTCAATTGCAGTCTGCCATCAAGGCCCCCACGAAGACGGAGGCGGTGCGGATCGCTCTCAAGCGCGAACTAGAACGAACTTATGCCGTGCTTCCCCTGCGAGAGCGCATCAAAAAGTATCAGGATGCCGCGAGCGCACTTGGTCCTGATGACCCCACCTTCGACATGAAGAAATTTATGGACGAAGCATGGGGAGAATCCGATGTTCCTTGATGCCTCCGCCATTATCACACTGATTTTGAGAGAGGCAGATGCAGAGCGTTTGCTAGGAAGGATTGAAACCGCCGATGCGCTTTACTTCTCGCCCAGTTCCGCGTTTGAAGCGATTTTGGGGATAGCCCGCAGAAAATCTGTAGCTGAAAGCGGCGATCAAGCTCCGACACCTCCTGCTCTGATCGATCAATGCCAAACGATTGTCATCGGCTTCCTGGCCGAACTCAAGGCCGTGGAAGTTCCTCTGGATACCGCCATTCGCGAACTCGCCATCAAAGCCGCCCGCGACTACGGTCGATATGTCGGCCATCCCGCCAAGCTGAACTTCGGCGACTGCTTCAGCTATGCATGTGCCAAGTCCTACCGAGTCCCACTGCTCTACAAGGGCAATGATTTCTCGCAGACCGATCTGGCTTGAGCCTTACGCTTCCTTAGGTTTCGCTGCCCTTGTCAGCAGCCGCTGGTAGAACAGGCCGATGCCGATCAGCACGGCGCCGAGGCCGATGAAGGACAGCGCTCGCAGCACGCCTTCCAGCTCCGACATGTCGAAGACGAAGACTTTGAGCACGGCAACCGAGATCAGCGCCGCGGATGCGATGCGCAGCACCTGCGATTTCAGCCGGACGCCAGCGGTAAGCAGCGCCACGCCGATGACCAGCCACAGCGCCGAATAGGTGTAGGTCTCGAGCTGGCCGAGGCCGCTCCACAGGCCGATGAACTCGCCCTTGAACAGCCGCCTGACCGACAGTGTCGCATAGGCGAAGGCGAGCACTGCCGCCACCACCGCCAGCATCGCGGCATACCATTTCGGCCGCTTGTCTCTGACGTAGAGGGCAAGCCCCCCGGCAGCGACCGCCGGCAGGAGATAGGCGAGGAACAGGAGATCGAACACCGGGATCCGACCGGTCGATTCGTCCGTGAACAGCGGGTTCAGCGCGAGAAAATGCTGGATGACGATGAAAGCGACCGAGACCACGCCCGCGGCAATCGAGCCGTAGCGCAGCACCGAGCTCGGCGAGCGCATGTCGATGGCGACCAGGACGGCGCCAGCGCCGAGGGCGATCAGCGTGTAGATCGCCTGCTCGGCGAGCGTGACCACACCGGTGTCGATGACACCGCCATGCATGGCGTGACGCACCAGCATGGCGATGGTCAGCAGCGCAAACAGCGCCGCCGCCGCTTCCATGGCGAGGCGCGGCCGGCCATCGGTAGTGCTGGCGAGCTGCCAGGCGGCGAAGCCGAAGGCGAGCGCCGGCACGCCATATCCCGGCAGCAGCCAGTTGAACACCGGCGTCGTCGACAGAAGTTGGGCGCCGACGATTGTCGGATCGAAGGCGACGCGAGCGAGCACGGCGATGACGGCACCGACCGAAATCCAGCCGAGCACCGGATAGGCGCGCCAGCGCGTGGCCAGCGCCGGCACGACGGCTGCGGCGCCCAGAAGAATGGTGGTCAAGCCGGACCCGCAAGCCATATGCAGCATCAGCAGACCGGCGACCGCCGCACCACCGAGCGCAAAGGACACAGCCGCGCCACCCTGCAGCGGAGGTTCCTCGCCTCGCGCGATCCACTCGCCGCCGGCGGCGAAGCCCGCGACCAGAAGGGCCGCTGCCGCCGCATAGACAAGATCGCGGTCGAGATTGCCGAAGGTGAACCAGAGCGCCAGCAGAATGACCAGTGGCGCAACGACGCCCCATGCCGCCCATGAAGCGGACCGCACCCAGGCAGTTGCCGCGAACCTGCGCGCGGCCCAGAAGCCCGCGCCGATGAAAACAAGCCCGAGACCGATGCCGATCCTGAGCATCAGCGGGTCGGATATCAGCGCCGGCTGGCCGTCGACGCCGACAGCGCCGCCTGAAAAATCGGCGGCAACCGAGGTCGGCGGAATGATGCCGAGATAGACCAGAACCGTCACCAGCCCGGCGGCGTGCAGGAGCGCCAGCGCCCGAGGCCGATAGAGCGCCGCCGCCACCAGGGCCGCGATCAGTGCTGCTCCAGCCAGGGCTCCACTGGCGGCAGCGTAAGCCGGGTCGACGAACAACGCCAAGGCCGAGAGACCGACGAAGAAACCAGGGGCGATCGAGGGCCAGTCGACGCCCTTGTCAGGTTCCGTTTCGCCACCGAGACGGCCGAGCCAAACGAAGGCAAGCACGGCCAGGGTGACGGCGTCGATGAACAGGATGACCGGCAGGTTGGCGCCCGGCGCATCGGTCATAAAGAGGACGACCCAGATACCGGTGCCGACAAAGGCGGCCGCCATCAACGCCTGCCAGTCGCGCATGCGGGCGATGATGGCGGTGGCGGCAAGCACGATCGCGAGATAGCCGAACAGCGCCCAGGCATTGGGCGCCTCGGAGGCAATCAGCATCGGCGTCACCATCGCGCCGAGCAAGCCTATGCCGGCCAGCGCCTGGCCGTGGACGAGAGCCGCGGCAATGGTCGCCACGCCGATGGCGCCGAGCAGCGTGAAGGCCAGTGCCGGGCCGATGAAGCCGTAGACGCCATGCGCGGCATAGACCGTGCCGAACAGGATGAACGCGCCGGCCGCAGTCAGGATCGCCGGAATATAGGCGCCGGCAGCGCCCTGCACCGGCAGCCTGAAGCCAGTGCGGCGGATGAACTCGCCGCCGCCGACCAGCACCAGCCCGAGCAATGCGGCCATGCCTAGCCGCACGCCTGGGCCGAAGATGCCGGCCTCGATGGTGTAGCGGATCAGGAACAGGCCACCCAGCGCCAGCGCGATGCCGCCGACCCAGACCGCCCAGCGGGTGCCGAGCGCCGTTTCGATGTCGGGTTTCTGAGCCGTTGCGGCGGCCGGCTCTGCCGGCGCGAACCCGGCCGGCGCCGTTTTGCCCGTGGTCCAGGGGCCGGATTCGACCTCGCCTATCTTAGCATTCGCCGATCGCTTTGGCGCAGCCTTGTCCTTCGGTGACGAAACAATATCGGCCACCGCTGCTGCCGCTGCGTCCGCCGGCTTGCTGTCGTTTGCGGCCGGTTCCACCGGCTTGTGCTGCGGCGGAGCCACAGGCGCGCCCGAAAGCACGAGGCTGCGCAGCGCGCCAAGCTCGCGCTCGATCAGGCCGATGCGACTCTGCTGGCGCGCAATGATGACAAACAGCGCGATAATGGCGACAAGGCCGATCAGGCTTTCGAACATGGCGGTTCCCCCAAACCAGACCAGTTTCACTGACACTCAAATACGGCCGTCAAGCGGCGGGCAATTACGGCCGCCAGGCGACGACCGGACACCACGGCCGCAAGGCGGCCGGGCAGATTCAACGGGCCGCCAGATTGGCCGCCGGAAAAATCGAGCATGTTTCGATGCCGAAAGCCAGCAGCTTGTCTATGCTCGGGGATCCGTCTGTCGAATGACCATATCGTTGCATACCTCGCGAAAGCGGTTGATGTGAGCGGCAACGATGTCGACTTTCGGCCCGGTGCCGGATTGTTGCAGCAGGAGCCAGTGAATAAAATATTCGGTGCCGGCAGCGAGGTATCTAGCAAGGTCAAAACTAAGTCCGACCAACCGATCTCGGTCGGGAAATGGCCCGACGAATGTCATTCGATTAGGTGATGTGAGGGCAATCGCATCAGGATCGACATGCGTGCCATGCGAGGTGAAATACTGGTAAGCTTCATTCCGCTTGTTCTCGGTAGAGCCATCAAGACGATTTAGAGCCTTGCGAAGCTCAAAGGCTGAAAACTCCTTCTTACGCAAGCCACGATCTCCTAGGCGCCACTCCTCAACTTTTTTTGGCTCACGGCGAAAAAGATCAATCAAAAAGCCAACCTCGATAAGGTCCCGGATCAGGGCCGCGGCTGGCTGATAGTATCCACTCATCACCGCGTCACCGGCAGCGCCTGCCGTGTTTATCAGCCTAATTGCCAGCCTCAGCACTGTTACATGGTCATCTGACTTCAGGTCCAAATCGCAGGACGCGCGAAGGACATCGATTGCCGCGTTGCCAAGTGCAACGTTCTCCATCGCCCACGCGCTTGCCTGCAACAGTTTACGGTTCCGCTCTATTGCACCGCTAGCATCGATCAGCATCGGCGTCTTTCCACGTGGGGATGCCGAGGCCGAGCGGCGAGACCCGGCCGGGATAGAGTTCCACTTCGCTCATCGGGTAATCTCTCCGGGAACGGCTTCTCCAACGACGGGCTTGCCGGGCGCATGGTGCTTGCGCAGCGCCGCAAGGAAGCCGGCGCGGGCGCCGGGCGGCTCGATGCCACGCGGTTCGTAGACATGGCGAGAAAAGAAGAAGCCGGTCAGCCGGAAAGCATCCTCGATCGCCGCCGGATCGGCGCGCAGGCCGGAGCCGCGCTGCAGGAAGGCGGGCAGCGGCAGCATCTTGTCGCGCCATGGCGCGCCGGCCTGGCGCGACACCGCGCGCCCGGATTTCGGCGAGACATAGGCAAGGTCCTGCCTGGCGCCGGTCGCCGCGCACTGGCTGAGATCGAGGCCGAAGCCGAGTTCATCGAGAACGAGCAGTTCGAAGCGCGCCACCAGTTCGCCGGCGGCATCGGCATCGTCGAGGTGGACGATCATCACGGCGAGCGTCTCGTAGAGGCCGCCATGAGCGTCGCGCTCGGGCAGCAGGCGCAGATGCGCGGCCATGGTCTGAAGCCCATAGACGGCGACGGCGCTATCCATCAGCCGGGCGGCATTCATCTCGATCGCCTCGGCCTGGAAGGTGCCGAGATGCTCGTCAAGCCGCGCCCGCCACAACAGGTCGACGCGGTTGCCGGGCTGGAGAACGGGCTGCTGCTTGCGCGAGCGGCCGCCGCGCACCAGGCCGAGGTGGCGGCCATGCGCGCGCGTCATCACCTCGAGGATGGCGCTGGTTTCGCCATGCTTGCGGGTGCCGAGGATGATTCCCTCATCGCGCCATTCCATGAACGGAGCTTGTCACCGCTTCGGTGGCGAAATCAAGATTTGGCTGAGCTTGACGCAGGAAATGCAATCGCCGACGGCGCCAACAATATCGGAAATTCATCAGAAACCGCTCGGGATTTTGAACGGCGCAGGTGCCAATAAGGACGGGTTGACCGACGCGGTCGACGCCTGCCGAAACCGTTCGGCTAGCTCAGTCCCAGACGCAAGTCGACCGATCGGGCAGCCGGCGACCTCTCATGACCCTGCCCGCCGCGAGGACCGGACATGACTTCCTTCCTGAACCTGGTGCGAAGGCATCAGCTGACCGCCTTCTTTTCGCTAGCGCTGGCCCTCACCTGGCTGGCCTTCATCCCATTCTATTTGTCGAGTGGCGACAGCATTCCCTGGTTTACCTTCGGGCCGATGGTTGCCGGCTTGATCGTTGCAGCACTTGCCGGCGGCTGGGCCTCGGTCAAGGCAATCCTCGCTTCGATGGTGAAATGGCGGGTCCATCCGTTTTGGTATCTGGTGGCGTTCGGCCTGCCGTTCGGAGCGCAACTGGCCTCGATCCTGATCAATCCGCTGTTTGGCGCGGCAGCACCCGCCTGGGGCAATATTCCTGCCTTCTTGCAGATACTGCCGATCGTTGCGCTGTATGCGGTTTTCAGCGGTCCGCTTGGCGAGGAGCCCGGCTGGCGCGGCTTTGCGACGCCACGTCTGCTGGCTGGTCACTCGGCGCTCGCCGGAGGCCTGATCCTCGGCGTGATCTGGGCGATCTGGCACTTCCCACTTGGTCTAGTCGGCGACCTCAGCCTCTATGGCACGATCAACGTTGTGCTGGCGGCAGTGGTGTTCACCTGGCTTTATCAGAACACCGGCAGCGTGCTTCTCGCCATACTAATGCACGCCACGCATCAGAACAGCGTGCGCTTCCTCGGCAAGGTGTTCACCGGCGGCGACTATGTGCAGCAGCAATGGATCGGGGTTGCGATCTGGGCGGCGATCGCAATTGCCATCGTGGCCTTCTACGGCAGCGAAAGTTTCGCCCGCAGGTCGCGAACCGAGATTGCCGCCGCCAGTGCAGTCTAGATTTGCAGATGATCGCGGCGCCCGTAGTCGGGGGTGCCGCGACCTTTCGTCGGAGTCCCAAAACAACAGAGGTCTTGACCCAGCCCGTCAGCCATAGCCCAATGCCGGCATGGCTTCCACGGAGTGGGCCTTTTGATGCCGGTCTCGATCGCCGATCAGGTATTTGAGTTCAGCGGTTTCACGCTCGACCTGGGCAAGGGCATGCTCAGCCGGGCCGATCAGCCGGCCTTCCTGCGGCCGAAGGCTTATGCATTGCTGACGCATCTCGCCCGCAACATCGGCCGCGTGGTGCCGAAATCGGAATTGATGGACACGGTGTGGCCCGGCGTTTTCGTCACCGAGGATTCGCTAACGCAGTCGATCCGCGAAATCCGCAAGGTGCTGGGCGGGGACTTGGTGCGAACAGTGTCGAAGCGGGGCTACATGCTGGTGCCCGAGACGGAAGCGGTGCCCGAAGCCGGTGCGCAGCCGATCGTGGCGGTGCTCAGATTTCGTAACGACGGCACCGGTCCTGCTGACGAAGCGATCGTCGATGGCTTTGCTGAAGACATTATCAATGGCCTGGCGCGCTTTGGCACGATAACGGTCCTGGCGCGCAATTCGAGCTTTTCGTTTGCCTCCCACTCGCCCGCGGAGTGGCCGGCGATCCGCTCGCGCATCGGCGCCGAATATCTCGTCGAGGGGTCGGTGCGACGGGAGGCAAATGGCTTCGTCGTTGCGGTCAACCTAGTCGATGCCACCAGTGCGACCCAGCTCTGGGGCGATCGATACCAGGTCGAGGGCGCCGGGCTGCTCGCCATTCAGCAGGATATTGTCGAGGAGATCGTCGGTCGGCTGGTGGTGCGGGTGAACAATGCCGGCCTGCAGCGCGCCTCCCGTCGGCCGGTTACCAGCCTTGCCGCCTATGAGTTGGTGCTGCGCGGTGTCGCCCTGTTGCGCGACCCGGCGCAAAGCGATCTGAAAGGAGCGGCGGCGTTCTTCGAGGCAGCGATCGTCAAGGATCCGGCCTACGGCCTCGCCTACACCTATCTGGCACTATCGCGTGTGCTGCACAGCGAGTTCGGGCCCACCTGCGAGGCCGATCTTGAGGGAGCCCGCGATCTTGCAGACCGCGGCATTGCACTGTCGCCCGACCAGGCGACTGCGCATCGCATCCAGTCGCTGGTGCGGCTCAACATGCGCGACCATGAGGCAGCCGAGCATCATTTGCGAATCGCGCTCGAACTCAATCCAAATGATGCCGATTGTATCGAGCAGATGGGACATCTGCTGACGATGCGCGGCCGACCGCTCGATGGCCTCGCCTGGCTAGCGCGCGCCATTCGCATCAACCCGCTCCATCCGCACTGGTATCAATACGACCGCGCGCTCGCGCTCTATATGCTTGGCGAATACCTGCCAGCTGCCGAGGCGCTGGAACTGGCAACTCGGCCAACACCGTGGATCAGGACACGACTTGCCGCCTGCTACGCGCAGCTTGGCAAGATGGAGGCGGCGAGGCGCCAGGCCGCGTTCATCAACGCCGACGGATCCGGTTTTTCGCCGATCGACTATGCGAGGACAGGCGTTCCGTTCGAAAATCCGTCCGACGTGGAGCACCTTGTCAGCGGCGTGCTGCTTGCACTCGGACAGCGTGGATAGGCCAATTTGCGGCGGCATCACGTCCCGCGCGCGTGGTCGCCAAGCACCTCGTCGATCACATGTCGGGACTTTTCAGTTTCGACCGGATTGACGTCGATGTGTCCGGCGAGCGTGATCAGCGCCTTCCACAGCGTCCAGCCGCGGCCACGCGCCCACATGGCTTCATCGGCAGGAAGACCGGCGCGAAAGGCATCCCGGCTCTTGCCTTCGAACAGCGTCCACGCAATCGCCAGATCGCATGAGGGATCACCCACGCCCGACGTGCCGAAGTCGATCACGGCGCTCAGCCGGCCGTGCCTCACCAGCAGGTTTCCCCAACTGACGTCGCCATGGAACCAGACGGGAGCGGCATGCCACGTCGCGGCAAGGGCTGCCTCCCAGACCGCATTCGCGGCCTCGGTGTCGATCCTGCCGTCGAGGGCGGCAATGGCTTGTTTGGTTTCGCCATCGTAGACGCTGAGCGGTCCGCCGCGAAAAAAGTTGTGCTGCCCGGGCGGCGGCCCGCCGGTGGGATCGATCCGTTGCAAGGCGACCAGGAACTTGGCCAGGCTTGCTGCGAATTGCGACAGGCTGGCGATACGCTCCCGCCTTGCCGTCTCACCGTTGATCCAGCGATAGATCGACCAATGCCAGGGATAGCTCTCGGCCGGGATCCCCATCGCCAGGGGCACCGGGATCGGCAGCGGCAGCAGCGGCGCCAGCCTTGGCAACCAGCGATGCTCTTTTTCGACTTGCAGGGAATAAGCGGCAGCGCTCGGCAGCCGCACGAGCATCTCGTCGCCGAGGTGAAAAGTCCTGTTGTCCCAGCCGCCTGGTTCAACCGGCCTGACCGCAAGGTGCTTCCACCGGGGGAATTGGGTGGCGACCAGTCGGCTGACGAGAGCTGTATCGATATTCAGCTTGCCGTCCATGGAACCCTAATGCGGAAACTCCAGCCCCATCTCGCGATAGCGCTCGGGGTCGTCGCCCCAGTTCTCGCGCACCTTGACGAACAGGAAGAGGTGCACCTTCTGTTCGAGGATGCCTGCTATCTCCATGCGCGCCGCCTGGCCTATGGCGCGAATGGTCTCGCCCTTGTGGCCGAGCACGATCTTCTTCTGGCTGTCGCGCTCGACATAGATGACCTGCTCGATGCGCACCGAGCCGTCCTTCTTTTCTTCCCATTTCTCGGTTTCGACATGCGAGGAATAGGGCAGTTCCTGGTGCAGCCTGAGATACAGCTTCTCGCGGGTGATCTCGGCGGCGAGCTGGCGCATCGGCAGGTCGGAGATCTGGTCCTCCGGATAATACCAGGGGCCGGCCGGCAGGGCTTGTGCGAGATAGTCGAGCAAATCCTTGCAGCCGGAGCCGGTCAGCGCCGAAACCATGAAGGTGCGCTTGAAGGGCACTTTTTCATTCGCTGCCGCGGACAGGGCCAAAAGCGCCTCGGGTCTGACCCGGTCGACCTTGTTGAGGATCAGCACCATTGGCTGGCGGACGTCCTTCAGCCGTTCGAGGATGGCCTCGGCATCGCCCCTGATGCCGCGTTCGGCATCGATCAGCAGCAGCACGACATCGGCATCCTTGGCGCCGCCCCAGGCTGTGGTCACCATCGCCGTGTCCAGCCGCCGCTTCGGCTTGAAGATACCGGGCGTGTCGACGAAGACGATTTGCGCATTCTCATGCGTGGCGATGCCGCGCACGATCGCGCGGGTGGTCTGCACCTTGTGGGTGACGATCGACACCTTGGCGCCGACCAGTTGATTGACCAGCGTCGATTTTCCGGCATTGGGCGCGCCGATCAGCGCGACGAAACCCGAACGGGTAGCGGCGGCTTCCGCAGGCGGGGCGGCGTCTTCGGTGGCGGTCATACCGCACCCCCTTGGTTAGGCCAGACACCTTCGCGAAGCAGGAATGCCGAGGCCGCCGCTTCTTCGGCAGCCCTGCGCGAACCGCCTGTGCCGCTTGACGGCGCAAAACCGTCAACCCGTACCGAAACCGTGAAAACGGGCTGGTGGTCCGGCCCTTCGCGGTTTTGGATCACATATTCAGGACGGGCATCGCTGGTTTTGGCAACCCATTCCTGCAATTCGGATTTGGGATTGGGTGGCTTGACGACCACCATGCTGGAGCGCGGCTCCCAGTAACGCAGGACGAAACGTCGAGCAGCATCGATGCCGCCATCGACGTAAATCGCCGCAATCAGGGCTTCTACCGCATCGGCGAGATAATTGCCGCCCGAGCCCCGCGACCGCGACTTCAAGGCAGCGTCGGCGCGGACCAGATCTTCCAGCTCCATTTCAATGCCGATGTCGGAGCATGTGCGCGAATCGACCAGTGCGTTGAAGCGCGGCGCGATTTCTCCTTCAGGAGCGTCGGGAAACTGCTGAAAAAGCATGTCGGCGACGATGAGGCCAAGCACCCGATCGCCGAGAAACTCCAGACGCTCATTGTTCCTGACCGCCTTGACTGCGCTGGAATGGGTCAGCGCGGTCTCGAGCAGCCGCATGTCCCTGAATGCATGCCCTGTCCTGGCCTCCACCGCACCAGCCAATGTTTCGCCAGTCGGGCGTTTCAAAGCCATCAGTTGACGAAGTGGAACAGGCGCGACGCCCGCATCTGCGACGGCCACTTCCAGATTTCGAGCGGGCTGGCGCCGCCGGCGATCGAGAAGAAGATGATATTGGCGCGGCCGACCAAATTCTCGTCCGGCACGAAACCGACAGTGAAGCGGCTGTCGGCGGAGTTGTCGCGGTTGTCGCCCATCATGAAATAGTGACCGGGCGGCACATCGAATTCCTTGGTATTGTCGCCGATCGAATTCGGCGTCAGGTCGAGCGTGTCATAGCTGACGCCGTTCGGCAGGGTCTCGCGATAGACGTCGACCGGTCCGTTTTCCTCGGTGATATCGCGATTGTCGATCTGTCCGACCTTCTGGCGCGGCACGCCCACGCCGTTGATGAAGAGCTGGCCGTCCTTGACCTGGATCTTGTCGCCCGGCAGGCCGACGACGCGCTTGATGTAGTCGACGGAAGGATCCGGCGGGAACTTGAACACCACCACGTCGCCGCGCTTGGGCTCGGCGCCCCAGATGCGGCCCGAAAAGATATCAGGCCCGAACGGCAGCGAATACCGGGAAAAGCCGTAGGACCATTTGGTGACGAAGAGATAGTCGCCCTCCAGCAATGTCGGCCGCATCGACCCGGAGGGGATCGAGAACGGCTGGAACAGGAGCGTGCGGATGACCAGCGCGAGCAAAAGCGCCTGGACGATGACGCTGACGGTTTCGCCAAGCCCGCCGGATTTCTTCTGGGATTTTTCAGCCACGCTCATGTCGTCCTCGATTGTGCGTTGGTTGGTATAGAGTCTCGGCGCGCGCTGGGCAACGTCATGCCGGTGGTCAGATGCAATCAATGTGGCGCTTCTTCGACCGGCAACGCCTCGATGATCACAAAGGCTTGAGCAAGCGGAAATTCGTCGGTGATGGTGAGGTGGATTGCCGCTGTGTGCCCCGCAGGGAGGATTTTGGCCAGCCGATCGGCAGCCCCGCCGGTCAGCGCCATGGTCGGCTTGCCACTGGCGAGGTTGACGACGCCCATGTCGCGCCAGAACACGCCTTGCGCGATGCCGCTGCCCAGCGCCTTGGCGCACGCCTCCTTGGCGGCAAAGCGCTTGGCGTAAGAGGCCGCACGAGCGCCGCGGTTTTCGGAACGGGCCTGTTCGACCTCGGTGTAGATGCGCTGGATGAAGCGCTGGCCATGGCGTTCCAGCGATTTTTCGATGCGTCTGATATCGATCAGGTCGCTGCCGATGCCGATAATCATTCCGCGGGAACTTCCCGCCCGGTCCTGCCGGCTCTCTCGGCCAGGCGCTTGCGCCGCTGCTCGCGGAAGGTGGCCATGCCCCAGCGCGTGATGCCGTAGAACACAAGCCCGAAGGTCAGGCCAAGCGGCACCGCGCCGATCGTCATCGGCTTCAGTATCGGTCCCCACAATTGCGAAAAGGCAAGGTTGTGCAGCATGTCGCCGAGATGCGTGGGCGGCCCGTGCGCCGGCAGGCGCTCATGCAGGATCAGCTTGCCGGTCTCCCAGGAGGCGCCCCACAACAGCGGGAAGGTCAGCGGATTGCCAAGTGCGGTACCGAGTGCCGCCGCCACCAGATTGCCTGCTATCACCCATGAGACTGCAAAAGCGATGATGAAGTGAAAGCCGAGCGGAAAGAACGAGGCGAAAACGCCCGCCGCGACGCCGGCCGCCACGGCATGCGGAGTGGCTTTCAGCCGCAGGATGCGCTTGGAAAAATACCGCAGCGAGCGCGAAAACGAGCGGCGCGGCCACAGATAGGTACGCACGCGCTCGAGAACACCATCAGGCTTGCGGCGTCGAAAAAGCACTCTGTTCCAGTTCCCGGTTCACCACGCTCGACCATCGCGGGCCAAGGGCTCGACGTCCACATCTTGCGCTTTGCGGTCATCGAAAGGCAACAACGACTTTGATATAGCGATACTGCGGCCGCCGAACAACCGAAGCTGCGTGCGGCCCCTTGTCTGCACCGGTGTTGTCTGTGCCGGCGCTTCGCCGCTTCGAGGATGGTACAATCGCGGCGGATTTGAGGAGGCGCAGTCGCCGTGGAAATCAGCAGACAATCCGTGGCGATCTACAATCCATAGTCGCTGACCTCGACCAGATTGCCGTCCGGGTCGCGGAAATAGAGCGACATCATCGGACCACGGGCACCGATTCGCTCAACCGGCCCCACTTCGATGGCAACGTTGTTGGCGGCGAGGCTGGCACGGATTTCGGCAAGCGGCCTTGCGGCGACCAGGCAGAAATCGCCTGAACCCGGCGTCGACGCCTTGGCCTTCGGCTCGAAGGTGCGCCCGACCTCATGCAGATTGATCTTTTGTAATCCAAACAGCAGCGCCGTCGGCCGGTTCGGCTCGTCGTGGCGCTTCATGCCAAGCACACGCTGGTAGAAGTCACAGGCGTCGTCCACCGAGCGAACCGTCAGCACGAAATGGTCGATCCCGGCGATCACGACGGCGCCGCGGTCGGCGCGCACCGCTCCCGAAGAGATTCAAGCGACGCGCTCAAGTGCTTGT
The DNA here is from genome assembly GCF_055811295.1 of Mesorhizobium sp. WSM4871. Lineage (NCBI taxonomy): Bacteria > Pseudomonadati > Pseudomonadota > Alphaproteobacteria > Hyphomicrobiales > Phyllobacteriaceae > Mesorhizobium > Mesorhizobium sp. WSM4871. The sequence goes on along the minus strand of NZ_JBVVPU010000010.1, from coordinate 11,314 downwards.
TTTCATGCATGGCGGCATCAGATATTGCGGCTGCCGGGCTTGACGGCCGCTATGGCGGCGAGTTCGGGCGGCAGCCTGTCGGCCGGATAGGCTGGAACCTCATATTCGGCGAGCGCGATCAGCGGCACGCCGACATCGGTCTTGCCAGCCGAGCGGTCGATGATGCAGGCGGCGGCAACGACCTCGGCGCCGAGCGCACGCAGGCAGTCGATGGTCTCGCGGATAGACAGGCCGGTGGTGACGATGTCCTCGACGATGACGACGCGCGACCCCTTGGCGATCTCGAAGCGGCGGAGCCTGAACTCGCCCCCTTCCCGCTCGACCCAGATTGCCGGCGCGCCAAGATGGCGCGAGGTTTCATAGGCCGGGATCAGCCCGCCGATCGCCGGACCGACGACATAGTCGATCGGGCCTGGCACGGCGGCGCGGATCTTTTCGGCCAGCGCCTTGCACAGGCGCTCGGTCTTGTCGGCATGCATGAAGACGCGGGCCTTCTGCAGGAAGACCGGGCTCCGCAACCCCGACGTCAGGATGAAATGCCCTTCGAGAACGGCGCCGGCTTCGCGGAAAATGCCCAGCACTTCATCGGTGTTCATTGCTCGCTCCATGTCCATGGCGAATGGTGAATGGTGAATGGTGAATGGGTGAATAGTGAGTAGTGAACGCGTCTCTTCTTTCACTATTCACTATTCACTATTCACCCATTCACGCGCCTTGCATCGCTGACGCTCGAATTTTCCTTGAGCTGCGACAGCAGCCGGTTCAGGTGTTTTAAATCCCAGACTTCGAGATCGATCAGCATTTCGGTGAAATCGGGCGCCGTGCGCACCATCGACAAGGTATGGATGTTGGCGTCATTCGAGGCAACGACCTGGGCGATGTCGGCCAGCGAACCCGGCGCATTGATGGCGGTGACCGAGACGCGTGCGGGAAACCGCTCCTTGGTGCGCTCGTCTATGTCCCAGCGCACATCGATCCAGCGCTCGGGCTGGTCGTCGAAGGCCTGCAGTGCCGGCGACTGGATCGGGTAGATGGTGATGCCGGTTCCCGGCTGGATGATGCCGACGATGCGGTCGCCGGGCACGGCGCCTTCCGGCGCGAAGCGCACCGGCAGGTCGCCGCGCACACCGCGAATCGGCACGGCGCCGTCGCGCGGCTGGTTCTTGTCCTTGCGCGCGGCGCGGCCGGGGATCTGGAACAGCATGCCGGCGGCGTTGCGGATCTTCGACCAGCCCTCCTCGCGCTGCTTGGGTGCTGCCAGCGTCACGCGTTCGTCCTTGTAGTCCGGGAATACCGCCTTCATGACATCGGTGGAGGCAAGCTCGCCACGGCCGACCGAGGCCAGCACATCCTCGATGTCCTTGCGCGCCAGCCGGTGCAGCACCGACTTCAAGCTTTCCTTGGTGAAGGTCTTGCCGGACCGTTCAAAGGCGCGTTCGAGAATGCGGATACCGAGACCCGAATACTGCTTGCGAATGGCATTCTTGGTGGCGCGGCGGATCGCCGAGCGCGCCTTGCCGGTGACGACGACCGATTCCCAGGCCGCCGGCGGCACCTGCGCCTTGGAGCGGATGATCTCGACCTCGTCGCCGTTCTTCAGTTCGGTCATCAACGGCATGATGCGGCCATTGACCTTGGCGCCGACGCAGGTGTCGCCGACATCGGTGTGCACGGCATAGGCGAAGTCGATCGGCGTGGCGCCTCGCGGCAGCGCGATCAGCATGCCCTTGGGGGTGAAGCAGAACACCTGGTCCTGGAACAGCTCCAGCTTGGTGTTTTCGAGGAAGTCCTCGGGATTGTCGCCTTCGGCAAGCTGCTCGATGGTGCGCCGCAGCCAGGCATAGGCGTTGGTCTCCTTCGAGATCGCATGGACGGTTCCGTTCACCTTGCCGCCGGTATCCTTGTAGATCGAATGCGCGGCAACGCCGTATTCGGCGATCTTGTTCATCTGCTGGGTACGGATCTGCAACTCGACACGCTGGCGCGACGGCCCGACGATGGTGGTGTGGATCGAGCGATAGTCGTTCTGCTTCGGCGTCGAGATGTAATCCTTGAAGCGGCCGGGCACCATCGACCAGGTGATGTGAATAGCGCCGAGCGCCCGATAGCAGTCTTCGACCGTCTCGACGACGACGCGGAAGCCGAAGATGTCGGAGAGCTGCTCGAAAGACAGCGCCTTGGCCTCCATCTTGCGAAACACCGACCACGGCTTCTTCTGGCGGCTCTTGACCTCGGCCTTGATCGCGTATTTGTCGAACAGCGTGGACAGCGACTTCTCGATCTCGGACAGCACCCCCTTGTTGCGCTCGAAGATTTCGGCGAGCCGCGCGGTGACGGCGCGATAGGCTTCCGGATTGATGAAGCGGAAGGCGATCTCCTCCAGCTCCTCGCGCATGCCTTGCATGCCCATGCGCCCGGCCAGCGGCGCGTAGATATCCATCGTCTCCTCGGCGATGCGCAGGCGCTTGGCCTCCGGCACATGGTCGAGGGTACGCATATTGTGCAAACGGTCGGCGAGCTTGACCAGAAGCACGCGCACATCTTCCGAGATCGCCAGCAGGAGCTTGCGCAGGTTTTCCGCCTGCTCGGCCTTTTTGGAGACGAGATCGAGCTTCTTCAGCTTGGTCAGGCCCTCGACCAGCTTGCCCATTTCCGGGCCGAACAGCTCGTCGATCTCGGCCCGCGTCGCGGTGGTATCCTCGATCGTGTCGTGCAGCAGGGCAACCGCAATGGTCGCCTCGTCCATGTGCATTTCGGTGAGGATGGCGGCGACTTCGAGCGGATGCGAGAAATAGGGATCGCCGGAGGCGCGCTTCTGGTGGCCATGCTTCTGCATGGCATAGACATAGGCCTTGTTGAGCAACGCCTCGTTGACGTCAGGCTTGTAGCGCTGGACGCGCTCGACAAGCTCATACTGACGCATCATGGGCGGGATCTCGCGGTGCTGAAATGAATCATGCGCCGCACTGGAATGCGGCGCATGTCATAGATAGCCACGAAACTGCCGATACGAAAGTGTCGGCAGCTATGCCAAGGATCAATAGTCGTCGCTTTTTTCCGGCGGCACCAGGCCTTCTATGCCCGCCAGCAGGTCTTCCTCGGTCATGCGGTCGAAAGCGATGTTGTCCTCGGCGTCGTCGGCGTCGGTCGCTGCAACGGCAGTACCGGTCTGGTCGGCGATGGCCTCGCCGTCGGCTTCCGGCTCATCGACCTCGACATGCTTCTGCAGCGAGTGGATCAGATCTTCCTTGAGGTCGTCGGGCGACAGCGTCTCGTCCGCGATCTCGCGCAGCGCGATGACCGGGTTCTTGTCGTTGTCGCGAGGAACGGTGATCGGCGCGCCCTGGCTGATCTGACGGGCGCGATGACCGGCGAGCAGCACCAGCTCGAAGCGGTTGTCGACCTTGTCGATGCAATCTTCAACGGTTACGCGGGCCATGGATTGCCCCTTTCATGCGATGGATTTGATGGAAAACAGGCGCGGTCCATAACCCGAACGCCGCCAAAATACAAGCTTCACGGCAATATGGGGCCGGGCTGGGCCAATACCGGGATTCAACACCGTGATTCGGGGCGCCGACAGCGAGCGACGATCCGGCGTCCGATCACAATTGCTTGCAGTACAGCACCGCACCCTTGGATTGCCGCAAAACTGGCGTTATCTCGAACGATGAGAGGTCAGCCGGTTTATTAAGGGCGGACCGATAGTCACTCACGCATTTAGACGACCGTTTATTTCGAAAAAGGATATTTCCATGTTCGATCCTCGTGAGAAAATCGCCCTTTTCATCGACGGCGCCAATCTCTACGCCACGTCTCGCGCGCTCGGCTTCGACATCGATTACCGCAAGCTTTTGTCGAGCTTCCAGAAGCGCGGCTACCTGCTGCGCGCCTACTATTACACGGCGCTGGTCGAGGATCAGGAATATTCCTCGATCCGGCCGCTGATCGACTGGCTCGACTATAATGGCTTCAAGGTGGTGACCAAGCCGGCCAAGGAATTCACCGACTCGACCGGCCGCCGCAAGATCAAGGGCAATATGGACATCGAACTGACGGTCGATGCACTGGAGCTCGCCGATGTCGTCGACCACTATGTCATCTTTTCCGGCGATGGCGATTTCCGCACGCTGGTCGAGGCGCTGCAGCGGCGCGGCCGCAAGGTGTCGATCGTCTCGACCATGGCCTCGCAGCCGCCGATGATCTCCGACGATCTGCGCCGCCAGGCCGACCATTTCATCGATCTGATGACGCTGAAGAACGATGTGGGCCGCGATCCGTCCGAAAGGCCGGTGCGCCGGCCCGAGCCGGCCGAAGTCGACGAGGACGACTTTTGACGGCGGTGGCCTTGACCGCTGCGGCCCCTGCCCCCTTGGTCGCCTCCCCGGAACCCGACCGCAATTGCCCGCTTTGCCCGCGGCTGCATGATTTCATTGCCGAATGGCGGCGCCGCGAACCATCCTGGTTCAACGCGCCGGTGCCGACTTTCCTGCCGTCCGGGGGCGAGGATGCGGTGCGGCTTTTGATCGTCGGGCTGGCGCCCGGCCTGCGCGGCGCCAACCGAACCGGGCGCCCCTTCACCGGCGACTATGCCGGCGACCTGCTCTACGGCACGCTGATCGCGCACGGTCTGGCGCGCGGCGAATTCAAGGCGCGGCCCGACGACGGGCTGGAGCTTGTCCAGACGGCGATCACCAATGCGGTGCGGTGCGTGCCGCCGGAGAACAAGCCCGTGGGTGCGGAGATTGCCACCTGCCGGACGTTCCTGGTGCCGACGATTGCGCGGTTTCCCAATCTGCGCGCCGTGCTGGCGCTGGGCTCGATCGCCCACCAGTCGACCGTGCGGGCGCTGGGCGGGCGTGTCGCCGCCCATCCCTTCAAGCACGGCGGACAGCAGCAAATCGGCGGCATTGCGCTATTTTCCAGCTATCACTGCTCACGCTACAACACCAATACCGGTGTTTTGACCGAAGCGATGTTCGTCAATGTGTTCAGGGAGATAGCGGCGTTTCTGCAGGCCTAGAGTCGAACGCTGTCAGAAGCCTTCCAGCACGATCTTGCCCTTGGCCTTGCCGGTCTCGATCAGCGCATGGGCGCGCTTCAGATTGGCGGCATTGATACGACCGAACGTCTCGCTCAATGTGGTGCGGATAGTGCCGGCGTCGACAAGCCGTGCCAATTCGTTCAGATACTCGCCCTGCGCGGCCATGTCCTGCGTCTCGAACAGCGAGCGGGTGAACATCAGTTCCCAATGGACCGAAACGCTCTTGCGCTTGAACGGATTGATGTCGAGCGTCTGGGGGTCGTCGATCAACCCGAAACGGCCCTGCGGTGCGATCAATTCGGCGATTTCGGTCAGGTGTTTGTCAGTGTTGGTCGTAGAGAACACGAAGGCCGGTGCGCCGGTGCCGAGGGCTGCGACTTCTGCAGCGAGCGGCCTGGAATGATTGACGACGTGATGGGCACCAAGCCCAAGCACCCAGTCACGTGTTTCAGGCCTCGATGCGGTGGCGATCACGGTCAGATCGGTCAGCTGTCGCGCAAGCTGGACCGCAATTGAACCGACGCCGCCTGCACCGCCGATGATCACGATGGCATTCGCGGCGCCTACGACCGGCTTCTTCACGTCAAGGCGATCGAACAGCGCCTCAAAGGCGGTAATTGCCGTCAGCGGTAACGCCGCCGCCGGCGCATAGTCAAGCGAGCCGGGCTTGCGGCCGACAAGGCGCTCATCGACGAGGTGGAACTCGGCATTGGTGCCTTGCGGCGCCAGCGCACCGGAATAGAAGACGTCGTCTCCGGGCTTGAACAGGTTGGCATCCGGACCCGTGGCGACGACCCGGCCGGCGGCGTCCCAACCAAGCACGCGCCAGCTTCCGGCTTCGGGTTTGGCGCTTTTCCGAATCTTGGTGTCGACCGGATTGACCGAGATCGCCTTCACCTCGACCAGCAGTTGACGGCCTTTCGGCTCTGGTTTGGGCAAGTCGATATCGACGAGAGACGACCCATCGGTAATGGGAGCTGGGATTTGATAGCCGACGGCGCGCATTCTGATCTCCGCGATTGCTGTTGAGCGTTGTCTAGGACACAGATGCGGATTATGTGCGTCAAGCGCAAGAATGCACATATAATGCACATAGTGTCGAAAAGGATACCGTCATGCCGCGCATTCGCCATGAGCGATTCGATTGCAGCCCCGGCTGCACCGTGGAGGGCACGCTCCGCTACATCGACGGGAAGTGGAAAGGCGTCGTGCTCTATCATCTGTTCGAAGGCACGCTGCGCTTCAACGAGATACGTCGACGCATTCCGAACTGCACGCAGCGCATGCTGACCAACCAGCTTCGCGAGTTGGAAGCCGATAGGCTCATCGCCCGCAAAGTCTATGCCGAGGTGCCGCCGAAGGTGGAATACAGCCTGACGCCGCGCGGCAGGAGCCTGGAGCCGGTAATCACAGCGCTCAAGGCCTGGGGCGATGCGAATGTGATGCTCGGCCCGCAGGCGTCACAAGCCGCGGCGTGAGCAAAGGATTCCAGTCACCCTGCGCTACAATCGGCGTTTCGACAGCAGAGATGTTCCTCAACCTGTTCAAGGAGATCGCGGCGTTTCTGCAGGAATAGAACCGGAAAGCGTCGCGGCAAACAGCTCGGCCAATTTCTCCGGTCCACCCTGCAAAACATTCAGGTCGACGTCGCCGACGATGCCGTTAACACGGCCTTTGTCGTGGTACTGCCAGTAGATCCAGTTGTCGTGGCTTGGCCGCAGCGCCAGCGAACGGCGCCAGTGCGGGCGGCCGGCGATCTGTTCGGCATAGATCCTGGCGGCCTCGTCCGTCACATAGACGATCGCTGTCTTGCCGAACGCTGCCTCGACCGGGCCGAGAAACGCCGAGAGCTCGGCCTGCAACTGCTCGGGCGACGGCCGCTGCGGACAATTGCCGCCGAATTCGACGTCCACCACCGGCGGCAATAGAGGCTGATCGCGCGGCACAATGGAGATGAAATTCCTCGCCTGATCGGCACCCGGCCGGCAGAAGGTGAAGAAATGATAGGCGCCGACGGCAAGGCCGGCAGCCCTGGCCTCACTCAGATTGGTGGCGAAGGCGTCATCGACATGGTCGCCGCCTTCGGTTGCCTTGATGACGGCGAAGGCGACATCGTCGGCGGCAACACGTTGCCAGTCGATCTTGCCCTGATGGTGGGAAACGTCGATGCCCCTGACCGGAAATCTGTCACGGTCCGGCGAGAACGTATGGAAATAGAAAAGGCCGCCGGCCGCGACGAGACCCGCAAAAACCAGGCCAGCCGTGCCCCAGAGGAGGATCCGGCTCTTCAAGCTTAGCCACGCTCTTTTAGAAGCCGGCCCTTCTCACGCGACCAGTCGCGCTGTTTCTCGGTCTCGCGCTTGTCATGCAGCTTCTTGCCGCGGCCGACGGCGAGCAAGAGCTTGGCGCGCCCCTGGTCGTTGAAATAGATTTTCAGCGGCACCAGCGTCATGCCTTCGCGGTCGACGCTCTGTGACAGTTTCGCCATCTCGCGCTTGTTGAGCAAGAGCTTGCGGCGGCGGCGCGGCTCGTGGTTGAAGCGGTTGGCCTGCAGATATTCCGGCAGATAGGAATTGATCAGCCAGATCTCGCCGCCTTCGACCGAGGCGTAGCTGTCCTGGATGTTGGCCTGGCCCTGGCGCAGCGACTTGACCTCGGTGCCGGTCAGCACCAGGCCGGCCTCGATCGTGTCGAGCACCTCATAGGAAAACCGCGCCTTGCGGTTTTCCGCAACGGTCTTGTTGTTGGGATCGGCTTTTCTGACTTGATTCATGATGTGGAGAGGTGGCGCCTCATCCCTAGTTAATCAAGCCGGCGTGCTTCATCGCCGCATCGATCTTCTCGGCGGTCGAGGCCTCGACCGTCATCAGCGGCAAACGCAGCACATTCTCGACCTTGCCGAGCTTCGACAGCGCGTATTTCGCGCCGGACACGCCGGGCTCGAGGAAGATCGCCTTGTGCAGCGGCAGCAGGCGGTCCTGCAAATCCAGCGCCTTGGCGCTGTCGCCGGAAAGCGTCGCCTCCTGGAATTCGGCGCAGAGCCTGGGCGCGACATTCGACGTCACCGAGATGCAGCCGACGCCGCCATGCGCATTGAAGCCGAGCGCCGAGGCATCCTCACCCGAAAGCTGGATGAAATCCTTGCCGCAGGTGGCGCGCTGCTCGGAAACCCGCTCGACCTTGCCGGTGGCGTCCTTGACGCCAACGATATTCTTGAAGTCGTGGGCCAGCCGGCCCATCGTCTCGGGCGTCATGTCGACCACCGAACGTGGCGGGATGTTGTAGATGATGATCGGTAGCTTCGTCGCCTTCGCGACAGCGGCGAAATGCGCATAGAGACCGCGCTGCGTCGGCCTGTTGTAGTAGGGCGTGACGACGAGTACCGCGTCGGCGCCGGCCGTCTCGGCATACTGGACCAGACCGACCGCCTCTTCGGTGTTGTTGGAGCCGGCGCCTGCAACGACGGGAACACGGCCCTTGGCCACCTCGATGCAGACTTTGACGACTTGGCGATGCTCGTCATGCGACAGCGTCGGCGACTCGCCTGTCGTGCCAACCGGGACGAGGCCCGTGGTGCCCTCGCCGAGCTGCCATTCGATGAATGCACGAAAGGCTTTCTCGTCGAAACGGCCGCTCTTTTCGAACGGTGTCACGAGCGCGGTGAGCGAGCCTCTCAGCATGTCGTCCAACTCCTTGGAACTTCTCTGAGCCTGTTTGGAAATTCTACTTTGGCGGTCATCTGATGGCGTTTTCTGCGCTTCCGGTGCTCACGGACCCAAATGTCCGCTGCGCTCCGGTTCTCGAAACCACCACCATATGACTCGCCAGAGCGAATTTCGAAACAATCTCTTGGTCTGTCGTGCGCGCCTTCTAGCCGAAAGCGAAGCGGCGCACCATAGTCTCGACATTGTTGCGCGGCAAGCATGGCGTCAATGCATGTCACCCCAAAAGTGGAAACCGGTTTGGGGAATAGCAAAATGCATAAGCAAGAACCCGCAAGCGCAATTTGAACGACCTCGATAAGCTTTTGTTTACGTGCTCTTCATCACGGGCGACTAGGCTTCAGAACATCTGTGCCTTTTGGTCCGTGCAAGGACAGGAATGACGCGAACCATGCCGACCGGACGGCCTCACCTTTTCGCTCTGCTTGGCGTCGCTGCCATGCTGGTGCCGGGCGTGGCCGTCGGCAGCAATGTCGATGTGCAGGTCACGTCGGCCATCCCGATGCCGAGCCTGCAAGACAGGCCAGATTCCTCGCCATCGGCCGGTATCGCCAGGTTGAAGAGCGGCCTCGATGCGCTGGCTGCCAGCGACATTGCCCGTGCGCGCCAGGTGCGCGAGGGCCTGCCGGCCCATTCGCTCGACCGGCATATCCTTGCCTGGGCGATCGCGCTCTATGGTGGTGACCAGGTGCCGAGCGGCGACATTGCCGATGCCGCCAGGATGCTGCCGGCCTGGCCAGGCACGATGGCCTTGCGCGAAAACAGCGAGCGCGCGCTCTACCGCGAGAACCCCGCCCCGCAAGTCGTGGTCCAGGCCTTTGGCGGCAGCCAGCCGCGGACGCCAGAGGGCGTGATGATCCTGGCACGCTCCTACGTGGCGCTGGGCAACGCCAAGGCGGCGCGCTCGGTGCTCTCGCCGTTCTGGCGCACTGAAAAGCTCGAAGCCAGGGACGAAGCCAATATCATCAGGGAGTTCGGCAAGCTCATCCCGACCGCCGACCATCGTTTCCGCATGGAGCGCATGTTCTATGCCGACCGGGTCAATTCGGCGCTGCGGGTCGCCGGTCTCGCCGGCGCTGAGCCGCTGGCCGACGCCTGGGCGGCGGTATCCAGGGGCGACAAGAACGCCGCCAAACTGCTGAAGGCGGTGCCGACGGCGCAGCGCGCTGGCGGCTATCTCTTTGCCGAGGCCGAATATCTGCGCAAGCAGGAGAAGTTTTCCGATGCCGCTGCGGTTGTGATGCGGGCGCCCGCCGACCGCGGCGCGCTGGTCGACCCGGACGCCTGGTGGGTCGAGCGCCGGGTGCTGTCGCGCGAGCTGGTCGACCAGGGCGACATGAAGACCGCTTACAAGATCGTCGCGGCGCATGCCGCCGAAAGCGCCACAAACGCGGCGGAAGCGGAGTTCCATGCCGGCTGGTACGCGCTGCGCGGCCTCAACGACCCCGACACCGCCGCCAAGCATTTTGCGCGGATCGCGGATCTCGCCCAGGGGCCGATGTCGCTGTCGCGCGCCTATTACTGGCTCGGCCGCGCCGCCGAAGCTGGCGGCCCCGGCAGCGCCAAGGACTATTTCACCCGCGCCGCCACATACGGCACCACCTTCTACGGCCAGCTCGCCGGCGAGCGGGTCGGCCGGCAGGTGCTCAATATCACCTATCCCTCGCCTGATAACACCGACCGCCGCAATTTCGCCGGCCGCGAGGCCGTCAGCGCCATCAAGCGGCTGCAGGAGGCAGGTTACGAGCGCTATGCCGACACGCTTTACCGCGACCTTGCCGGGCAATTGACCAGTCCGGGAGAACTGGCGCTGCTCGCCGTGATGGCGGAAAAGCAGGGCAATCATTTCCTGGCGCTGAAAGTCGGCAAGATCGCCGGGGCGCGCGGCATCGACGTCGGCGCGCTGTCGCATCCGCTCGGCGTCATTCCCGATACCGCCAACATTTCCGGCTCCGGCAAGGCGCTGGCCTATGCGATCGCCCGCCAGGAAAGCGAATTCAACATCGGCGCGGTGTCCAGCGCCGGTGCGCGCGGGCTCTTGCAGCTCATGCCGGGGACCGCCAAACAATTGGCGAAGAAGGCCGGCATGACTTTCTCGCAGGCGCGGCTGACCACCGATGCCGGCTACAATGCGACGCTGGGCGCCGCCTTCCTCGGCGAACAGCTCGGCCGCTTCAACGGCTCTTACGTGCTGACCTTTGCCGGCTACAATGCCGGCCCCAACCGCGCCGCCCAATGGGTGGCAAAGTATGGCGACCCGCGCGGCAAGGACGTGGATGCCGTCGTCGACTGGATCGAACGGATTCCCTACACGGAAACAAGAAGTTACGTCCAGCGCGTGATGGAGAACTACGAGGTCTACAAGATGCGTATTTCCGGCCAATACGATATCGTCGGAGATCTGGTGAACGGGCGGGGGTGAGGCACGTTCGGGAAGCGACCGCGCCGAAGCTGCCAATCTCCCCCTTGCGGGCAGGGGAATCGCATATGGCGATTTTGGGGTTGAGTTTAGACAGAGAAAGGATTCTTTGGAGAGGCAGTTGAGCGA